>JBFKDQ010000054.1:0-26155 GCA_041619555.1 Oceanococcus sp. | reverse complement strand
TTTTGATGGTCTGATGACCCATGACCAGATCGACATGTTCAATGGTCCGCTGGATCGCTATACCGTAAAGATGATCGGCAAGAAGGAGATTTATGTTCCTTATAACGCCTACGAACTGTACAGCAGCGCACGGACATACGACGAAATCATTACCCGTAAACACATCAACCAAACCCTCACCCGCTACGAATTGCATCGGGTCTGGGTGATCGAAGCGGTGGTTCGCGACGGCTACAATCACATCTACAAGCGGCGCACCTTTTACCTGGACGAGGATTCCTGGCTGATCCTGCTGCAGGACATGCACGATGAGCATGATCAGTTCTGGCGTACCGCCGAGGCTCACGCCATCACCTTTCAGAATGTGCCGGTCACGATTAATGCCGTGCAGGTGCACTACGATGTGCAGTCACGCCGCTATGTCATATTGAATATGACCAATGAAGAGAAAAACATGATTGAATACGATTGGTATAAACCAAAAAAGTATTTCAATCCCAACACCCTGAAAAAGTTCCATATGCGATAAATCTTGCATTCATCGTTCTTTTAATTAAAATCCACGCTGTCACACGCATTCATCGGCACCTGACAGAATAGTCATGGCCGTGTCTTACAGGCAGAGAACATAAGGACGATAAATGGACTTGAAAAAACTTGATGTCAGCGAACTTGCCAACCTGCAGGCCGATATACAGTCGGAATTGCGGCGCAAACAACAGCAGAAACGGCAGGACGTGATCAACCAGGTCAAATCCTTGCTGGCCGAGAACGGCATGAGCCTGGATGACCTGCCCGGACGCAGTTCCGCTGCGAAAAGCACCGGACGTTCCAAGGTCGCACCGAAGTACCGCAACAAGAGCGACCCGGAGCAGACCTGGAGTGGCCGTGGTCGTAAACCACGCTGGGTGAGCGACTACCTGGCCCAAGGTGGCGACCTGCAGGACATCGCGATCTAAATTGGCCGCGCACCGCCCCCCCGGCTTGCGCGCAGCTCGAATTTCGCGCGCTCCTGCGCAATGAGAGAACAAGAACGGGCCCGCGTCCTGGATGCGGGGCCGTTTTTCATTTCAGGAAATGTTCACGGTAGTAGGCCAGTTCGGCAATGGAATCACGAATGTCGTCCAGCGCCAGATGGCGAGAAGCCTTTTTGACTCCCGCATACACCTCTGGCGCCCAGCGCCGGGCCAACTCTTTCAGGCTGCTGACATCCAGATTGCGGTAATGGAAGAAGGCCTCAAGCTCCGGCATGTAACGATCGAGAAACCGCCGATCCTGACCGATGC
The DNA here is from genome assembly GCA_041619555.1 of Oceanococcus sp. Lineage (GTDB taxonomy): Bacteria > Pseudomonadota > Gammaproteobacteria > Nevskiales > Oceanococcaceae > Oceanococcus. Next base: position 24,869 of record JBFKDQ010000054.1, on the reverse strand, counting down.
TGTTCCCACACATCGGCGACTGCCCCGGGTCCAGATAGCCCGACAGGAAGTCCAGGGTCTGGCTTTGCGCCTCGGCCTCATCCAGCGATGAGGCCCGCACCCGCTGGGTCAGCCCGGATTCACCATGCGTTCGGGTGCACCATTCGTCCATCGCCAGCAGCTGGCTTTCATCCTGATGAATCACCAGTGACGGGCCCTCCGCCAGCACGTTCAACTGGCTGTCCGTCACGATCGTAGCGATCTCGATAATTCGATGCTTCACCGGGTTCAGGCCGGTCATTTCCAGATCGATCCAGATCAGATTGTCCGCTGCTTTCATTCGCCGCTCGTTCGCAAAGGGAAGTCCGGATTATGCAATACGCCAGCCCGGACCGCGCTGCGGCCGCTTGGCCAGTGCGTCGGCCATTGAGCTTGAACCGGCACACTGTTATGTTTGCGCGCCCTGTTTCCGCTTCCCTGCCATGGCCGAGTCTCTGCGAGAGCAACACTGTCGCGCCTGCGAAGGCGGCATCCCGCCGCTGGACGAGGCGGCCTGTCGCCGGCAGCTGACCGAACTGGATGCACGCTGGCAGCTGATGCCGCCCAATCTTGCGATCCAGGCCCGTTTCTGCTTTCGCAACTTCCATCAGGTCATGGCCTTCGTCAACGCCGTGGCCGATGTGGCGCACCAGCAGGATCATCACCCGGAAATTCAGCTGGCTTATCGCGAGTGCACGGTCAGCTGGACCACCCATGCCGCATCGGGCCTCACGCTCAACGATTTCATCTGCGCGGCGCGGACAGACGCCCTGTTGTCCCGCCCCACACCGGAACACGCCTGACCATGATTCTGATTCTGCACCCCAATACCGATCAGTCCTCCGAGGACTACCAAAATCTGCTCAAGCTTCTGCAGGGCCTCCGGGACGTGGAGTTTCGCGTCCACCAGGTCGAGGGCGTGCAGCAGACCCTCACCGAGATCTACCTGCTCGGCGACACCCTTGCCTTGGCGACCGAAGACATGCAGGAATTGCCCTGCGTGGAACGCGTGGTGCGCATCTCCGAAGCCTATCGTGTGCTGGGCCGCCATCAGGACGAGAAGCGTCCCAGCAGCTTCACCTACAATGGCGTGCGCTTCGGCCAGGACAATCTGAACATCTTTGCCGGTCTGTGTGCGGTGGATATCCAGGAACATGTCGATCAGATGATGGCCGCGCTGGCCGCCGAAGCTCAGGTCTGCACCCGCATGGGGGCCTACAAGCCGCGCACCAACCCTTACTCCTTCCAGGGCCATGGCGCGGCCTGCCTGCCCTGGGTGTTCGAGCTGGCGGGCAAGCACGGCATGAAGGTGATCGCGATGGAGATCACTCATGAGAAGCACATCGATGAAATCTACTCGGCCCTGGAGCGCACCGGCTTCGCGACCGGCGTCATGCTGCAGATCGGCACCCGCAACACGCAAAACTTCGAACTGCTCAAGGCGGTGGGTCGGCAACAGGAATTTCCGATTCTGCTCAAGCGCGGCTTCGGCATCACCCTGGAAGAATCTCTCAATGCGGCCGAGTACCTGGCCAGCGAGGGCAACAGCAACGTCATTTTCTGCCTGCGTGGCATGAAGACCAATATGGGCGACCCGCACCGCAACTTCGTCGACTTCAGTCACGTGCCGGTGCTCAAACGCCTGACCCGCATGCCGGTCTGCATCGACCCCTCCCACTCGGTCGGCGCCCGCAGCCGGGCCCCGGATGGTTTGCTGGATCTGTTCCATGTCACCGCTCAGGGCATCATCGCCGGTGCCAACATGGTGCTGGTGGACTTCCATCCGAAACCGGAAGTGGCGCTGGTTGATGGACCGCAGGCCCTGCACATGGACGAGCTGAAACACTTCCTGGCCGACGCCGAGGTGGCCCGTCAGGCCTATGGCCAACGTCTGGACCTGGCCCGACAATACGCCAAGCAGTGAGCGAACAGACCATCGCCGATCGGCCGGCGGTCGATCGTCTCGCGCCGGCGTTGATCGCCCATGCGCGGGAACAGAAATGCCCCCTGCTGCTGGTGGCCGCCGATGAGCATGAGGCCTATCGGCTGGAAGATGCGCTGCGCTTCTTTGCCGATGCGCTGCCGGTGCTGCATTTTCCCGACCCGGAAACCCTGCCTTATGACCTGTATTCACCACACCAGGACCTGATTTCCGATCGCCTCGGCCTGCTCTATCAGCTCGGCCAGCTCGGCGCTGGCCTGATCGTCACCTCGCCATCCTGCCTGATGCAGCGCCTGCCGCCGCCGGAGTTTGTCGGCCGCAATGCGCTGTTCATCCGCCGCGGACAGAAGCTCGAGCTCACGGCCGAAAGACAGCGCCTGGCCGAAGCCGGCTACACCGCGGTCAACGAAGTCTACAATCACGGCGAATTCGCGGTGCGCGGGTCGATTCTCGACATCTACCCGATGGGTGAAGATTCCGCGTTTCGCATCGATCTGTTCGATGACGAAGTGGACAGCATCCGTTACTTCGATCCGGAAACCCAGCGCTCGGAAGCCAAGATCGACAGCATCCGCCTGCTGCCGACACGGGAATTTCCGCTCGACAAGGCCGGCATCGAAGGCTTTCGCACCCGCTACCGTGAACGTTTTCCCGGCGACATCCATCGCAGCCGGATCTATGCCGACATCAGCAAGGGCATCGCGCCTGGCGGCATCGAATACTACCTGCCCCTGTTTTTCGATCGCTGCGCGAACCTGTTCGATTATCTCCCCGCCGCCTGCCAGATCGGCCTGTTGTGCGCGGATGCCTCGCTGCAAAGCCACTGGCAGCAGATCGAGGAACGGCATGATCAGCGCGGCCATGATATCGAGCGACCGCTGCTACGACCGGATGAGATGTTTCTGTCGCCCAGCGCGGTGTATCAGCATCTGAGCGCCCACCCGCAGATTCGGGCGCAAGCCGCGGCGCCATCCCTCACCGCGCGTGCCGAAACCCTGAGCCAGCAGCTGGCCCAGCTCCAGGCCCCAGACGAGCGCATTCTGTTCGTGGCCCCGTCCGCCGGACGCCGGGAAACCCTGTTCGAAGCACTGCAGCAACAGGGCATCACCCCGCGCCGGGTGGCGAACTTGCGGGAGTATCTCGACAGCGGCAGTCGCTATGGCCTGGTCAGCGCCAATCTGGAAGCCGGCTGCGCCCTGCCGGAGCTGGATCTGCGCATCGTCACCGAAGCCGATCTGCTGGGCCAGCGGCCACCGACCCAGCGGCGCCGACGCGCCGCGCGCGATGCCGAATCCCTGCTCAAGGATCTGACCGATCTTCAGGTCGGCATGCCCATTGTCCATCGCGACCATGGCGTCGGCCTTTACCAGGGCCTGAGCACCCTGAATGTGGGTGAGATCGAGCAGGAATTTTTGACCCTGGAATATCGGGGCGGGGACCGCATCTATGTGCCGGTGACCAGCCTCAACCTGGTGCACCGCTACACCGGCGGCGACTCGGAGAATCCGCCCCTGCATGGCCTGGGTTCCGATCGTTGGAAGAAGGTCCGCGAACGAGCCGCCAAACGGATTCGGGACGTCGCCGCCGAACTGCTGGAAATCCAGGCCCGCCGCGCGACCCGGCCGGGCCGGGCGATCCGCCTAGACCATGAAGAGTATCAACGCTTTGCCGCCGGCTTTCCGTTCACCGAAACCGACGATCAGGCCCAGGCGATCGATGACGTGCTGGCCGACATGGCGCGCCCCCAGGCGATGGACCGGGTGGTCTGCGGTGATGTCGGCTTCGGCAAGACCGAGGTCGCCCTGCGCGCCGCCTTTGCCGCGGCACACGCCGGCCAGCAGGTTTGCGTGCTGGCGCCCACCACCCTGCTCGCGCGCCAGCATCTGCAAACCTTCTCCGACCGTTTCGCCGACTGGCCGATTCGAGTCGAGGGCCTGTCACGGCTCAAGACCGGCAAGCAGCAAGGTGGTCTGCTGACGGAACTGAGCGAAGGCAAGATCGACATCGTGATCGGCACCCATCGCCTGCTGCAGCCGGACATTCGCTTCGCCGATCTTGGTCTGGTGATCATCGATGAGGAGCAGCGCTTTGGCGTGCGCCACAAGGAGCGCATGAAAGCCTTGCGGGCCGAGGTCGACATGCTGACCCTGACCGCCACGCCGATTCCACGCACCCTCAACATGAGCATGAGCGGCCTGCGCGATCTGTCCATCATCGCCACCCCGCCCACCCGGCGCCTGGCGATCAAGACCTTCATCAGCCAATGGGAAAGCGCGGTGATCCGGGAAGCCTGTCAACGCGAGCTCAAGCGCGGCGGCCAGATCTACTTCCTGCACAATCGGGTGCAGGACATCCAGAGAATTGCCCGGGAGCTCGGTGAGATCGTGCCGGAAGCCCGGGTGGCCGTCGCCCACGGCCAGATGCATGAGCGTGAACTGGAGCAGGTGATGCTGGATTTCTATCACAACCGCTTCAACCTGCTGGTCTGCACCACCATCATCGAATCGGGCATCGACATCCCCAATGCCAACACCATCTTGATCAACCGCGCAGACCACCTGGGCCTGGCCCAGTTGCATCAACTGCGCGGGCGAGTCGGCCGCTCCCACCATCGCGCCTATGCCTATCTACTGGTGCCGGAAGCCAGCCAGCTGAGCAAGGATGCCGAACAGCGTCTGGCCGCGATTGAAGCCATGGGGGAACTCGGCGCCGGCTTCCAGCTCGCCACCCATGATCTGGAAATTCGCGGCGCCGGGGAACTGCTGGGCGAGGAGCAGAGCGGCCAGATCCAGGAGGTCGGCTTCACCCTCTACACCGAGATGCTGAACCGAGCGGTGCGCGCGCTGCGCGATGGCGAACTCGGCGCCGATCCGCTGGGCGATGGCCCACAGCTGGAGGTCGACCTGGGCATCACCGCCCTGCTGCCACAGGACTACATCCCGGACATTCACACCCGTCTGGTGCTGTACAAGCGCATCAATGATGCCCAGGAACGCGACCTGGATGATCTTAAAATTGAACTCATTGATCGCTTCGGACTGCTCCCGCCGGCGACCGAAAACCTGTTTGCGCTGCACCGCATCCGCAGTCTCGCCGCGCCCTTGCAACTGGCCCGCATTGATGCGGCGGATGACGGCGCCCGCCTGCATTTCGGCCGCCCCGAAGCCATTGATCCGGCGCGCGTCATCGGTCTGATCCAGTCCGACCCCCGCCATTACCGCCTTCAGGGGGAGAAACGCCTGGATATTCAGCGCAGCATGCTGAGTCTCGATGAACGAATCAAACACATCCGTGCTGTACTCCTGCATCTACTCGGCAAATAATCTCACCATGTGGACAAAAAATATTCTCGCACTGGGACTCTGCCTGCCCCTGCTCTGCGCTGCGGCCAGCGAGGAGCGCTGGCAACTGGACCTGGTCGCGTTCGAGCGCCTGCAGAGCGAACGCAGTGGCTTCAGCGAGACCTGGACGTTCAAACCCATCACCTGGCCGCAGCCGCTACTGGCGCTCGCCCCCGCCATGCCCAGCATGGCGGATGCCGACACTCTGCCCCTGTACATCACCGGCCCCGCGCGTGAGCAGGGCATCCAGATCCTTTCCGCCCAGGGCTCCCGGCTGTTCGCGGCCGGCGACAAGCTGCGCCGCAGCGGCCGCTACCGCATTCTCAGCCAGCACAGCCTGCGCTTTGCGCAGAAGACCCGGACACCAAAACTGGAATTGCGCGGCAGCCAGGCGCTGCGACTGGTCGCCCGCGATACGCGCCAGGCCGGGGCGTCCATGATGGATTACTGGCTCAGCCAGCCAGACCTCGCACCACCGATGGATGCAGAAGATTTCTTCGGCTGGGTGCAACTGGATCATGCGATCCACCCGATCCTGCAGTTCGACGTGTCCTTGCTGCTGGTGCTACCGGGCGTCCTGCCGAATGAAGTGGACCCGGATGGACGACAGGAGTATTTTCGCGATCAGGTGCAGCAATTCCGCCTGCAGCAGGAACGCCGCCTACGGCCCGGCCTCACCGCCTATTTCGATCACCCCAAGCTTGGCCTGCTGGCTCGACTCACCGCTGTGGCAACTGTACCGGAAGAAGACCCTGCAGCCGAAGACACCACCGCGGACACGCGCCCGAATTAGTCCCCACCGGCCGGCACACCGTGGACTGACCAAGCCCCTTAGGATGGCAGGACCAGCCCCTGCAGGACCTTACGCGCCTTGGCCATGCCGGCCTCGATGAAGCGCTCGATTTCGGCGTGGATCGTGCCCTCTCCGATCCCGGCGGCCCAGTTCACGACCACGGCCAGGCAGGCATAGGGCAGATGCATTTCGGCCGCAAGCCCGGCCTCCGGCATTCCGGTCATGCCCACGATGTCGCAGCCATCACGCGCCAGGCGACGGATTTCCGCCGCCGTTTCCAGTCGCGGCCCCTGGGTCACCCCGTGTACCGCCGGATACCGTACGGTAATGCGCTGAGCACGCGCGCTCTGCAGCAGGGCCTCGCGCAGTGCCGGATCGTACGGCGGATCGAATTCCACATGCTTGAGGTCGTCATCCGCGGTCAGGCTGTAGCTGTGCTCACGCCCCCAGGTGTAGTCAATCAGATCATCCGGCAGCACCAGTTCGCCCGGCGCCATGTGCGCGCCAATGCCACCCACCGCCGCAACACCGATGATCTGCCTGACCCCGGCTTCGGCCAGGGCGGCAATATTCGCGCGATAGTTGATCGCATGCGGTGGCAGCACATGACCCTCACCATGGCGCGGCAGAAAACACAGCGGCAGATCGCCGAGGCGGCCAATCTGCACATCCGCTGCCGGCTCACCATAGGCCGTACGCACGCGACGCCGCTCCTGCAATTCAAAGCCGTCCAACTGGTTCAGGCCGGTGCCGCCAATCAGACCGAGCATCAGTCCGTCCTCAATGCAGCGATATAGGGAAGCTGCCGATAATAGTTGCGATAGTCCATACCGCAGCCTATCAGGTAACGATCCGGCAGTCTGACGCCCACATAATCCGCCTCCAGGCCAGCCTCGCGGCGGGCGTGCTGCTTTTCCACCAGCACCGCGGTCTTCAGATCGACCGGCCCCTGGCTGAGCAGGCAGCGTTCGATGCTGGCCAGCGTGTGGCCTTCATCAAGAATGTCGTCAATCACCAGCACATGGCGATCCTGCAGGCTCAGGCTCGGGCTCACCTTCCAGACCAGATCCCCACCGCGGGTTTCTCCCTGATATCGGGTGGCATGCAGATAATCCAGCTCGAATGGGAAACTCAGGCGTTTGGTGAGTTCCGCCGTCACATGCAAAGCGCCCAGCATGACGCAGAGAATCACCGGATCGCGGTCGGCCAGATCCGCACTGATCTGCGCGGCCATGCGGTCATAGCAGCGCTCGACCTCGACCTCGTTCAGCAAGACCTCAGTGCGCGGCAGGATTTCCTGGGCGCGTGGCAAAAAATCATTCATCGTGTTGGATTTCCGCTGTGGCCGGCTGCATGTGCAGGGTCCGGGTGGGGAAGGCAAATTCGGCGCCATGCCGGGTCACGATGGCATGCACCTGTAACAGCACCTCGTGCTTGACCTCGTGGAACTTGACCCAGCTGGTGGTCCGGGTCAGGCAGTAGATGAAGAAGTCCAAAGAGCTGTTGCCATAGCCGTTGAAATTGACGATCACGGTCTGGTCCTGGTCGATCTCCGCGTGCTGCTTGAGATAGTCGCGCACCTCCGCCACCACCGCATTGATGACACCGGCATCGGCGTAGCGGATGCCAAAGGTCTCGTGGATCCTGCGATTGGTCATCCGCGAGGGGTTCTCCACCACCATGCTGGTGAACAGCGAATTCGGCACGTAGATCGGCCGCTTGTCGAAACGCCGGATGCGGGTGCTGCGCCAGCCGATCTTCTCCACCGTGCCTTCGATGTCCATGCTCGGAGAGCGCACCCAGTCACCCACCGAAAAAGGCCGGTCCATGTAGACCGTCAGGCCGCCGAACAGATTGGCGAGCATGTCCTTGGCGGCAAAACCAATCGCGATGCCACCGATACCACCAAAGGCCAGCACGCCGGAAATCGAGAATCCCAAGGTCTGCAGAACCACCAGCACACCGGTAATAATGACGCTCAGACGCAGAAGCTTGGCGATCGCTTCGACAGTGGTGCGATCGACCGGCTCGCCTCCCGTGGCTGACCGCTGCAGCAGGGCCAGCTCGACATGATGCACCAGGCGGACAAGAAACCAGACCAGGCTGCCAATGACCGCAACCCGTCGGACCGGATCAACATAGGCAAACACCGTCTCCTCGTTCAGCGGCTCCACCAGATCGGCGGCAATGCCCAGACCGATGATCCAGATCAGCAGACGCAGCGGCGGGTTGATCGCCTCGTACATGGCATCGTCCCAGATCGTGGTGCTGGCCTTGACGCGGGAATGCAAGCGCGCGAGCAACAGCCGCAGCAGCAGATTGACCGTGACCACGGCCAGCACCACGGCGAAGACGCGCACGATCCAGTGGCCGTTCTGATAGAGCTCGAAAATATCCTGCATGCTAGATCGTCACCTTCATCATCTGCTGCAAGCTCTGGCTTGCAAGCTGGTACTCCTCAGATTGCCGCAGCACATCCAGACCAGAAGCCGGACCACGGCCACGCAGCCTGGCCAGGCGGTGACCAAGCTCCGGATTCCAGTCCGGAGCGTCTGCCGCCAGCAAAGCGGCCACATCCTGCGGCTGATTGCAAACCGGAACCATGTCACACCCGGCATCAAGCGCTGCACGAAATCGGGCATGCACGTTGCCAAAACGGGCCAGCCCGCCCATGCTCAGATCATCGCTGAACACCGCGCCGGTGAAACCCAGGCCCTTTCGCAGTTGCTGCCCGATCCAGTACGCGCTGATGCTGGCCGGCCATGGATCCACCCTGGCATAGCGCACGTGTGCAACCATCACCGACTCCAGGCCTTCAGCGATCAGCCGCCGATAGGGCGCAAGATCGACCGCAAGAATGTCGTCCAGGCTGCGCTCATCCACCGGCAGTTCCAGGTGGGAGTCCGGCACCACGAAGCCGTGTCCGGGAAAATGCTTGCCGGTGGCGGCCATGCCGGCGGCACGCAGCCCCTGGGCATGAGACGCAGCCAGATCCGCAACAGCCTGGGCCGAATCGGCGAATGCCCGATCACCAATCACCGTTGAAACTCCACCATCCAGATCCAGCACCGGGGTAAAGGCCAGATCCAGATCCAGCGCCCGCAACTCCGCGCCCAGCAACCAGCCCCCAAGCCGCGCCAGCCGGCAGGCACTCACCGCCTCGCGCTGGTACCGCGCCCCGTAGCGCGCCACGGCGGGCAAACGCAGGAATCCCTCGCGAAATCGCTGCACCCGGCCGCCTTCCGTATCGGCTGCGATCAGGAGCTCTGCGCGCATCGCACGAATCGTCTGCACCAGATCGGCCAGTTGCGACACGCTGCTGAAATTGCGGCTGAACAGAATCACCCCGCCGACCAGCGGATGCAGCACGGCCTCACGCTCGGATGGCGTGAGCTGGGTTGCCGCCAGATCCAACATCAGCGGCCCGGGCATGGCCTCACTCATGGATATGAACCGGACAGTTGACCGGGACCTGTTCGAACAGCTCGATCAGATCCGCGCTGGCCATGCGGATGCAACCGTGGGAAACCGCCTGACCAAGCCGGTCCTCCTCGGGACTCCCATGTATATAGATGTAGCGCGACTGGGTATCCACCACACCGAAACGATTGACGCCCGGCTCCAGCCCGGCGAGCCAGAGTATCCGGCTCAAAATCCAGTCACGCCCGGGTGCCCGTCGCGCCAGCTCCGCGCCATAAACCTCACCGGTCGGACGTCGGCCAACAAACACCGTGCCCGAGCGCGCGCCAGCGCCGATTTTCGCCCGGATCCGGTGGCGCCCCCGCGGCGTGCAACCGCTGCCGGAGCGCTCTCCGGGACCATTGGCCGCGCTGGAAATGACGTAGGTGCGCAGCACGCTGTCACCGTCCAGCAACTGCAGCCGTTGCCGACCGAGGTCGATGTCGAGATGGCGACTCATGCCCGGACGAAACTGGCGATGGATTCGACATGGCCGGTGTGGGGAAACATGTCCATCACGCCGGCGGATTCGCAGCGATAGCCGGCATCGACCACGATCCGGGCATCGCGCGCCAGACTGGCGGGATGGCAGGACACATACACCACACGCTCTGGCTTCGGTGCGAGCACGGCCGGCAGGATCTGTTCGGCACCAGCACGTGGCGGATCCAGCAGAACCTTGTTGAATCCGGCGCCCAGCCAGTTGGCCTGCGACTGCGGCTCGAACAGATCGGCCACGTGGTAGTCGGCATCCAGGCCCTGGCGCCGCGCATTGTCCCGCCCGCGCGCGACCAGGCCGGCGTCGCCTTCCACGGCGATCACCCGAGCACCGCTGCGTGCCATCGGCAAGGTGAAATTACCGAGCCCGGCAAACAGCTCCAGCACCTGATCCTCCGCCTGCAACTCCAGCAGGTCCAGCGCCTGCTGGATCATCGCGCGATTGAGCTGCGCATTGACCTGAACAAAATCGATCGGCGTGAACTCCAGATCGACAGAATACTCCGGCAGGGCATACACCAGTTTAGGCGCCTGTGGGTCCAGCGCCATCACCGTATCCAGTCCCCCCGACTGCAGATGGATCTGAAAATCATGCGCGGCGCCGAAGGCGCGCAACTTGTCCAGATCGCCACGGCTGAGCGGGTCCAGATGGCGGATGACCAGGGCCACTGCCGTATCTGCGCAGGCCACCTCCACCTGAGGCAAGCGATCGCGCGCATCCAGCGTCGCAAAAAACTCCGCCAGCACGTCCAGCTTTTGACCCACGCGCGGATCCAGCACCTCGCAGCTGTCGATGTCGGCGACGTACGGCTTGCCTCGCTCGCGAAACCCGACCAGCACGCGCCCCTTCTTGTGCACATGCTTGACCCCCAGCCGGGCGCGCCGCCGATAGCCCCACAGCGGTCCGGCCAGGGGCTCCAGCCAGCGTTCCGGCTGGAGCTGGCCAATGCGCTGAAAGACCTCGGACAGATGCTTCTGCTTGGCTTCCAGCTGTCGCCCGGCGTCCAGATGTTGCAGGCTGCAGCCGCCGCAGTAGCCGAAATGCGCGCATGCCGGCGTGACCCGGTCGGGACTGGGCTTGAGGACTTCCAGCAATTCCGCCTGGTCGAAGCTGCGCCGCTTCTGCATCAGCCGATAGGAGATGGTCTCCCCCGGCAGCGCATCGGCAACGAACACGGTCTTGCCCTCATGCCGGCACACGCCGCGTCCGTCGTGGCTCAGATCGACGACCTCACCCACGCGCGGTTCGCGGTCAATTTTCCGTTTTCCCATAGATCCTGCAGTCAATAAATGGTGGAGCGGCGCAGCGCCGCTCAGGCGGGATAGACGCCTGTGGAGATGTAGCGATCGCCGCGATCGCAAACGATGGTGACGATCACGGCATCTTCCAGACTCTCGGCCAGGCGCAGTGCGCAGTACAAGGCACCACCCGAGGATACCCCGGCGAAAATACCTTCCTCCTGCGCCAGGGCCCGCATGCAGGATTCTGCCTGCACCTGATTCACATCCATCACCCGATCAACCCGACCGGCATCGTAAATGCTGGGCAGATAAGCCTCCGGCCAGCGCCGGATACCGGGAATGGAGGATTCCCCTTCGGGCTGCACGCCGATGACTTCAATGGCCGGATTCTGCTGCTTGAGATATCGGGAACACCCCATGATCGTGCCGGTGGTGCCCATCGAGGAAACGAAATGGGTGATGCGCCCCTGGGTATCACGCCAGATCTCCGGACCGGTGCCGTGGAAATGTGCCAGCGGATTGTCACCATTGGCGAATTGATCCAGCACCTTGCCCTGGCCTTCCGCCTGCATACGCAGAGCCAGATCGCGGGCGCCTTCCATGCCTTCCTGCCTGGACACCAGAATCAGTTCGGCGCCATAGGCTTTCATCGCCGCGCGCCGCTCGGCCGACAGGTGCTCGGGCATGATCAGGCACATGCGATAGCCCTTGACCGCCGCCACCATGGCCAGGGCAATACCGGTGTTGCCGCTGGTGGCTTCGATCAGACGGTCACCCGGCTTGATCTCGCCACGACGTTCGGCACCGAGAATCATGGACAGGGCGGGCCGATCCTTGACCGAACCGGCCGGGTTGTTGCCTTCCAGCTTGAACAGCAGCGTATTGCGTTTGCCCGCGCCAAGGCGCTGGGCACGCACCAGCGGCGTGTTGCCGATGAAGTCTTCCAAAGTATGCATACGCCAAGTTTACATGCTCAGGCGCTGAAGCTCTCCCATCGCGATGGTCAGCCCCGGATAGTCGATCGCCGGCAAGGACGACAGCTCGCTCAATCGGTGTTCGACAAACTGCAGCTGCGTCGCGTGCCCGTCGATCCAGCGTTGCATCCGCTGCGCCGCACTCTCTCCTTCACATTGCAGCGCCCGCGACACCAACTGACGCAGTTGAGCATAGGCTTCTTCGCGCAGATTATTGCGGGCCAGCGCGGGCCAGCGCCCTTCGACCTTCAGGCCATTGATCTCCGCCAGCAGCCAGGGCAACTGCAATCTTTCGCCGATGCTGAAGTACACCGGAGCCACATCCAGGACATCGAATTCACTGCTCTGGGCCAGCAAGGTGACATCCAGCGCCGAGCCGATGACCACCTGATTCGCCAGGGTCAGCGCGGTGTCCTCATCCACCCCCTGCTCCACCAGACCCTGCAGATAGTTGGCATGGCGGGAACGGTAGGCGTCCGACAAAATCTGATCCAGCGCGCCTTCCACCGCGACGGCTCCGGCGGCGAAAGATTCAACCAGGGACTCCAGCGGCATCTCGCACAGCCCATTGCGCAGCAGCCAGGAGGTGGTGTGCTTGAGCAGGGCCACGGTGCGCCCCATCAGGGTGTATTGGGCTTCACAGCTGAGCTGCCCATCCAGCGACTCGATCGCGGCAAACCGACGTTCCGACTGGAAGATCTCCCGCGCCCCCAGATAGGCTTTGACCGCCAGTGAAGGATGCAGCCCGCGATCCTCGGCCACCCGTGAGGCAAATGTGACCCCCATGCGATTCACCGCCTGGTTGGTGATCACGGTGGCGACGATTTCCCGCCGCAGACGATGGCTCCTGAGCGCATCCGGCTGGGCCTTGCGCAGGGCGGCAGGAAAATACTGCAGCAGATCTCGCTCAAGGAAAGCATCATCCGGCAGGTCCGATTCCAGCACCGCATCGAACAGGGCGATCTTGCCGTAGGACACCAGCACGGCCTGCTCCGGCAGGCTCAATCCCTTGCGCTCGGTGCGCCGCTCATTGAGCTTTTCATCATCGGGCAGAAATTCGATGGTCCGGTTCAGCAGGCCATCGCGTTCCAGCGTCCGCATGAAGTTCGCATGCTCATCGAGCCTCGCGGCGGCCCGATACTGCATCATGCCGAGGGCCTGCGTCTGCAGATAGGAGTCGCGCAGCACCCCAGCGGAGACGTCTTCGGTCATGGATTCCAGCAGTTCGTTGCGGGCCTGGAGCGCCAGCTGTTTGTCCAGCATCAAACGGTTCAGCGGGATCTTGATGTTGACTTCGCGGTCGGAGGAATTCACCCCACCGGCGTTGTCATTGAAATCGGTGATCACGCGCCCGCCATTGAGGGCAAATTCGATGCGACCCAGCTGGGTCAGTCCCAGATTGCCACCCTCGCCGACGATCTTGCAACGCAGCTCCCGGCCATTGATCCGCAGGCCGTCGTTGGCACGATCACCGACATCCAGATGGCTTTCGCTTCGCGCCTTGACGTAGGTGCCGATCCCACCATTCCATAACAGATCGACGGGAGCCTGAAGAATCTCATGGATCAGCGCCGTGGGCGTCAGGCGGGACTGGGCGATGCCCAGCGCCCGCTGGGCTTCCGCGGAGATCTGGATCAGCTTGGCGGAGCGCTCGAACACGCCGCCGCCTGGCGAAATCAGTTTCGCATCGTAGTCTTTCCAACTGGAGCGCGGCAGCCGGAACAGGCGGGCACGCTCCTGATAGCTGAGTCCGGGGTCCGGCGTCGGGTCGATGAAGATGTGCTGATGGTTGAAAGCCGCGACCAGGCGGATATGACGGGACAGCAACATGCCATTGCCGAACACGTCGCCGGCCATATCGCCAATGCCCACGCAGGTGAAGTCCTGATGTTGGCAGTCGATGCCCAGCTCGCGGAAATGTCGCTTCACCGATTCCCAGGCGCTGCGCGCGGTGATGCCCATTTTCTTGTGGTCATAGCCGGCCGACCCGCCCGACGCGAAGGCATCCCCGAGCCAGAATCCGTATTCCGCCGACACCGTATTGGCAATGTCCGAGAATGTGGCCGTGCCCTTGTCAGCGGCGACAACCAGGTAGGGATCATCGTCATCCAATCGCACCACCGATTCCGGCGGCCGCACCTCCCCTTCGACGTAGTTGTCGGTGATATCCAGCAGGCCACGGATAAAGGTCTTGTAACACTCGATGCCTGCTGCCAGGAAAGCATCGCGATCCAGGCCCTCCAGCGAGCGTTTGACGACGAAACCGCCCTTGGCCCCGACCGGCACGATGACGGCGTTTTTGACCATTTGCGCCTTCACCAAACCCAGCACCTCGGTGCGGAAGTCCTGCTTGCGATCGGACCAACGCAGGCCGCCCCGCGCCACCTTGCCACCGCGCAAATGAATCCCTTCGACCTGCGGCGAATACACCCAGGTCTCGAACATCGGCTTTGGAAGAGGCAGCTCCGGGATCCCGGCCGGATTCAGCTTGATGCTGATGTAGGGCTTGGGGCGACCTTGCTCATCACGCTGGAAATAGTTGCTTCGCAGACTGGAACTGACCACGCTGAGAAAAGCCCGCAGCACGCGGTCCACGTCGAGGCTGCTGACCTGATCCAGCGCGTCGTTCAGACGCCCGCACAGGGCCTCGACTTCGACCTCCCGATAGCGCTCCTCGATCTGCGGGTCGAAACTGGTTTCGAACAGGCGCACCAGATCACCCGCAATCGCGGCGTGGGCCCGCAGGATGCCCTCGATATAGTTCTGGCTGTAAGGCCAGGCCGTTTGCAGCAGATAACGGCAAATGGTGCGCAGAAGACAGGCCTGCCGCCAGTCCAGCCCGGCCAGCAGGACCAGACTGTTGATCCCGTCGTCCTCGATCTCGCCCCGTACGGTGCGCAGAAAGGCCTCTTCGAACAGGGTGCGGATCCGCTCATTCGGCAAGCCGCTGTTGCCGATCTGCTCCAGCGCGAACTCCTGAATCCAGAATGCCCCGCTCTGCGGGCCCTGCACCGCATAAGGATGCTGCGAATGCACCTTGAGACCGAAATTCTCCAGCGTGGGCAGCACGTCCGACAGGGTTGCCGGTTGATCTTGCACATACAGCTTGAGGCTGAGGTCGCAGGCCCCCTTGCGGGCCTCAAGCAGCCGCACCAACATCCCTTCGGAAGGCCCCAGGCGGTTGAGAAACTGCAGGTCGGTCGCCGCCTCAAGCGGCGCGGCGCGTTCCCGATAACTGACCGGAAAAGCGCCGCGAAAACGTCTGGCGAGACTACGCGCATCGGCATCCGGCAGAATCTTCATCAGATAGCTGCGCAGGCCGTCATCCCAGCTGCGCGTTGCCTCCACCAGCCGACTTTCCAGTTCCTCGCCGGTGAGTGGCGAACTGCTGCCCGGGCGGGTGCGAACGATGAACTGGATGCGCGCCAGACCATCGCGCTGAATTTCGACCTTGTGTTCAAGCTCGGTCCCATCCAGCAAATCGAGCAACATCCGGCCCATGCGCTCGCGCACTTCCGAGCCGTACTGATCCTTGGGCAGATAGACCAAACAGGAGAAGAAGCGGCCATAGCGATCACGTCGCATGAACAGACGCAGCTGCTGACAATCCCGCAGGCTGCGGACACCGGAGGCCAGATCCAGCAATTCCTGTTCACTGCTCTGGAACAGCTCGTCGATCGGCAGGCCGTCGAGAATTTCCTGAATCTGCTTGGCCGCGTGACTGCCCGGACGCAAGCGCGAATGCGCGATCACCCAGCTGATCTTGCGGCGCAGACCGGGCATGCTGCGCGGCAGGGAATTGTAGACCGCGCCAGAGAACAGACCCACGAAACGGCAGGTCCCCAGCACATTGCCCTGCGCATCGAACCGCTTGACCGAAATCGAATCCAGGTACTCGTCGTGATGGATGTGCGAGCGGACATTCGCCTTGGTGACGATGACCGGGCGTTTGGAACTCGCGTACTTGTCGAGTTCCGCCGCCGGCGCGATGACATGCTGATCCTGCTCCTGCCCGCGATTCAGGCCCAGCCCGCTTTCCGGCAGATATTTGAAGTAGGCCTCCTCCCCTTCACCAACCCGCAGGCTCTCACCGAAACCCAGAAAGGTGAAATGATGGTCATCCAGCCAGTGCAGCAGTGCCGCCACTTCGGCGATATCTTCCGGATCGATGCCCGGTGGTGGATGGGAAAGCTCCTCCACCAGTTGCTGCAAACGCTCACGCATTTTCGGATAGTCATCGACCACCAGCGACAGGTCGACGAGTACACGCTCCACGCGCTGCGCCAGTTGCTGCAGCAGGGCCTCATCTTCAATGCCGTCGAACTGAATATGAATCAGCGATTCTGAGCTCGGCCCCGACTTGCCCGCCGATCCGACTTCGACCAGCCTGCCCCTGGCATCCCGACGCACCGCCAGCACCGGGTGGATCAGCCAGCGTACGCTGCCCCCGGCAGCGCGGATTGCCATGACCAGCGAATCCACCAGAAACGGTCGATCCGGCACGGTGGTTTCCAGGACTCTGGCATCACTGGTCCAGCCGTGCCCGTCATGCGCGGGCTGGTAGATCCGCATCAGTTGCTGATCCGACTCACGTTGGGCGCTGAACTGGAAATGGCTGTAAGCGATGGCGAACAGCTCTGGTGCGTGCAGGCCGCTGATGACGTCCTGGGCCACATTTTCGAAATAGCTGCGGATGAAAGCGATCAGCGTGTCGCGTTCCATCCCGCTGACCCTGGTTGCCGCGATCGCCTCAACCTGGGCGAGTTGCAGTCCATGTTCTTGTATTTTCAGGTTTCCCACGAGGTCTCCTCCCTGCAAGGAAGAAGACTATAGGCCGCGCGCTACCCCTGGGCAACGGCCTTGTGGAGCCGGTCCCGCTGCACCTCGGGATCTGCGGCCTGAAACGCCGACTGCGCCATGCAGGTCTGATAGATGCGGCGGATGCTGGGATAAGCGCTTAAATCAAGCTTGTTCTGCAGCGCATTGCTGACCTGTGGCACCAGGCAGATATCCGCCAGACTCGGGGCATCCCCGTGGCAATAAGCGCCGGGGCGCAAATGGGTTTGCAGCAGGGACTCCAGGGCCGCGAATCCTTTGTGCATCCAGTGGTCATACCAGGCTCGCCGCGCCGCCTTGTCGATGCCCATGACATCGCGCTGATAATAATAGGCGCGCAGGATGTTGAAGGGCTGCATATCGGCGATCATGACCTGGGCAAAGCTGCGAACCCTGGCGCGATCGGCAATGTCCTCCGGCAGCAGAGGCCGCTCGGGGTAACGCTCCTCCAGATATTCCAGAATCGCCGAAGACTGCGTGATGGTCAGCTCCGGGCTCACCACCAACGCCGGCACCAGGCCTTGCGGATTGTGCTGCAGATAGTCCTGGCCGAGTTGCTGTCCGCTGTCCTCATCAATGAAAACAGAGCGGTGCGGCACGGCCTTGTAGTTCAGTGCAATCCGCACCCGATGTGCCGAAACACTGCGGTAATAGGTGTACAGCTGCAACATCGTGCTATTCCAATCTGGCGGCGCCCAGAACACCACTGGCATCGCCGTGATGGGCAGGCTCCAAACGGGTGCTGACCACGTCAGCAAATGTCCATTTCGACCACAGTCGAGGGACGTCCTGGTAAAGATAACGCATCTGTGACAGCCCGCCGGCGAGAACGATCAGCGCCGGATCGATGCTGTTGATGATGGAGGCCAGCGCGCGCGCCAGCCGATCGGCGTAAAGATCCAGGCTGCGCCGCGCCAGCCGGTCACCCTGCTCTGCCAGCGCGATGATGCCGGGCACATCGGTTAGCGCGCCTCCCGCATTTGCGTGATGTCGTGCCAGAGCCGGTCCGGACAGCCAGGTTTCCAGGCAGCAGGATTGACCGCACCAGCAGGTTTCACCGGGGAACTCCTGCGGGGTCATCCATGGCAGGGGATTGTGACCCCATTCGCCTGCCAGGCCGTTCGCGCCGATCTGCAGGCATCCGTTCTGCACCAGCGCCCCGCCCACACCGGTGCCCAGAATCACGAAAAAGACCGACTCCTCACCGCGGGCCGCCCCATCATGCAACTCTGACAGGGCCAGACAGTTGGCATCATTGGCCAGGCTGACCGGTCGCTGCAGCCGGGCCTCGAGATCCTGCCGGAACGCTCGCCCGTTCAGGCAGGTGGAATTGGCATTGCGCAGCAGGCCGGTCTGCGGCGAGATGGAGCCGGGGTGGCCCAGCCCGACGGGCAGTGGCGTCACCCCGACCTCGTCCTCCAGATCTGCGACCAGCACCGCAATCGCCGCCAGGGTGGCCGGATAATCACCGGCCGGCGTGGCCACCCGCTGCCGTGCGAGCACCGCCGCGCCCTGAATCACCACCGCCTCGATCTTGGTCCCGCCCAGATCCACCCCGATGCGCATGCCTCGGCCCTCTGTCAACTCAGCGGTGAGTCCGATCGCCGAAACGCTTCAGGGCCGACGTGGTGAAGTTCTTGGCCGGGGCGTCGAAATCGTATTCCACGGGATTGGCCTCCTCGTTCTGCATGTTGATCACCACATAGCGCCGCGACTGCAGATCATAGTGGGCCTGCATGGCATTCATCTGCAGCGGGATGTTCGGATACTGCAACGCGAAAGACATGCCGGTACGCCAGAACTGATCCCGTTCATCGTAGATGTCCTGCAGCAGGATCAGCCAGCTGTCCTCATCGAGATACAGGGTGCGGCGCTTGTAGATGTGCGCCGCTGACGGTTTCACCGTGGCTTCCAGCACCCAGCAACGATGCAGTTCGTAGCGCACCAGCTCAGGATTGATATGTCCCTTGTGGACGATGTCTTCATATTTCAGATTCTTGCTGTGCAGGTCATAGGAGTTGTAAGGCACGAGAACCGGCTTCTTGCCCACCAGCTTGAAGTTGTAGCGATCCAGCGGACCGTTGAACATGTCGATCTGATCATGCGTCATCAGGCCGTCATTCGCCGGATTGTCATACCCCACCTCGGCGATGCGCCGAACCTTGCGGGTGCCCGGATTGTAGGACCAGATCAGGATCTCGTTCTTGATCCGATCCAGCGGCGCATGCACCAGCACGGTATCGCCAGCCTTGTTGGCCGGCGCCACGATCTTGCGCAACAGGCGGATGAACACATTGTCCCAGTCCTCCAGCCGGATGTCCGGATTGCCGTACTCGATGACGGCTTCGATATAGGCCCTTTCGATGACATAATCGCCGGATTCCATGGTCACCGCGGAATTGGTGAAACCACGAAATCCATTGGTACGGAAACGTGCCATATGGTTCCAGATCAGCTCCTGACCGGTTTTCGGAATCGGAAACGGATAGCCATGGGCCGTGCCGCTGAAACCGCTGCCGATCTCGTTCAGCTCGACCCGGGTCGCATTGGCAATGGTCGCCTTGTTGACATGCTCGGGCACGGCGGACGTGCGGTGCGATGGGTACACCCGCATCTTGAAGCTGTTCGGATACAGCTTCAGCAATTCGATCTGCCCCTGGGTCAGAATGTCCTGGTAGCCGGCATAGTTCTTCGCCGTAATGACGAACAGCGGCGCCTCGTCCTTGAACGGATTTTCCGGCGCATGGACACGTTTTTCACCGGCCGGCTCGACCCAGCCGCCATCCCATTTCGGAATGCTCAGGCCGTGTGGCAAGCCGCTCAGGCCCGCCTTCTCCGCACCGGTGGGCGTCAGTTCAGCCCCCAGGCGGGCGGCTTCCTCGACGCTCACCTTCGCCCATACCGAGCCACAAAGCAGCAGCCCCAAGCCCATCCCGAGCATTCGCACCATGTCTTCCTCGTCTTGAATTATCGCCTGATTATAGCCTTGCCTTGTCATCCGCAGACCCTGCGTTTGGAGCAGGCCGCGCCATCCCAACATGCAAGGCCGTATAATCGCCGCATGAGCAAGTTCAAAGGCATCCCGGTGGTGACCAGCGGGACCAAATATCGAGCGCCGCAAGGCTTTTCCGCGATCAAGGACGGCGTCAAGGCCCATGCCACAGCGGCGCCGCTGGTGCGCGGCCAGAAACCCAGATGGCTGCGCGCCCAGTTGCCTTCCGACCCGCGCTACTTCGAAACCTTGCAGAATGTTCGCGACAACAAGCTCGCCACGGTTTGCGAGGAATCCAAGTGCCCGAACATCGGCGAATGCTGGTCCCATGGCACCGCAACCCTGATGCTGATGGGCGCGGTCTGCACCCGCGCTTGCCGTTTCTGCTCGGTGGATACCGGCAATCCGGGCGGCTGGCTGGATCCGCAAGAACCCGCCAATGCGGCGCGTTCCGTACGTTTGATGAACCTGCGTTACATCGTGCTCACCTCGGTGGATCGCGACGATCTGGCCGATGGCGGCGCGCAACACTATGCCGACTGCGTGCGTGCAATCCGCGCGGAAAATCCCGACACCGCAGTCGAAGCCCTGACGCCTGATTTCCAGGGGCGCACACGCTGCATCGAGGTGGTTGTCGACTCCGGGCTGCAGGTCTTCGCCCAGAATCTCGAAACCGTACGCCGCCTGACCCATCCGGTACGCGACCCCAGAGCCGGCTATGAGCAGACCCTGAATGTCCTGCGACATGCCAAAGCGCATCGACCGGAGGTCCTGACCAAGACCAGCCTGATGCTGGGCCTGGGCGAAACCGAAGCCGAAATCGAACAGGCACTGGACGACATGCGCGCCGCCCAGATCGATATCGTCACTTTCGGCCAGTATCTGCGCCCCACCGTCAACCATCTGCCGGTGGAGCGCTACGTCAGCCCCGAGGAATTCGCGCGTTATCGCCAGTGGGGACTCGAACGCGGCTTCCTGGAAGTGGTTTCCGGACCTCTGGTCCGTTCAAGCTACCGGGCTGACCAGGTATTCGCCAAGAACAACTGCGGCCTGTAAAGGAACCCTCAGGCTGCCCGGATGCAGCCTGAGAGCCCGGCCGCCCCCGATCAGCTCAGGCGCTCGAAGCTCAGGCCTGCGTGCTCGCTCAGGCGCTGCATCAGCGCACCGTCCAGGGCCACACTGGGCGTCCAGAAGCCGCCGTCCTTGCGCGTGCTGTCCCCGTCCTTGGCCAGACAGACCGCCGCCTCGCCCAGCATTTTGGCGGTGGAACCATAACCGGGATCACGATCACCCGTGACCTTGGTCACCAGGGTCTTGCCGCTCGTGGTTCGACCGTAAAAGCGCAGATCGAAATAGCCGTTCTCCTGTTCCTGCGGGCTGGGTCCTTCACCGGGCTTGGGCAGCACATGCTTTTCCAGCAGATTGCGGGTCGGTCCGATCACGGCCAGAGCCAGAAACCCTCCAAGACCGGCGCTCATCGCCCCGGCACGCAGGGCACCCTTGGCGGAGCTGCCCATCATCATCGCTTCATCGTAAAGAAAGTCCTTGCCCCAGGGATGCCCTTGCAGGGCATTGCTGCGATGAACCACCTTGGTATTGATGCCGGCCATCACGAAGGGCGCCAGCCAGGCGCCGGCAGCGTCATCATATTCAGGCGCCCCGACATTGGGCTGGCGCACCCCCTTGCGCGCTGCGGGCGGACATACGGCGTAGGGGTTCTGCATCAGTTTACGCAACTCGGCATTCCCCTTGATTTCCTTCATCACGTTGATCAGGCTGGCGACCGTGCCGCCGCTTGCGCCGCCCTTGATGGCCTTGACCCGCATCCTGATCTGCCGACAGGGCTCATCGAACAGCTCCTGCGCCTGCTGCTGGGTAAACCAGACACCCAGATCCGACGGGATCGAATCGAAGCCACAGTTGTGCACGATGCGGGCGCCCGTCTGCTCTGCGCGCGCCTGGTGCTGATCGATCATCAGACGCATCCACTGCGGCTCGCCGGTCAGGTCGCAATAGTCCGTCCCGTGCTCCACACAGGCCCCGACCAGCTCAGAACCGTACAAGGCATAGGGTCCGACCGTGCTCACGACCACGCGGGTCGAGGCCGCCATCGCATCGAGCGCGGGACGGTCGCCGGCATCGGCAATGATCGTCGGCAGGCTTTGCGCCCCGAACTCCTGCGCCACCGCCGTGAGCTTGCTCTGATTGCGGCCGGCCAGCGCCCACTTCAATTCCCCATCGACACCGTGCCGCTCTACCAGGTAGCGGGTCAGCAGGCGACCGACAAAGCTCGCCGCGCCGTAAACCACCACATCGTACTGTCGCTTTGACTTGCTCATGCACTTGCTCTTCCATGGAGTGAGGCGCTGATCTTAGCCTTGATTGGCCTGCGCTTCATGCCACTCATCTGCTGTGCAGCGACGCGGACCCAGGCGACCGGACCGCCCGGAGCTGCATTTGGACCCGCTCGGTTTGAAGCCGGCACGCCAGCGCATTAAACTGCGCGCCCTTATCCACGCCGCAGCCTAGTGCTGCTTTCACGCGGCCTGTCGTGGGGGCCGCCACTGAACGAGAACACCATGCCCAGCATTACCCTGCCCGACGGCTCCCGTCGTGATTTTGATCAGCCCCTGTCCGTCGCGCAAATTGCGGCCGAGATCGGCCCCGGCCTCGCCAAGTCCGCTCTGGCCGGACGCATCGACGGCAAGCTGGTCGACACCTCTTTCGTGGTCAACAATGATGTGGAACTGGGCATCGTCACCCCGCGTGATCCCGACGCGCTGGAGGTCATCCGTCATTCCACCGCGCATCTGCTCGCCCATGCGGTCAAGCAGTTGTACCCGGAAGCCCAGGTGACCATCGGACCGGTCATTGATGACGGCTTCTACTATGATTTTTCCTACGCGCGGCCGTTCACGCCGGAAGATCTGGAAAAGATCGAGGCCCGCATGCGCGAACTGGCGAAAGCCGATCACCCGGTGCAGCGCGAGCTGATGCCGCGCGCCGCGGCGGTGGACTACTTCCGTGACATGGGTGAAGCCTACAAAGCTGAAATCATCGCCTCAATTCCAAGCGAGGAGGACATCAGCCTGTATCGACAACACGATTTCGTCGATCTGTGTCGCGGCCCACATGTTCCATCAACCGGCAAACTCGGCCATTTCAAGCTGATGAAAGTCGCCGGAGCCTACTGGCGCGGAGATTCCAGCAAGGAAATGCTGCAGCGCATTTACGGCACGGCATGGACTGATAAAAAGGAATTGAAGAAGTATCTGCATCGCCTGGAAGAAGCCGCCAAGCGCGATCATCGTGCCCTGGGCAAGCGCCTGAATCTTTTCCATTTCCAGGAAGAGGCCCCAGGCATGGTGTTCTGGCATGACCATGGCTGGCGGATCTATGGCGTGATCGAGGACTATATCCGCCAGCTATTGCGCAAGTCCGGCTACCAGGAGGTCAGGACCCCCCAGGTCATCGACAAGGTGCTGTGGGAAAAATCCGGCCACATGGACAAGTTTTCCAACAACATGTTCATGACCGCGTCGGAGGACCGTGAATACGCGATCAAGCCGATGAATTGTCCGGCCCACATCCAGATCTACAACCAGGGTCTGAAAAGCTATCGCGACCTGCCGCTGCGGATGGCCGAATTCGGCTCCTGTCACCGCAACGAGCTTTCCGGCGCCCTGCACGGACTGATGCGCGTACGCGGTTTCACCCAGGATGATGCGCACATCTTCTGTACCGAAGAGCAGATCGAAGCGGAAGTCTCCGCCCTGATTGACCTGACGTTCAAGGTCTACAAGGATTTCGGCTTCGACAACATCGAACTTGCGCTGTCCACCCGCCCGGAACAACGCGTGGGTGCCGACGAACTCTGGGATCGCTCGGAAGCCGCGCTGCAGCGCTGCCTGGACAACAAGGGACTCAACTACCGCCTGCAACCGGGCGAAGGCGCCTTTTACGGCCCCAAGATCGAGTTCACCCTGCGCGATTGCCTGGAGCGCGACTGGCAATGCGGCACGGTACAACTGGATTTTTCGATGCCCGGCCGACTGGACGCGCAATTCGTCAACGAGGCCGGCGATCGAGCCATTCCGGTCATGATTCACCGTGCGATTCTCGGCTCACTCGAACGCTTCATTGGCATCCTCATCGAACACCACGCGGGCGCGATGCCGCTGTGGCTTGCACCGGAGCAAGTGGTGGTCGCCAACATCACCGATCGACAGGCCGAATTTGCCGAGAAAGTGGTCGCCCAACTCACTGACGCCGGTTTTCGCGCACGTGCGGACTTGAGAAACGAGAAAATCGGCTATAAAATCCGCGAACTTTCGATCCAGCGAATTCCCTATATCATTGTTCTGGGAGATCGTGAGGTCGAAAATCATCAAGTGGCCGTGCGTGCTCGTGATGGCGCCGAACTGGGTTCCATGTCAGTAACGGCATTCCTGGATCGGCTCAGGGACGAAGCATCACGGCCATAATTCGTTATTAACGGAGTTAAAAGCATCAGCGCAGAAAAACAAGATCGGCGGAACGACGAAATCACCGCACGCGAGGTCCGGCTCGTCAGCGCCGACGGTGAACAATTAGGCGTGCAGTCGCTCGAAAGGGCACTGGCCATCGCAGCAGAGCAAGGCCTCGATCTCGTCGAGGTGGCACCGCAGGCCAAACCACCGGTCTGCAAATTGATGGACTACGGCAAGCACCTGTTCCAGAAGAATAAGGCGCAGCAGGCCGCACGCAAGAAACAAAAGCAGATCCAGGTCAAGGA
>JBFKDQ010000053.1:0-27339 GCA_041619555.1 Oceanococcus sp. | reverse complement strand
GTGATTTCATCCTCCGCGGGTGATGGCAAGATCGCCTGGTATGAGAATCTTGGTGCGGGCCTGTTTGGTGCACAGCAGGTGGTTGAAGCGGTGACCGGCAGCTCCGTTACACGATTCGTGCATGCTGCGGATCTGGATGGCGACCGCCGGCCGGAAATTCTTGCCGCCCTGGGCGCCCACAATCAGGTGGTCTGGTATGGCAATGAAACAGCCCCTTGCGAGAGTGAGTTTGGCAGCCGCAACATGATCACCGATCAGGCCAGTGGTGCCGAGAGCGTGTATCACGCCGATCTGGATGGGGATGGCGATCTGGATGTGATTTCCGCGTCCAACGTCGATGACAAAGTGGCCTGGTACGAGAATCTGGGCGGTGGCGTTTTTGGTGCTCAGCAGTTGATCAGCACGGCCGCCGACCAGCCGGTGTCGGTGTTTGCGGTGGATCTGGATGCCGATGGCCGTGTTGATGTGCTGTCCGCTTCGCGCATGGACGACAAGGTGGCCTGGTACAGGAACCTCGGCGGTGGCGTGTTCGGCGCCCAGCAGGTCCTGGGAACGGACAGTGACGAACCCACCTGGGTCGGTGCGGCCGATCTGAATAATGACGGCCGTCCCGATGTGCTGGCGACGTCTTTCGTCAGCAGCGAGGTGTTCTGGTTCGAGAACCTGGGCAGCGGCCAGTTCAGCACGAAGAAGATCATCAAGCCCAGTGGCACCAATCATGCGCCGGTGTTTGGCAAGGCCGCGGATCTGGATGGCGACGGCGACCTGGACGTGATGGCGGCATTTTTCGTCAGCAATGTGGTGCTGTGGTGGGAAAACCTCGGCAACGGGAGCTTTGGCGGCAGTCAGCTGATTGCCATCGTGGCGGATGCGACCTCGGTGGATGCCGTGGACATCGATGGCGATGGAGATGTCGATGTCCTGGCCACCTCGCGGTCAGCCGGAGAAGTGGTCTGGTTCGCCAATGAAAGCGGAGGACCGACGCCGGGTACGACATTTTCTGATGCTCAGATCATCACCGATGCGCTGGTCGGCCCGGAGAATGCCTTGGCCGTGGATCTTGACCTGGACGGTGATTTCGACGTGATTTCATCCTCCGCGGGTGATGGCAAGATCGCCTGGTATGAGAATCTTGGTGCGGGCCTGTTTGGTGCCCAGCAGGTGGTTGAAGCGGTGACCGGCAGCTCCGTCACACGATTCGTGCATGCTGCGGATCTGGATGGTGACCGCCGGCCGGAAATTCTTGCCGCCCTGGGCGCCCACAATCAGGTGGTCTGGTACGGCAATTTCGCCCTCTGTGGCTGTGGCCCCGAATTCAGTGCTCGAAATGAGATCACCGATCAGGCCAGTGGTGCCGAGAGCGTGTATCACGCCGATCTGGATGGGGATGGCGATCTGGATGTGATTTCCGCGTCCAACGTCGATGACAAAGTGGCCTGGTACGAGAATCTGGGGGCTGGCGTTTTCGCTGCTCAGCAGGTGATCAGCACGGCTGCCGACCAGCCGGTGTCGGTGTTTGCCGTGGACCTGGATGGCGATGGGCGTGTCGATGTGCTGTCCGCTTCGCGCATGGACGACAAGGTGGCCTGGTACAAGAACCTTGGGAATGGCTTATTTGGCGTCCAGCAGGTCCTGGGCACCGACAGTGACGAACCGACCTGGGTCGGTGCGGCCGATCTGAACAATGACGGACGTCCCGATGTGCTGGCGACGTCTTTCGTCAGCAGCGAGGTGTTCTGGTTCGAAAACCAGGGCAACGGGCTGTTTAGCGCGAAGAAGATCATCAAGCCCAGTGGCACCAATCATGCGCCGGTGTTCGGCAAGGCGGCGGATCTGGATGGCGACGGCGATCTGGACGTGATGGCGGCGTTTTTCGTCAGCAATGTGGTGCTGTGGTGGGAAAATCTTGGCAACGGGAGCTTTGGCGGCAGTCAGCTGATTGGCATCGTGGCGGATGCCACCTCGGTGGATGCCGCGGACATCGATGGCGATGGAGATGTCGATGTCCTGGCCACCTCGCTGTCAGCCGGGGAAGTGGTCTGGTTTGCCAATGATGGCAGTGCTGGTTTCAGCAGCCCTCGCCTGGTCACCGATCAGGTTTCGGGCCCCGAAAATGCCCTGGCCATCGACATGGATCTGGACGGTGATTTCGATGTGGTTTCGGCCTCAGCCGGTGATGGCAAGATCGCCTGGTACGAGAACCTCGGCGTGGTCGGCTTCAGCGCCCAGCGCGTCGTTGAAGCGGTGCCGGGCACCAGCGTGACGAGATTCGCCCATGCGGCTGATCTGGACGGTGACGGTCGGCCTGACATCCTGGCGGCGCTTGGTGCGCTGAACAAGGTCGTCTGGTATGGCAACAGTGAAAGCTGTGATCTGCCAGACCGAGACAAAGATGGCGTTGAGGATGGGCTGGACAACTGCCCGTTCACCCCGAATCCGGGACAGGAAGACGGCGACAGCAACGGGATCGGCGATGCCTGTGAAGCGCCGGCGCCGGTCGATACCGATGGCGATGGTATCCCGGATGGTCAGGACAACGATGATGACAACGACGGCATGTCGGATGCCTACGAGCTTGCCAATGGTCTGGATCCGCTTGATCCAAGCGATGCTTCTGCAGATTCGGATGCGGACGGATTCAGCAACCGGGAAGAGCATGACGCAGGGACGGATCCCATGGATGGCACGGATTTTCCGCCTTCCGTTCGATTGCTGAACCTGTCGAATCATGGCCCGGTGGCCGGCGATGATCATGCACTGATGTTCGATGACCGGGTCAGCGCCAGGGATTCGCAGGATGGCAGTCTCATTGCTGCAACGACCTATGCGGGTGGAAACTATCTGGGCCTCCTGGCGGTCACGATTCCCGATGCAAACGGTGCGGATGACGTGGCCGTTCTGGGACTCGACCGCAGCAATGGATTGGCACGCATTCAGATCCGTGACGTCGCATCCGGTGCTTTTGTCGCTGCGATGGCGCTGGACGGTGCGCTGCGTTACAAGGACTTGCATTATCTTCCTGATGTAGATGGCGCCGGGACGCCTGGCCTGGTGATCCTCAGTGTGGATGGCGGTGGTCGCGTTCGCGCCTTGCTGCGCGGCCTGGACGGCGCCAGTCTGGGTCTGGTGAATTTCGGCAGCTTCGGGACGTACATCGACAGTGCCGTGGTTGGGGTCGGGGCCGGAAGTGAAGTCGCGGTGTTGATGGTCCTGCCAACCGGACCGGTGCGGGTCACGGTGAAGACCTTGACCAATACGTTGGTGAATACGATTTTCTATCCTCAGGCTTACGCCCCCTCCCATCTGGCCATCGCCCCATCGATTTACGGTCCAGGCCAGCATGGCTATGCCGTAATCGGCAGCGATGCCAGCAGCACCCGACTGACCATGCGCGACATCAATCGGGGGCAGCGCCGTTCCTTTGGTTATGCGCCGGCCAGCAATGGGATGCCCAGCGATCTAATCGTGATTCCAGGGGTCAACCCCTTGCTCGCGGCCTTGATCGGTCGTGAGGTGATCTGGCGCAGTGCTGCAGGCGGCAACAATGGCAAGGTCAGCCTGGGCAACAACTCGATCGAGTGGCTGGCCATCGCAGGCTCCGGGGATATCGACGGCAGTGGCAATGCCGGCGTGCAAATCTACGGTGAGAGCCCGGTGGGCAGCCGGATTGTCTGGTCGAAGACGGTCGGCAACGGCTTTATCGGTTCGACCACGCACTGAGTGAAGACAGCACGATGAGAAAAGCCCCCGTCAGGGGGCTTTTTTGTGCTGATCGCCCAAGCCATCAACTGAACTGAGGTGCCAAGGGCGCGACGCGGAACACGCGCAGCTGGATCGCGACCTAGAACTCGGCGATGGGTCGCGGCGGTCGTGGCGGCACATAAGGGGTGGACCAGGGATTGTCCAGTTCCCGCCGCAGGTACAGGCCACCGGCATCGGGTTCATAAAAATCCGAGCGGTCAAAGCCGTAGTGCACGCCCAGCGACCAGAGTCGGCTCAGGCCGTATTCGAGCGCCAGGGCACCTGACAGGCCGGTGCCGCCACCGTCGCCGCCGGCATAGACAGGCGCCGCCTCGCCATTGGCGCTCGCGATCGCCTCCGCCTCGGCTTGCAGTGCCGGGTCGTTTGGAAAGTAGGGGGACGGATCCTCGCTGCTGCTGGATCTGCCAATGCCGATGCGCGCCAGATAGCTGAAACGCCGATGATGACCGCGCAGATCAAGGCCAGCGCGTAAGCTTAGATAGCTCTGCGGCGAGTAGTAGCCGCCGTGACCGAAGCTGTAATGGCCCTGATCATTGTCATAGCGCCAGTAGCTCAAGCCCAGATCCAGACTCAGATGGTGAGCAGGGCGGTGCCAGAGTTCTCTGGATGCGGCGAGCCGCAGGCGCAGGCCATCGTTGCCGCGGGTGTTCTTGCCGGCAAGCTGATCCAGACGCAGGCTGCCGGAATAGTCAAAGGCATGGGTGTAGCGCGAGAGACTCAGCTGCGCGCTGTTGCGCATCACCGCACCCCATGCACGTTGGGATACGGGGTCCGTGGCACCGGCATAAGACAGCAGGGTGCTGGCCACCGGTCGCCGTGCCAGGGCCACGCCCAGTCCATGATGACCCAGGCGCTGGCGATACTCGAGTTCGCCAATGATGCGTTGGGAAGTGGCATCGCCCAACTGCAACAGGCCCAGCCGCATCGTCCAGTTCGGGATCGCCAGTTCACCCTGCAATGCAAAGCCACGTGCATCCTGGGTTTCGTCTGGCACCCGGGCAGGACGTTGCGCTGGAGGCAGGGTGGCGAATTGGGCATAGTCATCGACCGCATCGGCGGAAAGTCGACCGGCGCTGATTGCAATGGCATCGAGTTGCAGACTCCAGCGGCGATCCAGACCCCAGGGTCTGTGCGCCGCCAGGATGAGGGTGTCGAGTTTGACTGCGGAAATCCCAGCGCGGCCCGGTTTGCGAACCGCCGCCCAGCCGGCTTCCGCATCACCGTGCTGACGATCGGCGAGGCCCGCCAGGCGGGCGCTGATCTGTTCGCGCTGATCCGGAGTTGGATCCAGATCCAGGGCGGCTTCGAGCAGGCGTGTGGCTGCGCGAGCATCGCCGGCGTCCAGGGCCGCATCGCTGGCCAGCAGACGCAGCCGCACCGAGCCCGGGTGGGCAATCAGGGCGTCTTGCAGTGCCGCATCCATCAACTCCGGTCGTTGCAGGCGCTTGAGCCGCAGCAAGGCGACATACCGCAGACTTTCGTCCGTCTGATCCATGGTCTGGAAAAGGGTTTCCAATTGGCGCGCCGCCTCGTCCGCCTGGCCGAGTTCGATGCGCAACTCGATGTAACGCAAACGCGCCCAGGGACGCTCCGGGTCGCGCTGCAAGGCGGCCAGATAGGTGGCCGCGGCGGCGCGCTGAAGGCCCATGTTGGCCTGCAGTTCGGCCAGAGCAAACAGGGCGCGCGCATCACCCGCGCTATTGGCATCGGCCTGCTCCAGGATGGCCAGGCCCTGAGTCCGATTGTCGCTCGCGATGGCCTGTTCCGCTCGAAGCAATAGATATTCATATTTTTCGCGCAAGGTCGCGGCGAAGGCCGGTGTTCCTGCCGTGCTCAGCAATGCGTGATCAAGCGCCCGATCCAGCTGCTGCCAACGCTCGGCCTGGCGCAGCAAACGCACCCACTCCAGCATCACCTCGCCCGGGGGGCGGGACTGGCCGTACAGCCAGCGGGCGACACGTTCGCTGCCGAGCTCCGCATCCAGGGCGGACCACGCTTGCGCCATTCTGCGCCAGGCTGTCGGCTGACCATCGGCAAGCGTTTCACACTCGATCAAGGCTGTCTTGGGTTCCCGCCTGCCGGGCTTCTGCGCATTCTCCAGACAACGATCGAAACCCAGTTCCTGCATTAACTGGCGCATGGAGTCAGAGCGGCGCGAAGCCGGTACCGCCGCCAGCTGGGCATAGGCAGCGGCGGGTTCATCCATCCGTTTGAGGATCAGCGCGGAGGCATGACGCATGTCGGGATCGTTCGGCGCCACGTTCAAACCATCCAGCATGAAAGGGGCGGCGTGCTCGGGCAGACCGAGGCTCAGATAGGTCGATGCGAGGTCGTAGCGCAGCCAGGCGTCGCCCGGCGCCTTGCTGACTTCCGCGCCAAGATAGGCGATGGCACTGCCGCGGGCGCCACGGTCGAGCAACTGCTTCGCACGTTTGCGCGCCGGGTCGACGCTCTTGCGCGTGCGGCTCTGGCGACGGATCTCGCCGCTGCCGGGATCGCGCTGCAAATAGGCCGTGCGCAGCGCTTCGATCTCAGTGGAATCGCGGAGCGCCGCCAGGGCGCTGCGCCAGATTCTCAGCGCCTGCTCGCGTTGGGCGGGTTCACTGACCAGGTTTTGTACCTGTCGGATGGCTTCGCGCGCATGTTCGCTTGTGCGAGCCAGCAGGCCGGCATAGGCCAATTGAATCTGAGCATCCTCCGGGAAGCGCGAGGCCAGGGTCTGCATGCCGCGACGAATGTCGTCGTAGGGATAGTTCGCCGCCGCCAGGATTTCGTAATAGATCAGGCCCGTGCGGCTCAGCGGTGGGCCCTGGGTGAACAGGCCCAGCAGTTCTTCGGCGGCCTGGGCCGACCGGCCGGAGTCGTGCATCTGTACGATCCTGGCCAGACGCAGGCGTCCGGTGGTGGCGGCGAAGCATTCGGCCGCCAGCGCATCGGTGCGATGGTCGTCGGGCACCTGCTTGCGCATGCGCGCCAGCGGCTCGTGACAATGCTCAGGATCTAAAGCGAGGTCAATTTCCCCCAAGCGATAGAGCAGCGCCGGGTCGCCCGGTCTGGCATTGAGCAGCTTTTCGATGGCCTGACGAGCCAGATCGACCCGTCCCTGGGCCTGCCAGTAGAGCGAGCTCTCCAGCAGTTGCGCGGAGGACTGCGGCGCGCCGACCGCCGCCAGCGGCCAGGGCAGGCCAAGCACCAGCGCGAGCAGACCTCTTCGAATGGTGATTCCGTCATAGCTCATGAGCACTCATCCAGCCATCGGGGGCGCAAGAGACCCGCCGGGGTGAATTGGTAACGTTGTTCCAGCCAGGCCTTGCTGAACAGCCGCAGGGCCTGGCCATAATACGCGTCCGCCGCCAGGGGTCTGGCATCGACACGCAGCAATTGTTCTTCCAGCGCCTGGGTTTGCTTGAGCGCGCTGAGTAAGGGTAACAAGGCCCATGAAAAACTCACCGGCCCGGCATTCGGCGGTGTTGTGGGCGGACTGCTGGCCGGTGGAAAACCGTGCTGCATGGTCCAGCGCGCCATGCCGGCAAGCTGGCTCAGCAGGGCATTGCGCAATGGGTCCTCGGGGGGCATCAGTCCGGCCCAGAGGTAGACCCTGATCGCGTCATAGGCCATGGCGTCCTGGTCTTTCGGATCGTTGGCAAAGCCTTCTTCGCTGGAGAAAATGACCCAGTTGGGAACAAATCCCTGTGCGCTGGAATGCTGCAGCAGGGCCTGGGCGGCCTCCACCGCATCCTCCCAGCCCTGGTTTGGATCCGCATCCGCCAGGCCGCGCAAGACGAACAGCGGCACATAGCTGGGATTCAATCGCCAGCGTGTGGCTGACAACTCGAATCCTCGAGCCCCTGGCAGGATGCTCAGACCCAGGCCATTGATCATTTTTGTTTCCTGCCGCAGGATCTGCCGACTGAGCAACAGGCCGAGGGCTTGATACCGGCGGCTTTGCCATAGACGGCCAGCCTGAATCAGCGCATAGGCCAGCCAGAGGTCGGCATCGGCGGCGGAGTTGTCGTCAATGACGCCCCAGTTGCCATCTTCCATCCGGCCCCACAGCCAGGCTGGTAACCGGCTGGTGAGATCACCGCCGGCGAGGTTATTGCTGGTCCATTCCAGGATGACTTCGAAGCGTTCGGGCTGGTTCGCGATCAGGGCAAAAAACAGGGCGTAGGCCTGTGCCTCGGATACGGTGCGCTGATCCGGGCTGCCCGGATCAATGACCCGACCGCCCGGGCTGATGAACTGTTCATCGAAGCTCACCCAATCTGGCCAGGCCGCGCAATCTGCCCAGAGCGTGCCGGGCAGTATGAAAGATAGGCACAACAGAAGCAGGCGCAGGAAGGCCACGGGCCGTTTGCACTCAGGCGCTCAGGCGTCGATTGGCGATCGCACGCAGGAGCCAGAACAGCAGGGCCGCAAAGATCAGGCCGGCAATGATGCCCAGAAGCGCAAGGCTGGTCGGATGACGTGAGAACCAGAGCCAGATGCGCTGGCCCCAACTCAGATTGCCAAGGGCATAAGTCTTGCCGACCTCGATGGAACTCACGCGGTCGGAGGTGAACAGGGCGACATTGCCACGGACCTTGCTGTTGCGGGCCGGATCTTCCAGGCCACTGACAATCCAGCGCAGCGAGTCCAGACTCGATCCGGTTACGCTGACGACGCTGCGACCACTGCTGACCGGTGATTCAAAGCCGGCAATCAGGGCGAGCGGCGCATCGCTCTGGATGGAAAGTGAGGGCAGGGCATTGATCTCGCCCCGGCGCCGACCGCGGATCAGCGCGGTGTCCAGCACTCTGGCCTGCTCCTCGATCAGCATTGGCGTCGGTGTATCGGCTTGCAGTCGACTCATGTTACGCCCGACCAGGAGCAGATCGCGATTTTTCGGGGGAGTCTGGCCATAGCGGGCGAGTTCGAACAGGGTGGCGGTGGCGCCGGTGAGCCGCCCGAAACGCGCCATCAGGTAAAGGTAGGTTTCCAGTTCCGCCGTTGAAGGATTATCCGGAATGATGACGGTGGTTTCCGCCAGATCGGCATGGCGCGTGAACGGAAATCCACTGCTGGCAAACGCATCCAGATCGGGCAGTTCGATGTAGCGGGGGAAGCGACTGAAGTCGATGGTGGAGTCCTCGTCGATCGATGAATAGACGGAACCAGACGGCATGTCGCGACAGGGATCGATGTAATGGTGATCGAGGTTGAAGGCGAAGCTGAGGCGATTACGGCTGCCAATCTGAAACGCCGGAACCTTGGTCTGGCTGGTCGCCGCGAAGAAATCACGATCAAACAGCGGCAGGTAGAAGCGTTGGCCACCGCCATCTTCATCCGCGAGCAGGCGGTAAGCCTGGGTGAAGCGCTCATTGATCAACACGGAGAGCCGCGAATTGTCCTTCAGGATGGGCGGCGTGTAGCGGTAGTTCATCTTGATCAATGCACTGTTGCCAAAACCGGGAAACAGATCCGGCGGCAGGCGCAGGTCAAGTTCGATGGGCGCTGGCGAGTTGCCGCGGGCCTCGAGATCGGCAGGATCGTCGATCAGTCGGGCGAAGCGAACCGGCTTGTCGGTCGGCATCCAGGCCGGCGCGTCGTATGGGCGTCTGGGTATGGCCTGGATGGGTTGCATGATGCGGCTGACCTGGCCGCTCAACAGTTGCCGGCCGTAGACCAGGCCATAGACGGCCTGGCTTAGATCGTTGTTCGTGCCGCCATGCAGAAGAAGCAAGCGCTGACCAGGCTGCCGAGGATGTTCGTACATCGCGAGACTCGGTTCGGTTCCCGGCTGGAAATCGAGTTGCTGAAAGAGCTCTGCCTGCTCACCCAGAACAATGGCATGTCCCTGGGGGAGTTCATTACGCAACAACTCGAAATGCACGCTGCGATAATCGGCTAAGGCACCGAACCAGGATGCCAGCATGCCGGCTGCACGCAGACTTTCATCCGACAGGTCGGCAAGAACCACCGTTATATCCAGATCCCGATTGTCGCGTGGATCAAAGAATGGCGCAGGCAGGAGTTCGAGTCTGGGCGCCAGCGGCAGTTCCTCCAACTCGAGCACCAGGGCGCTGTCCGGATTGATGGTGCCCCAGAGCGTCGAGTGGCCCACGAATTCGCAGGACTCCGCGTAGTGGGCGATGAGTTCGAAAGACAGGGCATTGTAGTCGGCGAACAGGCGGACAGGCAGGTCGATGGCCTGCACCCGGTCAGCCTCCGCGTCGTCGTCGTCGTCGTCTGCGAACGTGATGGTCTGCACCAGACGATCATTCAGGCGAACATTCAGGTGTGACCATTCCTTGATCAAGGATGGCGATACGCTGTAGTGCAAGTCCAGGCGTGCGCGCCGGACCACCTCGTCCAGTCGTCCACCGAACTGAACCTTGACGGAGGACTCCACGCCGCGCAGCTTGATCGGTTTGCTCTCGCCCAGGCTGCTGAAACTGATGGTTCGTGTCTGCGTGGCCAGCGCCGTGGCCGGGAGCAACGCGATACTGACGATGATCAGGCCGAAGACCAGAAGACCATGTCCCACTATGTTCTTGTTCATTTTTTTGTCAACCCGCTCTGCTGTTTCCAGATCCGACCGTCAGTGTATGGGTAAATATTCTGCTCGCACGTCTCAGGGGCGACGCAGCCCCCTGGCCTTGTTCGTCCGGGCGGTGACCCGGTCCGACGATTGAAATTGGCCTGTTCTGTGAGCATGCAATCATCGCTCCATGGGCAGAAGCCGCTGCAACTGGGCCGGAAAATCGGTCTCGATCGCGTAAACACCCTGGTCGATCAGATCAAGCATGCGGACCGGGTCATACAGGGTGTAGACCGTGACTTCCATGCCCATCTGCCGCGCCATGGCGAGGAATCGAGGCGAGGCCTGAACTTCTGGTATTTCAAAGCCGATCACGCCAAGCTTTTGCAGTCTCTGGAAAAATGCCGGCCTTGGATCTGGCGGTGCGGTTCCCCAGTTGTATGGCGAAGCCGGCAGGATTTTCTGAAATTTTTTCAGCTTCTGCTCGCTCTTGACTTCCCATAGACGGATCGCATCGGGCGGCGCATCCGCGTCCCGCAGGCTCTGCGCAATTGCGGGCGCCAGACGGGAATCTTTGGCGTCAATGAACAAGATGCTCTTGCCTTTGGTGAGCCTCAAGGCTTCACTCAGCGTAGGGACGCGCTCATCGTGGTAGCGTGATGAGAACCAGCTACCGGCATCCAGACTCTTGATCGAGGCCAGGCTGGTCTGGCTGGTCAATCCTTTCCCATTGGTGGTCCTGTCTAGGGTATCGTCATGCATCAGAATGGCATGACCGTCACGGGTCAAGCGCACATCGACCTCGATCGCGTAGACGCCGATGTCAAGGGCCTGGGAAATCGCGGAAAGGGTGTTTTCCGGTGCGCAGCAGCTATTGCCCCGATGGGCGACGATGCGTGCCGAGCGCCGCGCCCGCAGCGTGTTCACTCCGCGGCGCCCGCGCCGCAGCGCATCCGTCGCATGGGCGCCGCCCAGCCTTTCCAGGCTTTGCATGGGCACAAACTCGGGCGTGAATAGCAGGTTGGCGATGTAGACGGGTGCGCCTGCGTTCCGGCCGCCGGCGAAAAGCAGGAGGCCGTCGCGTAGGGCCCAGCGGTTGTCCTGGTCGACGCCTGGCGTCATGTGGGCGCCCACCCAGACACCATCAATGAACTTGTGGATCTGGCCGACGCCGCCGGGACCGGATGCGGCCTGCACCGCGATGGCGATGCGATGCCAGCGGCCAGTATGGATGGCCCCCTGGTATCCATTGTTGATGCCCAGGCCTGCTGGCGCGCCAGCTTGAACGAAAAGCTCGGCATCATCGCGATTGCCAAGATCGGTCTGGTAGATGGGCCGCCAACTGTCAGCCGCCTCATCCGGCCAGTACACATCCATGATCAGCGTGTAGTTCGAAATCCTTTCGTGGCGCGCAAATACGCCGTTGGGTGGCGCGTGTGGTTGCAAGATCAGGCCCTGACCGGAGCTACGTGGCGGCAAATAAAGGACCTGCGTATCGCCGCCCAGCATTCGGGGCAAGCCAAGTTCCGTAAGCGAGGCGATACGCGGACGATGCGGCGGCCTGTTGCTGTTGGCAGCATCGTGGAAATCAAGCTCGGCCTTGCCCATCGGGCCGTGCTGCGCAAGCAGTTGGCTGGAAAAATCCCAGCGACTGGACTGTGCCCAGTCGACCTCCGGCTCTTCGCTGTTGGCAGCAAAACTGAAAACCATGAGAACGGAACAGACGGCCGCAGCCAGGGTTTGCCTCCCCACTGCAGTTGAGGCTGCGGTCTGGGCAGAAAAGGAACATGAAGGGGTCGCTCTGGCCATGGCCGGAGTCTAAACGCTATACGCTGAAAAGGTGAATCACGGATTCTAGATCTGCGACCGCAGTGCCAGACAGAGCGTCAATCCATGCCCTGATCGCGCAAACGGCCATGTGATGGGGCGGCAGACGAGATTGACGCCGGTGAATCAAACCCCGGGGATCGGGTGGCTCGCCCCGGGGTCACTGATCAGGCTGTTGATTGTGCGAATGACCGGGCAATCGCGTTTGCCGGCCAGCAGAGCTTGGAAAACCAGGGCGGTTCTACAGCTGTCTTTTAGTAAACGAAGACCGGTCCGGAGACGGTCTGTGCAAGTTTTCCACCATTGCGGCCTTGTACACCGGCGTCGATGGTCAGGGTGTAGCGGCCCTGTTCCAGTCCTTCCACCATCAGCAGCGTGGGATTGGCGCCGCTTTTCCATACTGCCGGTAAGGTCTTGCCCTGTGCGTCCTTGACGAGCAAATGACTGCTGGCCTGCTCCGCCGGTACCGCTTCGCTGAACAGCACGGCGATGCCGTCACTGGCCTTCGCTCCCCGATCCAGGGTTCCGGCAAAATGCACTTTCAAGCTGCCATTGGCCTGCTTCCACCAGGCATCAAGCGCTTCGGCGCTAGGCCGCTGGCGTGCATTGGTGACCTTGGGCTCAGCTTCTCGCGGCATTGTCTTGGTGCTGGCCTTGGCGACACTGACCTGAGCTGCCGGCGCCGGTTTTGATGGCGCTGCAGGCATGGCGGATGGGCTGCTGACTTCCGCCATGTCTTCCTCGAATTCTTCCTCGGCTTCCTCATCGCTCATCGGGCGGTCCCAGTCGTCCGCTGCGCTGCTTTGCTGCTCTTCATCCTGCTGGAACGCAGCGCGGGACAATGCCCGCGCTGGTTCTGCCATCTCCACCCCACGCCGAGCGCTGGCGGAAAAAACCTCCTGAACAGACAGGCTGCTTTCCGTTTGCGTCGCCTCTTCGGTCGAAGATTCCGTCATCTCCAGCCCGAAGTAGGTTGCGGCCGCGACTAGCGCGATGACGATTGTCACTGCGATCAAGCCTGGCCAGTTCGTCGGGACTACGGTACCG
The DNA here is from genome assembly GCA_041619555.1 of Oceanococcus sp. Classification (GTDB taxonomy): domain Bacteria; phylum Pseudomonadota; class Gammaproteobacteria; order Nevskiales; family Oceanococcaceae; genus Oceanococcus. The sequence continues at coordinate 14,183 of JBFKDQ010000053.1, read as the reverse complement.
CCCCCAATTGCCGCCATGTTTCTCCTCCGATCAATCACGTCTGCAAGCCAACACACACTTGCGCGAGAATTTTGCATCCGCTAGGGATGCGCCCCAATGCTGCGGTGACTTTATCTTGCCCACTCGCAGGTCTGATGATGCAGACACGCCAGCAAACTATGGCGTCCGCGGGCAACTATCGGTCAAGCGTCGACCAAGGTCAATGCGAACCTGCCAACCTATAGCGAAGCAAAGGCCTTTTGCACAGCACCTGGCGATGGGGTCCCCGCGGGATGGGGAAGGTGTGAGCTACAGGGCAGACCTCAGCAGCACTCAGATGTGGAGGAATCGGGCGGACGCCAGAATTTCTTCATGGCGGGAGACACGAGTTCCCGCCTTGCGGGTAGATGCGGACTCCAGGTCGGTCGGCAAAAACCGGCATAATGGGCGATTCGCCTCGCCGCAAATGCGTTTGCGGATCCAAGGAGTTTTTCCAAGAGTGATTGAATTCAAAGCGGAATCGCAGCTCCCCACGCGATTTGGCACGTTCAGCATCCAGGTCTTCTGCAGCGCAGAAGATGGCAAGGAGCACGTCGCATTGACGATGGGGAACTGGACCACGAATGATGCGGTGCTGTGTCGCTTGCATTCGGAATGCCTGACTGGCGATGTGCTGGGCAGCATGCGCTGTGATTGCGGTGCGCAATTGAATGCGGCCCTGGCGAAGATCGCCAGCGAGAAGCAGGGTGTGTTGCTCTACTTGCGCCAGGAAGGTCGCGGGATCGGCTTGGTCAACAAGATTCGTGCCTATGCCTTGCAGGACGAGGGCGCCGACACGGTGGAAGCCAATGAAGCCCTGGGTTTTGCGCCGGATCATCGCGATTATGCGCTGGCGGTCGAGATGCTCAACACCCTGGGTGTCCGGCGCGTCCGCTTGATGACGAACAATCCGCGCAAGATTGCCGCACTGCAGGCCGGTGGGATCAAGGTCAGCGAACGGGTCGTGCATCAGTGCGATGCCAACCCCCACAATGAGGCCTACCTGTTCACCAAAGCGCTCAAACTCGGCCATATGCTGGACATGCCGGAACAGGATCAGGAATGACAGAGATTGACGGGGGCAGAAGCAAAGGTTTGATCACCCGCCTGCAGGAGTCCGGTCAGGCGGCGGTGGCGCCGGTTGGCAACGCCCTGAAGGATGCCGGGGTCACCGCCCTGCGCACCCTGCTGGTGGTGCGCGGGGCGCGTCCGCTGCTGAAGTTGCTTGCCACGGAGGAGGACGTGACCCAGGCGGAACTGAACCGCGCCGTGGATTCCCTTTTTCGTGAACTGTATGCCCATCCACTGACCCACAAGACGGAAAGGGTCACGGGCTACCTGCGGCGTCATCACCTCATTCCGAACGAGCAGTCCACCGAGGAGTTGATCCGCTTCCTGGTGGATCAGATCGTACAGCGCAGTCCGGTGCCGATCCCCGATGCGCTGATTTCGGAGTTCTGGACTTTCTTTGAAGAACTGTTCTCCAGTCCGGAGCTCAAGGGCCTGGGTGAGTTGTCGCTCGATATGGTCCGGCTGGTGGTCTACACCTATGAACCGCTGTTGGTGGAAATCGTCAATCTGCTCAAGGCGGGGCGACGTTTCAACCAATGGCAGCTCAAGGAGCTTCTGCGTCGCGCCGGTGTGGTCCGCAACGATCTGGACATCATGCGCCGGCAGATCAAGGCCCTGCGATACATCCGGCCTTTTTTCCAGGCCGATCCCAAGGATTTCACCACCCAGGCTCAGATTGTCGCTGCGATGGTGCGTGAGTTCGGACCCTTTTTCGTCAAGCTGGCCCAGGCTGCGGCGGCCAACGCCGATTTCCTGCCGGAAGAAATCGCCAATGAACTGGCGGTCTTCCATGAAGACGTGCCGCCAATGAACGCGGAAGAGGTGCTGGCAGCGTTTCAGGAATGCTATGGCAAGCGACCCGAAGAGCTGTACATGGGCTTCGATCCGGAGCGGCCGCTGAAATCCGGATCCATCGGTTCGATCTATCTGGCGAAGAAGCCTTTCCAGATCGAAGGCGAGGAAATTCTGGTGCCGGTGGTGATCAAGGTCGGCCGCCACAACATCGATCGCGAGTTCGTCATCGGCAAGATGGTGATTGGCTTGGCGATCATGAGCTCACAGTACTGGGCTCCGCACAGCAAGCTGACACCGTTCCTGCGCGCCTTGAGCGAGCAGGCCGAAGAGTTCGTAGAAGGCTTCCAGAAAGAGCTCGATTTCTATCAGGAAGCCCGTAATCAGATGCGCTTCTACGAGCGCAGCAGCGGCACTCGTCGCTGGCGCGTGCCGGCGATTTACGGTGCGTCAAGGCGGATTCTGGAGATGGAATATCTGCAGGATGCAACCAGCTTGATGCACGCGCTTGAAAATCATCCGCCCAAGGTCGCGCGCCGCCTGCAGAAGCGTCTGTCGCAGAATCTGCTGTATTCGATCCTGCAGCACATCTTCCTTTATCAGGAGGTGCATGGCGATCTGCATCCAGGCAATGTCATGGTCGGGGCGGATGGCCAGCTTTTTCTGATCGATTGGGGCAATTGCGTCACCATGGACGGCAAGTGGGAGGCGGTCTGGCGCTATGTGGTGGGTGCGGTGTTGGCCGATGTCGACCTGCTGACGGATTCTTTGATCGAGATCAGCACGGCGCCGGAGACAAATCTGGCCCGTCGCGACGAGATTCGGACCATGCTGGGCGAGACCCTGCGCAAGAAGGGCGTGGTGCCGTTGACGCGCCGCAATTTCGTGCGGGAGCTCGGCCGCGGCGGCCTGGCCGGACTGCAGACGAGAGGACAAACGGTCATGCACCTGGGCAGCAATACCCAGCAACTGGGTCTGGTGGTGCGGGGCGACTATCTGCATCTGTCGCGTTCGCTGTTCGCCGCAACCGGTTCTTTTGCCAGTCTGTACGGCGACTCGCGCAAGCTGACCATGCTGATCGACCTGCTGACCGGGCTGACCGGCTTTCCGTGGCGCCTGGCGCGTGACAAGGTGGATGTCGAGGTCAGCCGGATGCGTGGCCGCGTGCGTAGGGCCCTGCCCATGCTGACCGAACCGAAGCCGCTGCGCGCCCGTCAACTTCAGGCCCTGAGCGTGGATCTGCCATGAGCCTGTTCAGAATCGCCCAGGCCGCCCTGTTCAAGCTCGATGCGGAAACGGCCCATGCGGCCACCTTGCGCTTGTGGCGCAGTTTCCCTGGTCTCAGCGCCCATCTGATGCGGGTATCGGCGGACTGTCCCCGGCAGTGTATGGGGCTTGAGTTTCGCAACCCCGTGGGGGTTGCCGCAGGCCTCGACAAGAACGGCGAATGCATTAATGCGCTGGCCGGGATGGGCTTTGGTTTCGTTGAAGTGGGAACGGTGACGCCTCGGCCGCAAGCCGGTAACCCCCGACCCCGGATGTTTCGTCTGCCGGAGCAGGAGGCGGTGATCAATCGCCTGGGCTTCAATAATCGCGGGGTGGATTTCCTGTGCCGTCAGGTAGAGAACGCTCGGCGAGACTGCGTGCTGGGGATCAATCTGGGCAAGAATGCCAGCACCCCAAACGAACACGCAGGCGATGATTATGTCTTGGGGTTGCAGCGGGTCTATGCGCTGGCGGATTACATCACGATCAACATCTCCTCGCCCAATACCCGCAATCTTCGGGATCTGCAGCAGGCCGAACCGCTGGCGCGTCTGCTGGATCAATTGCTGAAGCAGCGTGACCAGTTGGCCGTGGCGCATGGCCGCAAAGTGCCGCTGGTGCTGAAGCTGTCGCCGGACATGGCGCCGGAACAACTGGCAACGACCGTGAAGGTTCTGGGAGATGCCGGCGTGGACGGGGTGATCGTCAGCAATACCACCATCGCAAGGGACATGCTGGTCGGGCACCCGCTTGCGGCAGAGGCGGGTGGGCTGAGTGGCAAGCCCCTGTGTGCCCTGGCGCAGCAGCAGTTCAGCGCGGTCCGTCAGCAACTCCCGGCCCAGATTCCGATGATCGGGGTGGGCGGAATTCATGACCAGGCCTCCGCCGGGGCACGCTTCGCCGCCGGCGCGGACCTGATCCAGCTCTATACCGGGTTTGTTTATCGTGGCCCGGCCTTGCTGGCCGAGGCCATTGCGGCCGCCCGCGCCCTGGATTCGGGCGATGCAGTACACTAGCCTGGCTCCGATCGGACCGTGAACATGGCAGTACGGGTGAAAAATCAGCCAATCTTGTTTGGCCAGCCGGCCGTCGATAAGCCACGTGCGGGCAGTGCCTGCTGGCGAACGGCCGTTTCAGTTCAGCGTGGAAGCCAGCTGCGCGAAACTGGCGGCAACTTCCAGCTTGACCTTCGGGTTGTCGACGGTGGCGTACATTGAGGGAATACGGCTATCTGTTCCTGCTGGTGGCGAGCAATGAGAAACGCGGCCTGAAATTGCTGAACGGCTGCCAGAAAGCACTGACGACGGGTGATCGTGCGCTGGTCGCGCATCGCTATTCCACTCGGATGACGGCCGAGGCCTATGAAGTGGCTCTGAGTGATGATGAATTTGACGCCAGAAACGATTTCGGCTGTTTCGTGCTGGACTGGCAGACCAAAGACATCCGGTTTGCGCTGGGGGTTGAGGTGGATCGCTGGCTGGATGGCGGTCTGAACGTCTTGTGCCTGGCCAGCGCGGCGGCGATTGAAGCAGCCCGCATGCGTTACCGTCACCACGTACGGGTGGTTTTCGCACCCGGCGTCAGCGCCAATCCGGGCTGGCTGGATCGGCTCATCAAGGACCGGCGTGTACGTTTTCGTCAGTTGGGTCTGGGCTTTGAAGAGTCGCCAGGCGTGGAAGAGGGAGTCGATGGTCTGCAACTGGATGCGCAGCTGGACCTGGCGGTGGAGCAGTTGATTTCCTGGGTCCAACTGAAAACACCCCCGGCCATGGCGGTGGCCTGAGATGGCGCGAAGGCCGGAAACGGAAAAATCCGAAAGCCGACGGGAAAAGGAGCCGCTGAGCGTCAGCCTGACGGTGGCGGTGCGCTTCGGCGAAGAGCCGGAGGATCGCGTGGTGCTGCTTGATGACAGGGAAGTTCTGATGGTCGGCAGTATTTTTCGCTACCGTGACAAGATCGCCCGCTTTGTGGTGACCGGCCTTCTTCGCGTCGCTCTGATGCAGCCCCGGCTCGCCGCCCGGATACTTCCGGGCTTGAAAACCCTGCGTAAAGACAAGTAAGCGAAAACGAGGAATCGATGCAGATTTTCAATCTGTTGCTGGCCAGCCTGAGCAGCGCCATGTCGCTGGTGATTCTGGTGGTGGTGCTGATCCATTACATTTATCTCGATGTCAAACCCGAACTCATCCGGGACATCCCGTCCTTATGGCTAACCGCCATCCTTTTCGGTTTGATTGCCAGCCTTGCCTGGCTGAGCGTCTGGGCGCGGGGTACACAGCGTCCTTTTACCCTCTGGGTTGAACTGGCGACCGCTCTGATCGGTGGCGCCTGCATTGCCCTGATGATTGCCCTGTTTCGGTGAACTCATGGACATGAGCTGGCAAGAACCCCGCAAGGCCTATTGGGAGGGGGCGGTAATCGTGCTGGTAGGCACCTTGCTGCTGCTCAGTGCCCGGCAATGGCATGGCGCCCTGTTCTTGCTGAGCCTGCCCGGCAGTCTCGCCCTGATCGGCAGCGGCATGGGTTTGCTGCTCTGGCCAGGTGACAGCCGTTTACCGCAGTACGCCGCCTGGGGGGCGGTGCTGGCCGCCCTGGTGATGCCTTTCCTGGCGCTGGCCGGGGAGGGGCTGAGCGCCCTGTTTTTTCTCCTCGCGCTGGCCGGCTGTCTGGTCTGTGCAGGGCGGGTCAGTCTGCACTTGTTTCCGCGCATCGTCGGTGCGCCGGAGGTGGCGCTGGAGCTGAAGCCAGCCGCGCACATCGCGACCGACGAATTCCTGATGGCCTGGTTCAAACTGCTGGCCAAGCCGCCTCGTGGCGATGCGCCGCAACGCATTACTGCTGAACTGGACGCCTGGGAGGATTGGCTGGGCCGGAAACGCCGCGGCGCCAGGTTGCAGGCCCTACACCAGGCGCCTCCGGACCTTCTCAAGCTTGAAAGCACGGATCGACAGATTCTCGGCACCCGCTTTCGGCATGTCCGCTTTGCCAGCGAGTACTGCCCCGCAGCGGACATGCCTGGTGCGGATCGCTGGCTGTCGTATGGCAGAAACCAGACCGCACATGCCTGGCTGATGGAACATGCGGGCGCCGCGCGACCCTGGTTGCTTTGCATACACGGTTACCGCATGGGCCAGCCTCTGATTGACTTCGGTGTTTTCAGGCCGGAATTCTTTCACCGCAAACTGGGTTTGAATCTCGCCTGCCTGGTCCTGCCGCTGCATGGACCCCGGCGCAAGGGCGTGGTCAGCGGTGAGGGTTATCTGGAAGGCGAATTCATGGATTTCATCCATGCTGAATTTCAGGCACAGTGGGATTTGCGGCGACTGCTGAGTTACCTTCGGCTGGTCCGGCATGCCCCGTCGATCGGCGTTTACGGGGTCAGTTTGGGTGGCTACAACGCCGCCTTGCTGGCCAGCCTGGACAAAAACCTCGCCTGCGTGATCGCCGGGATTCCGGTGACCGACATGGCCGCCGTGCAATGGCGCCATTTTCCGGCCCCGGAGTTGCGCATGCTGGAGACCTTGCAGGTGTCCGAAGCGCGGATTCGACAGGCGTATGCAGCGGTCAGTCCGCTGCAGTTCAGGCCGCAACTCGATGCGAAGCGCTTAGGCATCTTTGCCGGCAGCCTGGATCAGCTGGTCTGGCCCGATCAGCCCCTGGCGCTGCATCAACACTGGTCGGGATCCACATTGAACTGGTATCCGGGTGCCCATCTCACTTTCAGCGGACAAGGCGCGGTCAAGGCCACGCTCATTCAAACGCTCAAGGCCGGTGGCCTGGTGGACGCCGGCGTCAAGGAAGCTACATGAAACAACGTCAGTATCTGAAGGACTATCGTCCCCCCGCATTTCGCATTCCCACCACCGGCCTGAAGTTTGATATTCAGGAAAATCATGTCGAGGTGCGCTGCGACATGAAGATCGAGCGGGTGGATGCGTCCTGCAAGGATCTGGTCCTCGACGGACGTGAGATGGCGTTGCTGGACTTGCGTCTGGACGGTGAGAGCTTGCCGGCTTCACGCTATCAACAGGATGAATTGAGTCTGCGCATCCGCGATGTGCCGGACCATTTTGATCTGAGCATGGATGTGCGTATCGACCCGTACACCAACAGCAGTCTCGAAGGTCTGTACTACGCTGGCGACATGCTGTGCACGCAATGTGAATCCCATGGCTTTTCCCGGATCACCTACGGTCTGGATCGACCCGATGTGCTGTCGGTCTACCGGGTGGAAATCGAAGCCGCCCAACAGCGTTTCCCGGTGTTGCTGTCAAACGGCGAATTGCAGTGGCGAGAGGACCGCGCCGATGGCCGCCATGCGGTGTGCTGGCAGGACCCCCATCCCAAACCCTCCTATTTGTTTGCCGCGGTGGCCGGAGACCTGGCCTGCAAGCATCGGCCGTACACCACGGCCGAAGGGCGCGAGGTGGAAATTGCGTTCTACTGCGATCACGGCATTGAAGATCGTCTGGACCATGCGATCGACTCGCTGGTCCGGGCCATGCGCTGGGATGAACAGCGATATGGTCTGAACTACGACCTGAACACCTACAATGTGGTGGTCGCCGGAGCCTTCAACATGGGGGCGATGGAGAACAAGGGCCTGAACATATTCAATCCGAAATATGTGCTGGCCAGCCCGGAGACCGCGACAGATGCTGATTTCGCCGCCGTCGAGGCCGTCATCGGACATGAGTATTTTCATAACTGGACCGGCAATCGGGTCACCTGTCGAGACTGGTTTCAACTCAGCCTCAAGGAAGGTCTGACGGTCTTCCGCGATCAGCAGTTTTCGGCCGACTCAGGCGCCGGTCCGGTCCAGCGGATCGATCAGGTCCGCATGTTGCGGGGGCGGCAGTTCGCCGAAGATGCCGGTCCGCTGGCGCATCCGGTGCGTCCGGCCTCCTATCTGGAGATGAATAATTTCTACACCTTGACCGTGTATGAAAAAGGCGCCGAACTGGTCCGTCTGTTACACGCCCGGCTGGGTGAGGCAGGCTTTCGCAAAGGCATGGATCTGTACTTTGCGCGCCATGATGGGCAGGCGGTCACGATCGAGGATTTTCTTGCGGCCCATGGCGACGCCAATGGCATCGATACCACCAACATCCTGCCCTGGTATGGCCAGGCGGGCACGCCGCTGGTGGAAATCAGCGATGAGTTCCGTGATGGCGTTTACCAGTTGCGTTGCCGCCAGCATGTTCCCGGTCATGCCGAAGCGCGCCCGGTTCTGATTCCGATCAAGCTGAGCCTGTTGTCCGCCGATGGAGAGATCCTGCTCGCCGAGCAGGTGCTGGAATTCGATCAGTCTGAACAGACCTGGCGTTTCGAACTGCCGGTCCCGCCGATTCCGGTGCTGTTCGAAGCACTGTCTGCTCCGGTGAAATGGAACTATGCCTACAGTCAGGAACAGCTGGCCACGATTCTGGCGCGGGCGCAGGATCCGTTCTCGCGCTGGGAAGCCGCGCAGCGCCTGTACCTGCGCCAGATCGATGCGCATTATGCGGGCAAGTCCGATCTAGACCCGCTGGACGAGTTCACCGGACTGCTTGACGATGAGGCAGATCCCGCCGTTATCGCCGCCTTGCTGACTCCGCCGCGGGCAGATGAACTGATGGATCGGTATCAGGATCTTGATCCGCTGCGGCTGAGCGCCGCTGTGGATGCCGTGGACGCCATGCTCGCCGCACAGATGGCGCAGCGCTGTCCACAGGCCTATGCGAGCCTGGCGCCAGAAGGCGCCTATCGGGTGGACGCCGGGGAGATTGCCCGACGCAGTCTGCGCGCCCGGGTTCTCGAACTCTGGGTGCGTGCCAGCGACCCGGCCGCCAGCGCGGCCGCGCGCGCGCAATACGAGGCGGCGGACAACCTGACCGACCGACTGGCGGCACTGCGCGCGCTCAACCATCAAAGCGGCGATGCTCGCAGCAGCCTGCTTGATCGTTTCTATCAGCGTTACGCCGAGGACCGGCTGGTGCTGGATCGCTGGTTTGCCCTGCAAGCTGTGCTGCCGGGGGAAGCCGGCCTGGCCGAAATGCGCCGCCTGCTGCAGCATCCACGCTTCGATCCACTCAATCCCAATCGCGTGCGCGCGCTGATTGGCAGTTTCGGCAGCATGAATCTGTCCGCGCTGTATGCGGGGCAGGGCGAAGGGCTGCGGCTTCTGGCCGAGCAGATCACCCGCTTTGATGCGATCAATCCGCAACTGGCTTCGCGTCTGGTAACGCCGTTTGCGCAATACCGCAAGCTGAGTCCGGCGTTTGCCGAGCGGGTGGGTGTGATCCTGCAGCAGATGCGGTCGGCGGTGCAGTCCCCCGATGTCAGCGAACAGCTGGATCGTATTCTCGAAGACTGATGCCCAGCGGCCGGTCGGCGTCACAATGCTGTCACATCTTGCGATGACACTTCGGGGTCACATTTCTTTATAGCGAAGGATATGGAAGGCAAGCGTATTCTTGTAGTCGAGGATGAACGTCCGATCCGGGACATGATCCGGTTCGCACTGGAACGGGAGAACTACCGGGTGGATACCGCCGCAGACGCCCAGGCCGCGCGCCTGGCACTGGCCGCCCAACGACCGGATCTCATCCTGCTGGACTGGATGATGCCGGTGACCAGTGGCATCGATTTCGCCCGGGAGCTCAAGGCCAATCCGGGGTTCGCCGATCTGCCCCTGATCATGCTGACCGCCCGTGGTGAGGAAAGCGACAAGGTTCGTGGTCTGAACATCGGATGTGACGATTACGTGACCAAACCGTTTTCCACCGCTGAACTGATGGCCCGAATCGGCGCCGTGTTGCGGCGCTGTCTGCCCGGCGGGCAGGAAGAAAAGATCACCAGCGGGTCATTGAGTATCGATCTCGCGGCCCAGCGCGTCGAGGTGGCCGGGCGCGAACTCGTCCTTGGCCCCACCGAATACCGGTTGCTGCATTTTTTTGCTTCCCATCCGGACCGGGTTTACACCCGGGAACAGTTGCTGGACCGGGTCTGGGGGCAGAATGTGTACATTGAAGAGCGCACTGTCGATGTCCATATTCGCAGGCTGCGCAAGGCTCTGTCTGCTCATGCACTGGATCATCTGGTGCAGACCGTCCGCGGGACCGGCTACCGTTTCTCCGCCGCCACCTGATGCTGCGCGACCTGCTCAAGGCGGAAGGCGAGCACTGTGCGATGTGGCTGCTCGGGGGGCTGCTGCTCGGGCTGCTTTTCGGCTCTCCCGTGGCCGGGCTGATGGTCGGCGCCCTCACGCTGCTTGGTATCCATCTGTGGTACGCCGTGCATTTGCTCCTCTGGTTGAGGCGACCCAAGAAGATCGAACTGCCCGACGGTGTGGGGATCTGGCGCGAAATCTACGATCTGTCGGTCGAGCGCCACAAGCAGGCGCGCAAGCGCAAGAAGCGGCTGGCCGGGATCGTCAAGGAATTCCGCGCATCGACCACCGCCCTGCCGGATGCCGCCGTGGTGCTGGATGGGGATTCGAATATTGCCTGGTTCAATCAGGCCGCCATCGATTTGCTGGCCTTGCGGGGCAATCAGGACATCGGTCAGCGGATCAATAATCTCCTGCGCCACCCGGAGTTCAATGCCTACTTTGGCGCACCGGAGCCCGATGCCAGCGGTGTCGAGATCAGCGCACCGGCCGCGCCGGAGCGGACGCTGTGGGTGCGGATGATTCACTATGGCAAGGATCAATGTCTCTTGATCGCCCGCGATGTCACCGAGCTTAAACGCATCGAGCAGACCCGGCGTGACTTTGTTGCCAATGCCTCGCATGAATTGCGTACGCCGCTGACCGTACTGCGCGGTTATCTCGACATGATGGTCGGCGAATCGCACGAGGACGAGGCGCTGAGGCCCTGGGCCGAGCCCATCGATGAAATGTTGCGCCAGGCGACACGCATGAACCAGATCATTGGTGATCTGCTGAAGCTTGCGAACCTGGAGTCTGGCCAGGCCTTGAACCACCGGGAGTGCGTGAGCATGCCGGCGCTGATTGGCAGTGCGGTCGAGGAGGCCAGAGCGATCTCGGCGGGTCGTCACCGCCTGGAACTGGCGGTCGACGAGGATCTGCATCTGTATGGCAGCGCCTCGGATCTGCAGAGTGTCATTGCCAATCTGCTGAGCAATGCCTTGCGTTATACCCCGCAAGGCGGCGTGGTTCGGCTGGAATGGCAGGAAGAGCAGGGACGGGCAATGCTGAGCGTGAGTGATTCCGGCATTGGGATCGCGGCGCAGGATCTGCCGCGTCTCACCGAACGGTTCTACCGCGCGGACGCCGCCAGATCGCGGGAGACCGGGGGGACCGGCCTGGGCCTGGCGATCGTCAAGCATGCCCTGGAACGGCATGAAGCGAGTCTGATGATCAGCAGCCAACTCGGCAAGGGAAGCGTCTTTCGCTGCCAGTTCCCGGCCCATCGGCTTGAACGCCTGGCGCCATCTGCCCAGGCTTTGTCTGAGTAGGCTACTGACATTCCCGGTCTCATGACGGCCTGCGAGCGTCCTGGGAAATGCGTGCGGCGCTGTCATCAGCCTGTCACATTGTCGCTTTATCCTGCCGCAACACTTGAGAAGCCCGTGTTCTCGAACCGCTTCCGAATCCATTGCCACAAGGAATAAAGTCACATGAAGATTCGCACCCTGTTGTCCACCATGGGCTTGGGCGCCGGATTGCTTGGCGGTGTCGCCCAGGCCTCCGGTGTCGATCAAAACCTGGATATCTACACCAAAGCAGCCGGTGTGTCCGGCAACATCTCCAGTGTTGGTTCGGACACCTTGGCCAATTTGATGACGCTGTGGACCGAGGAGTTCAAACGTACTTACCCGAATGTGAACATCCAGGTGCAGGCTGCCGGTTCATCAACCGCACCGCCCGCCCTGACCGAAGGAACATCGAATCTCGGGCCGATGAGCCGCATGATGAAAGACAAGGAACTGGAGTCCTTCGAAAAGAAATTTGGTTATCCGCCAACCGCCGTGGGCGTTGCCATCGATGCCCTCGCGGTCTATGTGAACAAGGACAATCCCATCGCGAGCCTGAGCATTGCGCAGGTGGATGCCATTTTTTCCTCGACCAGAAAATGCGGCGCGATCGAAGACGTTCAGCGCTGGGGCGATCTTGGACTGCAAGGGGCCTGGAGCAATCGTCCGATTCAGCTGTATGGACGCAATTCGGTTTCCGGCACTTACGGCTATTTCAAGAAGAAGGCCTTGTGCAAAGGGGATTTCAAGAACAGCGTCAACGAGCAGCCCGGATCGGCCTCGGTGGTCCAGTCCATCGGCACCGGCCTCAATGCGATTGGTTACTCCGGCGTAGGCTACAAGACCTCTGGCGTGCGTGCGGTGCCCCTGGCAAAGAAAAGTGGCGCCACCGCCTATGAGGCCACCCCTGAGAACTCGGTGAACGGTAAATATCCGTTGTCCCGCCTGCTCTATGTCTACGTCAACAAGCATCCCAATCAGCCACTTGCGCCATTGGAGCGGGAATTCATCAAACTGGTGCTGTCTCGGCAGGGACAGGAAGTCGTGGTCAAGGATGGCTATGTGCCGCTGCCGGCTGCGCTGGCCAGCAATGAGTTGAAGAAGATTCAGTAAAGCAGAATTGGTCGCCCCAGCCGGGTTCCGCCACCTCGGTGCTGGCGGCTTGGGCGAGGCGCCTCCAACAAAAAAGGGAGTAGTAAGGAAATGCAGATGAAAGTCTTGTCACACACCGCTCTGGCTCTGGCCGGAAGTTTTTCCGCCAGCGTTTTTGCTGCCGGCGATCTGCCGCATGTCTATGGCCGTGTGGATGTCTCGGTGAACTCCACCGAACTGGGCGCGGCTGGTCGCAGCACCAATACCAACAGCAATGCCTCACGCCTGGGGGTGCAGAACACCCATGGTCTGACCGACAGCCTGAGCGTGTTCTATCGGTTGGAGTATGAAGTCAATCTGGACGAGCGGCTGCGTTCGAGCGACAAGGGCATGCTGCGCCAACGCAACAGCGTGGTTGGCCTCAAAGGTGAGTTTGGCCAGGTCTTCATCGGGGTGAATGACACGCCGATGAAGAAAGCCGAGCTCAAGGTCGACCTGTTCAGCGACTATCTTCTGGCCGACATCGATGTCGTGCTCAACGGCCAGGATCGCGTTTCCGATACGATCAGCTATGTGAGCCCCAAATTTGCTGGGGGATTCAAGGGCTGGATCATGCTGATTCCGGGTGATGACAAAAGTGGCGAGCCCGGAACCGATGCTGGCGGAGGCGCCGATGCCGTGGCCGGTGACGGTCTGGCCGATGCGGTGTCCGCATCGCTGAGCTATGGCAGCAAGCGCTTTCAGGCTGCTCTGGCTTTCAACAGCGACATCGGCGGGCTGGATCTGATCCGACTGTCTGGCCAGTACAAGACCGGTCCGGTGATGCTCGGTGCGATCGTGCAGAAATCCGAAAAGACCGATGGCAGCGGCGAGGATGGTCTGGGCTTCGTTGCCAGCGCAGCTCTGAATGTCACACCTGAGAATGTGCTGAAATTCCAGTTCACCAGCGCCGATGAGCAGTCCGTCGAGGCGTCGGCGGGTTCGGACATGTTCACCATTGGCTGGGATCGCAAGCTGGCGAAATCGACCAAGCTGTATGCCTACTACAGCGATCTGTCCAATGACGATGCCGCCGAAGAATTTTCCACCTTCGGAGTTGGTCTGCAGCATAATTTCGGCAAGAGCAAGTAGTCCAACGAGGTCACACCGGCCTCGGCCACCTGCGGAAGATTGGTTTGAATCCGGGCGTGAGCAGAGCCTCGGCAATGCTCGGCCTGCGGTTCACGCCGCTTTCGCTTGCAGGTTAGACTTCGCGCCGCCGACCGATGGTCGGCGGCGATTACCCCCATTCCTGACGCACCGCAATGACGACAAGCACAGCGCCTGACCGCGCGCCAGAATCCATCACGCTCAGCACGCGTTTCATGAAGTGGCGCTACTTCAAGGATCGCGTTGCCACCTACGGTGTCAGCATTGGAGGCCTGGGCGTCATTTTCTCCGTCGTGCTGATTTTCTTTTACCTGCTC
>JBFKDQ010000052.1:0-27652 GCA_041619555.1 Oceanococcus sp. | reverse complement strand
CAGGCGGCAAAGCCCGCCTGCATGCCGGCCTCGGTCGCTCGCGCCGCCCGCTGCATGATCTCGATCTCGGCTTTGGACTTGCAGATGCGCCCCTGCTCGACGATGCCGAAACAGTCGAGCAGCTTGCCATTGCCGAACGCATTGCGGATGTAATCCTGATGGTAGGCGGGAAAGAAATAGCTGTTGCGCTCATAACCAACATACTTGTCGGCCAGTCCGAATTCGCGCAGGGATTCCAGCAACATCTGGATCGCATCACCGGTATCCGGATACGGCCGGGTGATCTCGACCCAGGTCCGTGCATGCACATTGGTGGCCTCCAGCTTGCGGGTGATCATGAAAGGTTCGCTCTCCAGCGGCACCACCAGAGCCTGGAAGAAGGAATAGCCGGTGGTCTGATAATCCGTGAGGTACATCAGATTTTCCGGATCGGTGATCACCACCGCGTCCAGAAGCCGTTGCTGCATGCGCTCGCGCAGCGCGCCCAGTCGCCGCTCGTACTCTTCGAACGGGAAGCTCATGTCATCACGTTGCTTCATGCCAGGGCCTCATTGATGGATGCTTGGAGGATGTCCAGGCCGCGCTGCAGATGTTCATCCTCGATGGTCAGCGGCGGAATCAGCTTGATGACCCGGCCACCGCTGCCGCAGGGTCCGATCAGCAGACCGGCCTCGAAACATCGGCGCGCCACGTCCTTGGCCAGCGCGCCATCATGCACATCCAGGCCCTGAATCATGCCGCGCCCACGCACGGCGAAGTTTCTCTGGGCGTGGGCCTGGGCGATGTCCTTGAGCCAGCTCGCCATGCGTTCGCCATGGCTTTGCACCTGCTGCATCAGTTCGTCGGTTTCGAAATAGCGCAGGGCTTCCCGGCCGGCGACGAAAGACAGGCCCTGACCTCGAAAGGTCCCGGTATGCTCGCCCGGCGACCAGTGGCGATCGTGCTCGGGCTTGATCAGATTCATCGCCAGCGGCGTACCGAAGCCACCGATGCCCTTGGCCAGGGTGATGATGTCGGGATCCAGATCCATGCCATCAAAGCTGAAATACGAGCCCGTGCGACCGCAACCAACCTGGATGTCATCGATGATCAACAAGGCGCCGGTCTCGCGCGCCAGTGCCTGCAGTTCCTGCAGCCAGGCGCGGGAAGCCACATTGACGCCGCCCTCGGCCTGGATCGCCTCAACGAGAAATGCGGCCGGCGGATTCAGCCCACAGGACGGGTCACGCAAGGCCTCGCGATAGGCGGCCAGACACTGGCTGCAATCCAGCGCCTGAGCCTGAAACGGCAAGCGGTGAACATGCTGCAGAGGCACGCCGGCGGCATTGCGGAAATACGCATTCGCGGTACAGGCCAGAGCGCCCAGGGTCATGCCATGAAAACCATGACTGAAGGCCACGACCTCGGTGCGGCCGGTCACGCGTCGCGCCAGCTTCAGCGCCGCCTCCACCGCATTGGTACCGGTGGGACCAATGAACTGCAGCTTGTGCGTCATCTGCCGCGGCTTGAGGACGTTCTCGACAAACGCGCTGATGAACTCCCGCTTGGCGGTGGTGTACATGTCCAGGCTGTGGGCGATGCCGTCCTTCTTGATGTAGTCGATCAGGGCCCGCTTCATTTTCGGATTGTTGTGGCCGAAATTCAGGACCCCTGCACCGGCAAAGAAGTCGATGTAGGACTTGCCCGCCTCGTCGGTCTGGATTGCATTGGAGGCGGTGTGAAACACGGTTGGAAAGGCGCGGCAATAACCGCGGATATCGGATTCCCACTGCTCGAAAATATCCATCGGGTCTTCCTCTATTCGAAATCGTTTGTAAGCCCGGCCAGACGGCTGTAGATGCGCGCCACCGGCGGAATCAGTTCATCGTTGAAGTCGTAGTGCGGGCTGTGACAGGGCCAGGCCGGCTGACGGCCATCGTCACTGCCGATCAGGGCGTAGGCGCCGGGGACCTCGTCCAGGTAGTAACTGAAATCCTCGGACGCCATGATGGGGAGCAGGATTTCATCATCGCCCCAGCACGGCCCGAACTCGGCAGCCAGCACCGCACGAAATTCGGCGGCCGCCGCCGGCGTATTGCAGGTCGCGGCGTAGCGCCGTTGATGCGCGATGACAGCCTCCACCCCGTAGGCGCTTGCCGTGGCCACAACCACCGCGTTGATCTCCCGCTCCAGCACCTCACGCAGGGCGCTGGCGGAAAAGCGGATGCTGCCGCCTAGGCGGGCCCGTTCGGGGATCACGGTCAGCCCGCTGGGTGCCTCGATGCTGGTCACGCTCAGGACCGCAGCCTGTTGCGGCGCCAGCCGGCGACTGACCACCTGCTGCAGCGCCAGCACCACGGCACTGGCCGCCAGAACCGGATCGCGGCACAGTTCAGGCTGGCTGGCATGCCCACCCCGTCCCTTGAGTTCGATCGTGAACGTGCCATTGGCCGACATCACCGCGCCATCGGGACACACCGCCTGACCGAAGGGAATCGCCGGCCAGTTGTGCCAGCCGAAAATCACGTCGACACCAGCCAGGGCGCCGTCCTCAACCATCTTGCGCGCCCCATGGCCGCCCTCCTCGGCGGGCTGGAACAACAGGCTGACCGGCCCTGGCAAGCGATCTTCCCGGGCCTTGAGCCAGGCGGCAGCCGCCAGCAGGCTGGCGGTGTGGCCGTCATGGCCGCAGGCGTGCATGCATCCGGCCTCCTGCGAACTCCAGGCCGCGCCAGACGCTTCGGTGATCGGCAAACCATCGATGTCCGCCCGCAAGGCCACATGACGCCCGGATGCCATCTGGCCCAGGCACGCGAGTGTGCCGGTGCCGGCGCAAGCGCGCCAGGGAATCTGCAGACGATCGAGCTCGGCGCGGATGCGAGCGGCGGTGCGGTGTTCCGCCCACGGCAACTCCGGCGACCGGTGCAGGTCACGGCGCAGCGCGGTGGCTGCGGTCACGACTTGTGACCATGACTCGGGCATGTCTTCCCCTTGTCGGCAACACATCCCGGATGGTGCAGGATGCGCGGGTGAATTCGGCATTGTCTGGCGCCAGGCGCCCATCGGATGCTGCCGACTCGATGGCGGGTGAACGCGGTCTCGACGGCAGCAGGCTTTCTGCAACTTCGACGAAGTTCAAGCAAGTTTCCGGCCAAAAGCTCCGGGCCGGCGTCAATGACAAGGCCCGGCCCCGCCACACGTTCATGCCTGATCGATCAAATGTGGCGAAGGCCACCAGACTCAAGCGAATTTCACCTTAACATCACGACCGCCCCCGTCTGCAAGTCGGCAGACGGGCCGCATCAAGCAGAAAGTGCAGGCCGGAGCCGAGTCATCGCAGGGCGAGCGAAGCCGCCCGAACCCGTGCTCAAGGCCTGCCGGATGCTCCCTGAAATCCATGTTTTTTGCCGTTCCACAGGGACTTGGACGCGAATTCAGGTGACGGCTCAAGCCTCGGTCGAGACTCGGAACGCCCCCCGGGGTGCGCGCCCCGCCAAGCTCGCAACGCGGCGGAGGTGTGATCGGTGAATCCGACGTCGCAGCAGGCAGGCTCATGCGCGCGGTGAGGTCCTCGGGGGCGCCGGCTGCAAGATCTTGCTCATGCGGCCACCTGATGCTCGAACACCAGTTGAGGGCGCTGATCCAGCAGAGCCTCGGCGGCGTCCAGGCAAAGGTTTTCCGGCTTGAGCCATTGCCGTGCAGCGTCTGGCGTCAGTCCGATCACACATCGGTCGTGGCCAGTCGCGGCGATCTCCGGCGGCGGGGTATCCGTGACCGCCGCAAATGAATCGAGTGCGGCCTCCCCGGCTTTTCGCCACTGCGAATAGAGACAGGCGATCTGCAGCGCTTGACCCGCCGGCGGGATGAAATGCAGTACAAGATTGCGGGGTTTCTCACCCGGCGCCAGATCGCGCTGCTCGAAATCGTGGCGGGCGACGTTTTCGTAGAAACCCCAGATCAGGGCAATCGCATGGCTGTGCCCGAACTGCGCCTTCCAGAACCCGCGCAGATTGTCACGCCGCGCGTTGTACAGGCCCCCATAGCGTCGATCATAGCTCGCCGGCTTGCCCGCCGGCCGGCAGTGATAGCGCATCGGCCGAATCAGGAACTCGCCCTGCTGACAGACGATGAGGGGCGCATGGTAGAAAGGAAAGATCCGGCTATCGGCCGGCTGCAACTGGGCTGACTTGAGCGTTTCACGACTTTTGAGCAGCGCGGCGATCTTCTTGCTGGCGATGCGTTCATGCTCGCGCGCGGCGCGGGTTTCCTTTAGTTCGAGTTTGCGCCGGGCGGTCGCCAGACGTTGTTTCTGTTCGAACAGCGCCGTTTCCAGCGCCGCCATCCGTTCGCGGCGATGGGCCAGAATCAATTCGTGAATGCGCTGCTGCACGGCGTTTTCCGGCGCCTCGAATGAGGCCTCCAGGGCACGGCACACTTTCAGGCTCGGGTTCCGAAGGCGGGCGGCAAACAGGGTCTCGAACGCGGCTTCATCGACGCGTGCGTCGAACATCCGCTCCAGCGTCTTCAGGTTCTGTTCAATCTGGGCGGAAAAGCACACGCGCTGCCCTCCTGCTGTCGAGGCGCCTGCGGCTGAATCGACCGCCCCTTGTCATCCGTTTTCCAGCAAACCGATCAGATTGGACAGCGCCGCATTGGCGGCGCCGAGATAGGACGCCATCACCAGAGAATGATTGGGCCAGATGCTGAAACCGCCGCCGTTGAGAATCATCACCGTGCGCAGCGGCCCGTTGGCCGCCTCAAGCTCCCGGATGATCTGCCGGTATTGCAGGGTCGCCTGCTTGTCGGTCAGCACCTCGGCGAAATCCGCTTCCGCCGCCTTCAGCAACGCTGTCAGCGCCCAGGCCGTGCCGCGCGCCTCGAAAAACACGTCATCGATTTCCGTCCAGGGCGTCCGCTCGATGTGTTCCCGCACCTGGCGGGGTTCGATCACCACATCGCCTTGCTCGGCCACCTGTTCCAGCGCCGCATCATCCAGGGTGACCTTGCCGGTGCTCATGCCCAGTCGCTGCACGGTGCTGCCCAGGCGTTTCTCGATCACCGCCATCCAGTCCACCAGATTCTCGGAATTGGCGTAGAAATGCGCATCGTTGGCCCTGGCCTGCAGACGGCTGCGATAATCCTTGAGCATCGCAATGCCGGCCCGGTACTCCTTTTCCGCCCGCGGGAACATCCACTTGCGATTGTCGATATTGAATTTCGGTTCGGCCTGCGCCAGCACCCGGTCTTCGGCCGACTGGCTCTGGCTGCGACTGATCTCGTTGCGCAGCACCCGGTTGAAATCACGGATCTGTTTGAGCACGCCGAATTCCCAGTTCTTGATATTGTCCAGCCAGGGCACGGAAATATCATTCGAGATGTAACCGCCGTGCTTGTCCAGCAGGGTTTCGGCAATCGCGATGCTGGCACTGACCGTCTTGACCCCGATCACGTCATTGCGCGCGGCGCTGGTCTGCACCACCGCCGGCGTCCAGCTCACCCACAGGCTGTAGAGCATCGCCAGCAGCAACAGGCCCGCCACCGGTAGCGCAAGCTTCCTGGATGCAAACCCATGACCAGGGGCCGTATGCCAGTACTGTTTCATGCCTTGCAGGCGTTCAGCCAGCCGCTTTTTCATACCTGGGATCCTTTTCCGCCCTGCTTCGGGGCGCTGCTGTGCTCATGGGCGAAGGCGGCCCCGAATAACCACCAGGGTCCGCTTGCCCTGATCCTAATCCTTGTAACGCCCGGCTTCCAATTTCCCCTGGCGCACGCCTGGCCATCGTAGCGCCGCCAGGTTGATGGCGGCATCTGCAGGGCGGTTTCTGCGATGATCACATTTTCCAATCCATGCAAACAGCCAATGCCCCATCTGCCCTGGGCCCACGGCGGCCCACCGCTGCAGGTCAAAATTCGTAGCAGCGCCGCCGACTTCATCGTGGAGGAACAGCTCGGTTTCAGCCCCAGCGGTGAAGGCGAACACGTGCTGCTGACCGTGCGCAAGCGCGACACCAATACCGACTGGCTGGCGCAGCAACTGGCCCGCCATGCTGGCGTGTCGCGGACCGCAGTCAGCTATGCCGGCCTCAAGGACCGTCACGCACTCACCACCCAGAGCTTCAGCATTCAACTGCCGGGCCAGGCCGAACCCGACTGGAGCGCATTTCCGCACCAGGAAGTCGAGATTCTCTCGGCCACCCGACACCAGCGCAAACTCAAACGCGGCGCCCTGCAGGGCAACCGCTTCGAGTTGATCTTGCGCGAGATCAGCGGTGACAGGGCGCAGGCTCGGCAGCGCCTGGACATGATCGCCAGGCTCGGGGTACCGAATTATTTTGGCGAACAGCGCTTCGGCCTCGGCGGTCGCAATGTGGAGCGCGCCGAAGCGATGTTCCAGGGCCGCCGCGTCGACCGCAAGACCCGTGGCTTGTTGATTTCCGCCGCCCGCTCGCAGATCTTCAATGCCGTGCTGGCCACCCGGGTGACGGATGGCAGCTGGAACACCGCCCTGCCCGGCGACGTCTTCTGCCTCGATGGCAGCCGATCCTGGTTTGCCGCCGAAGCTGGCGACGACAGCCTGCAGCAACGCCTGGAGCGGGCGGACATCCATCCCTCCGGACCATTGTGGGGCCGCGGCGAGCTGCCCAGCCGGGCCGATCTGGCCGTCCTGGAAACTTCGATCGCACAGCAGTACCCAGGTCTTGTGACCGGACTGTGCGCTCAGAAACTGGATCATGATCGCCGGCCCCTGCGTCTGTTCCCGCAAGACCTGGAGCATGAATGGCTTGATGACACCAGCCTGCGGCTGTGCTTTGCCTTGCCCGCCGGTGCTTATGCCACGGTGATCCTGCGGGAACTCGCGCGATGGGACACCGAAGCACCGACCCGGCCTGAGGGCGCGGACCGCACCCTGCCGGTTTGACGCGACTCGCGTTTGCAGCAAGCGTCCAGGCGACGTGGATCGGTGCCGCGGCGTTGCGGTTTCTTGCGCACGGTCTGCAGCGATCAATCCAGGCGTAAGCGCGATGCTTCAGGAGAAAACCATGGTTTTCTGTGCATTCAACTGGATGCGGTGCTCGACGTACCAGCGCACTGCACGGGCCAGCACGCGGGCTTCGACTTCGCGGCCCATGTTGACCATGTCCTGGGCGCTGTGTGCATGGGTTACCCGCACCACATCCTGCTCAATGATCGGTCCTTCATCCAGATCGGCGGTGACAAAATGGGCGGTGGCACCGACCAGTTTGACGCCACGCTCATGCGCCCGGTGGTAGGGCTTGGCGCCTTTGAAACTGGGCAGAAACGAATGGTGGATATTGATGCAGCGCCCTTGAAGCTTGTGGCACATGTCGTCTGACAGGATCTGCATGTAGCGCGCCAGCACGAGCAGATCCACTTGCAGATCATCCATCAGCGCCAGCATGTCGGCTTCCTGCGCGAGCCGGGTTTGCGGTGTGATCGGCCGATGATAGAAAGGCAGCCCGTACCACTGGGTCAGGTCGTGCAGATCCTCATGATTGGAAACCACGCCGACGATATCGGTGTGCAACAGACCCGAGCGCCAGCGGTGCAGTAAATCATTCAGGCAATGATCCTGGCGGGATACCGCAATCAGGGTGCGCAGCTTCCTCGCCATATCATGCAGCGTGTACTCCAGTTGCTGGGAAACCACGATCGCTTGCAGACGCGCCTCCAGTTCCGCCAGGTGCAGATCGTCCGGCGCCACCAGATGCATGCGCACGAAAAACTGCCGGGTGTCTGGGTCTCCGTACTGGGCGGCGTCGCGAATATCGCAACCTTGCGCAAAAAAGAAGGACGACACCGCAGCGATAATGCCGGGCTTGTCGGGACAACGAAAACAGAAGGCAAAATCCTGACTTCTCTGCATTTCAATGCCAGTTCGCGCAGGACGGAACATGCGCAGCTTCGGCCAGGCGGGCGAGGCTGCCGGGGCCAAGCCTCGCATCCTGCCCATGGCCTGTGCGCCGATCAGCACGCGCAGACCCTTGCGTCCTGGCCAGCAGAAATCCGCCGGGCGAAAACCGGCCTGTGCCGCTGTGTTTATTCATCTGGCCCCTCTCGACGGCACGCCGCGTTCATCTTTAGTGGACTCTACAGATCATCGCATGTCTTGCGGCATGCGCGATTGGGTTAGCATGCGCTGCCATTCGATCTGGAAAGACAGAGCATGAGTTCACAGACTGTATTGATCACCGGCGCCTCCGCTGGGATCGGCGCCGACTTTGCCCGCATTTATGCGGAACGCGGCGACAATCTGGTGCTGGTGGCGCGCCGCCTCGACAAGCTGGACACGCTGGCGGACGATTTGCGCAAGGCGCATGGCATAAGCGTCACGACACTCAGCCAGGATCTGTCCATACCCGGCGCCTGCACAAGTTTGCTGGCGCAGATCGATGCGGCGGGCTTGCAAATTGACGTTCTGGTCAACAATGCCGGTTTCGGTCTGCGCGGCAACGTGGCCGATCTTTCGTGCCAGCGCCAGACCGACATGATTCATCTGAATTGCACGGCGCTCACGGAACTCAGTCGAATGCTGTTGCCAGGCATGCTGGACCGAGGCCGTGGCGGCATTCTGAATGTCGGCTCCACGGCCGGTTTCCAGCCCGGACCGCATATGGCGGTCTACTATGCCAGCAAGGCGTATGTGCTGATGTTCTCCGAAGCCTTGTTTGAGGAATGCCGAGGGACCGGCGTGCATGTGAGCTGTCTGTGCCCCGGGGCGACCGCGACCGAATTTGCCGACGTGGCGGACATGAAGGACTCCCTGCTGTTCCGCATGGGCACGATGTCTTCGCGGCGCGTGGCCGAAATTGGTGTCCGCGGCCTGAACGCAAACAAACCCGTCGTCATCGCCGGCCTCAAGAACTGGCTGGGGGCGTTTTCGCTGCGCTTCACGCCCCGCTTCGTCGTGCGCTGGCTGGTCAAGCATCTGCAGTAGCCAGAAACGTGCCCGCGACCGACAGCGCTGGGTCTGGCAGCTGTCGGTCCGGTCGTCTCACTTGATCAGCGCAGCAGATGGCGCAAGCCACGCTCAGGCAAGAACGATGGCCGTTCACCTGCCCCTGGAAGCATCCACAGCGCCTGTGGATAAACTTGTGAACGGCGTTCTGTCAAAAGGTGTAAGTATCTGTTGTAATAGACAAAATCAGGCCTGATCAGAAACTGGCCAGGCAGGCAGCGGCAGCCGAACAGGCGCAAGGGCGCTCACCGCGAGCGTGACGCGAGGAAGGCACGTACGGCCTCATGATGCTCCGCGCTGGAGAAGCACTGGCGCAAGGTGTCCGATTCACGCTGCCAGATCTTGCTGGCCTCGGTTTCGGCGAAATTGGCCCGCAACAAGGCTTTGGTCATCCGTGCCATCCGGATCGGCACGCTGGCCAGCGACTGCGCCATGCGCATCGCTTCCTCGTGCAGTCGCTCAGCGGCGACCAGATGGTTGATGAGACCGCTGCGCTCGGCTTCCTTGGCATCGACCCTGCGCCCACTGAGCATCCACTCCGAAGCGCGCCCAAGACCGACGCGCGCCGAGAGAAAATGGCTGGAGCAGTATTCCGGCACGATGCCGAGGCGGGCAAAGGGAAAGCTGAACACCGCGTTGTCCGCGGCATAGATCACGTCAAAAGGCAGCAGCATGGTGATGCCGCCACCAATCGCCGCACCTTGCACGGCCGCCACCAGCGGCTTGGATTCGCCCGTTAGCGCGATCCAGTCCTGAATCAGCGCAAGCCCGCCCAGACGCTGATCGTCATCTAGATAATCCTGCTCACCACGTACGAAAGGCAGAAACCAGTCTTCAAGGTCGGCGCCGGCGCAAAACGCCTTGCCTTCACCGAGCACCAGAATCGCGCCGACCTCCTCATCCTGGTTGGCCCGCTGGATCGCCGCCTCCCAGTCGTGGATGAGGCCGGGCGTCAGGGCATTGAGGACACCTGGACGGTTGAGCGTGATCACGGCGACCGCGCCTTCCACTCGATAGAGAACCTGTTCGTTGCTCGACATACCTGCCCATGGACCACAGAAATCAAGCGCCGAGCATAGCCGCCAAGATCGGCCCTCAACTCATGCTTTCGGATCAGATCTAAAAAGCGTTGCGATTGGGGCGTATGCTGTTTGACGAGTCACTGTTTGGCTCAGGACCTGGTTGCTAAGAGGTGTTGCCGGCCAGACCGATCGGCTTAGAATGATTCCTCTAGGATTGGGCTTGTGCGTTTGGTATCACCCCGCAAGGAACCTCGCGGATGCACGAAGCGTGTACTCATCAGTTGGCCCCGTTCTAGACAACGAATAATTAAAGCGTAGGGAGGAGGGAATTCATGAAACATCTACTCAGCACGGGTACCGTGGCCTTTTTGGCCACGTCCGCCCTGGCATCCGATCCGGCATCGCACGACGTGACCGTACCGACCCAGTCCGACCAGGTTGTGACCATTGAATGGACCGGCACCGCGCTGCCGGGCGCGCACGGCAACTCCAAGCCGCTTGAGCCTGACGCCAGCGATGCCTTCGCCCTGCTGGGCAACTACTGCCCACCACCGGTCGGTGCGGATGACGCGCATGCCATCAATCTCACCGTCCCGGAAGACGCCTACGGCCAGGTGCAGGTGCGATTCGAGTTTCACATCGAATGGGAAGAAGGCACGGATGTGGGCGGACAGGTCACGGTTCCGGACCTGGTGTTGACGGTATATGACGACGATGGGCTGACGCCGCTGGGAACCAGCGATGGCGGGAGTCCGGAGGAGAATGTCTCGCTGAGCGATCTGCCGCCGGGCACCTACACGGTGGTGGCCTGCCCGTTTCTCGCCGCAACGCCTACACCGTATTCCGGGCGTCTGAAAATGACCGCCAGCAGCGCCAGTTGCGCCGTGCCGCCAAGTCAGGCCAAGGCGCATGCCGCGCCGCAGACGGCCAGCGCCCTGCCCTGGCGTGCGGAACTCGCAGGCCTGCCGAATCTTGATGTCTCCCGGGCCGAGTTCGATGCGCAACTCAGTCCGGTGCCACAGCGCGGCTATGCCGGACGCTATCAGTCCACCTTGTTCGACCGCAGTCTCGGCCAACCGACCTTCCTGTGGGCCGAACGTGCCATGCAAGCCTCTGCGGTGGGGCCGCTGGCCAACGAGCGGGACCTGTTGATTGCCCGTGCACGGCGCCATCTCGCGCATGAATCCAAGAAGCTGAAACTCACGCCTGCCATGCTCCGCGAGGCCGAGGTGGTCAATGCCCAGTTCAATGGGAATGGCCCGGCCGTGGTGCGGTTCCGCCAACGCGTCAATGGCCTGGAAGTGCATGCCCGCTACCTCAACGTGCTGCTGGATCGCAGCCACAAACCGATTGCGGTGTCAGGTTACTTCGCCACGGATTACGACGCGGCGCTGGTGGCATCCGCACCGGTCATGCTGAGCGCTCCACAAGCCATTGCTGCGGCCTGGCAACATCTGGGCGGCACGCTGGATGTCACCAAACTGAGCCTGCGGCGCACCCAGGGTGAATACGCCTGGTATGCCGCCCCAGTTCTGAGCGGCAGTCATGTGTTCGAACGTGACCCACGCAGCCGTCTGGTCTACTTCGCCCGTGCCGGCCGCCTCGAGCCGGCGTATTACATCGAACTGTTCGCTCAGGCACGCGCCAACGGCAATCTGCTGGCCTACGCGCTGCTGGTGTTGGCCGAGACGGGAGAAATTCTGAAACGCAAGAATCTGAAGCAGCATGCGGCCTATGAATATCGCAGCTTTGCCGACACCAGCGCACCCTGGGCACCGTACGATTCGCCGCGTGGCAACACCTATGCGCCATTTCCCGGCAGCAGTCCGGACGAGGAACTGCCGCGGCTGAGCGCGGCAAGCCACATCGTGTCGCTGGAAGCCGGCCCGATCAGTACCGGCGACCCCTGGCTGCCGGAGGGCGCCACGCAGACCATCGGCAACAATGTCGAGGCCTGCATCGACAACTTCGATCCGGTGCTCTCGGACACGATTTCGCACCCGCTGAATCTGTGCACGCCCGAAGCCGGCGACGAGTACGGCCAGACCAATGGACCGAACCGTTTCGATTACCCATTGCAGGCCGATGACGATCCCTCGGGTGACGATGCCCGCATGGCGGCCGTCGTCAACATGTTCTACATCGTCAACTGGCTGCATGACTGGTGGTATGACCATGGCTTCGATGAGGCCTCCGGCAATGCGCAGCAGGACAACTATGGCCGCGGCGGCCAGGATGGCGATCCGATCCGGGCCCAGGGCCAGGACGCCTCTGGTCGCAACAACGCCAATATGGCCACGCCCTCCGATGGTTCGTCGCCAACCATGCAGCAGTATCTGTTCGACGGTCCGATCGACGGGACGGTGAAAGTTCTGACACCGGTTGAATCCGGCAATTTGCGATTCGAAGGCGCTTCCTGGGGCCCGCGGGATTACGATGTCACCGGCAGCGTGGTGCTGGCCGATGAATCGATGGGCCCCTCGCCCAGCGATGGCTGCGGTCCGTCTGACCCGGTTCTGGGACTGGTGACCGCCCCCGCGCTGCCACCGCAAGCCGACATGTTCGGCAAATTCGCCCTGATCGACCGTGGCAGCTGCAATTTCACCACCAAGGCACAGTATGCCGTGTTGTCCGGGGCATCCGCGCTGATCGTGGTGAACAACAATGCGGGCGCGCCAGGAGCCATGGGGAACGGCGACCTGCTCGTCGGCCCTGGCGTCACCGACCCGGCTTACAACCTTCCCTCGGTCATGATCACCAAGGCCGATGGGGATCAGATCAAAGCCTATCTGGCGGCGGGCGAAGAGGTCACCATGCACATGACCCGCAAGCCGGCCACCGACCTGGATGGCACCCTGGACAATCAGATCATCGCGCACGAGTTCTACCACTATGTGCATCACCGACTGACCGACTCGAGCAGCCAGCAGACCGGCGCGATGAGCGAAGGCTGGGGCGATGTCAGCGGCGTGGTGCTGTCGGTGCGGGAAGACGACGTGCTGATTCCGGGCAATGCCGATTTCTCCGGCGCCTATGGCCTGGCCGGATATGCCACCCACAACTACTACTCCGGCATTCGGCGCATTCCGTACTCCACGGATTTTGACCTCAATGCCTACACCTTCCGCCACATCGCAGAAGGTGAGCCCACGCCGGGCGGTGGTGCCGGCACCGGCAATTCGGCCGTCCACAGCGCCGGCGAGATCTGGGCGAACATGGTCTGGAACTGCTATGCCGGACTGCTCAACGATCCTCGTCACAGCTTTGTACAGGCCCAGTCGCGGATGAAGGACTACATCATCGGCAGCCTCAAGATGACGCCAGCGGACGCCACCTACACCGAAGCACGAGACGCCATGCTGGCCGTCGCCCTGGCCAATGATTTCACCGATTACGCGAATTGCTCGGCCGGATTCGCCCGGCGCGGCGCCGGTCTGAATGCGCGGGCGCCGGCACGTTCCAGTGCGGATCTGGTCGGTGTGGTCGAGGACTTCACCCCCTTCATCTGTGAGAAATCACTTGCAGCAGAGGCGCCTGCGGCCCCCAGAGTCGAACTGCAGCCCACACGCGGCGGCGCACTGGGCTGGGTTCTGCTCCTGGGGCTCGCCGGTCTGGCCGGGGGTCGATGCCAGAGCTCGGCCAGCCGGCGCAGACGCCACCTGCCATTCTGAGCCAAACGACCACGAGGAGCCGGCGGCTTGTGCAGTTCGCCGGCTCCTCAACTCAAGCGGCTCACAAGCGCAACGGCTCTCCTTGGGCATTTGAGGCTGCAGTCAAGGCCCTGCATCCCGCATCGCCTGCGGGTACGCCCACCCCGCAGGCTGGCAGCTCCTGCCAGCCATAACAAGGCCACTGAATCGATCTAGGCGAAAACAGGACAACCACGCCTCATGGACGCCCCCACCTCCGCGAAACCGTCCGGCCTTGGCGATATCCGCTAGCGAAAATAGGCTTCAGAACTGACGCGCTCGGAACCGAGCTGGCTGCTCATTTGTGACAGAAAACTTTGATAGCAGCGGTTCACATCAAGCGTATGAAAATCCGCGGTCCCCCCAGAACCCTGGCGGTTGATGGCCACCACGTGATCCGAGGAATCCACCGCAAAGTCCCAAGTTCGATTTTCGGTATTGTGCAAGGCGGAATTGCAATGTGCTCGGTAATCTCGGTAATCAGGGGCGTGGAGCAAATGTATATCGGTCTTGTTGTTGGAACCGCGGCGATTGATGGCCACGAGGTCACCGGAGAAGGTCATCCGATAGTCCCAGTTTTGGTCCATGCCGAGTCCTGCCGGCAGTTTGACTGTATCCAGCGCCTCGGTGTAAGGCGGAGAGATTTTCGTCAAGCTGCGCTGATTGCGATCCAGAATGTAAACATTGCTGAGGCCGTCAACATTGACGACAAAGCGCCGGCGATAACTGTCGATCTCGGCCTTGCTTGGCGCCCGTGGGTTGGCAGCCTGGACCGCCTTCAATGGAGTTTCGACCCCTTTGTAACAGCTGAATTTCGGTGGCGGACATTGGGACACATTCCAGCCTTTTCCCCGGCCAAAGGGGTTGACAATGATTACATTGCCACCACCATCAACGGCAAGCTCACCGATTAAGCGATGACCAAAGGGCTGCGGATGATCAATGGGAGCCCGATTGTATGGAAAATCCAGGCGAAGCATGCGGCCGCCGGAAAATGCATGCACGCGTGGCTTGAATGCACTGCTCAAACCGCTACGGTTGTCCCGTACCAGCTTGTTATAGACCTCCGCTTCGTCCGCCCGAGCCACTGAAGTCGTCGAACTGCTGTCACCTGATTGCGGCACGAAAACCACCTGGGTGTTGTCCGCTTGGATTTTGATATACAGCTCTTTCCCGTGATCGCTTGCGGTCAGGTTGTGCTGCTTGAAGCCAGCCGTCGATTCCGTATTGAACACGTAAGTGTTGAGGGTCATCAAACTCATTTCAGCTGCCAAACCGACGGGACCCGGTCGCATGAACTTGGTCGCTTTGAGCGCTTTGGGTCCCGCCTTGGCCAATAGAAGCGCCTGCGTCTTGGCGCCGGTGGCCCCACGCATGACCACTTTTTTGGCAACTTTCCCGTGAAATGCAGGGTCGCTGAAATCCCATTCGCCAGCCACCTCCTTGCTCAACTGCTCCATGCCGTCAAAAATGGCCCTGAAGTTATTGGGGTTGGTCATGTGGACCTTACCGCTCTGATCGGTCCACTGAACAAGCCACCAGTCCTTTCCGCAGTTGGCCCCGGTCCAGTATTTCACCCACATGGGGCCGCTGTAGTCACCCGGCATCACCAGGGGAATGGTTCGCGTCATCTTTTCTCTATTGCTGGCCTTGTGCTGGAAGCTTGCATTGAAGATTGGACTGGAAGTGGAATTAAAAAATTTGACGTGACTGTAGCGCGGCGTGCATGCAAATGCGGCTTCAAGCGGCGCCATGCAGAGGGCCACAACAAAGATCAGTTGAAAAACAGGCGCAAAAACAATGGCACGTTCGGTCCCGCCCCTCGCCAGTTGAGTACATTCTTCTAGCTTCACGATTCAAGCTCCTGTCCTTGCACCCGATCCCAAATTGGTTCTTTTCATGAAACTTCCCCCCGCCACTCCTAGCGAGACGCGGGCAATGGAATCCTGCAAATTTGATGATGAACATGCCATTGCCGAGCGGGACGTTCTAATCCGTTTTTTAGCGGCCAGTGACTACGCATCGCTTGCATTGCGCCACCCTCAAAGCCAGCGCCTAAAAAACCAAAACAAGACCCATTTCAAAAGCGTTTTGGCAAAATGCACATGAGCGATCGCTCCACACTACCCCAAAAGTTAAGCACCTGCCGTGAGGGAGTTCACACGCGGCGCCATCGAGTTGACTTAGGCACCACCGCAAAACGAAAAAGGCAGCCCACTTCGACGGAGTCTTGATTGCAGCATCGCAGCTTCAACACGGGCTTTTCCGCTTTACGTATTTCGACGAGATCAGGACCGAAAATAGGCCGTGGCTCACGCCTTGAAAGTCAAATTTCTCTTCGCGCCGTTCACCCCTGAGTTTCGACCAGATCCCGAAAGAGTCGAGGCGCAAGCAACTGCGAGCACGTTCACATGGCCAGATAAGGCCGCCCCCTGCCACCGGCAAGCGGCTGTGTCGTTACACTTGACGACTTTCTGCCCAATCGGCCTGTCCTCCATGCGTGTACGCCCCCTCTCTGTACTGTTCCTCACGATCGCGCTGTATGCCTGCGGCGGCGGACGCGACGCCGAGACGGGCACGCTCCTGATCGCTGCCAGCGCCATGGACGTCCTCATTGAATCTCCGGTCGCCGACAATGCCAGCGGCGCCCCGGTCACGGCGATCGCGACGACCGTCTTCATTCCCGAGCATGCGGCGGGCAGCCGCTATCCGCTGATCCTGCACAGCCATGGCTGGGGTGGCGACCGGGTCACCGAGGCGGACACCCAGGGAAATTTCGACACGTCGAATTTTTACTCGGTCGCCATCGATGCCGAGGTTCAGAAGTTCTGGCAGGAGGGCTACGCCGTCATCAGCTTCGATGAACGGGGATTTCATGACTCCGGCGGTGCGATTCGGGTGATCGATCCGGACTACGAAACCCGCGATGCGATCGCCGTACTCGACTGGGCCGAAACCCATCTTGACCTGGAACGGGAAGCGGACGGCAATCCGCTGGTCGGCGCCATCGGCGGCAGCTACGGCGGCGGCTATCAACTGCTGCTCGCCGCCCTGGACGACCGGCTCGATGCGATCACACCCAGCGTCACCTGGCACCACCTTCCGGACTCGCTGGCGCCCAACGGGGTACTCAAGAAACTGTGGAATTTCGGCTTGTGTTTCTCGGCCACGGCGGCCGGCGACCGCAATTTTTCCGAGGAGCTGAATCAGGCCTGTCAGCAGGCCGGCGTGGACCTGCGCGTGCGTTTCAGCGAAGAGGTCGCTCCGGAAATCCTGGATTTTCTGGCCGCACACGGCATGGCAGCATTTGCAGCCAGACATGAGGATCCGGCTGATGCGTTTCGCATGCGACCGGTGGATACCCTGCTGACCCAGGGCCAACGGGATCTGCTTTTCCCCCTGAACGACGCGCTGGCCAACTTTCGTTTTCTCAGCACACTGGGCGGTGACGTCCGCCTCGTGACCCATCAACACGGTCACTACATCGGCCCGCCCCTGGATGCCCAGGCGCCGCTGGGGGCGATGCGTTGCGGTGCCTTGGACACCCTGCAGGCCAAACACCTCTGGTTCGCGGAGAAGCTCAAAGGGCAGCCCGGCGCCGCGGCGTCCATACCCCAGGTCTGCATCGGCCTGGACGACGACGTGGGTGCGGCATTGGCGGACGTTCCGCGCGGCAACGAGGCCTATCGCATCACGCTGCCGGCAACAAGCATCTCCTCCTTGCAAAACAATTACGGCGGCAGCGCGCCCACATTCATCGCGCTGGGCGATCCAATCAACCGCTCGGACCTGATCCTCGCGGGCCTGCCGATCGCCAATCTGAGCGTCACTCCGGCCGTGGCCACGACCGAAGTGGTTGCCTTTGTTGGCATTGGCGTGCGCTCACCCGGCGACGGCCTGATCCGGCTCATCGACGATCAGGTCACGCCTTTGCGCAATGGCATGCACCTGGACAAGGCCCTGATCGGGGTCGGTGAAGTCCTGCGTGAAGGCGATCAGATCGGGGTGTTGCTCTACGGCGATTTCGATGCCTTCAATAACGTGAGTCGGACGGCCTGGCAAGGCAATGCCTACCTCATCGAAGGCACGGTGGATTTGCCCGTGATCCCTGCGCCATGACGCGCTGGATTCGCGCGGTATCGACTGCATGCACGCTGCTGCTCACCGCCTGTGGCGGAGGTGGCCAGGCCCCAGGTTCTGCGGGCCCTGAGACCACTGACTTCTGCCTCGATTGCAAGCCGCCGGAAAAGCTGCTGAGCCTGCCACAGCTGGAGAACGGCCTGTTTACCAGCGGCGGACGGCTGTTTGTCAGTGGCCAGTCCAATCTGTATGAGATCCACCGCGATGGCAGTGGCTATCGCAGCGAAGCCCTGTTCCCGGACGGCGGCGGCTGCAGCGGCCTGGCGGAAGATCGGCAGACCCTCTATGCCCTGTGCTCCGGCAGCGCCGGGCCAACCGATTTTTCCGGCCTGTACACCCTGTCACTCACGGACGCCGCCGCCGTGCTGCAGTTCAGCTTCAGCCTCAGCGACATGAGCCTGCCCAATGGCATGGTCGCCGCCCATGGCCGGCTGTACATCACCGATGGTCCGGTTGCGACCGAACCCAAGATCGTGAGCCTGGACATTGATCCCGAGGATCCGCAGCGCATCCTGTCGCAAAGCACCTGGCTTGCCACACCCCTGGACAATCCCAACGGCCTGGCCTTCGACGGCGCCGCACTGTATGTCACCTATTATCAGCCGGGCTTCGGCGGCCAGGTCAGACGCGTGCCGATTGGTCCGGATGGCACCGCGGGCAGTCCGGAGGATCTGGTCCCCCGGGAGATCATGGATGATCTTACGGTGCTGGGTGAGACCCTGATCGTCACCGACTGGCAGGCCGGCGCCCTGTTTCAGATCGACCTGGCCGGAAATCTGCTGCAGGAAACCGCGAGCAACACCTTCGCCCAGCCCTCAAGCGTGACCCTGGCCGGACCGCCGCTGTTCGATCAGCCGACCCTTCTGATCACCGAACGCTACACCGGCGATGGCCTCTGGGCCCTGCGATAAGCACCACCGCAGCGGGCTAAGGCGCGGGGACGCACCACCTGGCAAGCCGACCCAGCCGGCATCCTAAGTGGTGCGTCCCCGTATCTGGTCCTGGTCCTTGTCCTTGCGCTCAGGCCGGCTTGCTCACCTGCTTCCCGCTCGGACTGGCAAACGGCCAAGCTCTATGATCTGATCGCAGCGAGTTTTTCACTGTTCCTGTTCATGTTGCTGATTCGTTTGACCACCATCGCCGTACTGGTGGCGTCCCTGGGCGTCGCTGGCATCACCCGATTCAGCACCCTGAGCATTCCGGCGATGACACTCACGCCCCTGCTGACCTGCAGTTTGGGTCTCGGCGCACTCACGCTACTGCTGCCGCCAAACGGCACGCCTGGACGCTTCGCCGCGGCCTGTCTGCTGGCCATACAGCTCCCGGTTCTGGCAAATCTGCTGCCATTGCTGCCAGAGGTCGAACTGGTGCCGGCCTGGCGCGAGGTGCCGATGCTGGCGGCGGGTTTTTTCAGCCTCGGACTGGCACGGCTGCTGCACCACCCGGACTCGGATGCGGTGGATCGCAGTCTGGTGTGCAGCATGCTGGCGACGGCGATCGCCGTTCTGCTGATTCTGGCTCTGCTGTTTCACGCCGAACCGCTCCTGCGCGTGCCTGGAGGGAACGAGGATGCGATCGGGATCAAGCTGCTCGAAACCGGCCTGTTCGCCCTGCTGGCAACCGGGCAGCTGGCCCTGCACCCCGCAAGCCCGCTCGCGGGCCTGCGTGGCGACGATGCTGTCGCACACAGCCGACGGCAACTGCTCCCCTGGATTCTGAGCATCCCGATCCTGATCGGCCTGCTCCTGCTGCTGGGCCTGCAACGCCTCCATCTCGATGAGGCCACCGCCATTACCTTGAGTGTCATGGCGAATCTGCTTTTGCCACTGTTGGTACTCGCGATCGCGGGCCGCCAACTGACGCAGATGGAACAACGTAAACGAGAGGAACTCAGGGCCCGCGAGCGCCAGGTGCGACGCCAGAGCCAGCGCGACGAAGTCACCCGCCTGCTCAACCGCCGCGGCTGGGAAGAGGAGTTGAAAGAGGCTGAAAAGCGCTGTCGCAGCCAGAAACTCGACGCCAGCATCGTGATCATCGATCTCGATGGCCTGAAGCAGATCAATGATGAGCAGGGCCACGAAGCCGGAGATGAATTCATCCGCCGTGCCGCGAGCGCCCTGAAATCGGCCGCCCGGCGCAAGGACACCCTGGCTCGACTCGGAGGGGACGAATTCGCCTATCTGGCACCGGGCTGCGATGAGGCAGGCGCCCAGGCCTTGACCGAACGCCTGCGCGCTGCGCTGGCCGAGGTCGAGGTTCCGGCCTCCATGGGTTACGCCCTGCGCGGCAAGGGCGGCCTGAAAGCGGCCGTCGGCGCGGCGGACAAGGCGATGTACGCAGACAAGCGTTCCCGCAGCAGTCGCCGCAAGGCCTGACCCTTCCGCATTCCTGCGCCTCTAGGCTGCGACGTATTCCAGCAACTGCTGGCGAATGGCCTCGGGCACCGGTACCGGCCGCTGCTGCGCGTAGTCGAAATGAATCATCACGGCGGAACCGCGCGCGCAGCGCTTGTAGTTCTGCCAGACCTCGTGCTCGACCACGAAGGAGGAAGAGCCCAGACGGCCGATCCAGCTGCGAATCTCGACAGCCGGATCAAGAAAGATCTGAGCTTCGAATTCCACTTCGATCTTGCGTACGATCAGATTCCACTGACGCACATCGAGATTGGGCACGAACATCTCGAAAAAAGGTCGTCTGGCTTGCTCGAACCAGCATGGCAGCGTGGTATTGCTGACATGGGCCAGGGCGTCGGTCTCGCAGAATCGCGGCGTAATTTTCAGATTTAAGGTTTTCATCGGCCAAAAAGCCATGAGCATAGCGGCAAACGCAAGCGATGAACCCGGCGTCGGGCCTTTGCCGAGTTTAGGTCCAGCGTCAGGCGGAACAGGACGCCAGCGCTGCCGACCTGCTGGCGGCCGCCGGCGAGTGTCCACATGCCTTCAGACGCCCAGTTCCTTGCACAGCTCGGCCAGTCGGAGCAGTTCTGCGCGCAGGTGATCGAGTTGGCGATCCTTGGCCAGGGCCAAAACCGTCTCCAGCATGTCCAGTTGGCCCTGTTGATTGGCCTGGACCGCCTCACGGTGAGCATCGCTCCAGCGCTCTTGCGGCGCGAAGATCAGCGACCTGATGCGGGCCTCGAAATCCGTTTCATCGCGCGCCCGCAAGACATCCCCGAGCGCCTCCCGCCAGGTCAGGCGACTGTCCAGCCATTGTTGCGCCAGATCCTGTCTGCTCTGCGCCCAGCGATCCACCACGACCTGCTGTTCCGCCGTGAGTTTTCCGAGCCAGCGGCGTAACAACTTGGCGAGCGCACGGGCGTATTTTTTTCGGCGTTGCGCCGGAGATCGCTCCAGCACATCCTCACGATACTCATCCGCCGCGTCCTGCAAGGCCCCGAGCAATGAAAGGATCTGCTCATCATCCAGTTCACGCATGAGCACGACCATATCGGCAAATCCCGCCTCCATGGCCGTCAGCGTATAGCGCTCCAGATCTGACAGGACCTGATGGATTTCGGCCCGGCTGACACCATTTTCGGCATCCCGGGCCCAGGCTTCGAGACTCGTGGCATAAGCCGGCAACTGGGTCTCTCGGTGCCATTGCCACCAACGTTGAAAGGAGGCCTCGAACTGTCCTTGCTGAGCCTGATCCAGTTGCACGTAATCGCTGACCCAGCGACGACCCAGCCAGTCGAGATTGTTATAGGCCAGGCGGGCGGCGAAACCACAGCCCACCAGCAACAGGCAGCTCAACACGGCAATGCAGCGGCCCGATTTGAAAAAACCTCTTTTCACGCTGAGCCTTGCTCCATTTTCCACAGCCCTGCTCCGTATCAAACCCAAAAACCAACGGGGACGAACGAACGGGGACGCACCACTTCCCCGCTCCACTGAACGCATACCGCATCGGAACGCACCACGATTCTGTCACCAGCAGCCTGGCAGCTGAATCCATGCGTCTCCCCGACCACCTGCCTACGCCAAGGCAGGTGCTTCATCCCCCAGGGACGTCCCCAGTGATTTCCCGCTCCCGGCAAAGTCGGGCTAGGTGGTGCGTCCCCTATGCCATCCCCATGCTGTGTTCAATCGTAGCGGTAAATCACATCAAGCCCGAGCTGGCGCGGTTCGCCCCAGACCACCGCGCGGTCGGCATGCGGCAGGTTGTCGATCGCACTGATCGGATATTCCTCGTCCAGCATGTTCTTGCCCCACAGTGCGAGATCGAAGGTGCCGCCCCGGGTGGGCCGCAAATCGCTGAGCATCAGACGAGCATTCACGGTCCAGTAGCCGTCCAGGGAGGTGAGACCACGGCGCGGCTCGGAAATGACCAGACCGGTGCGCTCGCCCATGTAGTTCGCACTGGCATAGGCGCGCAGAGCTCCCCAGTTAAAACGGGCAAAGCTCCAGTCCAGCGAGATCACGCCGGAATGTGGCGGCGCGGCGACAAAGGGGTATAGATGGGCGACATTGTCACCGTTGAGATCGATGACCTCGGTGACCTCAGCATCCAGGAACGCGTACTGAAAGCCCAGAATCATGCCGCGCGCGGGGAGATACGCTCCTTCCAGTTCGAAACCGCTCATCCGTGCCTTGCCGGCATTGCGCGCCTTGGTGTCAGCAATGGTGCCGGCGATCAGAAAATTGGTCTGCATGTCAGTGAACTTGCTGAAGAACACGGCGCCATTGAGACGCAGCGTGCGCTGCAGCCACTCACTCTTGAGACCCGCTTCGAGCGACCGCACCCGCTCCGGCGCAAAGCCTTCCACGAATCCGAAGCCGTAGGATTCGCCATCGGAGGCGGCACCGGAGTCCCCGGAAATCTGTGGGTCACGCGTATTGAAGCCGCCGCTCTTGTAAGCCGAGGAATAGGACAGATAGCTTGTCGCGGTCTCGGTGAGATCGAACTGGATGCTGGCCGAAGGCGAGAAATCATCGTATTCCTTGGATGCTTCGACGCCGACGAATTCATCCGGCGAACCGGCCGCCTCCTGCGGAATGGGCGTCGCAGAAACACTGCCATCGGCCAGACGCTCCTCCAGCCACTGGGTCTGGATGAAATCCTTGATCGCCCAGCGTTCATCTCGCGACAGGCGCATGCCCAGGCTCAGATTCAGACGTCGGTCCCAGCGATCAGGGCGCCAGCCCAGCTGTCCGAAGACGGCATAGGCGGCGTTTTCGATCTCGACCAGATAGTCCCAGTAGGCCGACAGGCGCGGATCGGTCGTGTTCTGGGCGCCCTGCTCCAGCGCGGGGATCTGGGAAACCAGGTTGTTGTATTCCTCCGGATCCACATTGGAGCTGAGAATGTGGTGCACCGGCCCACCATTTTCACCACCAGACTCGGTGAAATAATAGGCGCCGGCAATGAAATCCAGACGATCCTCGAATGCGCTGCCGGAAATCTGCAGCTCATGCGACCATTGCTCCTGATAGGTCCGCGGAATGACCAGGGGTGTGGCCTCGCCGCCATTGACCTGGCGGGCGGCGGCACTGTCATAGGCACCGGTATCCAGGCGATATTCAGTCGAACCCGCTCCACCACCCAGATCCGGATACTGAAAATCCTCCAGCGTTCGCACGGCGGCCAGATATTTCAGCTCGATGCCGCCAAACTGACGCGCCATGCTCAGGGTGTGACCGCTGACCTTGGCTTGCGAAGCCTGCATCGGCGCGCCCGACGCCATCCGGTCGAGACGATGATCCGCATACACGGAGTGCGCCTGGGCGTAGCGTTTGAAGTACTCGGCCAGGCCATGATGGGTCTCCGGCGTGAGCTGTGACTGGAACATGTAATTCACATAGCTCAAATCGGTGAAGTCGTAGGCATAATCCAGCGTGAGCTGATCGCTGGCGAACCAGCGCGCATCAAAGCGAAAACCCAGTGCTTCGCGATCGCCGAAGTCTTCTCCCGGACCGGTGTTTTCGAC
This sequence comes from Oceanococcus sp., assembly GCA_041619555.1. Classification (GTDB taxonomy): domain Bacteria; phylum Pseudomonadota; class Gammaproteobacteria; order Nevskiales; family Oceanococcaceae; genus Oceanococcus. Next base: position 3,919 of record JBFKDQ010000052.1, on the reverse strand, counting down.
GAAGCCGTCGCTGCGCCGTCCCAGGAACGCAAACTTGATCGCGGCCTCGTCGCCTAGTGGCAGGTTCAATACGCTTTTGCCAACACCGAGCTTGCGCTCTCCCAAAGTGAGCTTGTGCTGCATGGTCATCGCAGCGGGATCCGGTCGACGGCTGACGATATTGACGGCCCCGCCGGTGCTGTTGCGCCCGTACAGCACGCCCTGCGGCCCGCGCAGCACTTCCATGCGCTCGATGTCCGCGAGATCCAGTGCCAGACCAACATTGCGCGCCAGGTAGACACCGTCGATATAGATGCCCACCGCAGGGTCCTGGGTGACCTGCGACTCATTGACACCGACGCCGCGAATCGCGATGCGCAAGGTCGTCGCTGACAGCGGGAACGGCTCCACCACCATGCTGGGCACATTGGCTCGCAGATCTTCCAGCCCGCCGATCCCCCGCAGTTCCATCTTTTCCGTGCTGAAAGCCTCGATGGAAATCGGCGTGTCCTGCAAGCTCGAGGTCTTGCGCTGGGCGGTGACGATGATCTCGTCGAGTTGACCACGACTCGGACTGGCGCGCGCCTGGGTACTGGCGGACTCCAGCTCGATGGGATCGGGCTCCGGCACGGCCCATGAAAGACTGCAAAAAGCCAATGCTAGACTTCCCGCCACCCCGAGTTCGCGCCTTCCGGCCATGACCTGGTCTCCCCTGGCAATGCTGCTTGGTGCTGGCGGCTTATTGTTGCCGCCTGTCCCGGCCGAGTCTCGCATTTTTGCGGTCCGCAGGGGTAATCACTCCAGCGGCGCGGGAATCCGGCGCATCCCCAGCCGGGCCCTCAGTTGACCGTCACCGCCCCGCACGTCAGTTGCCGGGCCGAATGACTCAGCCCTTAAAGGCTTCCTTCAGGCGCGCTGCACCTCATGAAAATTACCGGGCTGTTCACGCAGCCTGCCACTGGCAAGCAGTTCCCGATGGATCTCGTTCTGCAGATCGGCACGAATGCCGAAGTGGAAGCACAGGTCGGCGATGATGAACAGCGGCGCGGAAATAAAGGACTGATAAATGCTTTCGAAAAAAGCTGGCTTGTTGCCTTCGTGGTGCAGATGACCATAGATCTGCGCGGTCCAGCCGATGATCTGTCCGGCAGCGAAAATCGCGAGCCCTGGTCCGAAGCCCAGCGCCGCGACCGCATGCGCCGCGTACAGCAAGACTCCATACAGCCCCATGGCCATCAAACCGAACAGGAGATCCGTGCGCAGGTAGTACTGCACGCTGTAGAGATACAATAGTGAAGCGGCGGTGACCGGCACAGCGCCGAGCTGGAACAATTCCAGCCAGGCCAGGGGAATGAAAGCGGTGAAGGTAATTAGCGGGACGCCGAACAGATGGATCCAGACATTGGTATTTTCCTGGTGGTACGCCGTGTAAAAGGCCATTTCGCGAGCAAACTGACTCATGATTCACATCCTTGGGCGTCGAGGCCAACGCCGGTTTATACAGGGAACAACACCATAACTCGGGCGAGCGTTCGCCCCCAGCGCAAAAATTTCGACCACATGTCGTAACTTTTGCTACATCCCAGCCCCAAGAGCCGGGATGTGGATTTCATTGACAAAAAAGCAGGGAGAACCCAATGAGCGAGCAGCACACGCCGAGCAGCCGGCTGGAACGCATACTCGGAGCCGTCGAGCGCATCGGCAACCGCTTGCCAGACCCGGCCATGCTGTTTGTGGGCTTGCTGGTGATCGTCTGGCTGCTTTCCGCTCTGCTGTCCGGCATCGATTTCGGCCTCACCGACCCGCGCAATGGCGAGGCGCTTTTCGTGCAGAACCAGCTCTCCGGAGCGGCACTGACCGCCTTCATGGCGTCGATGGTCGGCAACTTCGCGCATTTCCATCCGGTCGGCGTGGTGCTGGTGGCCATGCTGGGCATCGGCGTTGCCGAACACACGGGCTTCATCAACGCGGGCCTGCGCGCCCTGCTTGCCGCGACCGCTAAAGGCTTGCTCACACCGATGCTGATCGCGGTCGGCATTCTCAGCCATACCGCGGCCGATGCAGGCTATGTGCTGGTGATCCCGCTGGGCGGGGTCATCTTTTATGCCGCAGGACGCCATCCGCTGGCCGGCATCGCAGCGGCTTTTGCCGGGGTGTCCGGCGGGTTTTCCGCAAGCTTCGTGCCCGCGGCGCTGGATCCGATGCTGCAAGGCATCTCCCAGGCGGGTGCGCACATCATCGATTCCAGCGTGCAACTCAATCCGCTGAACAACTACTTCTTTACCGCCAGCTCTGCCCTGCTGGTAATCGGCGTCGGCTGGTGGCTGACCGACAAGGTGGTGGAACCGCGTCTACACGCCACGGCGCTGGATGGCGACCTGCACGATCTGCCGAAAATGCATCCACTGGAGCCCAGCGAACGTCGCGCCCTGCGCGGTGCTCTGGGGGCGATGCTGCTGGGCCTGGGCGCGCTGCTGCTCAGTGCCTGGTCGGAGAACTCCGCCTGGCGTGGCCCCAATGGTGGCCTCGCCGAAGGCGCTGCACCACTGATGCGATCCATCGTCCCCTTGATTTTCCTGCTGTTTCTGATTCCCGGCGTGGTCTACGGCATTCTGGCGGGCACGGTGAAAAGCTCGCGGGATGTCATCCAGGGCATGAGCAAGGCGATGAACGGCATGGCCTACTACCTGGTCATCATGTTTTTCATTGCCCAGTTCGTCTATGCCTTCGGCCAGTCGAACCTTGGCGTGTTGCTGGCGCTGGAAGGGGCCGCGCTGCTCAAAGCCCTGGCCTTGCCGGCGCCAGTGACCATTGTCGGCATCATCTTGCTGACCGGCGTGATCAATCTGTTTGTCGGCTCCGCATCGGCGAAATGGGCGCTGCTCGCGCCAATCTTCATTCCCATGCTGATGCAACTGGGCATTTCCCCCGACCTGGCTCAGGCCGCGTATCGGGTGGGTGACTCCAGCACCAACATCATCACTCCGCTGATGCCCTACTTCCCGCTGGTGGTGGTGTTCTGTCAGCGCTACGTCAAGAACTCGGGGATCGGCACGGTCGCCGCCATGATGCTGCCCTATTCGATTTCCCTGCTGGTGCTGTGGAGCGCATTCCTGCTGATCTACTGGAGCCTGGGCCTGCCTCTGGGCCTGCAGGCCAGCTATACCTATCCGGGCTGACCCCCCGCAGATTCATCATCTCGTCGATCATCGGTGGTTTCTCATGTTCAGGTTGGTCGCAACCCAAACCTAAACCAACTGCCGTCGGTGAGCTTCTGAACCTGCAACACGGCATGAATCACGACCTCGCGGGGGATCTGAAGTTTGATTCTGACAACCTAGCCCGGCTTGCTCTGCTACTGCCCAAAACAGTGGCGAAAGACTGCCAATTCGCTTAGTTTCTCAGGCTGGGGGACAAGACCAATGAAGCAGCCATCAAAGCCCAGCTGGGAGGAGATCGAAACCGCGTTCTGGCAGGCCCAGCAGCTTGCCGATGCGCCCCGGGCCGAATACCTGAGCAGGCTGCGTGGCCGCAATGTCGGGCTGTATCGGGAAGTCCGACAACTGCTGCAGGCTGCGGCAGCGGACACCCAACAGCTGGGTTCGGGGGCGCCGCGCTTAGGCCAGGGGCTAAGCGGAAACAACGATAGCGCTGCAGCGCTGGCGCCAGGGGCCCGCTTCAAGTCCTGGCGCATTGCATCCCTGATCGGTCGTGGCGGCATGGGCGAGGTCTATCGCTGCGAAAATCTGCACGGTGATGAGCCGGCGGTGGCGGCGGTGAAATTCCTGCGCCTGGATGCGGTGAACCATTTGGAGCGTTTTGAGGCGGAGCGCCATCTGGTCGCGCGGCTGGAGCATGCCGGCATCGCCCGTTTTCTCGATGGCGGCTGGTTTCAGGACCGGCCCTAAATGGTGATGGAAGATGTGCAGGGGCAGCCACT
>JBFKDQ010000051.1:0-27912 GCA_041619555.1 Oceanococcus sp. | reverse complement strand
GCGCTGTCCTGCTCGTCGCCCAGGAACAGCGTCGCCAGCATGTGATTGAGGCGATCCTGCCAGGATTGGGCCGAACACGGCTGTTCCAGGCTTTCGCTCCATTCCCGCAGCTGCTGCAGGAAATGCCAGAGTCGGCCCAGATCATCGCCGGCGCTGCCTTCGAGATCCGACCAGGGGGCGATCCCGCAGACCAGACTGTCCTCATCGCTTTGCAGCAGACCCAGCAGGAGTCGGTCGAGCCCGAATTGCCAGCTGTAGGCATCCTGACTGCCGGCGGCGAATGCGCTACGGGTGCTGGCGTCCCAGCCCCAGCGGACGCCGGCCTGGTCGAGCCACTGGCGCAAGGACTGCAGCGCCGCTTCGTCAAGGCCGAATCGGCGCATCACCGCAGGCACGCCGGCGAGGGCGAGAATCTCGCTGGCCGGCCAGCGGCTCAAAGGCAGATCCAGCAGGCGGCGAAAGCTCTGCATGATTGGATGGCTGCTGCTACGGCTGCGATCCGATAACGAGAAGGGCAGATTGCGTGGACCGCTCGCCGCTCCGAACACGCTCTCGATCGCGGCGGCATAGCGTGCCACGTCCGGCAGCATCACGAGGATGTCCCGCGGCTGCAGGCTGGGGTCCCGGCTCAGCAGGTCGAGCAACTGGTCATGCAGGACCTCGATCTCGCGCAGGACCCCATGGCAGGCGTGAATCTGAACCGAGACCTCGTCAGTGGCGAGGGGTTGTGGCTGTTTTGGCACCTGCATCTGAATGATGCTGGCCTGCACCTGGCCGAGCAAATGCTTTGAATCCGGAATGGCATAGGCCATTGCATCGCCCAGTTCCGGTTCGACGATCGTGGACAGCTCATCGCTGTACAGGCTGCGCAGCAGATCCCGGGTGCCTCTGCCAAGGCTGGCAAGGAGGGGGTGATCGGTTTCCAGACCCAGTTCTTCTTCCGGTTCCATCGCTCGGTCCAGGCGGCCGCGCCGGCTCTGAATGTCGCCCCAGTACGCCTTGCAGGGGTTGAGCAGCAGGAAATGCACCGGAATGCGGCTGGCCAGGGCATACAGGAACTTCAGATATTCGGGCGGCAGCGCGCCAAGTCCGAAGCAGTAGAGCGCTTTTGGCAGCCTGTCGGGCAACACGCTGGTCGGTGCGCCGAGATGCTCGATGGATTCCCGCAGCAGCCGGGCACGATGGCGTGGGCCGAGTCGGCGGGTGAGGGCGCGCCAGACCGGCGCCTGCCACTGCTCAGGCTGTCTCCGGGCCTCGGCGCCGCGGTCCCAGGCCTCCAGCAGGTCCGGGCGATAGATCAGATACTGATCGAACACGTCGGCGAGCTTGTCGGCGAGTTGCAGGCGCAGAATGTCGGGGCAATCGCCGCCAAGGTACTTCGCCAGAGCGCCTTCCTGAGCGGCCACTTCAGGCAGCAGGGCGTACAGATGCCAGCGCAGGCGACTGCGTTCAAAGTCCTGACTGTCCGGGGCGCCGGGGAGGGTGTCGGGGATTAGCTGCCAGATGAAACGGGCCGACAGGGGCATGTGCAGATTTGCCGCGATGCCTTCGCTCTGGGCAATTTGCACCTGCAGCCAGCGGGCGACGCCCTGGTTGGGCACGATGATGGTGTCTGCTTCCAGCACATGGCGCCGCTCTTGTCTGCCGAGCAGCACGGCCAGCAATTCGGCCAGGCGGCCCAGATCGTGATGGTGATAGAGACGAAACATGGTGCGATTCAAAGGCCTTTATTGCGCGAGTCGACGGTTGTTCGCAGGACCGGCTCGGTGCCAGGTGGCGTCCGCAGGTTAATCTAACTTGGCGGCGGCTGCTGTCGCCATCACTGTCTGTTGGGTCCGGCATGCCGCAGGGTCTTGGTGGAGCCGGGATGCAACGGCATGACGCGGTCGGTTTTCAAGCTTGCGCGCCGACAGGCTCAAAGCATGAGCCGGCATGCCCCTCGTCGGACCGCGTTTCCACCGGCGTCATGCCTCCGGTATTCTGTGGCCCCAGCCTGGTCCGGTCGCCCGGACCCAAGGCTTCGGTCCCGTCCGCCGGGCTTCAGGTGGACGCGCCACGGGTCAGGCTCCCGGGCCGCATCGCGACTGCGGCCTGCACAATCAATACAGATCGGAAAGCAGAAAATGACAGCGGAAAATGAAAGAATGCATGCCGGTTCCCTTGCCGGTTCGACAGATTCCGGCAACCCCGGATTACGTCGTGACGGTGCTGCAATCGGCGCCAAAACGCAGATCAAGGGTGATCTGCAGGCCGAAGAGGATCTGCTCATCGAGGGTCGGTTCTCGGGCACTTTGATGTTGCGCAGCAACCAGCTGGCGATTGGTGCGCAAGGGCGGATTCAGGGTACGGCCTTTGCCAACATCGTCATTGTCGATGGCAGCATCGAGGGCGAGTTGTACGCGGCGGAGCGGATCAGCATTCGCAAGGGCGCCCGGGTTCAGGGCAGCATTTATTCGCCACGTGTCTCGCTCGAAGATGGGGCAAGCCTGCGTGGCTCGGTCGAGATGGATCCCAAAGCGATACAGGAGGCCGTCAAAGCCAAGTTCGGGGAAACCGAAAAGCCCGTTAACCGACCGATGCCGGTCGAGACCAGCCGGCCGGCCGCGCCGGCCGCACCAGCCAGCGCTGTCAGCCGTCCTGGGCAGGATTCGGACAACAAGAGCGCCGGCGGCGCCGAATCACCCGCGCGCTCCGTGACGGCGCTCAAGTAGTCGCGCCGGCCGAACGGACGTGCAGGGCGTAGGACTTTCCCGCTTTCTGCCCAGTGGTCGCGGACGCTCGGAGGAAGGCGGGCGGTCCGCGCCGCCGGTGCTGGAAAAACTGCCCCTGTTTGGCGAATTGCTCGACGCAGCGGCAACGCGGGGTCGCTGCGTGGTGCTGGATTTCGCGCCGGCCAGCAGGACCGCGCTGGCCTTGCTGAACGAGATTCCCTGCCGGTTGGAAATCCTGAATCTGGCCGAGCACCTGCCCCGCCTGTTGCAAATCACCGATGCGGCCGATTTTCGTCGCCAGTTGGAGCGCCTGATGCCAGGCTCGGCCGCCCATCCTTACAGCATGGTGCTGTGCTGGGATTTCTTGAATTATCTGCCGCCGGTCAAGCTTGGCTTGATGATGCAGCGGGTGGCGCAGAATTCGGCGCCCGGCGCCCAGGTTCATGCCCTGATGGCCTATTCCTCACCGCAGATGGCGGCGCGGCCGCTGCGCTACCTGCCGGCGGACAAGAACCATATCCAGGTCCGGCCGGATTCCGCCGCGCAGCGCGAATCGCCGCGCTACACGCCGAAAGACCTTCTGCGTGCCATGCCAGGCTACGACATCGAGCGCGCCATGGTCTTGCGCAACGGGTATCAGGAATACATCCTGCGCCTGACGCAATGAGACCCGTGCAAGCCCTCCGGTCGGCCGTTGGTCAGTCGCCGATGGTTTTCAGCAGCGGATCGATCAATTTCTGATTGGCGGCGGCGATGTGGCCGGTGGCCAGAGGGTTGCCGCCGGACAGTTCGCGGCTGCTGCCGCCAGCTTCCTGCACCATCAGCAGGCCGGCGGAGATGTCCCAGGGTTTGAGATTCAGCTCCCAGAAGCCGTCGAGGCGGCCGCAGGCCACGTAGGCCAGATCCAGCGCGGCCGAACCGCTGCGCCGGATTGCGGCGCCGGCGCCGGTCACCCGGCTGAGTTGCGGTTGATAACGCTGGAGCAGTTCACCGCCACCGACGGGCTCGCCGGTGCCGATCAGGGCCTGGTCCAGGCGCTTGGCATTGGCCACCCGCAGCCGTCGCCGGTTCAGTTGCGCTCCGCGCCCGCGACTGGCGGTGAAGAGCTCTTCCTTGAACGGGTCGTAAATGATGGCGTGGGCCAGGTCGCCCTTGTCCAGGATGCCGATGCTGACGCAGAAGTGTGGAAATTGATGCAGGTAATTGGTGGTCCCGTCCAGCGGATCGACCACCCATTGGATATCATGTGCGCCTGACAGGCCGCTTTCTTCGCCGAGGATGGCGTGATCGGGGTAGGCCTTGCGAATCGTGCTGATGATCGTGTCCTCGCAGGCGCGATCCACATCGGACACGAAATCATTCTGGCCTTTACGGTCGATCTTCAGGCGATCGATGCGGTCCAGGTGACGCATCATGATGCTGCCGGCCGAGCGGGCGGCAGAGATTCCAATATTGACGAGTGGGTGCATGAAAGCCGAAGCGGGCAGAGAAATAGCCGTAAAGAATACCATGCGGGCGGAACGTCCCGCCTTGCGAATCGTGCTGTGTGGCACCACTCATCCGGGCAACATCGGTGGGGCGGCGCGGGCGATGAAAACCATGGGCTTGCAGCAACTGGTGCTGGTGGCGCCCAAGGCCGGGGCCTTTCCGAGCGCCGAGGCCACCGCGCGGGCGGTGAGCGCGGCCGATGTGCTGGATCAGGCGCTGGTCGTCGACACCTTGCTGGAGGCTGTGGCGGGTTGTTCATTGGTGGTCGGCACAACCGCGCGCGAGCGTCATATCGGTCCGGCGGTGATGTTGCCGCGTGATTTCTGTGCCCAGGCGGTGGATCTCGCGCAGGGCGGGGAGGTCGCGCTGGTGTTCGGACGCGAGCGCACCGGACTGACCAACGAGGAGGTGGATCTGTGTCAACTGCTGTTGAGGATTCCGACCCAGGAGGCGTTTGCGTCCCTGAATCTGGCCGCCGCGGTACAGATTCTGGCCTATGAGTGGATCCAGACGGTGGCGGAAGCGCCGATGGAGCGGTCCAATCCTTATGCCCCGGCCAATGCCGGGCAGCTCGAAGGGTTTTTTCAGCATCTGCGCAATGTCGTGGAACTGACCGGTTTCTTCGCCGGTAAGAATCAGGATGCGATCCTGCGAAGAATGCGCAAGATCTACATGCGGGCCCGCCTCGATGTGAATGAAATCAATATTTTGCGGGGCTTGCTCAGCCAGACGGAAAAAGCGGTCGAAGGGCGTCGCCAAGATCCTGCCGATCCGTCATGACGGCCGGCCATCAGGGCGGACAGGGCCTGCTTGAGCCGGTACTCAGGCTTGCGACGCAGCGCTGAGGTATAATTCCGACCATGCCAGTAGGAATTGAATGATGTTTGCCAGCATGCGCGAAGATATCCGCTCGGTGTTCGAGCGTGATCCGGCGGCCCGGTCCACCTGGGAGGTGATGACCTGTTACCCCGGTCTCCACGCCCTGTGGCTGCATCGCTTGGCGCATGCCTTCTGGAGGCGTCGCTGGTACTGGCTGGCGCGCTGGATCGCGCACATCAGCCGCTGGTTGACCGGTATCGAAATTCACCCTGGCGCCCGCATTGGCCGACGATTTTTTATCGACCATGGCATGGGTGTCGTCATCGGCGAGACCACCGAAATTGGTGATGACGTGACCCTGTATCAGGGGGTGACCCTTGGCGGGACGAGCTGGGACAAAGGCAAGCGCCATCCGACCCTGAGCAATAATGTGGTTGTCGGCGCCGGCGCCAAGGTGTTGGGGCCGTTCATCGTCGGGGAAAATGCGCGCATCGGCTCCAATGCGGTCGTCACCAAGGAAGTGGCGCCGGGGGCGACCATGGTCGGCACCCTGGCGCGGCCGGTCGTGCGCCGCGACACCGCGCAACTCAGCGACGCTCAGGTGGCGATGGCCAAGAAGCTGGGATTCGATGCCTACGGTCTGAGTCGCGACATGCCCGACCCGGTCGCCAGTGCGATCTCGGCCATGCTGGACCATATTCATGCCCAGGATCAGCAGTTGAAGCACATCTGCAGTCGTCTGCGTGAAATTGACGGCCGGATGCCCAAGCTGGAAGTGCCGCAGCTGGAGCTGCCGGAGTTCGGGCCATGCGAGGAGCAGGGGTCGTGAACGTCACCTCGCGTGGGCGTTATGCGGTGACCGCCTTGCTGGATCTGGCTCTGCAGGGTCGGGACGCGCCGGTGCCCCTGGCCGAGGTGGCACGACGCCAGGGCCTGTCCCTGCGCTATCTGGAGCAGATTTTCTGTGGCCTGAAACGCCGCGGCCTGGTGGAAAGCGTACGCGGTCCCGGCGGCGGCTATCGCCTGTGCCGCGAAGCGGAGGCCATCAGCGTGGCCGAAGTGGTTGCGGCGGTGGAGGCCGGGCGCCCGCCACAGGATGACGCCGGGCCGATTCATCAGACCCTGGTAACGGAATTCTGGGGCGGTCTGTCCAACTGCATGCGCGATTATCTGCAGGACGCCAGTCTGGCCTCCCTGTGTGACTGCGCCCGGCGCGGCGAGGGCGGGCATGGGGCCGGGCAGAATCAGACGGAGTCCTGTGCATGATCTATCTGGACCACAATGCCACCACGCCCGTGCGTGATGAGGTCGTCGAGGCCATGCTGCCCTGGCTTGGTCGGCATTACGGTAATCCTTCATCGGTCCATCGGGCGGGCCGGCTGGCGCGCCAGGCTGTGGATGAGGCCCGTGCGGCGGTGGCGGCTTTGCTCGGCGCCCAGCCTGCCGAAGTGATCTTCACTTCGGGCGGCACGGAAGCCGACAACCTCGCGCTGCAGGCCGTACAGGGGCGGGATCCGCAGATTTTGTATGGCAGCACGGAACACGCCGCGGTCCTGGAAAGCGTGACGGCGCGCGCACGCCAGGGTGTGGGCTGTGTCGAATTGCCGGTCGATGGCCAAGGGCAGATTGCGGAGCAGGCGCTGGCGGAACGGCTGGTCGCGAATCGCCCGCAACTGGTGTCCGTGATGTGGGCGAACAATGAATCCGGGGTCATCCAGAATGTCGTTGCGCTGGGTGATTGCGCCCATCGCCACGGGGCGTTGATGCATACCGATGCGGTACAGGCGGCCGGCAAGCTGGAGATTGATTTCGCCGGTCTGCCTGTGGATCTGCTGAGCGTTTCCGCGCACAAGATTAACGGACCGAAAGGTGTGGGTGCCTTGCTGGCCCGCCGTTCCGTCGCGCTGACGCCGATGCAACATGGTGGCGGTCAGGAGGGGGGGCGGCGTCCTGGTACGGAGAACCTCGCCGGCATCGTCGGTTTCGGCGTCGCGGCACGACTGGCAGCCGAAGAGTTCGAGGCGCGCCGGGCGCGAGCTTTGCAGTTGCGCGGGCATCTGGAGGCCGGGTTGGCGGATCTGCCTGCGGTGCACATTGTCGGCCAGCAGGCGGCGCGGGTCAGCAACACCACGCTGATCACCGTGGCCGGATTTCATTCAGAGGCCTTGCTGATGGCGCTGGACAGGCGGGGCATCGCGGTGGCCAGCGGCTCGGCCTGCCATGCGGGTTCGGGGCGGCCCAGTCATGTGCTGCTGGCGATGGGCTATCCGGAGGAGCAGGCGCATGCCGCCATCCGCATCAGTTTCGGTGAAGGCAATACCCTGGCCGAGGTCGATGCTTTTCTCGCCAGCCTGCGGGACTTGATCAACATGCAAAGGCCGGCCCTGGCGCCCGGTCTGCTGGTGAACTGAGATGATTTATCTGGATTATGCGGCGACCACGCCGGTAAGGCCGGAGGTGGCCGAGGCGATGGCGCGCTGCCTCACGGTGGACGGACATTTTGCCAATCCCGCATCGGAGCATGCTCCGGGGCGGGGTGTGCGGGCGGTGGTGGAACAGGCGCGGGAACGCTTCGCCGCGCTGGTTGGGGCGCGTCCACAGGACATCATCTGGACTTCCGGCGCCACGGAAGCAAACAATCTGGCCTTGCTTGGCGGCGCCGAGTTCTATCGGGACCGTGGCCAGCGCATCGTGCTGGCGAGGACTGAGCACAAGTCGGTCCTCGATCCCTGCCGACAGCTGGCCAGCCGAGGATGGAAGCTCGACTGGCTGGACGTCGATGAGGAGGGCCTGGTCGGGCCGCAGTCGCTGGAGGCCGCGATCGCCGAGGACACGGTCCTGGCTTCGTGCATGCTGGTGAACAACGAGACCGGCGTGATACAGAACGTGCCGGCTCTGGCCCGGGTTTGCGAGGGCAAGCAGGTGATGATCCACGTCGATGCCGCCCAGGGCCTGGGCAAGCTGCCGATTCAGTGTCAACGCTGGAACGTGGCGATGATGAGTTTCTCGGCGCATAAACTGGGCGGCCCCAAAGGCGCGGGCGCCCTGTACTTGCGGTCACGTCCGCCAGTGCGGGTGCAGCCGCTGATGTTTGGCGGAGGTCAGGAGCGCGGCCTGCGGTCCGGCACCCTGCCGGTGCATCAGATCGTTGGCATGGTGCGGGCCGCGGAACTGGCCGAGGCGGAGCGCGAAAGCGAGTTCAAGCGCCTCGGTGCGCTGCGCCAGATGCTTTGGGACAAGTTGAGCGAGGCCTTGCCGCAGCTGGAAATCAATGGCGCGCGGGAACAGCAGTCGCCACATGTCCTCAATCTCAGTTTTTCCGGCGTGGATGGTGAGGCGCTGCGTGCCGATCTGCCCGGGCTGGCGGTGAGCAGCGGCTCGGCTTGCACCTCCGAGCGCGCGGAGTCCTCGTATGTGTTGCGCGCGCTGGGCCGCAGTGATGCCCTTGCCGATGCCAGCCTGCGTTTCAGCTTCGGGCGGGAGACCCGGGCGCAGGACCTGCGGGCGGCGGCCGATCTGGTCATCAGCAGCGTGCGGCGCCTACGCGCCTTATCCCCGCAATGGAGTGATGCGCCATGAGCACCAGCTATCCCACCAAGGTCTGGCGACTGTTTCGCGAGCCCCGGCGAGCCGGGCGTCTGGAAGACCGTGATGGCGTGCTGACCGGTCGTGCGAGGACACCCGCCGGGCACGCCGAGTTGCTGCTGCAGCTGCGTCTGGCTGCCGATGGCCGGATCGAGGAGGCACGGTTTCTCGCGCTGGGCTGCCCTTATCTGATCGCAACGGGGGGGTGGTTGTGTTCGCATCTCACCGGGCGGAGGCGCGAATCAGCGCAGGAGCTTGAAATCGCGCTGGTGGTGGAACAACTCGAACTTCCGGCGGTCAAGCGCTACTGCGCGGTGATGGCGCTGGAAGCGGTGCAGGCCGCCCTGGCCGCCGAGGCAGGTGAGGCACAAACCAATCAAGAAACGGATCAGGAACATGAATGAAATTGAATTGACCGAAGCCGCCGCAAGGCGGATCCAGTCGCAGTTGAGCAAACGCGGCCGCGGGCTGGGCCTGCGCCTGGGGGTCAAGGAATCGGGTTGTTCCGGTTATGCCTACGTGATGGATTACGCCGATGAGCAGAAGCCGGATGATCTGGTGATCGAGGCGCATGGCGCACGGGTTTACGTGGATGCGCAAAGCCTGCCCCTGCTCAGTGGGCTGCGCCTGGATTTTCGGCGCGAGGGTCTGAACGAGTTGTTCAAGTTCGATAATCCCAATGCCGAAGAGCTTTGTGGCTGCGGCGAGAGCTTCACCACGGCGTCGCCCGAGGTCCGGCAGCCCGCAAGCTAGGAGCCGCGCCCGGAGACGCCGGCAGCCGTTCTGCCGCCGGGGGAGCCCAGCGCAGCCTGATTCCCTCCGGGCCAGGTGGCTGGCAAGATCTGGCCCGGCACGCCTATTTGAAGGCCACGATAATGCTCGGCTCGACTGTCAGTCCTTTCGTACGGCTGGTCGCTCTTGAGGTCCATGAATCGGACGGAATCTGGCCTGCTTCTGTGACAGCAACGCGGTGACAAGGTAAAATTCTCGGGTTTAACTCACCCTTTTCGCCGGACGCCTCGAATACGGCTTTCGGTATTGTCTACAGGAGTTTTTTATGACTGAGCGGACGCTCTCCATCATCAAGCCAGATGCGGTCGGCAAGAACGTGATCGGCGCCATCTACAGCCGCTTCGAGCAGGCGGGTCTGCAGATTGTCGCGGCCAAGATGGCGCAGCTGACCCGGGCAGAGGCCGAGGGCTTCTACGCCGTGCACAAGGAGCGCCCTTTCTTCAAAGATCTGGTTGATTTCATGATCTCCGGGCCGGTGATGATTCAGGTGCTCGAGGGTGAGGGCGCAATTGCCAAGAATCGCGACTTGATGGGCGCGACCAATCCGAAAGAAGCGGCAGCCGGAACCATCCGCGCCGATTTTGCGGATTCCATCGATGCCAATGCCGTGCATGGCAGCGATGCGCCGGAAACCGCGAAGGTCGAGATTGACTTCTTCTTTGGCGATCAGCCGGCCGGCCAGCCGGGCGTCTGCGCGCGTTAGGGCACGCAGGAACGACATGAAACAGGCCTCGCCCACCAATCTGCTTGGGATGGATCGCAGCGCGCTGGAAACCTGGTTTGCAGCGCTGGGCGAGCAGCCTTTTCGTGCGCGGCAGCTGATGCAATGGATGTATCAGCGCAGCGAATCCCGATTTGCGGAAATGTCGGACATCTCCCGTAGTCTGCGGGCAAAGCTCGAAGAACTGGCCGAGGTGCGCACGCCCGAGCTCATCACCGAGCAAGTTTCCGCTGACGGAACGCGCAAATGGCTGCTGCGGGTGGACGCTGGCAATGCGGTGGAGACGGTCTTCATTCCCGAAGCCGGACGCGGCACCCTGTGCATTTCCTCACAGGTCGGCTGTGCGATGGATTGCAGCTTCTGCGCCACAGGCGCCCAGGGGTTCTCACGCAATCTGTCGGCGGCGGAGATCCTCGGCCAGGTCTGGTATGCGCAAAAAGCCTTGAATGCGGTGCCCCGCGAACAGCGGGTGATCTCGAATGTGGTTTTCATGGGCATGGGCGAGCCGCTGGCCAATTTCGATCAGGTGGTGACCTCGATTCGGGTCCTGCTGGACGATCTGGGTTATGGCCTGTCTAAACGGCGGGTCACGGTGAGCACCTCCGGTCTGGTGCCGTACATGGACCGCCTGAAAGATACGGTTGATACCGCGTTGGCGGTGTCCTTGCATGCGCCGGACGATGATCTTCGCAATGTCCTGGTGCCTATCAACAAGAAATACCCGCTGCGGGAGTTGATGCAGGCCTGTCGGCGTTACACGCAGGGCAAGGATCGGCAGATGCATATCGTCTACGAATACGTGATGCTCGACGGCGTGAATGACCGGCCCGAGCACGCGCGTGCGCTGGCACGCTTGCTGGCCGGCATGCCTGCCAAGGTCAATCTGATTCCTTTCAATCCATTCAGCGGCTCCGAGTATGCGGTGTCCCGGCGGCAGACGGTCGATGCCTTTGCCGAGATCCTGCGCAAGAAGCGCATCATCACCACCAAGCGCAAGACACGCGGCGACGACATCGACGCCGCTTGCGGCCAACTGGTCGGACAGGTACAGAATCGCCAGCGGCGACGCCTGGGTGATATTCCGGTCGTGGTGCAAACGCCATGAGGGGGCGAATCTGGATTGTTGGCCTGCTTGCGGCCCTGGTTGGCTGTGTGCAGACCGGGGAGCCGCGATTCAAGCCGGATTACGCCGAGGCGGCGAGGCTGAATACGCAACTCGGCCGCGACTATCTATCGCAGGGGCGTATCGATCTGGCACAGAGCAAGTTTCAGAAAGCCCTGGCGCAGGACAATGGCCTGGCGGGGACGCATCTTGGTATGGCTCTGGTGCATCAGCACTACGAGGAATGGCAGCAGGCCGATGAGGCTTTTCGTCGGGCGCAGAAGCTGGCCCCCAAAGATGCCGAGATTCTGACCCTGTATGGCGCCTATCTTTGCGAGCGCAAGTCGCTGGCTGCCAGTGAGGCCCTGTTCAGGCAGGCCCTGGCGACCGCGCGCAACAGCGCGCCGGAAGTCACCCTGACCGTGGCGGCGCAGTGCTATCTGGAACAAGGCGAGCCGGAGCGGGCGGAGGATGCGCTGCTTCAGGCGCTGCAACGCCAGCCGCGACATGGGCCGGCGCTGCTGGAAATGGCCAGGCTGGCCTACACCACAGAGGATTACCTGCGCGCCAGGGCGTTTTCGCAGCGCTTTGAGGCACTGAAGGTCGATAACGCCGAGAGCCTGTTGCTGGCCTTGCGGATCGAACTGGCCCTGGGCGAGCGCAGCGAGGCGCAGCGTCTGGCCCAGCGTTTGCAGGCCCTGGTGCCCGGCATTGAGGCGAGTATTGATCTGGCGACCGGGAAGGCCTGGGAGAAATGACGGAAACTCCAGCTGCGCCGGTGGAGGAACAACGAACACTGCCGGCGCCAGGTCAACTGATTCGGCGGGCCCGCACGCAACGGCAGCTCACGCTGACGGAACTCGCCAGCCGTACCCGCTTGAGCGTCGCGGTGCTGGGACGTCTGGAAGCGGATGATTATGCCGCCCTGGGCGAGCCGGTCTATGCCCGCGGCTACTACCGCAAATGCGCCCAGGCGCTGGGTTTCAATGGCGATGTCCTGGTCGCGGCTTACGAAAAGCACAGCGGAACCGGCAGTCCGGTGCCCGAAATCCGTCAGCGACCGTCCATCCGCTATCGCGAGGGGCCCGGCGCGCTGCAGGTCGGCTTGATTGTCCTGCTGGTGCTCGGTGTTCTGGCCGGGGGCTGGCAACTGATCTCCACCGATGATCTTGATATTGCGGCGCAGGCCATGGATGCGTCGGCCCCGTCTGGTGTTGACTTGCCAGAGGAGGAGCCAAGCGGGCCGGATGCTGACAAGGAAGCGCCAGTTGAAATCGCCGAAACCGAGGAAGCGCTGGTCCTTGCCCAGCCGCCGGCTCCGGCGGTCGCGCAGGAACTGGAGACTCCGCAAGCGAGCGCGCCGCCACCCGATGTGGCGGTGCTGGAAATCCAGGTGGGCGCGGGTGAGGTCTGGGCGGAAGTGATGGACCGGACCGGCGCCCGGCTGCTGTACAAGTTGCTGCAGGAAGGCGAACGTCGGGCCTTGCGTGGTCAGGCGCCTTATGAACTCAGGTTCGGTCGGGCGGATCTGGTCACCCTCTGGCTGGATGGTCAGGTGATCGACCTGCGGCCACATATTCAGAAAGATGCAAGCGCCCGGGTCCGGGTCGGACAGGCGGTGGATGGATGAAAGCACAACATACGATCAAGCGTCGCGTCTCGCGACAGATCATGGTCGGCCAGGTCGCGGTTGGGGGTGGCGCCCCGATTTCGGTACAGAGCATGACCAATACCGAAACCAGGGATGTGGAGGCGACGGTGGCACAGATTCAGGCTTTGCAGAAGGCCGGCGCCGATATCGTCCGGGTTTCGGTGCCGACTCTGGATGCGGCACAGGCTTTCGGTCGCATTCGCCAGCGGGTCACCTTGCCGCTGGTTGCGGATATTCATTTCAACTACAAGGTCGCGTTGGCCGCTGCCGAGCAGGGCGCCGACTGCCTGCGCATCAATCCCGGCAACATCGGTGGCGAGAATAAAGTGCGGGAGGTGATCGCCAGTGCTCGCCATCATGGCATTCCGATCCGCGTCGGCGTCAATGCTGGCTCCCTGGAAAAGGACCTGCAGGAAAAATATGGCGAGCCCAACGCGGATGCATTGGTGGAATCGGCCTTCCGCCATATCGATATTCTGGACCGGCATGATTTCCAGGATTTCAAGATCAGCCTCAAGGCTTCCGAGATCTTCATGACCGTTTTCGCCTACCGCAAGCTGGCGGCGCAGATCCAGCAGCCGCTGCATCTAGGCATCACGGAGGCCGGTGGCGAGCGCGCCGGCGCGGTCAAGTCGGCGATCGGACTGGGCATGCTGCTGGCCGAGGGCATTGGCGACACGATCCGGATTTCGCTGGCTGCGGATCCGGTGCAGGAGATCAAGGTGGGCTGGGACATGCTCAAATCTCTGCATCTACGCAATCGCGGGATCAACCTGATCGCCTGTCCTTCCTGTTCGCGTCAGAACTTCGATGTCATCAAGACCGTGAACGCCCTGGAAGCTCGATTCGAGGACATCTCAGAACCCCTGGATGTGGCCGTGATCGGTTGCGTGGTCAACGGGCCTGGCGAAGCGCGGGAAGTGGATATCGGTGTGACCGGTGGACATCCCAATACGGTATTCGTGGATGGCCGCATCCAGCACAAGCTGAAGAACGACGATCTGGTCATCGGCCTGGAAGATCTGGTGCGCCAGAGCATCGCGCGCCGCTGCGCCACGGAGTCCGGAACATGAACAAGCGAATACGCGCCTTGCGTGGTTTCAATGATGTCCTGCCGGCCGACAGCGTCTGGTGGCGGGGGGTGCTGAACCGGGCCCAGGCGGTGATGGATCTCTACGCCTATCAGGAAATCCGTCTGCCACTGATGGAAGCCACCGAGCTGTTCAGCCGTTCGGTCGGCGAGGCGACCGATATCGTCGAGAAGGAGATGTTCAGTTTCGTCGATCGCGAAAAGGCGTCGATGAGCCTGCGCCCTGAGGGCACTGCCGGATGTGTGCGTGCCGGGATTGATCACGGCCTGCTGCACAATCAGCAGCAGCGCCTCTGGTACGCCGGGCCGATGTTCCGGCATGAGCGGCCGCAGGCCGGGCGTTATCGTCAGTTTGACCAGATTGGGGTCGAGGCCTATGGCATGGCCGGCGCGGAGATCGACCTGGAAGTCATTGCCTTGTCCGCACGTCTGCTGCAGGCCCTGGGTCTGGAAGATGCGGTGACTCTGGAACTCAATACCCTGGGCAGCGCAGAAGCGCGCGCGGCTTACCGGGGTGCGCTGGTGGCCTATCTGCAGCCGCAGGCCGCCTCCCTGGATGAGGATTCGCAGCGCCGTCTGCTGACCAACCCCCTGCGCATTTTCGATAGCAAGGTGGCCAGCACTCAGGCCATCGTCGCGGAGGCGCCGCGCTTTGCCGATTACCTGGATGAAGAATCCGCGATGCATTTTTCCGCCTTGCGCGCCGGGCTGGATGCGCTGGCAATCCCTTACACCCTGAACCCCCGCCTGGTGCGCGGTCTCGACTACTACAGCCGCACGGTGTTCGAGTGGACGACCACCCATCTGGGCGCGCAGGCGACGGTCTGCGCCGGTGGCCGTTATGATGCGCTGGTCAGCCAGCTCGGCGGGGGGGATGTGCCGGCGATTGGCTTTGCGCTGGGGCTGGAACGCGTGGTGCTGTTGCTCAAAGCGCTGGAGCGCGACGTGCGCATTGATCCGCGGCCGCAGGCCTATTTCTGCAGTGTGGGCGAATCCGCCATGCCGGGGGTTGCGCTGCTGGCCGAGCAACTGCGGGATGCCCGGATCAGGGTGCAGACCGGTGGCGGGCAGGGCAAACTCAAGGCCCAGCTCAAGCGTGCCGACCAGTCCGGGGCGCGGTGGGCCCTCATCCTCGGTGCGGATGAAATGGCGCAGCGGCAGGTGCAGCTCAAGCCCCTGCGTGATCAGACCGACCCGGAACTTCTGGGCTGGGATGAACTGTTGCCTCGATTGCAGGCACTGGGCGCCTGAGATCAAAACATGGCCCGTCGTCGTGGCGGGCCGGAAGACATGCAATGCAGCGTCAAGCTGCACACAACTAGGACGAAGGGATACACGTGGAACTGGAACAATCCGATCAGGAACAAGTCGAGGCACTGCAGAAGTGGTGGCGGGAAAACTGGTTGTCACTCGTGGGCGGGCTGGTTCTCGGTCTCGGCGGCATCATCGGCTGGCAGTATTACGGTGAGGCCAAGCAGAGTGATGCCGCGGCCGCCTCGATGGCCTATGAAGCATTGCGGGGCGAGCTTGAGCAGGGCAGTCTGGACCGGGCCGAACAGGCGGTGCTGAGCCTGGCGCAGGCGCACCAGGGCTCGCCCTATGTGGCGCAGGCGTATCTGGCCCTGGCTCAGGCCAAGGCCAAGGCGTCTGACTGGGTCGGCTCTGAGGCGGCCTTGCGGGCGGTGAAGGCGCAGAAACTGGACGATGCGCTGCAGGGACTTTCGGATCTACGCCTGGCCCGGGTGCTGTGGGCCCAGGGCAAGATTGCCGAGGCCCAGGCCCAGCTTGCAGCGCCGGTGCCCGGCTTTGAAGCTTTGTATGCCGAACTCCAAGGCGATCTGGCGGTCAGTCAAGGGGATACGGATGCGGCGCGCGCGGCCTATACGCTGGCCTTGAGCCAGGACGCCGACTATGTCAATCGTGACGCCATTCAGCGCAAGCTGGATGCCCTCAATTGAATCTGGCTGAACCCTTGATGAAAACCAAGTTGTTGATTGCGCTGACCGCGGTCGCGCTGCTCTCTTCCTGTGCCAGCAAGAGCAAGGTGGTCAAGCCCGCCGTCCTCAAGCAGATTAACGCGCCTGAGGTGCAGGCTAGCAAGCGCTGGTCACAGTCTCTCAAGGCGCCAAGAGATCTGTCCGGCCTGCGTCCGTTGCTCGCGGCAGGACGGGTTTTCGTCGCCGATGTTTCCGGGCGGGTCCGCGCTCTGGACGCCGATGGCGCGCTGCAGTGGACCGTGGAGACCGGCGCGCGCCTGTCTGCCGGTCCAGCACTGGCCGACGGCGCCCTGATCATGGGCACCCTGGACGGCACGGCGTTGGCGCTGAATGCACGAGATGGCACCGAACGCTGGCGCACCAGCCTGAGCAGCGAGGTCCTGGGCACGCCGGCCGCGGAGGGTGATTTCATTGCGCTGAGAACCGGGGACGGGCGGCTCTACGGTCTGAACGCGGTTGACGGCAGTCGTCGCTGGACGCTCAATCGCTCGGTGCCGGCGCTGACCCTGCGTGGCGCATCCGCGATGGCGCTGGATGCAAGCACCGTTTATGTCGGCATGGACAATGGCCGCGTGCTCGCGGTGGGCCGGGAAAGTGGCGAGCCGCGCTGGGAAGATGCCGTCAGCGTGCCGGCCGGCCGCACCGAAATCGAACGCATCGTTGATGTGGATGCGGACTTGCTGCTGGTTGGCAATGTGTTGTACGCGGCCAGCTATGGCGGCGATCTGGTGGCCTTCGATGCGGCCGCCGGTCGGGTGCTATGGCGTCGCAGTCTGGCCAGCTTCAGCGGCATGAGTCTGGATGACCAGTGCCTGTATGTCACCGATCTGGATTCGGTCCTGTTCTGTCTGGATCCGGTCAATGGCGCTGCGCTGTGGGAACAGGATCAGCTCAAGCACCGCCGTTTGAATGCGCCGCTGGCCTACATGGGCAATGTGCTGGTGGGGGATCTGGAAGGGTATGTGCATGCGGTTTCCGCCGCCGACGGGCGGATTGTCGGCCGGGTGAAGGCAACTGATCATGCGATTGCGGTGCCGCTGCAGCCGTCTGATGCGGATGTCTACGTTCTGGATCGGGCCGGCAAGCTGCAGGTGCTGCGCTGGTCTGTCGTGCAGAAACAGGGCTGATCAATGAATCCGGCCCCGGTCATCGCATTGGTGGGGCGCCCCAATGTTGGCAAAAGTACCCTGTTCAACCAGCTGACCCGCAGTCGTGATGCGCTGGTGGCGGATCAGCCCGGCCTGACCCGTGATCGTCAATACGGCATCGCCGAGGTCGGCAAGGGCTACTGCATTGTCGTCGATACCGGCGGCATCATGGAGGCTGCCGCAGGTCTGGATGCCGCGGTGGCGCAGCAGAGCCAGCAGGCGATTGCCGAGGCCGATCTGGTGCTGTTCATGGTCGATGGTCGCGCCGGTGTGGTCCCGGAGGATCAGGGGATCGCCGAGCGTTTGCGACCTTTTGCGGCCAAGACCCGCCTGATCATGAACAAGTGCGAGGGTCTGGATCGCAGCCTGCTGGCCAGCGAATTCTTCGCCTTGGGCTACGGTCAGCCGCTCGGCATTGCGGCGGCGCATGCTCAGGGCATCGCGGCGGTGCGCGAATGCATTGATGCCGGAGTCGAGGTCATCGAGCAGGCCAGACCGAAGCGCGAGCACGGCCGCGTCGCGGTGGCTTTGGTCGGGCGGCCGAATGCGGGCAAGTCGACCTTGCTCAACCGCTTGGTGGGTGAGCCACGGGTCATCGCCTCGGATGTCGCGGGGACCACCCGCGACAGCGTAGAGGTTGATTTCGAGTACGAAGGCCAGTCTTTTGTTCTCATCGATACCGCCGGTCTCAGACGCAAGTCCAAGGTCAGCGATCTGGTCGAGAAGTTCAGCATCATCAAAACCTTGCAAGCGGTCGAGGCCTGCAATGTCGTGGTCGCGCTGGTCGACGGACAGGAAGGCGTCAGTTCCCAGGACGCTCGCATTCTCGGCATGGTGGCGCAGAGCGGCCGCGCCATCGTGGTCGCGATCAATAAATGGGATGGACTGTCGCAGGAGCAACGCCAGCACATCCGCAGTGAGATCGAGCGCAAGCTGCCATTTCTCGAATATGCCGGCAAGGTCACAATCTCGGCCCTGCATGGATCCGGCTTGCGGGAACTGATGCGTGCGGTGAAGCGCTGTCATCAATCCGCGTTCATGGATCTGAGTACATCAACGCTGACCGAAGTGCTGGAAAAGGCCGTACTGGCTCATCCTCCACCGGCAATAGCCGGACGGCGGATCAAGCTGCGCTATGCGCATCAAGGTGGCCGTAACCCGCCAACCATCGTCATCCACGGTAATCAGACCGACAAGCTGACGCCGAATTATCAGCGTTACCTCAACAACGCCTTCCGCGAGGCCTTCAAACTGCAGGGCACGCCCATCCAGCTGCAGTTCAAGACCGGGGACAATCCCTTCAAGGATCGCAAGAACAAGTTGTCCGCCTCGCAGGAGCGCAAGCGCGGGCGCATGATCAAGCATCGGATCAAGTCGAAGAAGAGATAGCCGCGCCGGCCATCTGCCGCCCAGCGCAGGCCAAGGTCTCCGCCGGATGCCTCCGCAACGCGCTGGCACAGAGGCAGGATCAGCCCCCGTCGGCAAGGCCGAGCGGCAGCAGAATGACGCTCCGGTTGCGGCGTTCTCGTCCGCGCGGGCGATCGGGGATCGATTTCGACGTGTTTTTCACGGGCAGCATCAGTAAACTGCCCGCCGCAACCCATACCTCCGGATCGAGTTTTGCCCAAAGACCCCGCCGTATTTGCACAAGGCCAACGCTGGATCAGCAGTACCGAGCCCGAACTGGGCCTGGGAATCATCACCCAGACCGAAGGACGTCTGGTACAGATCTATTTTCCTGCCGCCGAGGAAGATCGGGCCTACGCGACCCATAACGCACCATTGAGCCGGGTGGTCTATCGGCCGGGCGAAGAGGTGCGGGACGAGGAGGGACGCTCGCTCACGGTGGTGGACGTGCATGAAAACCGTGGCGTGCTGATCTATCTGTGCCATGACGCGGAACAGTCAGAACACCTGCTGCCGGAGCTGCGCTTGCATGGCGTGATCCAGCTCAGTGGGCCCAAGGACCGGCTGTTTGCCGGCCAGATCGATCGCCTGAGTCGGTATCGTCTGCGCTACTACTCGCGCCTGCATGAGGGCGCCTTGCGGCAGTCCCCGGTCACCGGTCTGCTGGGGCCGCGGGTGCAGCTGTTGCCGCATCAGGTCTATATCGCGCATGAGGTCGCGACCCGGCATGCTCCGCGGGTCCTGCTGGCCGATGAGGTGGGACTGGGCAAGACCATCGAGGCCGGCATGATCGTGCACCAGCAGCTCATCAGCGGGCGCGCCGGCCGGGTGCTGGTGGTCGTGCCGGAAAGCCTGCTGCATCAATGGTTGGTGGAAATGCTGCGGCGCTTCAATCTGCGTTTCACACTGCTGGATGAAGCACGCTGTCAGGCCATGGAAGCGCCCGATGAGGATCCGGCACAGGCGCTCAATCCGTTCGAGTCCACGCAGTGTGTGCTGTGCAGTGAAGCCTGGCTGGCGGCGGACGACCGGCGCCAGCAGCAGGCCGAGGCCGCCGGCTGGGATCTGCTGGTGGTGGACGAGGCGCATCACCTGCACTGGAGTCCGGAAGCCTCAAGTGCCGAATATCGCTGCATCGAGCGCCTGGCGCGCAGCGTGCCTGGCCTGCTGCTGCTGACCGCAACGCCGGAACAGTTGGGTGCAGCCGGCCATTTTGCCCGGCTGCGATTGCTCGATCCCCAGCGCTATCACGATCTGGCCGAGTTTCGCGCAGAAGAAGCCCGCTATCAGCAGGTCAGCGAACTGCTGGTCGCACTGCGTGCCGAAGACGGCTGGTCGCAGCTGCAGACCAACCCCGAGCTGCGCGCCCGACTGGATGGCTATCTGGGTGCGGAACATGTCGCCGCGGCGTTGGCGAGTGCGACCGCGCAAGACCAGCCGGATGAGGCGCTGGCCGCACTGATTGGTGAAATCCTGGACCGGCATGGCACCGGACGGGTGCTGTTCCGCAATACCCGCGCCGCGGTGGACGGGTTCCCCGGTCGCCAACTCCAGGTCTGGCCGCAGCCGGCCCCCGCAGTGACGGGCGATGATCTGGCCGACCAGCTTTATCCGGAACGTTCGGCGGCCAGCGACTGGCCCGAGCATGACGCGCGTGTCCGCTGGCTGACCGGCTTTCTGCGCGATCACCGCCAGGACAAGGTGTTGCTGATCTGTGCGTCAGCGTTGACCGCGCAGCAACTGGAAGTCCATTTGCGACAACGTGAAGGCGTGCTGTCCGGCGTGTTTCATGAAGGTCTGAGCCTGATCGAGCGGGACCGGATGGCCGCCTGGTTCGCCAATGATGAGGACGGCGCCCAGATCCTGTTGTGCTCCGAGATCGGCAGCGAAGGGAGAAATTTCCAGTTTGCCCAGCATCTGGTGCTGTTTGATCTGCCACTGGATCCTGATCTGCTCGAGCAGCGCATCGGGCGTCTGGACCGGATCGGTCAGCGCGATGTGGTCCGAATTCATGTGCCTTATTTCCAGGCGACGGCGCAGGAGTCCCTGCTGCGCTGGTATCGCGACGGACTCGCCGCTTTCGAACGACCATTCCCGGCCGGCCAGCTGATGCTGGATGAGTTTGGCGGCCGATTGCAAAAATGTCTCGAGAATTCGGATGCGGTGGAACTCGATCGGCTGATCGACGAAACCCGCACACGCTGCAGGGAAGAACTGCAAAGGCTGGAAAGCGGACGTGATCGCCTGCTGGAGATGAACTCCTGCCAGCCCGCGGTGGCAGAGCGCTTGCTGGACGCGATCCGGCAGTACGAACGCGCCGGCGTGCTGGCGCAGTATCTGGAGCAGGTTTTCGATGAGTTCGGGGTGGAGCATGAGTCGCACAGTGCGGAATCGATCATCGCCCGCCCCGGCGCGCACATGCATGTGCCCCATTTTCCGGCCTTGCCGGAAGACGGCATGACCGGCACCTTTCGCCGGGAGCTGGCGATGACGCGCGAAGACATGCAGTTCCTGAGCTGGGAACATCCGCTGGTCAGCGGGGCCATGGAAATGATCCTGGCCGGTGATTTCGGCAACACCGCCCTGTGCACGGTGAAGCTGGGCGGGGTGGCGCCGGGCACGGTGATGCTTGAAGGACTGTTTGTTCTGGGCGCCCAGGCGCCTTGCGGATTGCAACTGGAGCGCTATTTGCCGGCCGAACCCGTTCGTCTGCTGCGCGACACCCTGGGCCGCGATCTGAGCGAGGTCCTGAGTGCGGAGCAGCTTAATCAGATTGGCGATCGGGTGCCAAAACATACCGCTCATTCGCTGGTCAAACAGGCTCGCCCGGTCTTGCAGGAACTGCTGGATCGGCTGGAGAGCCAGGCCGCCGAACACGAGCAGATCCTGATTGCTGAAGCGCTGGCCCAGATGGAGGCCGGGCGGGCGCTGGAGCTGGGTCGTCTGCAGGCGCTGGCCCGAGTCAATCCGGCGATTCGCCCGGAAGAGATCGAGCATTTCAAAGGGCAGACGGTGGAGCTGGGGCAGCGCCTAGGACTCGCCCGACTTCAGCTTGATGGTTTGCGGGTGGTGATCGCGATCTGAGCCTGCCGGTGGCGATGGCGAGGTCGCGCGCTGCATGAGCCGCCGGCCCCAGTGCCCCAGGTCGTCCACCCAGGCATAGATCCGCGGCAGCAGGAGCAGGGACACCAGAGTGGAGAACAGCAGTCCGCCGATGATGGCGCGTGCCATTGGGAAGTACGGCGGACCGTCGCCACCGACCGAGGCTTCGCCCAGGCTGAGCGGCACCATTCCCAGCACCGTCGTGGACACCGTCATCAGAATCGGCCGCAGGCGATCGCTGGCGCCCTGGATCAGGGCCGCATCACGCGCCATGCCGCCACGTCGCAGCTGGCTCACATGATCGATCATGACGATGCCGTTATTGACCACGATTCCCATCAGGATCAGCAGGCCGATCATGGCCATGAACGAAAAGGTCGTGCCGCTGAGATAGAAGAACCATTGCACGCCGATGAATGAGAACAGCACGCCGCTGATGATGGCGGTGGGCGCCAACACGGCTTCGAACAGCACCGCCATCACGATATAGATACAGGCCAGGGCCAGCAGCATGTTCTGCAACATCTGGGTGGCCTGCTCGACATCCTCGTCAAAGGCCTCGCCGAAATCCCAGCGATAGCCCGGCGGAAGCTGCAGCAAGGCCAGCGCGTTCTCGATTCGCGAACGCGCCTCGGCCGGTGTGATGTCCGTCGTCGCCAGGGCGATGCTCAGGGCGCTGCGGCGATCCTCACGCCGGATCAGGCTGGGCACTTCCGCCTGGGTCAGATGCGCCAGGGTGGCCAGGGCGACGGCCTGGCCGGAAGGTGAGCGGATGGACAGTTGCAACAGCTGATCGAGGTCGGCGCGATCCTCGCGTGAGAACTGCAGCAGCAGATCCACCTCGCCCTGTTCGCCCTGGTACGGGCGCAGCTCGTGTCCGCGCATTGCGGTGGCAATGGTTTCGGCAACGACCTGGCTGTCGAGGCCATGCTGCCGGACACGTTCGCGGTCGATCTGGATGCGCACCTCCCAGTCGGCATTGGACTGATCCAGACGCAGATCAGTGAGGCCGGGCACCGCGCGCAGGACCCGGGTGACTTCCAGCGCCGTTTCACGCAGCTGTTCGGTGTTCTCGCCGCTTACACGCACGGCAAGCTGACGGCGGCTGCCGCTGCGCTGGGCATCGAAGCTGGGGATGCCCAGCGGAATGGCCGGCAACTCCTCGCTGATGATCTCCTTGATCTGCGCGGTCGAAAGTGGACGCTCATCTTCTTCGACGAGGCGGATGGTCGATTGTGCCCGGCCGATGTCCCAGTAGCTGTACACCGACTCGATACCAAGCCGGTCCTGCTGGGAGAACAGATAGTTCTCGATGCGTCGCACCGCCGCCTCCACCTCATCCAGGGCGTACTGGGCGTTGAGGTTGTAACGCAGAAACAGCTGCCGGCTGTTCTCGTTCGGGAACATGTCGAACTTGATCTGTTGCAAGGGGATGGCAACACTGGCGCCGATCATCAGCAGGCCCAGGAAGCTCCAGCCGCCATGATTC
Organism: Oceanococcus sp.; assembly: GCA_041619555.1. Classification (GTDB taxonomy): domain Bacteria; phylum Pseudomonadota; class Gammaproteobacteria; order Nevskiales; family Oceanococcaceae; genus Oceanococcus. Next base: position 4,810 of record JBFKDQ010000051.1, on the reverse strand, counting down.
AGGGTCCAATGCAGCAGTTGCTGATAGCGCCGAATCCAGTTGCCGGCCGGCGTCGTCGCTGTCGCCGGCTGGCGAATGGGAAGATGGGCGGTGAGCAGCGGGATCAGGCTGAGTGCCACCAAAAGCGAGGCGGTGAGTGCAAGGCAGATGGTGACGGCGACGTGGCGCATGAAGATGGAAATATCGTCCTGCACGCCGAAAATATTGGGCAGGAACACGATGGCCGTGGTCAGGGTGCCGGCGGCAACGGCCAGACCCACGCCGCGCACGCCGCTCAGGGTGGCGTTCCTGGCCTCAGTGCCGGGACGCTGGCGTTCGTTGTAGATGCTTTCGGTCACCACCACGCCGTTGTCCACCAGCATGCCCACCGAGATCATCAGTCCCATCAGGCTCAGAATATTCAGCGAGTAGCCGAGCAGATACATGGCTGCCAGGCTCATCAGCAGGGACAGCGGCACCGCACAGCTGACGATCAGGGTCATGCGCCAGTCACGCAGGAAGAGATACAGCACGACGACTGACAGCAGCGCGCCGAACAGACCCGATCGCAGCAGTTCGCGCAAAGAATCCTTGACGTCCTCGGCCTGGTTCTGCATGACGAACAGGCTGATGCCTGCCATTTCCGGTAACTGCCGGACCGTTTCGATCTGCGCCAGAACGCGGTCGGCCACCGCGACCATGTTCGCGCCGCTTTCCTTGTACACATCAAGGCCGACCGCGTAACGCTGATTGAGGCGGCGACCGTAGGTTGGCACGGGATCGAGGTAACGCACCGTGGCAACGTCCCCAAGGCGCAGGCCCTTGGTATCGAGCACGAAGTCTTCAATGTCCTGCAAGGAACGAAAGCGGCCCTGCGGGCGGATGAAGAAACGCTGACCTCCCTCTTCGATATCCCCGGCGGAATAGGCGAAATTGGCCGCCGCCAGCGTGCTGCCGAGTTCCCGCAGGTCGATGCCGTGAGCCGCGACGCGCTGGGCGGACAGCTCGATGCGGATTTCCTTGGGCTCGACGCCGTAGAGGGTGACCCGTGAGACACCCGCAAGACGTTCGATGCGGCGCTTGAGATTGCGATTGAGCATGTCATGCGCTTGCGACAGGTCTTGTTGCGCGGAGATCCGCACGGTCATGATGGGATTGTCCGCCGCATTGAATTTGAAGATCCGGATGCGACCGACATCGCGCGGCAGGGACTGTCGCAGGGCCTCGAGTTTATCGCGTGCTTCGATGCTCTTGATCGTCGTGTCTTCGTCCCAGCCGAACTGGACCCACAGCCCTGCGCCGTTCTCCCGCGACTCCGAGTTCATGCTTTCGACGCCGCTCAGGCTCGCGAGGGTCTCTTCCGCCGGACGGGTCATGCTGCGCTCCACTTCCTCGGGTGAGGAATTGCGGTAGGGCAGTTCGATCCACAATCCCGGGAAGCTGATGTCGGGGAGGAATTCCAGCGGCAGCCGCTGCGAGGAAACCAGCCCCAGCACCGTCATGCAGATGAAGAACATGCTGACGGTGATCGGCCGGCGCAGGGCGATTTCAGTCAGGCCCACGGTGCGCCTCCGCCTCGCTCGCATGCTCGTTGGCCGCGCTTTGGCGGTCGGGTAGCAGCGAACACAGGACAGGAATGAGGATCAGGGTCAGCGCGGTGGCGATGCTCAGGCCGCCGATGACCGTGATCGCTAGCGGGGCGCGCAATTCCGCGCCCTGGCCCCGGGCCAGCGCCAGCGGCAGCAAGCCGAGGATGGTCGTCAGGCTGGTCATCACGATGGGGCGCAGGCGCTCGCGTGCGGCCTGCAGGATGGCCTGTTCGCGTATCTGATCCTGCAATTGATTGATCCGGTCGATCAGCACGATGCCATTGTTGACCACGATGCCGGCAAGCACGATCAGGCCGATCAGCACCACCACGTTGACGACGGTGCCGGTGAGGAACAGCGCAAGAACGGCGCCGATGCCCGCCAGGGGCAGGGTGCTCAGGATCACCAGCGGCTGCAGCAGGGATTCAAACTGTGAAGCCATCACCAGATACACCAGGAAGATGGCCAGACCCAAAGCGAAGCGCAGGGAAGCAAAAGAGCGCACCATTTCTTCGCTCTGGCCGGTCACCGTCGCGGTCAGGCCCGGTAGCGACGGCATTTGCACTAGAAGTTGTCGTAGTTCTGCGACCGCCGAACCCAGTTCGCCGTAGGCCAGTTCCGCGGAAAGCAGCACCACACGCTGGTGATCGATGCGGCGGATTTCGCTGGGGCCACGGGTCATCCGCAGGCTGGCCACCGCAGCCAGCGGCACCGGCGTGGCCGTTCCCGGATTGATCACGAGTCCGGCCAGATCCTCGACACTTTGTCGCTGGCCGGCATCGGCGCGCACCAGCACGTCGATTTCGCGATCGCCGAGGCGGTAGCGCGTGGCGACACGGCCCTGGACGGCCTGGATTACCCGTTCGGCAAGTTCCGGCACCTGCAATCCCAGCGCTGCAACCCGTCCCTGATCGAACTCGATCTGAATCTCCGGTTGCCCGGAACTCAGGCTGCTTTTCACATCGGTGAATTGCGGATGGCTGCGCAGGGCTTGCTCAAGCTGCTGGGCCGCAGCTGCGAGGGCGTCCAGATCGTAGCCGGACAACTCGATTTCCAGCGGCGTTCTGAAACTGAACAGCGCCGGACGGCTGAAGCCGAATTGCAAGGCCGGTCGGGATTGCAGTTCTTTTCTCACCTGCTCCATCACTGCCGCCTCGGATTCGCCGGGGGGCAGCCGAATGCTGAGTTCGGCCGTATGGGCACCGCCGCTCTCCGGATCCGTGTCCAGTCGGTTGCCGCTGCCGCTAACTCCATGGATGGCCAGGATCGCGGTTTTGCGGGAGAGGGCGTCCTGCAGTTGCGCGACAAGCTGGTCGGTTTCTTCGATCGGCGTGCCCGTCGGCAACTGCAGCTCGGCCTGGAATTCACCCTGATTCATGGGGGGCAGCAACTCGCTACCCAACTGCGGGATCAGAAACAGCGTCAGCGCGGCGAGCAGCAGGGCGCTGGCGATGACCGAGGCTGGGCGGTGCAGGGCGCCTTGCAGCACTGGCACGTAGGCCTTTTCGATGCGCAGGATGAGCTGGCGGCAGCCTTGCGCCAGTGGCCGTGCCACGCTGCCCATGAGGCCTGCAGAACGCTGGATGATGGCCAGCATGCCCGCCAGCACCCGGCCGGGCAGAACTTCGACAAGCTGGTAGCGCAAACGGCTGATGCCGACCAGCAGGCGTGGGCCCTGCGCGCGGATCGCTCGCGCCGGCCGCGCCGGTGTGGTGATGCCGCCGCGTGCCGCAAGCATGGGGATCAGGCTGAGGGCGACCAGCAGGGCGATCATGAGGGTGCCGGACACCACCAGCGCCTGGTCGGCGAACAGTTGGCCGGCCACGCCTTCAACAAAGACCATGGGAAAAAACACGGCGACTGTGGTCAGGGTGGAGGCCGTGATCGCGCTCATTACCTGTCGCGTGCCGCTCTGTGCCGCCGTGATTCGGTCTTCTCCGGCTTCACGACGCCGGGCAATGCTCTCAAGAACGACGATGGCCGAATCAATCAGCAGTCCGATGGCCAGGGCAAGACCGCCCAGTGACATGATGTTCAGGCTCAGGCTGGCGCCATGCATAAGAATGAAACTGCCGACCACCGAAACCGGAATGGCCACCGCGATGATCAAGGTTGACCTCAGCTCGCCAAGGAACAGGTACAGCACCAGGACCGCCAGCAGGGCGCCGAATATCCCGGCCTGCAGCACCGCCGCAATCGACTCGCGGATGAAGCGAGACTGATCCGCCAGGGGAGTCAATTCCAGTTCCGCAGGAAGGCTGTCCTGCAGTTTGGCCAGTCGACGGCTCACCGCATCGGCAATCGCCACTGTATTGCCATCGCCCTCGCGAAAGATCGCGATTTCCACGGCTTCGCGGCCATTGACGCGGATGATGGATTGCCGTTCCTTGTGACCGGTGTGGAGCCTGGCCACATCCCTTAGCCGGATGGTCTGGCCCTCGTCGCTGAGCAGTATGAGCTCGCGCATGTCGTCAAGATCACGGAACTGGTTTCGGGTCCGCACCAAATAGCGCAGACTGCCTTCGTCAATGCGTCCGCCGGAAAGATTGACGTTCTCCTGCGCCAGACGCCGGATGACAAAATCGCTGTCAAGTTTAAGGCGCGCCAGTCGATCCAGATCGAGCTCGACCTGGATCTCGTCTTCCAGGCCGCCACTGACCTTCACCGCGGCAACCCCAGGCAGCGCCTCCAGCGGCTTCTGCAGGCTGTCCTCGGCAATGCGCCGCAAGACCTTGAGCTGCTCGGCGCTGGCGGCCTGCGACTTGGCCAGACCCAGTCCGTAGCGCAGCACCGGGTCGGATGCGGGGTTGAGGCGCAGGACGATCGGGCGCTCCGATTCCTTGGGCAATTCCAGGGGGTCGAGTTTCTCGCGGATATCCAGCACCGCGAAATCCATGGCGGTGCCCCAGTCGAACTCCAGGGTGACGTCGCTCTGGCCGGCGCGGGAACTGGACTGGACCCGACGCACGTGGCGGACCAGGGCCAGGGCTTCCTCGACCGGGCGACTGATCAGGCTTTCCACCTCGGCCGGCGCTGCGCCCGGATAGATGGTGCGGATGGTGGCGCTTGGATAGCTCAGATCGGGCAGCAGGCTGAGCGGCAGCCGGCTGAGAGAAACCAGGCCGAACAGCAGCACGGCCAGTGTCAGCATGCTGATCGCCACCGGCCTGCGGGTGACAAAAGCCAGTGACATGCCTAGACCAGTCGAATTGGAGGCCCGCCGCGTCGCTCGGCGCGGCGGG
>JBFKDQ010000050.1:0-27951 GCA_041619555.1 Oceanococcus sp. | reverse complement strand
CCTTGGCTTCACCGATCGACATGCGGCGGTGAATTTCCTTGATCTCGTTCGTCGGCAGCAGGGTGTCGGCTTCGATCTGCAGCATGCGATTCTGCAGTTCCAGCAGTTCTTCCTGATGCAGTCCGATGCGGGAGGAATACTTCCGTTTCGCGCGGATCAGTTTTTCGATCCAGGCCGCATTGGTGGCGTTCTTCGGGAACTGCTTGATGAAATCGGCGCGTGACATGCCGGCGTCGCGAACGATGATGCGCATCATGTCACGTTCGATTTCGCGGATGCCGCCAACCTGATTGCGGATGTTCTGGGTGATCTCGTCGGTGAGCTTCGGCGGCAGTTTCAGGCTCATGAAATGCATCGCCAGTTCGCCCTGTGCGAGCTTGGTGTCCTTGTGCTGATAGCCCTTGGACTCGAGCCCGTCCATCATCTTGTCGAACAGGGACTGCAGTTTGGCAAAAGCTTCGGCGACTTCTTCCGGATCGGGGCCGGTGTCGACCGGCTCTTCGACCACGTCATCGTCGTCCGCCTCTTCCTTGGCCTGCTGCGCTTCGAGTGCGGCGGCCGAACCGGGGCCGCTCAAGGGGTCGCCGGTTTCCGGGTCGACGAAGCCGAGGATGACATCGCTCAGGCGCCGTTGTCCTTCCTGCACCTCGGCGAAATATTCCAGCACGATGGCGGCGGTTTCGGGGTGCGCGGTCAAGGCATGCATGGCTTCCGCCAGGCCTTCCTCGATGCGCTTGGCAATGCGGATTTCGCCGTGCCGGTCGAGCAGTTCAACGCTGCCCATCTCGCGCATGTACATGCGCACCGGGTCGGTGGTGCGGCCGAACTCGGCATCCAGCGCCGCGAGGGTGGCGACCGCTTCTTCGGTGTCCTCGTCGTCATCGTCGACATCGACGGCGGCGCTGTCACTCAGCAGCATTTCCTCTTCGTCAGGTGCTTCTTCATGCACCTTGATGCCGAGGTTGTTCAGCTGAGAAATGATTTCTTCGATTTGTTCCGGATCGACGATATCGTCCGGCAGGTGGTCATTGACCTCCGCGTAGGTGAGGTAACCGCGTTCCTTACCTTGCGCAATCAGAAGCTTGAGCTTTGATTGTTTTTCGACACTCATGAAGTATGGCGTTCCAGCTGGGAGGGCGGCGCCGGGCAATCAACGCGCGCACTGAGGCAAAATAAAACTTCAATGATAGCAAAGCTGCTCATTGAAATCTTCACTTGGATGCCGATTTTCGGCTTTGGTTCAAGGATTTCAGCCGCGCTTTGCCGCGTGCATCCAGGCGGCCGTTGCGGGCATCATCGAGCAGTTCCTGTAATTCGCTCTTGCGCGAATCGCGCAGCAGTTTTTCGCACAGGCTGGCGAATTCCCGGATGGCGGAGTCCTCGTCGATTTCGGGATCGACCATGGAGAGGTTTTCCAGGAAGTCGTGCTCCTTGCGGCCAGCGTAGCTGTTGATCAGCGCAGCGCAATGCTGACCGGGTTTCTGGTGCAGGCGATCGATCAGTTCCGACAGCAGCGGCGTGCCCGGAACATCGCAGATCGCCAGACTTTCGATGTCCAGCACATGTTCGGCGCAGCGGGGGTAGCTCAGCAGCAGCACGATGGCACGTCGGACCGGCGTCATGCGGCCCGGTGCCTTGATGCTGCGCCGCTGGACTTCGCGTTCCGGGCGCGGTCCCATCAGATTTTCCACCGCTGGTGCGCTGAGTTGGGTCAGTTGCTCCAGGCTTTGCAGCATCAGGCTGCGAAAGGCCGGGGCCTGGACATTGGTCAGGGTTTTCTTGGCGCGATCCAGCAGCGCCGCGCGGCCTTCGGCGCTGCTCATGTCGATTTCCTGCTGCAGTCGCTGCAGCAGTCGCTCGGACAGCGGCATGGCGGTTTCCAGGCGGCGGGCAAAGCCCTCATGGCCTTCGCGGTGCACCAGGCTGTCCGGATCTTCCTTGTCCGGCAGGAACAGAAAGCGGATGTCCAGGTCGTCCCGGAGGCTGGACAGACAGATGTCCAGCGCTCGATTCGCTGCGCGCAGGCCGGCGGCGTCGCCGTCGAAACAGAAGGTGATCCTGCGCACCTGGCGACTGAATAGCTGGATGTGGTCGGCGGTGGTGGCGGTACCGAGCGTGGCGACGGCGTAGTCGAAACCGAACTGGGCCAGGGCGATGACATCCATGTAGCCCTCCACCACGATCAGCTGCTTGAGCTCGCGGTGCACCTGTTTGGCCTCGTAGAGGCCGTAGGCCACCGCACTCTTGTGGAAGACCGGGGTTTCTGGCGAGTTCAGATATTTGGCCGGATCGTCATCCAGCGCGCGCCCGCCGAAAGCCACCACCCGGCCGCGCACGTCGCGAATCGGATACATCAGCCGGTTGCGGAAACGGTCGTAGTAGTGCTCGCCATCCTTGCGTACTACCAGGCCCGCCTGTTCGGCCATGTCCAGCGGCTTGAGCGAGGCCGACAGGTAGTCCCAGCCGGCCGGGGCGAGGCCGATCTCGTAGCGCTCGATCATCTCGGCGCTGACCCCGCGTCCGGCGAGATACGCCTTGCCCTCCGGATGTTTGTTCAGGGCCTGGCGAAAGCGTTGCTGGGCCCGATCAAGGATGGTGTAGATCTCCTTGTTGCGGGCTGCGGTCGGGTCTTTGGCCTCGCGAGGAATCTCGACCCCGGCGAAATCCGCCAGCACCTCGACCGCGGCGGGGAAGTCGAGCCGGTCATGATCCATCAGAAAGCGCAGCACATGGCCGTGAGCGCCGCAGCCGAAGCAGTGGTAGAACTGCTTGTGCGGGACGACGTTGAACGAGGGAGTTTTCTCGTTGTGGAACGGGCAGCAGGCGCGCCATTCCCGGCCGGCCCGCTTGAGTTCGACCCGGCTGCGTATGACTTCGACGATGTCGACCCGGTTGATCAGGTCGTCAATGAAATCCTGCGGTATCAAAACAGGGCTCCAGGTCCGGGTGGATTCGCTGCGCGCGCCGGCAGGCAGGCTGCCAGCGCGTTGGGCCTGCAATAAGCGCGCCGTCCGTGATGACGCATCAGGCGGGCGAAAGGTTCCTGCTGGAGTTCGGTGGCTGGCCCTGATGCGTGGCTGGGCTGTGGCGCCAGGGCGCTCGGATGGTGTTGCGGGTGGCGGGGCCTAGGCAGTGAGGCGCGCCTTCACCAGGCGGCTGACCAGGCCCATGTCGGCCTTGCCTTGCAGTTGCGGTTTGAGCTGGCCCATGAGCTTGCCCATGTCCTGCGGGCCGCTGGCGCCGCAGTTGTTGGCGCATTGTTCAATCAGCGCCTTGATCTCGCTTTCGTCCAGCTGCGGCGGCAGATAGACCTCCAGCAACGCGGCCTCGGCGACCTCGCTCGCGGCCAGCTCCGGTCTGCCGCCATCCTCGTACTGCTTGGCGGCTTCGCGTCTTTGCTTGATCAGTTTTTCAACGATGGCGAGGACATCGGCATCGTTGAGTTCCACGCGCTCATCCACTTCCCGCTGCTTGATGGCGGCCGACAGCATGCGCAACGTGGCCAGCTTGCTCTGCTCACGGGCACGCATGGCCTGCTTGATGTCATCCTGGATTTGAGCGCGTAGATTCATGCGGACTTCCAGGCCTCAGAACAGGCGCTGGCGACGCATGATGTCGCGGGACAATTTCTTCGCATGACGCTTGACCGCGGCGGCGCGCTTGCGCTTTCTTTCCTGGCTCGGTTTTTCGAAAAATTCTTTGCGGCGAACGTCGGTGAGGACGCCGGCTTTTTCACAGGAACGCTTGAAGCGGCGCAGGGCTACTTCGAAGGGCTCGTTTTCCTTGACTCTTACGCTTGGCATTCAGGCCTCGGGCTTGCTGAAAAAATAAACGCCGGAAGTACCGGCGGAAAAAGGGCGCAAATTTTACGGGCGCAGGCAAAAAAATACAACAGCCACACAAGTCTGCGAAAATGGCGGCCTTTTGATCTGCGAGAAATGCCGTGTCGCATCTGCGCGCCGCACTGGTCCTGGGCATCGAGTCGTCGTGTGACGAAACTGCCGTGGCCCTGTACCACACCCAGCGTGGCCTGCTGGCCGAAGCCCTGCACAGCCAGGTGGAACTGCACGCGCCGTTTGGCGGGGTCGTGCCGGAACTGGCATCGCGGGATCATGTGCGGCATCTGCCCGGCCTTCTGCAGCAGGCCCTGAACGAGGCGGCGGTGGAGCTTGACGCCCTGGATGCGGTGGCCTACACCGCCGGGCCGGGTCTGGTCGGCGCATTGCTTGCCGGCGCCGCAATGGCCGGCGGTCTGGCGCAGGGGCGCGGAATTCCGGTGGTGCCGGTGCACCATATGGAAGGTCATCTGCTGGCACCGATGATCGCCGACCCCGACCTGGATTTTCCGTTTGTCGCCCTGCTGGTTTCCGGCGGCCACACCATGCTGGTGGCCTGCGAGGCGCTGGGCTGCTATCAACTGCTGGGTGAAAGCCTGGATGACGCTGCCGGCGAGGCGTTCGACAAGACGGCCCAGCTGCTGGGCCTGCCTTATCCAGGCGGTCCGGCCCTGTCGGACCTGGCCAGACAGGGGCGGCCGGGCCGATATCGCCTGCCGCGGCCGCTGACCCGGCAGCGCTCGCTGGATTTCAGTTTCAGTGGACTCAAGACCGCGGTGGCGACCCAGATCATGCGGCTGGACGAGCAGGCGCAGCGCGCCGATCTGGCCTGCGAATTTGAGGCGGCCGTTGTTGAAACCCTGGTAAAGAAGTGTGGCTGGGCGCTGGAGGAAGCCGGCATGAGGCAGTTGCTGGTCGCGGGCGGCGTGGCGGCCAATCGCCCGCTGCGTGCCGCGCTTCAGGCCTTGTGCGCCAGCCGTGGGGCACGTTTCTTCGCGCCGGCACCGGCCCTGTGTACAGACAATGCGGCGATGATCGCGCATGTCGGCGCGCTGCGGCTGGGCGATGCCCGTGTGGACGGCGCCGTGCCGGTGCGGGCGCGCTGGCCACTGAGTGAACTGTCCCGACCGGGAGTCGCCGATGGCGCTTGAACACATCTTCATCGAGGGGCTGGCGGTTCAAACCTGCATCGGCGTCTACGACTGGGAGCGCGAAATCCGCCAGACGGTGGTGCTGGATCTCGAACTGCACACCGATTTGCAGGTTGCGGCGCAAAGTGACGGTCTCGCTGACACGGTCGACTACAAGGCGCTGTCGGATCGTCTGGTTGCCCTTGTTGGCAGCGCGCGGTATGGGCTGATCGAGGCTTTGGGGCAGGCGATTCTGAATTGCATCCTGGATGAATTTCCGGTCTCCCGGGCGCGTCTGCGGCTCAGCAAGCCCGGTGCGGTGTCGGCGGCGCGCAATGTCGGCGTGGTGATGGAGGGGGTGCGGGCGCCGGCCAGGGATTGATCGGGCGGGGGCTTGATGTAGGTGGTGTTCGATATCGAGATCAACAACCCCCTGCTGATCGCCGCCAACCTCATCATCTTCGGCTTGCTGCTGTGGTTTGCCGACACCCGCCTGCGCGGCCGACGCAGCGAAGATCATCTGAGCTGGCGTGAGTATTTTCTGCTTGGCTGTGCGCAGGCCCTGGCCTTGTCGCCCGGGACCTCGCGTTCCGGGGTCACCATGACCGCGGCCATGATGATGGGCATGAGCCGGGTGGCGGCGGCGCGAATTTCCTTCCTGATGGCGGTGCCCGTGATCGCGCTGGCGGCCGCCTATGAATTCATGAAGCTGGCAACCTCGGTCGAGCCGGTGGCCTGGAATGACATTGGCGTAGGCGTCTCCGTGGCCTTCGTCAGCGGTCTGGCCTGCATTCACTGGCTGAGGAAACTGCTGCAGAGCTACGGTTTTCTGCCTTTCGTGATCTATCGACTGGTGCTGGGCGCGATGCTGCTGGTGCTGTTCTGGTAGGTCTTGCGGTGCCGGTCGAGCTGGCGCAAGCGGGCGGCGCGCAGTTCGCGGCCGAGGGCGGCGCCCTGATGGCCCTGTGCGACGAGGTCTGAGGGTTTCACGCGCAGCGCCGCGGCGCAGGCCTGCTGCAGGTAGCGCGCCTGCGGATAGGGCTGGTCTTCCAGCCCGGTGCGGCCCCGGGCATCGGCTTCACAGGCGAGCAGGAACACCTCCAGGCGCTGCGGGCGGCGGAAGGCGTCCAGGCGTTCGAACAATTTGAGCAGGGTCTCCGGACGCAGTTCCCTGGTCTTGTGACAGAGCAGATGAAATTCCGCCACGGCCTGGGCGATTTCCTTCAACGCGCGCGGGGTCTTCAGACGCTGGCAGAAGGCTTCGATGATGGGGACGCCGCGCTTCTCGTGACCGTGATGGCCGGGCAGCACGATTTTCGGCGTGCGCGCCTTGCCGAAGTCATGGCAGAGGGTGGCGAAGCGGACCTCAAGCGAGTCGCTCAGGCGGCAGGCCTGTTCCAGGGCCAGCAGGGTATGAATTCCGGTGTCAATTTCAGGGTGGTAGCGCGCGGTCTGCGGCACCCCGAACAGCGCGTCGATCTCCGGGAACAGCACGACCAGGGCATGGCAGGCCCGCAGAGTGCGGAAATATTCTGCCGGCGCGGCGCTGAGCAGGGCTTTTTCGGTTTCCTTCCAGCAGCGTTCCATGCTCAGGTGCGGCAGTTCCCCGCTGGCGCTGATCTGTTGCATCAGGGCCAGGGTTTCGTCCGCCAGGGTGAAGCCCAGAGGCTGGAAGCGAGCCTGGAAACGCGCGGTGCGCAGCACCCGCAGGGGGTCCTCGGCAAAATGGCTGGAGACATGGCGCAGGCACTTGGCCTGGATGTCGGCTGCGCCCCCATAAGGATCGATCAGCTCACCTGCTGCGCTGCGCGCCATCGCATTGATGCTCAGGTCGCGGCGCGCGAGGTCCTGCTCCAGGGTGACCTCCGGGTCGGCGTGGAAGCTGAAGCCGCCATAGCCATGACCGGTCTTGCGCTCGGTGCGGGCGAGCGCATATTCCTCGCCGGTGACGGGATGCAGGAACACCGGGAAATCCTTGCCCACCGGGCGAAAGCCCGCCGCCGCCATGCGCTCCGGCGTGCTGCCGGTTACGACCCAGTCGCGCTCGGTCACCGGCAGGTTCAGCATTTCATCGCGGACCGCGCCGCCCACCAGGTGGGTGATGCCAGGCGGGTGGGGCGCGGGTCCGGGCCAGAACGGGGTCATGGGCGGCTCAGGTTTTGAGGCGGGTCCGGAGGTGTTCGATCCGCTTGCGGTTGGCGCCCATATCGGAATAGCCCAGGCGGGAGGCGCTGCGCAGGTGGATGACGCCTTTTTCCGCGTCGAGCAGGAATTCGACGTCGTCGACAAAGCCCATCAGCGGGGTGGTGTATTCGGCGTACAGATAATGCGCATCGGATTCGATGATCCGGGCTTCGCTGCCGACCAGATGACACAGGCGGGACCAGGCATCGCTGGCATCGCCGTTGATTTTCAGCGGCGCGATGGCGGCATAGCCGCTGCTGGCGTGACTGCAGACGGAATTGGGTTTTTTCGATGGCCGGGAAAGCTGGCCATTGTGAATGCCGAGGGTCTTGGGGCGCTTGCCGCTGAACTTGAACATCAGGACTTTCCTTGGGTGGGTTTGCTGTCGGGCAGCCACTTTACACCGCCCAGTGGCGACGCCAGGATCGCATCGTGGACGGACTCGATCGCCTTGGGCCGGGGGAAGCTGCGGCGCCAGGCGAGGCTGATGCGCCGGCTGGGCTGCCTGTCGCGAAAGGGGCGCGTGACCAGCAGCTGATCTCGGTCGGTTTCGGCGCTGACCGAGCTTTGCGGCAGCACGGTGACGCCCAGGCCACTGGCGACCATGTGACGAATGGTTTCCAGACTGCTGCCGGCGAGCTGTTCTTCCTCATCGGCGTGCTGCATGCAATCCGGGCAGCTGTCGATGACCTGGTCGCGAAAGCAGTGGCCGGGGCCCAGCAGCAGGAGTCGGTCCTCGGCCAGCTGGGCGCTGGACACGCTGGCTTGCCGGGTCCAGGGATGATCGGGCGGCATGGCGACCACGAAGGGCTCGTCGTACAGCGGCCAGGTGCAGATCCCCGGCGGAGCGAAAGGCTCGGCGATGAGAATCAGGTCCAGCTCGTTGCGCCGCAGCTGGGTGCTCAGCACGCTGGTGAAATTTTCCTCGATCAGCAGGGGCATGCCCGGCGCATTGCGCTTGAGCTGGGGGATCAGCCGGGGCAGAAGATACGGGCCCACGGTGTAGATCGCGCCCAGCCGCAGGCGGCCGCTGAGTTCGTCCTGGCCCTGCGTGGCGATCGATTCGATCAGCTGCGCTTCGGCCAGTACCTTGCGGGCCTGGGTGATGATGCGTTCGCCGATCGGCGTGGGTTTGACCTCGCCGTGCTGACGCTCGAATACCGTGATGCCGAGGCGGTCCTCGAACTTGCGCAGCGCCACCGACAGGGTGGGTTGACTGACGAAGCAGCGTTCGGCGGCGCGCCCGAAATGCCGTTCCCGGTCGAGGGCGGCAATGTAGCGCAGCTCGGTCAGCGTCATCCGTCGTCCTGCGGTTCCAGCCAGTCCCGCGGCTTGAGGTAGTCGGAGTAGAGCAGGGCTTCGGCGCTGCCTGGCGCTGGTGACCAGGCGTAATCCCAGCGGGCCAGCGGTGGCATTGACATCAGGATGGATTCGGTGCGGCCACCGGATTGCAGGCCGAACAGGGTGCCGCGATCATGGATCAGATTGAATTCCACGTAGCGGCCCCGGCGGTAGAGCTGAAAATCCCGCTGCGCGGCGCTGTAGGGCTCATCTTTGCGCCGTTGGACGATCGGCAGATAGGCCTTGAGGAAGTGCTCGCCGACGGCGCGGGTCAGTGCGAAGGCCGCGGCAAAGCCGCCGGCGGCGTAGTCATCGTAGAACAGGCCGCCGACGCCCCGGGTTTCCTGGCGATGGGGCAGATAAAAATAGTGGTCGCAGAGTGACTTGAATTCTGCATAGAGCGCAGCGCCAACTGCCTGGCGTGCGGTTTCGTGCCAGTGCAGCACGTCCTCGTGGACCGGGTAATAGGGGGTCAGGTCGAAGCCGCCGCCGAACCACCAGATGTCGCCGGCCTGGAAGTAGCGCACGTTCATGTGGGTGGTGGGCACATGCGGATTGCGCGGGTGAATGACCAGCGACACCCCGGTAGCGACGAAGTCGCGGCCGGCCAGTTCGGGTCGGCGCTGTGTCGCCGAGGGCGGCAGCCGGCTGCCGTGCACGCGGGAAAAATTGACCCCGGCGCGCTCGAAGATCTCGCCCGCGTCGAGCACCCGGGTGAGGCCGCCGCCGCCTTCCTCGCGCTGCCAGGCATCGCGATTGAACTGCGCCTGCGGTTCTTCCGCGGCGAGGCCGGCGCAGATGTCTTCCTGCAGGCCTTGCAGGAACTGGTCAACGGCGGTGAGTTGGTCGTCGGGAGTCATGCTCTTAGGGTCCGGCCCGAAACGGGGTCGATGATGCGGCTGGCGCGCCCGGCGTTGCCGAGCTTGCCATTGAGATAATAGTCCACCTCCGGGCCCAGTTGGTGGCGCAGCTGGGTCAGATTGCGGCCGGTGGGGTGGCCGTGGCGGTTGGCGCTGGTGGAGACCAGCGCGCCGCCGAAGGCGTCGCACAGCTGGCGTACGCCGGGGTGGGCGCTCACGCGTACGGCCAGCGTGCGGTGGCGGCCGCGCAGCAGCGCCGGGACATGCGCCGCCGCCGGCAGCAGATAGGTGACGTGGCCGGGCCAGTCCTGCGCTGCGCTGGCAGGTGGTTGCGGGCTGGCCACCCAGGCTTGCAGCTGGGTCCAGTGGCTGGCGATCAGGATCAGACCTTTGTGCCAGGGTCGGCGCTTGAGCTGCAGCAGGCGCGTCAGCGCCTCGGGGTTGGCCGGATCGCAGCCCAGTCCCCAAACGGCTTCGGTGGGATAGGCGATCAGGCCGCCCTGGCGCAGGGCGAGAACGGCCCGGTGGACGGACCAGCGATTCATGCCTTCAGCAGGCATTCCGGCAGGGCGGTATCTTTGGCATCGGCGAGGGTCGCGGCGGCCGAACGATAGGCGGAAGTGACATTGAAGTCATGGTGAAATTCGAACTTCTCGAGAAGTTGCAAGGTCTTGCGCATGGACCCGAAGTCGAAGTCCGAATCCATCAGGACGGCCATGAATTCGGTGCTATTCATGTGCTGGCTTTGCTTGGCGCCTTGGGCTTCGCCTTCGGTTTGGCTTTGGGTGCAGCTTTGGCCTTTGCCGCAGTTTTGGGCTTGGCTGCTGTTTTGGCCTTTGCCGCAGTTTTGGGTTTGGCTGCTGTCTTGGTCTTGGCCGCGGGTTTGGCGGCGGCCTTGGTCGTGGTTTTCTTTGCCGCGGCGCCCCGCTTTTTCTTTTCCGGCGCTTTGGCGAGGAGTTCCTGGCAGGTTTTCAGATCCAGAGCTTCGACATCGGCATCCTTGGGGATGCGGGCATTCTTCTCGCCGTCGGTGATGTACGGTCCCCAGCGGCCCTTGAGAATCTGGATGCCTTCCTCGGCATAGACACGGATGATCTTTTCCAGATCGGCCTGTTTCTTCTGCGCGATCAGGTCACGTGCGCGTTGCTCGTCGATGGAGTAGGGGTCGTCTTCTTTCAGGGAGACGAACTTGTCCTTTTTTTCCACCGGGTCGCGATAGCGGATGTAGGGACCGAAGCGGCCGATATTGGCGCTGATCTTGAGGCCGTCATCGGTGGTGCCGACATCCCGCGGCAATTTGAACAGTTCTAGCGCGTCCTCCAGCGTGATCTTGTCCATGCTCTGGCCGGGGCGCAGGCCGGCAAAGCGGGGTTTGTCCTCGTCATCCTTGGTGCCGATTTGCACATAGGGGCCGAATCGCCCCAGGCGGACGGAAATCGGTTTGCCGCTGGCGGGGTCGGTGCCGATTTCGCGGGCATTGGCGACCTCGGCGCGGGGAATGTCGGCCTTTTCTTCCACGGTCTGATGGAAGGGTGACCAGAACTCGCTCAGCAGGCCGAGCCAGGCCCGCTCGCCGCGCGCCACCGCATCGAGTTCGTCCTCGAGTTTCGCGGTGAAGCGGTAGTTCACGTACTGCTCGAAATGCTGGGTCAGGAAGCGGCTGACGATCTTGCCGACGTCGGTGGGATGAAAGCGCTTGCTTTCCAGCATCACGTATTCGCGATTGAGCAGGGTCGAGATGATGCTGGCATAGGTCGAGGGACGGCCGATGTCGTACTCCTCCAGCGTTTTCACCAGGCTGGCTTCCGAATAGCGCGGCGGCGGTTCGGTGAAGTGCTGCACGCTGAGGATGTCGTTGAGCGGGATCTTCTCGCCTTCCTTGAGCTCCGGCAGCTTTTCATCCTTGTCATCGTCCACGTCATCGCGCCCTTCCAGGTAGACCGCGATGAAGCCCGGCGACACCAGGGTCGAGCCGGTGGCCCGGAACACGCCGATCGTGCCGGCCGCCAGATTGGCGCCGATGGTGTCGTACACCGCAGGCATCATCTGCGAGGCGACCGCGCGCTGCCAGATCAGGCGGTACAGCTTGGCCTGGTCTGCTTCGAGCTGCGCGACCATCTGTTCCGGCAGGCGGCGCGCCGATGTCGGGCGAATCGCCTCGTGCGCCTCCTGGGCGTTCTTGGACTTGCTCTTGAAGCGGCGTGGCTGCTCCGGTCGTGCGTCGGCGCCGTACTGCTGTTCGATGTAGCCGCGGATGTCGTTGATGGCCTCGTTCGACAGGTTCACGGAGTCGGTTCGCATGTAGCTGATCAGGCCAACGCGTTCGCCATCAATCTGGATGCCTTCGTACAACTGCTGCGCGGTGCGCATCGTCCGGCTGGCGGAAAAGCCCAGTTTGCGGGCGGCTTCCTGCTGCAGGGTGGAGGTGGTGAAGGGGGGCGCGGGGTTGCGGCGGCGCTGCTTGCGCTCGATGTCCTGCACCTGCAGGTTGCCATCGGCGGCGGTGAGCAGGCGCTGGCGCGCGTCATGCGCCGTATCGCCGTCGGTGATCGAGAACTGCTCGACCTTGTCCCCATCCAGGCGGGTCAGTTTGGCCTGGAAATTCTGTTGCTGCTTGCTGAGTCCAGCGGTAATCGTCCAGTACTCGCGTGGCAGGAAAGCCTCGATTTCCTCTTCCCGTTCGACGATCAGCCGCAGCGCCGGGCTTTGCACACGGCCGGCGGAAAGCCCGCGCTGGACCTTGCGCCAGAGCAGCGGCGAGAGGTTGAAGCCAACAAGGTAGTCCAGGGCGCGTCGCGCCTGCTGGGCATTGACCAGATCTTCGGAGACGGTGCGCGGATGGGCGACCGCATCGCGGACCGCGGTCTTGGTGATTTCGTGGAAAACCACCCGTTTGACATCCTTGTCTTCGAGCAGGCCGCGTTCGCGCAACAGTTCGAGCAGATGCCAGGCAATGGCTTCGCCCTCGCGATCAGGGTCAGTGGCGAGCAGCAGGGTGTCGGCTTTCTTCAGGCTGTCGGAAATCTTGCGGACGTGCTTTTCGTTGCGCTCGATGACTTCATAGCGCATCCGGAAGTCGTTCTGGGTGTCGACGGCGCCTTCTTTCGGCACGAGATCGCGCACGTGGCCATAGGAGGCCAGCACGTCGTAGTCCGGACCAAGATACTTCTTGATCGTCGTCGCTTTGGCGGGGGACTCTACAATTACAAGGTTGCGGCTCATGCCGATAGGAATCTGCTGTTTATGAAGTGAAGGGGCGCAACTTGAACCAAGCCATGCCGCGAAGTCAAATCTTCGGTGGCGCGCCTGCAGCGGTCGCTGTGAGTTCCGGCCAGGGTGTTCGGCGGCTGATGTTCGCCGCGCCGAGGGCGCTGTCGGCGGCGGTGCTTGCGGCCTGGAATCGCCCGCCGTGCCGGTGGTGCGGCCCGCGGGCCGCTAGTGCATCAGGCTGCCCTGAGGGTCATAGATCAGGTCTTCCATGCGGGCGAAAGCATCTTCCTGGCCGGGCTGGGTGAACAGCACCATCAGGATCACCCATTTGGCCTGTTCCGCCCCCACATCGTCGTCGTTCAGCGCCAGCAGGCGGTCGATGACCGTTTCCCGGCTGTCCGCGGTGAGGATGCCGAGGCGTTCGACATGGTGCAGGAAACCGCGGCAATCGGCGTTGAGTCGCTGGCATTCGGTGTCCGCGAACACGCGAATGGCGCCGCGGGACTGCAACTCCGGCTTGCTGCGACGATCTTCCAGGTCGGCCAGCCAGTCGAACGCGTGCTCGATCTCCTCGCGCGGAAACCCGGCCGCCTCGAGCTCGGTTTCCAGCGTGTCCTGATCGGTGACCGGTTCCAACTCATCGTCGAAATAGTTTTCAAACAGATAGAGCAGAACGTCGAGTATGGATTCTTTGGCTTGCATTAGCCCGGATTGCGCTGATATCCGCCACCTGGCGCCACCGCGACGGCGCCCTGCAGTTCCAGTATCAGCAACATGGAGGAAACGGAATTCACGGAAAGGCCGGTTGCCGCAGCCAGCACGTCGATGCTCATCGGCGCGTTGTCCAGATGTTTCAGCAGCAGCTGGTAGTCCTCGTCGTGAACCTTGGAGGGTGTCCCGGTCGCCGGGGCGGCAGCAGGGACCGACACATTATCTATGATCGGCGCCAATTCTTCCAGGATGTCGCGGGCGGTTTCCACCAGTTTGGCGCCGTTGCGGATCAGATTATGGCAGCCGCGAGCCAGCGGGTTGTCGACCGATCCCGGCATGGCGAAGACCTCGCGTCCCTGTTCCGATGCCAATCGGGCGGTGATCAGCGAGCCGCTGCGCAGGGCGGCCTCGACCACCAGGGTGCCCAGGCTGAGGCCGGCGATCAGCCGATTGCGGCGTGGGAAATTGCCGCGCAACGGCGGGGTGCCGGGGGGAAACTCGCTGATGAGCAGGCCGGATTCGGCAATTTGCTCGGTGAGTCGGGCGTGGCTGGCGGGGTAGACGATGTCCAGGCCGCAGCCGGTGACGGCCAGGGTCAGGCCATCGGCCTCCAGGGCGCCGGCATGGGCGGCCGCATCAATGCCCATGGCCAGGCCGCTGGTGATCGTGAGGCCGTGCTGGCTCAGGTAGCGGGCGAACAGACGGGCCTGCCGGGCGCCGGCCGGGGTCGGGTTGCGGCTGCCGACCATGGCCAGTTGCTGGGTTGCCAGAAGCTCCGGGTCGCCGCGATAGAACAGGGCCTGGGGGGCGTCCTGGAGTTGGCGTAAGCGATCGGGATAGAGTGCGTCGGCGCGCGTGATCAGGCCGCAGCGTGGCTGCTCCAGCCAGCGGGAGGCGGCGCTGGTGGCACTGCTTTGCGGCGCGCACAGATGGTCGAGGGCGACGGCAGGCAAATCCAGTTGCTGCAGCTGGCTGCGGCTGGCGCGGCCGACACCCTGGATGCCGCCCAGGGCCTGCAACAGTTTGCCCTGGCTGACCGGTCCCAGCTGCGGTGCCGTCAGCAGCCGCAGCCAGATCGCAAGTTCGTCGGACTCAGGCCTCGCTGTCAGGGTGTGTGACCTTGTCCAGGATATGGATCGGGCGCGAAGCCCGCATCACCAGGCCGTAGCTGATGTCCTTGTAGGTCATGAACACCATCAGATAGCCGGCGTCGACTTCAGGCAGGCGGAGACTCGAGCGAAAGAACTTCTTCGGGTCGCGAACCGTGATGCCGCGCTGCTTGACCCGCAGCACATGGCCATTTTCCAGGCCATGCGTCTGCCCGCGGTTGAGGGTCACGATCTGGTACTGGCCGATCTGGCTCACGCCATCGAACACCGCGATGATCTGGCCCTGGATGGGTTTTTCCGGGGCATGGGGATAGAAGTTGGGGTCGAAGTTGAGGCTGCTGGCCGGTAGCAGGCTGTCTTCGATGCGCACTTCCCGCAGGCTCTGGCTCAGGACCGCATGGGAGATGTCGCCGAACTGCTGGACATCCGCCTGGGCCACGGGAATCGCCTCGTAGCCCAGGGTGCGGCCGGTTTCCGGGTCGGTGTAGCGCTGGCCTTTGCGCACGACACTGTAGCGGTAGCCGTCATCTTCGCGGGAGCCCTTGATATAGGAATCGGCTTCGCTGCTGCCGAGCAGGCGCTCGTCGCCGAATGCAACGATGTACGGGGCGGTTTCCAGGACCTCTTCTTCCACCACCCGCGGGCCATTGAGAAAGGCGCGGATCGCGTCGAGCGGAATGGTCGGGATGGGGGCGCCCAGCGACAGGGTGCGGGCACGGGGGCTGAGCCGGACGACTTCGTTGCGTGCTGGCGGTTTGCGCGTCAGGCGCGGGCGGCCGTCAATCCAGACCAGGTAAAGTATTTCGCCCGGGTAGATCAGATGGGGATTGGCAACCTGGGGATTGGCGCTCCACAATTCCGGCCACAGCCAGGGGTCGCGGAGAAAGTATTCCGAGATGTCCCATAGGGTGTCGCCTTTCTTGACCGTGTATTCCAGTGCCACATCCGGGTTGATGACCGGCGGGTCCTGGGCGGCCACATGGCCTGCAAACAGGAGGCCCGCCAGCACGGCGGCGGCGCGTCGACCAATCTTCAAATTTATTAAGGCTTTATAATTTCGCACGCAAATGTCCCTCGCCACCTCGGCTCATGCCGATGATGCAGCATCCTAACTTTAATCCGCATCGCTGGAAAACCTAAAGAGTACGCGTACATGTCGAAAATGCCGATCCTCAAGTTTCCGGACCCGCGTCTGCGCGAGGTGGCCGTCCCCGTAGGCCGGGTCGACAAATCCCTCTGGCGCACCTTCGATGACATGCTGGAAACCATGTATGACGCGCCAGGCCTGGGTCTGGCGGCCACCCAGGTCGGAATCAATCAGCGCTTTACCGTGATGGATCTGTCGGAAAAGCATGATGAGCCGCTGATCCTGATCAATCCCCAGATCATTGGTGGGGAGAATCTGTGTGAAGTGGAGGAAGGCTGCCTGTCCGTGCCCGGCCACTATGATCGGGTGCAGCGCTACGATGTGGTGCGCTTCCGGGCGCTGGACAAGGACGGCAAGCCGATCGAAATGGAAGCCGATGGCCTGTTCGCCCAGTGCATCCAGCATGAGATCGATCATCTGGACGGCAAATTGTTCGTCGATTATCTGTCCCGTCTGAAACGGGAGCGGATTCGCAAGAAGCTGGAAAAAGAACTGCGGATGCGCGGATGAAGATTGCATTTGCCGGCACCCCGGCATTCGCCGCGGCCTCGCTGGCGGCGCTGATCGAGGCGCGGCTGCAGATCTGCACGGTGTTGACGCAGCCCGACCGCCCGGCGGGCCGGGGTCGCAAGCTGGTGGCCAGCGCGGTCAAGACCTGCGCGCAGGAAGCCGGCTTGCCGGTGTGGCAGCCCCCCAGCCTGAAGGCGACCGCGGCGCAGGAGGAACTGCGGGCCTTGCAGCCCGACCTGCTGGTGGTGATTGCCTACGGCCAGATCCTGCCGCCGGCGGTGCTGGAGATCCCGCGTCTGGGCTGCGTCAATCTGCATGCCTCCTTGCTGCCGCGCTGGCGCGGCGCCGCGCCGATTCAGCGCGCGATTCAGGCCGGAGATGAGGAAACCGGGGTCTGTCTGATGCAGATGGATGCCGGTCTGGACACCGGGCCGGTGCTGGCCCGCGCGCAACTGCCGATCGATGCGCTGTGCACCAGCGGGGACTTGCACGATCGCCTGGCGATGCTGGGGGCAGCACGCCTGCCGGGCTGGTTGCAGGCGCTGGCGCGCAACGAACTCAGGCCGCAGGTCCAGGACGATGCCCGTGCCTGTTATGCGCACAAGCTCGGCAAGCACGAAGCCCAGCTTGACTGGCAGCGGCCGGCAGCGGTGCTGGCACGGCAGATCCGCGCATTTGATCCCTGGCCGGGGGCGAGCAGCCCGCTGGCGGGCGATCCGCTCAAGCTCTGGCGGGTGGTCGCGGTCGATGAACAGGATCGCGGCCCGGCCCGGCCCGGTGAGATCACCGCGGTGAATGAGACCGGCATGACGGTGGCCTGTGCTCAGGGCAGCCTGACCGTGGCGGAGGTGCAGTTTGCCGGCGGCCGGCGCATGCGGGCGGTCGAGGCGGGGCGTGGGCGCACACTCAAGGGGCAGATTCTTGGCCAGGGATAATCCGCTGTATCGACGCGGCAAGCCGGCCGGGGCGAGCGCCAGGCGCGCGCCTGCCGCGCCGGACAGCCGGGCGGTGGTGCTGTCCGCACTGGCCGCACTGCGTCAGGGGCAGAACCTGCCCGAGGCCCTGCAGGCCGCCGGGATCGGCGGCCTGAGCGGGCGTGACAAGGCGTTTGCCCGACGCCTGGCGCAACATGCCGCACGTCATCGCCGGCGTCTGGAAGCCAGCATGACGGCCTTGCTGCAAAAGCCGAGCAAGGATCCGCAGCTGAACAATCTGCTGTGGCTCGGTGCCTGTCAGCTTGATCTTGCCGACGTGGCCGATCATGCGGCCGTGAATTCGACCGTGGAGCTGGCGCCCAAGCGCCTGCGCGGGGTGGTCAATGCGGTGTTGCGACGGCGTCTGCGCGAGCCCCAGACGGCGCCGCTGGCGCCGGCCGTGCGCCTGTCATTTCCGGACTGGCTTGACGCGGCCATCCGCCAGGACTGGGGCGAGGCGGCCGAGGCCGTAATGGGGGCGCTCAACGTGGAGCCCGCCCTGTGCCTGCGCGTCAACCGACAGCAGTGCGCCCGTGATGACTACCGTGCGCAGCTGGCCGAGCTGGGCATAGCCGCCGAAGCCTGGGGCGAAGATGGGCTGGTGCTGGAGCAGACCGTTGCCCTGCAGGAACTGCCGGGCCATGACGCGGGCC
The DNA here is from genome assembly GCA_041619555.1 of Oceanococcus sp. Classification (GTDB taxonomy): domain Bacteria; phylum Pseudomonadota; class Gammaproteobacteria; order Nevskiales; family Oceanococcaceae; genus Oceanococcus. The sequence goes on along the minus strand of JBFKDQ010000050.1, from coordinate 10,286 downwards.
GCGTCGCGGTGCAGGGGGCGGCGGCGCAGATGGCGGCGAGCCTGCTGCGCCTGGCCTCCGGTCAGCAGGTGCTGGACGCCTGTGCGGCGCCCGGCGGCAAGACCATGCACATGCTGGAACTTCAGCCCGGGATTCATTGCGTGGCGGTTGATGTCGATGCGGCCCGTCTGGCGCGGGTGGCGGAGAATCTTGCCCGCCATGGTCTGGAGGCCGAATTGCATGTGGGTGATGTCGCGCAGGCCGGGCCCTGGGTGCAGGCCTACGACCGGATCCTGCTCGATGCACCCTGCAGCGGAACCGGCGTCATCGGCCGTCATCCGGACATCAAGAGCTTGCGCCGTGCGGACGATATTCCGCGTCTGGCGCAGCAGCAGGGCGCCCTGCTGGAGGCCTTGTGGCCGCAACTCAAGCCGGGCGGACTGCTGCTGTACAGCACCTGTTCCATCCTCGTCGCAGAAAATGATGCGGTGGTGCAGGCCTTCGTCGCCGCGCATGCCGATGCAAAGCCTGCCAGAATTGAGCTGCCGGCAGGTCAGGCCAGCGCATATGGTTGGCGGATCGCGCCGGATCGCGCGCTGGAAGGGTTCTATTACGCGGTGCTAATGAAGCAATGAGCGGCTCAAGCGATTCATGAAGATCATCATATTGGGCGCCGGCCAGGTCGGTTCAACCCTGGCGGAAAATCTGGCCGGCGAGAACAACGACGTCACCGTCGTGGACATGAACAGCGGATTGCTGCAGGAGCTTCAGGATCGGCTGGACATCCGCACCGTGCATGGTTTCGCCTCGCACCCGGATGTGCTGGAGCGAGCCGGGGCGGATGATGCGGACATGGTCATCGCGGTGACCGACAGCGATGAAATCAATCTGGTGGCCTGTCAGGTCGCCTATTCGATGTTCCAGACCCCGACCAAGATCGCCCGCGTGCGCGCATCGGAATATCAGCGGCGCGGCGGTGTCCTGTTCGCGCAGGATGCGATGCCCGTCGACATGCAGATCAGTCCGGAGCAGCTGGTCACGGATTACATCACCCGTCTGATCGAATATCCCGGGGCGCTGCAAGTGGTGGATTTCGCCATGGGCCGGGTGCGGCTGGTCGGGGTCAAAGCGCTGTATGGCGGTCCGCTGATCGGCCAGGAATTGCGCGAACTGGCCGCCCACATCCCGGGCGTGGATTGCCGGGTCGCGGCGATTTATCGCCGTGGCAAGCCGATCATGCCGGAAGGCGATACCGTGGTCGAGGCCAGTGACGAGGTGTTTTTCGTCGCCGCACGCGAGGACATTTCCAAGGTCATGGCGGAAATGCGGCGTCTGGACAAGCCGGTTAAACGGGTCCTGTTGGCCGGGGGTGGTAACATTGGCCTGCGCCTCGCCCAGGCCCTGGAGCAGCGCTGCCGCGTGCGTCTGATCGAGCGGGACCGCGATCGGGCGCGCTATCTGTCGGAGCGGCTGAGCAATACCATCGTGCTGGCCGGTGATGCGGCCAACGAGAATCTGCTGATCGAGGAGAACATCGAGCATGCCGATGTCTTCTGCGCCGTCACCAATGATGATGAGGCGAACATCCTGTCCGCGATGCTGGCCAAACGGCTGGGGGCCAAGCGCGTGTTGTCCCTGATCAACCGTCCGGCCTACCTGGATCTGGTCGAGGAGCGCGATGTCGACATCGCGATCTCGCCGCAGCAATCGACGGTCAGCGCCCTGCTGGCGCATGTACGGCGCGGCGATGTGGTGCGAGTCCACAGCCTGCGGCGGGGGGCGGCGGAAGCGATCGAGGCGGTCGCCCATGGCGATCAGCGCAGCTCCAGGGTGGTCGGTCGCCGGGTCGATGAGATCAGCTGGCCGGAAGGCGCCAGCGTCGGGGCGCTGGTGCGCAACGACAAGGTCATCATCGCCCACCATGACACGGTCATCGAGTCCGAAGACCATGTGATCGTGTTTCTGGTCAACAAGAAGCATACGGCGGCGGTGGAGCGGCTGTTCCAGGTCGGAATCAGTTTCCTGTGATCACCAGGTCCGGCTGGTCCTTTTTCAGGTTTCAGTTCCGGCATCCCTTCGTCGCGGTGCAGCGGGTGCTTGGCATCCTGCTGATGCTGTTCTCCTTCACCATGCTCACGCCGCTGCCCATCGCGCTGTATTACGACGAACACATCCTCAGTTTTCTCGATGCGTTCCTGGTGGCCTTCCTGTCCGGTCTGCTGATCTGGCTGCCGGTGAGGAATTTCAAGGACGATTTGCGATTGCGTGATGGTTTCCTGATCGTCTGTTTGTTCTGGGTGGTTCTCGGGCTGTTCGGTGCGGTGCCGCTGTATGTCAGCCCCGCGCCGGACATGACGATCACGGATGCGGTGTTCGAGTCGATGTCCGGGCTGACCACGACGGGCGCGACGGTGCTGGTAGGCATCGATGCGCTGCCGCGTGGCCTGCTTTACTACCGGCAGCAGCTGCAATGGCTGGGGGGCATGGGGATCATCGTGCTGGCGGTGGCGATCCTGCCGATGCTCGGGGTCGGCGGCATGCAGCTGTATCGGGCGGAGTCACCCGGTCCGGTCAAGGACAACAAGCTGACCCCGCGGATTACCGAAACCGCCAAGGCGCTGTGGTTCATTTACATGGGCCTGACCCTGGCCTGCGGCCTGGCTTACTGGGGCGCAGGCATGTCCAAGTTCGATGCGGTGGGGCATGCGTTTTCCACCGTCGCTATCGGTGGTTTCTCCACCCATGATGCGAGCATGGCCTGGTTCGATGCGCCTTTGATCGAGATCATCGCGATCATTTTCATGCTGCTTTCCGCCCTCAACTTCGCCCTGCATTTCACCGCCTGGCGCAGCGCCAGCCTGCTGGTCTATTTCCGTGATCCGGAAGCTCTCGGTCTGATGGTGGTGACCTTCTTCATGGTAATCATCGTCACCGTGCTGCTGTGGCTGAGCGGAACCTATCTCGAGCCCGACGAGGCCTTGCTCAAGGCAGCATTCCAGGTGGTTTCCATCGGCACGACCACGGGCTTTGCCTCCGCGCCTTTCGTGCTCTGGCCGACCTTCATTCCGGTGATGCTGCTGTTCGCCAGTTTCGTCGGCGGTTGTGCCGGGTCCACCGCCGGCGGCATGAAGATGATCCGCTTTCTGCTCCTCATCAAGCAGGGTTTGCGCGAGGTGACGCGCCTGATCCATCCCTCGGCCGAGATTCCGGTCAAGCTCGGACACCGGGCGGTGCCCAACCATGTCATCGAGGCGGTCTGGGGCTTCTTTTCCGTCTACGTGGCGCTGTTCGCCGTGATGCTGCTGGTGCTGATGGCCACCGGCCTGGATCAGGTCACCGCGTTTTCGGCGGTTGCCGCGTGCCTCAATAATCTGGGGCCGGGGCTGGGTGACGTGGCGAGCAATTTCGCCGTGGTCGGCAACACCGGCAAGTGGGTTCTGGTGCTGGCCATGCTGCTGGGGCGGCTGGAGATCTTCACCCTGCTGGTGCTTTTCACGCCTACCTTCTGGCGTCGCTGAGCGATTCCTGCTGCGCTATCATGGCCCGCTTTTCGCCCGACCGATAATTCTATGAGCGTGTTCACGCCCGTTGCCGAGCCCGAGCTGCGCGCTTTTCTGAGTGCCTATGCGCAGGGCGAACTGCTTGCCTACAAGGGCATCGAAGAGGGCATCGAAAACAGCAACTTCTTCGTCACCACCACGGCCGGCGAGTTCGTGTTGACCCTGTTCGAGCGCACGCCGGCAGCAGATCTGCCGTATTTTCTCGGTGTCATGGCGCATCTGTCCGACGCCGGCATTCCCAGCGCCCAGCCGCTGGCCGACCGGCGTGGTCAGGTCCTGCAACAGCTCAACGGGCGGGCCGCCGCCCTGGTGCAGCGGCTGGCGGGTCAGGGCGTGAGCCGGCCCACGCTGGCACAATGCGGCGCCCTGGGTGCGACGCTGGCGCGCATGCACCTGGCTGGCAAGGATTGTTCGTTGTATCGCGCCAACTGCCGCGGGCCGCAATGGTGGACGGCCAGCGCGGCGGCGCTGAAGCCCCGCCTGGCGCCGGAGGTATGGCGCCTGCTTGAGGATGAAATCAGCTATCAGGCGGGACTCGACGACAGCGCCCTGTCGCGCGGGGTGATCCATGCCGATCTGTTCCGCGACAACGCACTGTTCACCGGCGATGAGCTGTCCGGTCTGATCGATTTCTATTACGCCTGCAACGACTGCTGGCTTTACGACCTGGCCGTCTGTGTCAATGACTGGGTCATCAATCCCACCGGCGCGCTCGATCTGCCGGCCTATCAAGGGCTGCTGCAGGCCTATCAGCAGGTGAGGCCGCTGAGCGCCGCGGAGCAGAGCCTGTGGCCGGCGAAACTGCGTGCGGCGGCGCTGCGGTTCTGGGTGTCGCGCTTGTATGACTGGCATTTCCCGCGTCCCGGCGAGCTCACTTATCGCAAGGAGCCGGCTGAATTCGAAGCGATTCTCAGACTGCACCGCAGCCAGCCGCCGGCACTGGGGGCGCAATGAACCGGGCCCTGACCGCGATCAGGCGTCTGAATCAGGCCATGAGCATCCTCGCGGCCTGCCTGTGCATCGCCATGGCCCTGCTCGGTCTGGGGATCGTCGTCCTGCGCTATGGCTTCTCGGTCGGTTCGATCGCGGCGCAGGAACTGGTGCTGTATTGCCATGCTTTTGTTTTCCTGGCGGCGGCCGCGGCCACCCTCGACGCCGATGGCCATGTGCGGGTCGATATCTTCTATCGCCGCTGGTCGGGCCCGCGCCGGGGGCTGGTCGATTTGCTCGGCACGCTGCTGCTGTTGCTGCCGGTCATGGGGTTCATCTTGTTCGTCAGCTGGGGTTATGTCGCCGATGCCTGGGCGCGGCATGAGGTGTCTTCCGAGGCCGGCGGCCTGCCCTGGGTGTACCTGCTGAAAAGCCTGATCCTGCTGTTCGCCGGGCAGATGCTGTTGCAGGGGCTGGTGCAGGGCGTGCAGGCCTATCGCGCCTGGCGCGAGGCTTAGTCACCATGGCCCTGTGGATGTTCGTCGCGGCTTGTGCCGTGCTGCTGCTCGGCTACCCGGTGGCGCTGAGCCTGGCCGGGGTGGCTTTATGGTTCGCCGCGGTCGGTGTGCTGGGCGGCTGGATGGACGCCGGCGAACTGCTGGCCATGCCGAACCGGCTCTACGGCATCATGGTCAATGAAACCCTGGTGGCGGTGCCGCTCTTCGTTCTGATGGGTGTCATTCTCGAAAAAGCCCGGCTGGCCGAGGATCTGCTCGATTCTATGGTCGAAGTTTTCGGCAGCTTGCGCGGCGGGCTGGGCGTTGCCGTGGTCCTGGTCGGCGCGCTGCTGGCGGCCTCCACCGGAATTGTCGGTGCAACCGTCGTCACCATGGGCCTGCTGGCCTTGCCGACCATGCTCAAGCACGGCTATTCGCCTTCGGTGGCCAGCGGGACGATTGCGGCCGCCGGCACTCTCGGGCAGATCATCCCGCCATCGATTGTCCTGGTCCTGCTCGGCGATGTGCTGTCTTCCGCGTATCAGCAGGCGCAGCTGGCGCAGGGGATCTTCAGCACGAAGACGGTGTCGGTCGGGGATCTTTTCGTCGGCGCCCTGATTCCGGGCTTGCTGCTGGTGGCCGCCTATATCAGCTACATCCTGCTGCTGGCCTGGTGGCGGCCGCAGGTCTTGCCGGTGCCGACCGAAGCGCCCACCGGGGCGACTTCTGCACGGGTCCGGCGCCTGCTGATCGGCATGGTGCCGCCCCTGGCCTTGATCCTGGCAGTGCTCGGCTCGATCATGCTCGGTCTGGCCACACCCACCGAGGCCGCGGCCGTGGGCGCCTGCGGCGCGCTGCTGCTGGCCGTCCTGCGGCGCCAGCTCGATTGGGCGCAGCTGCTGGCCTGTGGTCAGCAGGCGGCGCGCATCACCAGCATGGTGTTCCTGATCCTGATTGGCGCCTCGCTGTTTTCCCTGGTTTTCAATGCTTATCAGGGTGACGAGCTGGTGCATGCGCTGCTGACCGCCTTGCCCGGCGGGGCGCTTGGCGCCATGGTCTGCGTGATGCTGCTGATGTTCCTGCTCGGTTTCATTTTGGATTTCATCGAGATCACCTTTGTCGTCGTACCCATCGTCGGTCCGATCCTGTTGCAGATGGGCCTGGATCCGGTCTGGCTCGGTGTCATGCTGGCGCTGAATCTGCAGACCTCGTTTCTCACCCCGCCTTTCGGCTTCGCCCTGTTCTACCTGCGCGGCGTGGCGCCGCCAGAACTCAGCACGCCGGCGATCTATCGTGGCGTGGTGCCCTTCATCGGCATCCAGTTGCTGCTGCTGCTGATCCTGGCGCTGTGGCCGGCGCTGGCGACCTGGCTGCCGCACAAGATTTACGGATGAACGCGGCGGACTGGCTGACGCTGGCGCTGGCCTGCGCCGCCGGTGCGGTGTCGCCGGGACCAAGCCTGGCCCTGGTGTTGCGGCATGCCAGCGTGTCCATGCGGGCCGGAATGGGCTGCGCGCTGGCGCACGCGCTGGGGGTCGGCGTCTACGCGGCGCTGGCTGCATCGGGTCTGGTGTTGCTGCTGCAAGGCGCCGCCTGGCTGGCGCAGTTGATCGCCCTGTTGGCCGGTGCCTGGTTGCTGCGGCTGGCCTGGCGTCTGTGGCATAGCCCACGGAACTGGGGCGAGGTGCCGGGCGTCGGCGCTGGCTCGGCCGTGCGCGAAGGGCTGCTGATGGGCCTGGTCAATCCCAAGGTCGCGCTGTTCTTTGTCGCGGTTTTCAGCGCCGTGCTGCCGGCCGGTGCCCGTCTGGCGGAGCAGGGCGGTGCGGTGGCGCTGGCGATGGGGGTGGATGGCCTCTGGTACTGTCTGGTCACCTACCTGACCCAGCGCACCGGCTTTGCGGGCGTGTTGCGCAAGGCGACGCGCGAGGTCAACCGGCTGAGCGCCGTGATTTTCGCCGCGCTGGCGATCTATCTCTGGCTGGGGATGCTGGCATGAGCCAAACCGATGCAGTGCATGCGATTCAGGTCCGTGTCAGCGGCCGGGTTCAGGGGGTGGGATTTCGTGCGGCGACCGCGCATCGGGCCAGGCAGCTTGCGCTGTCAGGCTGGGTGCGCAATCTGCCGGACGGGCGGGTCGAACTGCAGGCCTGGGGGACGCCCGCGGCACTGGCTGCCTTGCGCGACTGGCTCCGCTCCGGCCCCGCCCTGGCGCGGGTGGACGAGCTTGAATGCCAGCCCTGCAGCGCCGGCGCCGCAACCGGCTTTGACATCCGGCCCACGCCTGCGCAGATGGCCTGAACTGGCCAGATGCGATGACCGCACGGGGCGCGCGACCGGGAAATCGCGCTTTCCCGTCAGTTGCGGTTGCCCGGGGTCTGCAGCAGGGAGAGGAATTCGCTGCGGGTTCTGGGGTCGCTGCGAAACAGGCCCAGCATCATCGAGGTCATCATGCTGGAGTTCTGCTTTTCCACCCCGCGCATCATCATGCACAGATGCTTGGATTCGACCACCACGCCCACACCTTTGGCATGGGTCACCTGCGCCACCGCCTCGGCGATCTGCCGGGTCAGACTTTCCTGGATCTGCAGGCGGCGCGCATACATGTCGACGATGCGAGGAATCTTGGACAGGCCGATGACCTTGCCATCCGGGATGTAGGCGACGTGACAGCGGCCGATGAACGGCAGCATGTGATGTTCGCACATGGAGAACAGCTCGATGTCGCGGACCACCACCATCTCATCCATGTCGGATTCGAAAATGGCCTCATTGACCAGATCTTCGAGATTCTGGGCGTAGCCGCTGGTCAGGAAGCGCATGGCGGAGGCCGCCCGTTTCGGCGTATCTTGGAGGCCTTCGCGCTGTGGATCTTCTCCCAGCGCTTCCAGTATGTTCAGAAAGTCGTTTTCCACGAGTAGTGGACCGTAAGAAACCCTAAACATGAATTATGACACAGCCGCCTGGGGCAGCAGTCAGGTGGTCCTGCTGCCGCTGGATCTGATCCGGCCCGGTCGGGCGCAGATGCGGCGAATTTTTGATCCGCAGTCGCTCGACGATCTGGCCGATTCCATCCGCTCGGCCGGGCTGATCCAGCCCATCGTGGTGCGCAGCTGCGGCGAGGAGTACGAGCTGCTGGCCGGGGAACGCCGCTGGCGCGCCGCCCAGCGCGCCGGCTGGCAGGATATTCCGGCGATCGTCCGGGACGACATCGACGATCATGAAGCCGTCGTGCTTGGTCTGATCGAGAACCTGCAGCGTGAATCGCTCACTCCGATGGAAACCGCGCATGGCCTCAAGGAGCTGGCGGGACGCCTGAAGCTCACCCATGCCGCGGCCGCGGACCGGATCGGCAAGTCCCGGGTCTACGTGACCAATTTTCTGCGCCTGCTGAATTTGTGTGAATCGGTGCAGGATCTGGTCAACGCCGGGGAACTGAGCATGGGCCATGCGCGGGCGCTGGCGACGCTGGCGCCGGCGGAACAGATGCGCTGGGCGCAGCAGTCCATCAGCAGGCGCTGGTCGGTCAGGGCGCTGGAGGCGCGGCTGCGGCAGCTGGCGCAGACGTCGCCGCATCCAGGCGATGACGCCGAATGGCAACGTCTGGGGCGGCGTCTGACCGAGTTGCTGGGGAATCGGGTTGAATTGAGTGGCGATGCGCAGGGGCGGGGGGAGATGAAAATTCGCTTTCACTCCTTCGAGGAACTCGATGGCATCCTCGATCGCCTGGGCTATACCGGTGAGGAATTTTAGCCGGACTGCTGAATTTGCCCCCGCATTGTAATAGTCTTGCGCGGAGTGGTTTATGCGAACGCAACTCGCAGACGTATTTCTAATACACAGGAGACACTATATGACCGGACCTCGAAAAGGACTGGCGGCCGCGGCGCTACTGACGCTGTGCGCGGGCTACAGCCTGTCCGCCTACGCCAAGGTCGCACCCGCGGAAGCCGAGCGCCTGGGCAAGGACCTGATGCCGCTGGGCGGCGAGAAGGCCGGCAATGCCGATGGCTCCATCCCGGAATGGACTGGCGGCATGCTGCTGCAGATCAAGCTGGATGGCACCGAGCGACACCCGGAGACCTACGCGAAATTCGGCGGCAACGACAAGCCGCTGTTTACCGTGACGGCCAGCAATATGGCGCAGTACGACGCCCTGCTGACGCCCGGTCACAAGGCCATGTTCAAGCAGTACCCCGACACCTTCAAGATGCCGGTGTACCCTTCGCGGCGCACCGTGCTGGCGCCGGAAGAGATCTATGCCGCGACCAAGCAGAACGCGCTGAAGGCCGAACTGGCGAACGAGGGCGAGAGTCTGGTCAATGCGGTCACCGGGATTCCCTTCCCGATTCCGGGCTCGGGCAAGGAAGTGATGTGGAATCACAAGACGCGCTACCGTGGCACCGGGGTGACCCGCTACAACACCCAGCTGGCGGTGCAGACCAATGGCGATTTCCTGCCGTATAAACTGCGCGAAGATGTGTTGTTTGCCTACGGCCAGCAGGGCATTTCGCCGGATGATCTGGAAAACGTGATCATCTACTTCCTGCAGGTCACCACCGCCCCGCCCCGGCAGGCCGGTCAGGTGCTTCTGGTCCACGAAACCATGGACCAGATCAAGGAACCTCGTCGGGCCTGGCTGTACAACCCCGGCCAGCGCCGCACCCGGCGAGCACCCAATGTGGCGTATGACAATCCGGGCACCGGCTCCGATGGCCTGCGTACCAATGATCAGCTCGACATGTTCAACGGCGCCACCGACCGCTACAACTGGAAGCTGGTGGGCAAGCGCGAAATGCTCGTGCCGTACAATGCTTACGGTCTGATCGACAATCGCCGCAGCTACCAGGACATCACCGCCATCGGCCATCTCAATCCGGACGTGACGCGTTACGAGAAGCACCGGGTCTGGGTGGTGGACAGCGAGGTCAAGGCCGGCACCAGTCATCTGTACAAACGCCGGACCTTCTATGTCGACGAGGACAGCTGGACCGCATTGGCCGCCGACATCTACGACAAGCGCGACGAGCTCTGGCGCGTCCAGGAGTACCACCAGATCACCATCCCCTGGAGCAAGTCCGTTGGGCCGGCCGCCGGCACCGTGTATGACCTGCAGTCCGGCCGCTACCTGGTGATGGAATGCAGCAACGAGGAGCCCTCGGCGACCGAGGAAGATTTCGATCTGGATCATTTCCGCACCGGCAACATGCAGCGGGTGGCGTCGAAGATCCGCTGAAGCATGACAAAGTGAAAAAGAAAAGGCCCTGCGGGGCCTTTTCTTTTGCCTGGCATCCGCGCGGGCCAGGATGAAAGCGAGGGTGGG
>JBFKDQ010000049.1:0-28733 GCA_041619555.1 Oceanococcus sp. | reverse complement strand
TTTGGGGGGCGTTGGGGGTGTGTTGGGGTTCGTAGTTCGTAGGTTGGGGTGACCAAAGCGAACCCCAACATCAACCCCCCAAGCGAACCCCAACATCAACCCCCGCTTCCCCTGCTCCTCCCAAGCCCGCATCGCAGGTCGATGCCCAGTCGGGCGCCACTTCGCCTTGCCGGATCGATCGGTGGATGGATGACCACGGCCAGCTTGATGCGGTGTCGACCAGCCCGTGCTTGACCGGGTTGAAGTGCACGTAGTCCCTGTGGTTTTGCAGATCCCGCTCATCCCGGATCAGATGTTCCCAGAATCGCCGTTGCCAGATGCCGCGTTCCCCCTTGGCCTTGCGGCTGCTTGTACGTGGTTCCGAGCTTGAGATGCGGCGGGAAAAGCCGCTTTTGATCAGCATCCACCGGGTGGAGTAGTCGGCGTCTTGCGGCGGCAGCGCCCAGATCGCGTGCAGATGGTCGGGAAGCACGACCCAGGCGATGATGTCGAACGGATGGCGCCGATGGACCGTGCGGACAGCGTCGCGCAGGGCGTCGACGTGCCGCGTCAGCAGGTCTTGCCGCCGGTCATGGAGGTTGACGGTGAAGAAATAGGTGCCGCCGGGGATGCGGGTGCGTCGGTAGTGCATGGGGATTGACCGTGGTTATTGGGGGGATGGGGTTGGGTTGGGATTGCGGTGGTGTTGGATTGGGATTGCGGTGGTGTTGGATTGGGATGATGTTGGGGTTCGCTTTGCTCACCCCAACCTACGTATTCCGGTGTCCAGACCGGCCACCGCAAGCAACACAAACATCCGTAGGTTGGGGTAAGCGCAGCGCACCCCAACAAGAACCCCCTCCGCCCCAATCCCCCATGTTCGCGGCAGCGGCGTAGGTTGGGGTAAGCGCAGCGCACCCCAACATCCCCCCTGAATCGCTAGAATGCGCATTTAACCCGGCGCGTATGAACTGGCGCTGGTCGGCAATGTTTGTCTACAAGGATTTGCAATGAAAAAAACCTGTTTGGGTTTTGGCCTGCTCTTGGCCAGCGGTGTGGCGATGGCGGCGGATGATGTGGGTGTTGCCCGTGCAGGGGCGAACCAGAATGATCTGCGCCTGGTCAGCGAAGATCTCACCGCGGCCTTCAATTTCAAGCCCTTGCAGTCGGCGGAGCCGATGGGCGTGCTGGGTTTTCATGTCAATGCGTTTGCGAGTTACAGCGAAACCGAAAACCCGGATGCTTTTTTTCGCGCGAATGGCGATCGGATCACCCATCTGCCGATGATCGGCGTGGGGATCGGCAAGGGTTTGCTGGCCGGGCTGGATGTCGGCGCTTTCGTTGCCGAGTCGCCGACCAGCAATGTGCGGGTGCTGGGCGGGGAACTGCGTTACGCCATCGTCGATGGCGGGGTGGCGACGCCGGCGGTGGGCTTGCGTGCCAGCTATACCCAGGTGGAGGGCGCGGACAATCTGGATTTCAATACCCGAGGCCTGGATCTTTCCGTTTCCAAGGGCTTCGTGGTGCTGACCCCGTATGCCGGCATCGGCCGACTCTGGGGTGTGGCCAGCCCGGATGCGGTGTTGCTGGAGAAACAGGATGTCTACGCCACCAAGCTGTACGCCGGCCTGAAGATCAATCTGGTGGTCTTGCAGCTGACGGTGGAAGCGGAAAAAACCGGGGATAACACCGGTTACAGCCTGCGCACAGGTTTTGGCTTCTGATGAAGCTTGCAGCCCTGCTGAAGAAATGGCTGGGTGAGGACACCGCGGCGCAGGACCCAGCGGCCCAGCGTCGTCTGGCGGCTGCCGTGCTGTTGCTGGAAATCGCCAGGGCGGATTTCGCCCTGGCGGAGCCGGAGCTGGCCACCATCCGCGCCAGTCTGAGCGCGCAGTTCGGCCTCTCGGAGCAGGCGGCGGGCGAGCTGCTGGCGGCGGCCGAGGCCGAACATGCCGACAGCACCTGCCTGAGCCCTTATGTCCGAGTGTTCAATACCCAGGCCACGCGGGAGGAAAAACGCGAGCTGCTTGCCGCGCTATGGCGTGTGGCGCATGCCGACGGCGTGCTGGATCAGTATGAGGAGCACACCATGCGGCGCATCGCCGACATGCTGTATCTGTCACATGCCGATTTCATCCGGACCAAGCTGGCGGTAGCCGAAGCCTGAGCGGCCTTAGCGCCCCGGCGTATAGAACTGCTGCGAGAATTTCAGCACGAAAGGGGGCGCGGAGCCTTCAGGATCGACGCTGAATTCAAAACGCATGGTTTCCAGGTGCGAGAAGTCGAAGCTGGCGATCCAGTAGCGGGCATCCTGCTCCTCGATCATGCGCAACTCCTCCAGGCGTTCCTGACCGATCAGGTTGCGGATCCGGCCGCTGACCTGGGCCGACTGGCTGAGCAGCGGCGTCGCCACATGCTGCAGGTTGAGCACCACGATGCCGATGTTGCGGCTGCGGCGGATGCCGTAGGCCTGCGCCACTTCCGGGCTCAGCTCGCTGCTGACCATGGCGATGTAGTGCAGGCGGTAGTCGCCAGATTCCAGCACCTGTTCGGCCTGGGCGTTGCCGCAGGCCAGGCTGAACAACACGGCGATCAGGAAGAAGATCTTCATTCGGGTTTTGCCAGCATGTAAAGGCCCAGACGGGCGGACAGATTGGGACAGGTTCTGGCCGCCAGGCTGTCGCGGTGGCGGGCATCGGTGACGCTGCGCCGCAGGATCCTGAGCTGCCGCTCGGCGCACAGGTTCTCGAAGTCTTTCAGCGTGCACAGATGGATGTTCTTGGTGTCGTACCACTGGGCCGGCAGATTGCGCGTGCGCGGCATGCGTCCGCCGAGCAGCAACTGCAGGCGGATGCTCCAGTGGCCGAAATTGGGGAAGGTGACGATGCTGCGACGGCCCAGACGCAGCATTTCCGCCAGCAGCAGGTCCGGCCGTTTCATCACCTGCAGGGCCTGGGTCATCAGCACGTAGTCGAATTGCTGGTCGGAGAATTCCGCAAGCCCCAGGTTGAGATCGGTCTGGATCGCGTTCACGCCTTTTTGCAGGCAGGCGGCGACATTGCCGACCTCCAGTTCCAGGCCGTAGCCCTGGACCTGGTTTTTTTCCTGCAGGTATTTCAGCAGGGTGCCATCGCCACAGCCCAGATCCAGCACCCGGCTGCCGGGTTCGATCCATTCACTGATGATGGCGAATTCCGGGTTCATTGGCCGCACTCCTGGGCGATCGCCTGCATGTACTGACCGAACACCGCCAGATAGTCCGGCACCGGTACGAGAAAATCATCATGTCCCAGCGGGCTGTCGATGCAGGCGTAGCTGACCGGCCGGCCGGCCTGCATCAGGGCGCGCATCAATTCACGCGAGCGCTGCGGCGAGAAACGCCAGTCGCGGGTGAAGGCGATGAGCAGGAAGCGGGCGCGGGTGCCGGCAAAAGCCCGCGCCAGATCGCCATCGAACTCGCGCGCCGGGTCGAAATAATCCAGCGCCTTGGTCATCAGCAGATAGGTGTTGGCGTCGAAGCGCTCGATGAAGCTGGTGCCCTGATAGCGCAGGTAGCTTTCGACCTGAAATTCCGGCTCGAAAGTGAATTGCGGTGCGCCGGAGATCAATTCACGGCCGAATTTGTCGTCCATGGCGTTATCGGACAGATACGTGATGTGGCCGAGCATGCGTGCCAGCATCAGGCCGCGCGCCGGCACCGTGCCTTGTTCGGCATACCGCCCGCCATGGAATTCCGGGTCGCTCAGGATGGCCTGGCGGGCCACCTCGTTGAAGGCGATATTCTGGGTGGAGAGCCGCGGCGCGGCGGCAATGGCGACGCAATGGCGCAGCTTGTCCGGGTAGTCGATGCTCCACTGCAGCGCCTGCATGCCGCCGAGGCTGCCTCCGATGACGGCGGCCCACTGTTCAATCTCGAGCGCCTGCATCAGAGCCTGCTGGGAGCGCACCCAGTCGCGCACGGTGAGGATGGGGAAATCCGGTCCCCAGTGCCCGCTGCCGTCCGGCCGCAGGCTGCCGGGGCCGGTGGAGCCGGAGCAGCCGCCCAGATTATTGAGGCTGACGACGAAAAATCGCCGGGTGTCGATGGGTTTTCCCGGACCGATGCAGGAATCCCACCAGCCCGGCTTGCGATCCTCGGCGCTGTGGTAGCCGGCCGCGTGATGATCGCCCGACAGGGCATGGCAGATCAGCACCGCATTGTCGCGCGCGGCATTGAGCTCGCCGTAGGTTTCGATGACCAGGTCATAGCGGTCCAGGCTGCGGCCGCAGTCCAGGGCCAGGGGCGCATCGAAACTCAGCGTCCGTGCGGCAACCAGGCCCACCGAATCGGGGGGGAAGCCTGAATTCATCGAAGCAGCGGGCTCAGCGGAATCAGCCGGTTGAAGACCTGCAGGGCGATGATGACGAACAGGGGCGACAGATCGAGGCCGCCAATTGGCGGAATGCGCTGCCGGATGGGGCGCAGCAGGGGTTCGTTCAGATTCCACAGCAAGCTGGCGGCGGGGCTGTGCATCGAGGCCCCGAACCAGCTCATCACGGCCTGGATCAGGATCGAGAAAGTGAACACGTTGATGACCATCACCAGGCTCTTGAGCAGGCTGAGCCACAGGATCTGCACCAGTTCGCCGTTGACGCCGAGGATCAGCAGGTCGACGAAAATATTCAGGGTGGCGACCAGATACAGCACCAGCAGGGCCGGAAGATCGATCTTGCGATAGCGGGGGATGACCTGGCGGAAAATGTGGGTCGGGGGGTTGGTGACTTTCCAGATGAACTGCGCCAGCGGATTGTAGAAATCCACCCGCACCAGCTGCAGAATCACGCGCAGGATCAGGGTGTAGGCAAACAGGCTGAACAGCGTGTTGACCAGGAAAAGAGTGGCGTTGTCGACATTGGAAGGCATGGCGTGTTTCTCGCGTCGGGGGCTTCAGGCTTCGCGGGACAGGTCCTGGGCGCGCTGGAGTGCGGCCTGCAAGGCATTATCCATGACTTCCTCCAGTTTGGCCGCGCGCATCACCTTGAGTGCCTGTTCCGTGGTGCCGCCGGGGGATGTGACGCGGGCGCGCAGCTCGGCCGGCGCGGCGCCATCGCGCAGGGCGAGCTTGGCCGCGCCAAAGGCGGTATGCAGGACCAGGTCGCGGGCCAGTTCCGGCGTCATGCCGAGTTTTTCCCCGGCGGCCTGCAGGCATTCCATCAGATAGAAGAAATAGGCCGGGCCGCTGCCGGAGACGGTGCTCAGGGCGTCGAGTTCGGCATCCGTCGAAAGCCAGCGGACTTCGCCGATGGCGCCAAGGATGGCGGTGGTCAGGCGTCTGGCTTCCTTCTCGTCGCTCGCATCGATGATGGCGCCGGTGATGTCGGCACGAACCAGCGAAGGGGTGTTGGGCATCGCTCGCACCAGCGGAATCTCTGGCCCCAGGGCATCGCGATACAGGCGCAGGGGCAGGCCGGCGGCGACCGAAATCACCAGCGGCTTGCGGACCCTGATCGGCGAGGCCAGCTGACGCAAGACTTCCGGCATCACCCTGGGTTTGACCGCGAGCACCAGGATGTGGGCCTGGGCGGCGACCACGGCGTTGTCGGCCAGGGCGATCACGCCATGTTCGGAGGTCAGGCGGTCGCGGGTCTGCTCGGTCGCCGCGGTGACCAGAATGCGTTCCGGGTCATGGCCGGTGGCCACCAGACCGCCGATCATGCTCGCCGCCATGTTGCCGCCGCCGATGAAACCGATGATTTTGTTCTGCATCTGTTCTGCCTTCACTGCTGTTTGTCGGGCGCCCGCCGGCCTTTTACCCCCCGGGTGCTTTCGTTATGCTGCTCCGCCATTTGGCCCATTCGAGATGCCCATGCCCACCGATTTACATGCCGAATACGCCGCGCGCCTGGCTCGCGCCGAGGTGTACGCGGTTGCCAGCGAGTCACCGCTGGAGTTCGCGCGCAAGATCAGCGCGCGTGTGGGGCATCGGGTCTGGCTCAAGCGAGAGGATTTGCAGCCGGTATTTTCCTTCAAGCTGCGGGGAGCCTACAACAAGTTGCGCCAGCTGAGTGAGGCCGAGCAGCAACGCGGGGTGATCGCCGCTTCGGCTGGCAATCACGCCCAGGGTTTGGCGCTGGCGGCGCAACGCGAGGGGGTCAATGCGATCATCGTGATGCCGGGCACCACGCCGAGCATCAAGGTGGAGGCGGTGCGCGCCCGCGAGGCCGAGGTGATCCTGCATGGCGATACCTTCGACGCCGCCAGCGCGCATGCGCAGGCCCTGGCGGCCGAGCGCGGCCTGAGCTACGTGCACCCTTACGATGACCCGGACGTGATCGCGGGGCAGGCGACGGTGGGCGCGGAGATTCTGCGGCAGTACAGCGAGCGGCCGGATGCCATTTTCGTGCCGGTGGGGGGCGGCGGTCTGATCGCCGGGATCGCCCTGGCGGTGAAGGCGGTCGACCCGGACATCCGCATCATCGGGGTGGAACCGGACGATGCCGCCTGTCTGGCGGCGGCGCTGGCCGCGGATGCGCGTGTGGTCCTGCCGCATGTGGGGTTGTTTGCCGATGGCGTGGCGGTGCGGCAGATTGGCGAGGAGACGTTTCGCGTGGCCCGTGAGCTGGTGGATGAGGTGGTCACCTGCAGCGTGGACGAGATCTGCGCGGCGGTGCGCGACATTTTCGAGGAGAATCGCTCCCTGCCGGAACCGGCCGGGGCGCTGGCGCTGGCGGGGCTGAAAAAATACGCCGAGGCGGGCCGGCCGGGCGCCGAGGTGCTGGTCGCCATCGAAAGCGGCGCCAATGTGAATTTCGATCGCCTGCGGCATATCGCCGAGCGCGCCGAACTGGGCGAGCATCGCGAGGCCCTGCTGGCGGTGACGATTCCCGAGCGGCCGGGCAGCTTCCTGCATTTCTGCGAAATTCTGGGCCGCCGCGCGGTGACCGAATTCAATTACCGCTATGCGGATGCGCAGGCCGCGCATGTGTTTGTCGGGGTCAAGCTCAGCGCCGGCAACAGCGAGCGCGAGTCCCTGGTGGCGGATCTGCGATCCGCCCGGCTGCCGGTGGTGGATCTGAGCGACAACGAGATGGCCAAGGTGCATGTGCGGTACATGGTCGGTGGCCGGGTGCCGGGCCTGAGCGATGAACTCCTGTTCCGCTTCGAATTTCCGGAGCGCCCCGGAGCCTTGTTGAGTTTCCTGCAGCAGGTGGCGGGGCGCTGGAATATCTCCATGTTCCATTACCGCAATCATGGCGCCGCTTATGGTCGCGTGCTGGTGGGCATTCAGGTGCCCCAAAACCAGCGCGCGGACTGCCGCCAGGCTTTCGACGTGCTCGGCTACGAGTACGCTGAAGAAACCGAAAATCCGGCCTATCAGCTGTTTCTCGGCACCGCGGCGGCCGGCTCAGAGGATGCCGTCGGGCTCCAGTAGGGCGATTTCAAAGGCGCTGATGGCCTGCGGTCGGTGCAGGAAGAACCCCTGCAATTGGTCGCAGCCCAGATTGCACAGCAGGTCCTGCTGGGCCTGATTTTCCACCCCCTCGGCAATGGTTTTCAGGTTGAGGCTGCGCGCCAGCGCGATCACGGCGGTGCACAGGGCTTGCTGGTCCGGCTTGTGCTCCAGATCGCGGATAAAGGCCTGGTCGATTTTCAGCTTGTCGATCGGGAAACGCTGCAGATAGGTGAGCGAGGAATAGCCGGTGCCGAAATCGTCCAGCGACAGGATGTGGCCGAGCGATTTGATCCGCTTGAGGCTGCGGGTGATCAGTTCCAGATCGCTGGCCAGCACGGTTTCGGTGATTTCGATCTCCAGGCGCGCGGGGTCGATCTTGCAGCGCCGGCCATGGTTCTCCAGCGCGCTGAAGATGCGTCCGCTGGTAAAGGTTTCGGCCGAGACATTGACCGCGATGCTGATCGGTTGATAGTCCTTTTCATCCCAGTCCTGCAAGGCTTCGCAGGCGCGACCGATGACCCAGTCATCCAGTTCCATGATCAGATCGGTTTCTTCGGCCAGCGGCACGAAAACGCCGGGAGACACCGGGCCACGGTCCGGATGCATCCAGCGTGACAGGGCCTCGGCGCCGACCAGGCGGCCGGTGCAATCGAATTTGCCCTGCAGATAGAGTTCCAGTTCGTTGTCCTTGATCGCCGTGCGCAGCTGGCTTTCCAGCTTCAGACGGTCGATGGCGCGGCGGGTCATGTCCTCGGCGTAAAAGGCGAAGCCGGACCCGCTGCCCTTGGCGGCGTCGCGAGCGGCGGTGCTGGCGAACTCGATCAGGGCGGCAGGCTCACCGTCCGCGGGATAGCTGGCGATGCCGGCATAGGCGGAGACCTTGATCTGATGTTCGTCAAAGTGAATGGGTTTGCTGATGGTCTCGCACAGACGCCGGGCCCACAGGCTGGCCTGGGTCTGGGCATTCTCCAGCTGGATGAAGGCGATGAATTCGTTCTCGCTCAGGCGTGCGAGATCACGGCTGGAGTGGGTCGGGCCGTGGCCGAACAGCTGCTGGGTCATGCGCGGGCTCAAGGTGCGCAAGACATCGTCCATGGACTGCGTGCCCAGGCTGTCCTGCAGCCGTTTGAGGGAACCCAGGCGCAGGCAGATCACGCTGACCGTCGCGCCCTCGCGCTGCGCGCGTGAGACGGCCTCGGCCAGGCGGGAGCTGAACATGTCCCGATTGGGCAGGCCGGTGACCCGATCGTAGAATGCCAGCTGCCGGATCCGCGCTTCGCGCTCAAGGCCGCGCAGGCGCCAGCGCATGAAGGCGGCGAACAGTCCCAGCAGGACCGCGGCATAGAGGACATAGGCCAGCGGTGTTGCCCAGGGCGCCGGCTTGATCACGATGGCAAGGTCAAGGGAACTGGGGTTCCAGAAACCGTCGCTGTTGGCGCCGCGCACGCGGAACACGTAGTGGCCTGGATCCAGGTTGGTGTAGGTGCTGCGATTGCGATGGCTGGGCGGACTCCAATCGCGGTCGAAACCTTCGAGCTTGACCGAATAGAGATTGCGCTGCGGGGCGGCGAAATCCAGGGCGGCATACTGGAAGGTCAGCACGTCGGCATCATGCTCAAGCGTCAGTTTCTTGATCTCGCTGTATGCGCTGGCCGTCTGCAGGGGCTGATTGAATTTTTCGATGCCGGTGAGCACCAGTCGGGGGCCAGGACGCTTGGCATCAAAGACCGACGGATCGAAACTGTTGTAGCCGCCGCTGCCGCCGAAGTGCAGCCGGCCGTCGGCGCTGAGGTGGTGGGCGCCGTAATTGAATTCCTCGCTTTGCAGGCCCTGGGCACGGTGAAAATATCGGATCTCGCGGCTGCCGGGATCCAGGCGCATCAGCCCGCCATTGGAGCTGAGCCAGATCTTGCCTCGGCCATCCTGGCGGATGCCGTTGATGACATTGTTGCTCAGGCCCTGGCCGGAGCCCCAGTGGCGGAAACGCGGATGATCGCTTTCCAGCTGATCCCGGCTCAGCTGCATCAGACCGGCGCCGGCGGTGCCGATCCACAGCTGACCGTCGCGGCTGCACAGCAGGGAGTAGATGGTGTCCGAGCCGAGACTTTCCGGGCGGCCCGGCTCCTGCCGAAAGTGGCTGAATTCCCCGCTCAGCGGATCAAGTCGCAACAGGCCGCCGCCATCGCTGCCGAGCCAGATCTGGCCACGCTGATCTTCGCTGATCGAGGTGATGCGGGTGCTGGCCTCATCCGGCGCGCCATAGCGCGTCACCTTGAGGCTGCGGTCGGCATTCTGGCTGATGCGGCTGACCCCGCCGCCGAAGGTGCCGACCCAGATCTGGCCCTGGCGATCCTCGAACAGGCTCATCACGCCGTTCGCGCCGAGTTGCAGTGCCGCGGGACTGGCATCGTTCAGGCTCAGCAGGCGATTGTTTTCGCGCTCGTAGACCTGCAGCCCGGCGTTCATCGTGCCGATCCACAGTTGGCCATCGGCGGCGGCCAGCAGCGCGGTGACCGGCGCCTCGCCACGATCAGGGAAGCCATGCTCGGGACGGAAACTTTTCTGCACGATGCCATCGCGATCGACCTGCAACAGGGGCATGCCGAAGCCGCCGATCCAGGTGCTGCCATTGAGGCCGTCGGCAAAGGCCAGGACCGCGGCATTGTTCATTTCTGGCGGCGAGAAGCCGCCCAGCGACCAGCTGCGCGGGTTCCAGCGGCTGACGCCGGCCAGGCGGGTGCCCACCCAGAGAATGCCGTCGCGACTCTGATGCAGCGACATCAGCTGGTTGTTCGCCAGGCTGTATGGGTCTGCATCCTGGTGGCGGAAACTCTGGAAACCGCCGCTCTGGGGGCGGTAAAGATTGAGGCCGTCCTGGGTCGCGACCCAGATCCGTCCGTCATCGTCCTGCAGGATCGCGCGGACCGCATCGCTGCTCAGGCTTTGACTGTCGTCCGCCTGATGGCGCAGATGGACATGGCTGCCGAGGTCCGGCGACAGCAGCAGCACACCCTGATCGAAACTGCCGGCCCACAGGCGCCGCTGGCGATCAAGCATCAGGCTGGAGATGCTCAGGCCCGGGGTGGCGAGCCGGCGCAGCTCGCCGCTTTGCAGGTCCAGGCTCTGCAGGCCGGCATCCGTGCCGATGATCAGGCTGTCTTCGGACCATTGGGCGATCACGCTGACGGTATTGTCGGCCAGCGTGGCGGGATCATCCGGCGCATGCACGAAGCGTCGGATCAGTTCGCCGTCTGCATCGAACTGCAGCAGGCCGCCTCCGCGGGTGCCCAGCCAGATCGAGCCGCGGGAGTCGATCAGGACGCTCCGCCCCAGTTTTTCGGCCGCCGTACCCTGGTCAAGGCGCTGGACGCCGCGAAAGCGACCGGTCGCCCGCTGCCACTGAATCAGGCCGCCCCCCTCGGAGGCGAGCCACAGATTTTTCTGCCTGTCCTCGGCGATGGCCCAGATGAAATCGTTGCTCAGACTGCCGTCGCTGCCCTGCTGGCGCATGAAACGCTCGATGCGATGGCCATCGTAGCGGTTCAGTCCGTTTTCGGTGGAAAACCATAGGTAGCCTGCCGAATCCTGAAAAATGGCGGTGACGGTGCTCTGCGACAGGCCGTCTTCCAGGCCCAGGTGACGAAAGACCATGGGCCGGTTGGTCAATGCCGCCGCTTCGACGCTCATCGCCGGCATGATCATCAGCAGGCCTGCCAGCACCAGCACGATGCGGCGGAGATTGGAAGCTGTCTGCGAGCCTGGTGAGCAGCTGGCGGCGTTCAGGACTTGGATGGGTGTGGCCATGTTTAGGTCGAGGAATGTGCTGTCAGAACGGAAAACCCTTACGCAGGGGAGATCCCGGCCCCTTTGCAGTGTAGCGCGTTAAGGCGGCGAACTCGTGCCTGGGCTGCGTGTTCGTTGCTGGATCGGGAAACAGGGCAGTCGTTGCGGGCACAGGGGGCAGGGCCGCCGAAGGCGCGATCCTGCGGCACCGGGCGGGCGGGGCGATGCTATGCTTGACCGACGCCGCGGGCGCCTGCAGTTCTTCGGCTTGCATGGTGAGCTGTCAGCGGGCCTGTCTTGCATGGAATCAATTGGGATGAATGATCAGGAGATCATCGCAACGCTGGATCAGGGCGGACTGCGCATCCACCTGGCACCGGTCATCGGCGCCAGACAGCGCGAACTGCTGCTGTTGGAAGTGCTGCCGTATCTGCGCGGTCCGGATGGCGTGAAATTGGACGGTGATCGCCTCTGGCTGCTGGCCCGACGCGAACACCGGCTGGTGGATCTGAGTCTGGGCCTGGCCGAGCTCACCTTGCGTCACTGGATGCGCTGGCAGGCGGCCGGACGTGCCGCCTGCATGGCCTTTTCCCTGCCACATTTTGCCTTGCGTGATGCCAGAATTCGCTATGGCCTGCTGGAAAAGCTGCGCAGCGGCGGGCTGCCGCCGGAAAAGATCCAGTTCAAGCTGGGCGAGGCGGATCTTCTACACGATGTCGTCGATGGCTTCGAGCTGGCGCGCAGCCTGCGCCGCGAAGGCTTGGCTGCCGGCATGGGGGTATTCGGCGCGGAGCATGCCCGCTATCTCGAACTCGACGAGTTGCCTTTCGATGCCCTGTGGATCCGCCCGGAGTACACCGTGCATCTCGAGCACGATCCTCTGGCCCGCAAGGTGGTGGACTCCGCCATCCGGCTGAGTCGTGCCCATGAGTTGCCGGTCATCGCCCAGGGCGTCAGCCTGGAGCGGCAATGGTCCTTGCTGGAGTCGCTGGGCTGTACCGGCATGCAGGGCGATCTGACCGGGGGGGCTCTGGCGCCGGAAGATGTACTGGCCTGGTGGCGGCCGGTCGGGGCGCGCAACGAGGAGCCGGCCACAGGCAAGGCCAAGGCGATTGAGGACCGATCCGCCGGCGCCGCTCCGGGTGTGGCCCTGATCGTGGACGACGATCCCATCGTGCGTGGCCTGCTGCAGCATCAGCTTGCCCTGCTCGGTTTCGAGCAGTGCCTGAGCGCATCCGATGGCAACGAGGCCATGCAGGTGCTGGAGCGCCAGCCGAAGCTGGAACTGATTTTCTGCGACCTGAAAATGCCGGGCATGGACGGCATTGAATTCCTGCGTCATGCGGCCGAGCGCGTGCCGCATGTCAAGGTCGTGCTGGTGAGCAGCGTGGACGCCAGAATCATGCGTTCGGCAGCGTCTCTGGCGCGGGCGCATCATTTGCAACTGCTCGGGACCCTGGACAAGCCGGTGCGCCTTGAAACCCTGCGGGCGATCATGGCGAAGCTGGATCGCAAGACCAGCGGACCGGAGCCCGCCAGCCAGCGCAGCTTCAGTCAGCAGGAGTTGCAGCAGGCCTTGGCCAACAAGGAAATCGTCGCTTTCTTCCAGCCGCAGGTGGATGTGGAGAGCGGGCGTCTGGTCGGCGCCGAAGCACTGGTGCGCTGGCGCCATGCGCAAGGTCTCGTGATGCCGGGGCAGTTTCTGCCGCTGGCGATGGAATCCGGCCTGATCAATCCGATGACCGAGGCGATGCTGGAGAGTGCGCTCGAGGCCATGGAGAACTGGAAGCAATGCGGTCTGGATCTCACCGTGTCGGTCAATCTGACCATGGATATCCTGAGCGAACTGGATTTTCCCGATCGCCTGTCGGCCCGCTGCCAGCAGCAGGGCATCGAAACGCGAAGGCTGATGCTGGAAATCACCGAAAGCGGCGCGATGCGCGATCCGGTGGTCACCCTGGATGTCGTCACCCGTCTGCGCATGCGCGGCTTCAGCCTGTCCATCGATGATTTCGGTACGGGGTACTCCAGCCTCAGCCAGTTGCGGGAGATTCCCTTCAACGAACTGAAGATTGACCAGAGTTTCGTTTCGATCGCCCATCTGGATGACGAGGCGCGGCGCATCGTCGAGAACAACATCCGTCTGGCCAGGAATCTCCACATGCACAGTGTGGCCGAAGGCGTGGAAACCATTGAGGATTGGCGTCTGCTGCGTCGCCTGGACTGTGATGTGCTGCAGGGCTTCTTCATCAGCCGGGCGATGGCGGCGGATGATTTCCTGCGCTGGGCGCAGGGCGAGTATGCCCAGAGGCTGGCCAGCGGCGAACTGCCGCCGGCGATCTGAGGCAACTGGCCCGAGCGCTCAGAGTGCTGCGGCCGCTGTGCTTCGCCTCGCTGCCTAGTCCTGGCGTTCCAGTCCGAGGATGTAATCCCAGTGGTCTTCGCTCACCGGCATCACGGACAGACGGTTGCCCCGGCGGATCAGCGGAAAATCCTCCAGCATCGGCTCGTGTTGCTTGAGTTCGCGCAGGCTGATCAGGCGTTTGAGCGCGCGCACGAACTGCACGTCGCGCAAAAACCAGCGCGGCGCATCGGGTTGGCTCTTGGGGTCGAAGTGCTTGTCATCCGGATCGAAAGCGGTCGGGTCCGGGCGTGCCGGCCCGCGGATGCGGGCAATGCCGACAATGCCGGGTTCGGCGCAGTTGGAATGATAGAAGAAGACTTCATCGCCGTCCTCCATCTGGTCGCGCATGAAATTGCGCGCCTGATAGTTGCGCACGCCGTCCCAGGCTTCGGTCTGTTCTGGGCGGTGTTGCAGATCATCCAGACTGAATTCGTCCGGTTCCGATTTCATCAGCCAGTAGGCCATGTCGAGGTCCTGAAAAAATAGCTTCGGGTGGGGGTGATGAGACCATCCAGCGGGATGTCCCAGGGTTCGGTCGGCAATTGCGCCACGATCTGGCAATCAAAGGCGATGCCCAGTACGGTCGGGCGACGGAAGCGCAGACGCGCAAGCCAGCGATCATAATAGCCGCCGCCCTGGCCCAGACGGTTGCCCTTGAGGTCGGCGCCGAGCAGGGGAACGAGAATCAGATCCATCGCCCAGGGCGGTCGCCTGCGGCCGTGCGCCGGTTCGCCAATGCCATGCCGATTGCGGCGCAGGCTGGCGCCCTGCGGCAGAAAATTCATGCCGCGGGGTTCAATCCTCGGCAGATAGACCCGCTTGCCACGGTCGCTGGCCAGTTGCATGAACGGCGCCAAGGACAGTTCGCTGCCGATCGCCGCATAGACGGCCAGATGCATGGAGCGGCGCAGGGTCGGGCAGCGCGCCAGCTGCCGTGCGATCGCGCGGGCGGCGCGCGCGCGGCTGTGTCTGTCGATGGCCTGGCGCTGCTTGCGCAGTTGCCGGCGCAGACTCTGACGGGGGCACATAGGGCCCGGTTCACCGCAGGTGCCGGCGCACATCATTGACCTTGAGACGGAGTCTCAAGTGGGTGCGCTGGGTGAGGCCATCAGGCTTTCCGCTACGAGGCGGACCTGCACACAGGCTCCATTCGCGCTCCCGGGGTGACGCAATTGGCTCAAGGGGTTCCCGACACACATCGAACACCGCAGCAGAACCGGGCGCGGCCATTATACCCCAGGCAGGCGCGCCCTGCATTCTGATCCGATCGAAGGTAGGTGAGCTATTTCTTTGATAAATAAGGAAAATAATGCTTGGCTTGGGAGCGGGTGGCTCAGCTGTTCTTCAGTTCGGCATCGATGCGCAGCTGCATCTGGTGGGCGCGCTCGTCGTCCGCCGCAGTGCTCGGGGCGCGTGCCGAGCCCGAATTCAGCGGCACGACCACCTGCTCGTTGTGGCCTTTTTCCTTCGCCAACATCTCGCGGGCCATGTTCAGGGCCGTCATCACCGCGATGCGCTCCACGCCCAGGCCCGCGGCGCGCTTGCGGATCGCCTGCATGCGGTCGTCCAGATAATGGGCCGAAGCCAGCAGATGTTCGCGTTCGTTGCGCGGGCAGGAGACCTGATAGTCCCGTCCCAGAATCTCGACCGTGAGTGGTACCGTTTCCTGATCTTTCATGCATCCGTCTCCGTTTCCAGCCGTTTGATCCGCTCGATCACGCTTTCCAGGCGCTGGCGGAGCTCGGTGTTCTTGTCCATGTAGCGCTGCTGTTCAATCTTCAGCTGATGATTCTCTTCGCGCAGGGCGGCGTGCGAGTCCAGCAAGGCGTCGATCCTTTGCTCGAGGGCGGCCCATTGTGTTTCCGTCATGTTTTTCGAATGTGCACGAAAAATTGCATTTTAGCAGGCTCGGCCGCGCGGATGCGGTAATGAATTTGATGGAGCGCCGCCGGCGACCTCATCAGACCCGGCGCAGATGGAAGAGCGCAAACCATTGGCGGGCATCCGTGTAGCTGCGATGCAGGCGCCAGCCGGCGGCGCGGGCCAGTTCTTCGAACTGCTCCGGCCGGTACTTGTAGGAGTACTCGGTGCAGATGGGCTCGTCCTGCTGCAGTTCGATGCGTTGCCCCTGTATGTGCAGGCATTGTGCATGGCGGCTGTGCAGAAACATCTGGATGGCGCCAATAGCGGGGTTCCAGCGCGCCTGGTGAGTGAAGCCATCGAGCGGGATGGTGCAGCCGAGGGCGCGATTGATATGGGCGAGCAGATTGAGATTGAACTGGGCGGTGATGCCCTGACGGTCGTTGTAGGCCGCTTCCAGTACCGCGATGTCCTTGTACAGGTCGACGCCGATCAGCAGATCCGCGCCACCGTTGCCCCAGCGTCCCAGGCGTTGCAAGAATGCCTGCGCGTCATTGGGGTGGAAGTTGCCGATGGTGGAGCCGGGGAACCAGATCACCGGGGCCTGCAAGGCCGGCGGCAGGCTGAGGTCCTGGGTGAAGTCGGCGCAAACGGCCTGAACGTCAAGCGCGGGAAAGTCCGTGTTCAGTTTTTCGCCATAGGCGCGCAGCTGGGCCTTGCTGATGTCGATCGGGACATAGGCGCGGGGTGACCGCAGGGCCTGGAGCAGCAGCCAGGTCTTGATGCCGCTACCGCTGCCCGGTTCGATGATCCAGCGCCCCCTGCCGAGGTCCACGGCGATCTGCGGCAGGGCCTGCTCCAGAATGCCGATCTCGGTGCGGGTCGGGTAATACTCGGGCAGCTCACAGATCGCCTCGAACAGCCTGGCGCCATGGGCATCGTAGAAGTATTTCGAAGGCAGATGGCGGGGTTGCCGTGCGAGTCCGGCGAGGATTTCCGCCCGCATGTCGGTGGTTACGGGGTGACAGTCGAGCAGCTGCATGATTCAGGCATCCCTGGCCAGGCGCAGGCCGCTGAGCTGCCAGCGACAGTGGGGGTGGAAGAAATTGCGGTAGCTTGGACGGCTGTGATCGGTGGGGGTCAAGTCGGAGCTGCCGCGCAGCACCCACTGATTGCACATGAACTTGGCGTTGTACTCGCCCAGTGGCCCTGGCGGCGGACGGAAGCCGGGATAGGCCTGATAAGGGCTGGCGGTCCATTGCCAGACCTGGCCAAACCATCCGCCATCTGTCGTCTGCGCCGATCGTGCGCCCAGTTCCCATTCCGCTTCGCCGGGCAGGCGTGCGCCGACAAACCGGGCATAGGCATCGGCTTCGTAGTAGCTCAGATGGCAGGCCGGGGCATCCGGGTCCAGCGGCTGCCTGCCGTAAAGCCCGAAGCGGCTCCATCCATCCTCCTGCCGTTGCCAGTACAGCGGCGCCTCGATCGCCCGGGCCTGGCGCCAGTCCCAGCCATCGGCGAGCCAGTGGGCTGGCGAGGCATAGCCGCCAGCTTCGATGTAGGCGAGATAGTCGCGATTGCTCACCAGGCCCTGGCGGATGGCGTAACGGTGCAGGAAGACGCGATGTGCAGGGGTTTCGTTGTCGAAACAGAAGCCATCGCCGGCGTGGCCGATCTGGTAGAGGTCCGCCTCAAAGGACAGCCAGCCGTCCGGCTGTGGTGCTGCGCGTGGCGGCTCACCCGTGTGGTAGGACGGTTGGAATGGATGGCAGGAGAAGGCGTGCTGAACATCGGTGAGCAGCAGTTCCTGATGTTGCTGTTCATGATTGAGGCCGAGTTCGATCAGCTCCGCCAGACCGGTTGTGGGGGCGGCCAGCAGCTGCGTCATGGCCGCATCCACATGCTGCCGATACTGCAGCACCTCGGCCAGGCCGGGGCGGCTGAGCAGGCCACGCTGCGGGCGTTCATGCTGCGGGCCGAGGCTGTTGTAGTAGGAGTTGAATAGCAGCCCATAATGCTCATCAAAGGGCCGGTAGCCGGCCTGATGGGGCTGCAGGATCAGGGTTTCGAAGAACCAGCTCGTGTGGGCGAGATGCCATTTCGCCGGACTGGCGTCGGGCATGCTTTGCAGATTGCAGTCCTCGACACTCAGTGGCCGGATCAGGTCCAGGCTGTGCTGCCGGATGTGCTGGTAGCGGGAGGCGAGGTGGTCGCTTGCGGGCATCGAAGCTTGCGGCATGGCTGGCGCCCCCGGTGGGTCTGCAGGCGGAAGAGCGGGGCGGGCCCCGCTCTTCCCGTCGGATCAGCGCAACAGCAGGAACAGGGCGCCCTGGCCGCGATGCAGGTGCAGCAGCACCGGCTCGTCTTCGCCGAGGCCGTCGAGCACCGCGTCCATGTCGTCGATCGAGCTCACCGGCTGGCGGTTGACCGAGTCGATGATGTCGCCGGGGCGCATGCCGGCCTGGGCAGCCGGACTGCCGCGCTGCACATCCTCGATCAGGATGCCGCCATCCAGATCCTTGGCGCGTGGATGATCGGCCGGCAGATCACGCAGGCGCGCCCCTTCGAACTGCGGGTTGTTGTTGCGCGATGCGCCCGGGACCCGGCTTTCTCCCAGCACCACTTTGGCATCGCGCTTCTTGCCGTCACGCAGATAGGTCACCGTCAGTTCGTCGCCTTCGCGATGCAGGCCGATGGCATTGCGCAGCGCATCGAAATTGCGGATTTCCTCGCCATCCACTGCGGTGATGATGTCGCCCGAGGCCAGCCCGGCTTTTGCCGCGGCGGATTTTTCCAGCACCCGCGCGATGACCGCGCCGCGACCGGCTTCCAGGCCGAAAGCCTTGGCCAGTTCCGGGGTCAGGTCCTGGCCGATCACGCCGAGCATGCCGCGTTTGACCCCGCCATGTTCGACGATCTGGTCCATCACGGAAATCGCCAGCTTGATCGGGATCGCGAAGCCGATGCCGACACTGCCACCGCTGGTGGAGATGATGGCGGTGTTGATGCCGACCAGCCGGCCGTGCAGATCGACCAGGGCGCCACCGGAATTTCCGCGGTTGATGGAGGCGTCGGTCTGGATGAAGTTCTCGTAGCGATTGCCGAGGCCGGAGCGGCCCAGCGCGCTGACGATGCCCGAGGTCACGGTCTGGCGCAGGCCGAAAGGATTGCCGATCGCGACGACGAAGTCGCCGACTTCAAGCCTGTCCGAATCGCCCAGGCTCACCGCGGTGAGATTGCGTGCTTCGATGCGCAGCACCGCCACATCACTGTCCGGGTCCGATCCGACCAGTTCGGCTTTCAGTTCGCGATCATCGCTGAGGCGGATCTTGATCTCGTCGGCATCAGCGATGACATGATGATTGGTCAATACCAGGCCTTTGCTGGCGTCCACGATCACCCCCGAACCCAGGCCGCGGGTTTCTCGTTCCGGCGGATTGTCGCCGAAGAAATCACGGAAATTGGGGTCGTTGAAGAAGGGATGCTTGACCTGGCCATGGCCGGTGACCAGCACATTGACCACGCCCGGGGTGACCTGTTTGAGCATCGGGGCGAGACTCGGCACCTGACCATTGATGGCGGCATTGGGAATCGCGGCGAAGGCCGCCGGAGCCAGGGCGACACTCAGAAGGATGACGAGAAGTTTGCGCATGGTGTCTCGGTATTGGGGAAGGGGATGAGCCTGTGACCGGGGATCGGTCCGCGGGTTCCCGCCGGCCGCTTCAAGCGTCGGCAAGGGCCGGATTCAGGCTGTAGGTGCCGGTCAGGCTGGCCTGGGCCAGCACCCGGCCGAGCAGCGCCTGCCGCAGTTCGTTGAGGGAAAAGCCAGACGCCAGTCCGAGACTGTCGCGATCGAGGGCATACAGGGTGAAATGGTAGTGATGCACCAGGCTGTCATTCCAGGGCGGGCATGGGCCATCATAGCCGAGATAGGTGCCCGTCATGTCCGGGTCATTGGCGAACCAGCTGGTGTAGTCGTTGACGCCCTGGACGCTATCGGCCGGACCGGATGGTGCACGTTTGCCGCCCGCGGTGATGCCGTCGCTGCAGCTGCCGGCGGTAAATCCCCTGAAGCTGGCGGGAATGTCGGCGATCAGCCAGTGCACGAATTCCGTGCGAGGCAGATCTGCCGGCACGCTGCGCCCTTCCTGGTTGACGTCATCGGGCCGGGTAGGCACATCGGTATCGATGCAGCACAGGGCGAAGGAGCGCGTGCCCGCGGGCACGTCGGTCCATTTCAGCGGCGGATTGCGGTTGTCCGACAGCGCCACATGCTTGGCCTGATCCATCACGCCAAAGGCAAATTCACCGGGAATGCGGCTGTTGTTGGAAAAGGCGGTGCTGCTGAGTTTCATCGTCGTCTCCTGGGTTCTTGCGTGCAACGGCCGGATTACTCGCTTTGCAGCCGGAGCACATCATGGCGCTGGGTGTGCATCGGTTTGCGGAAGGCCTGGACGGCATGTGAAAGACGCTCGCTCAGGGCTTGGCGCACCTTGTACTTCACCGTGTAGATGTCGCGTGTCTTGAGACATTGCAGCAGATAGTCGTCGCTGGTCTTGATCTCGTCAATCAGGCCGAGCTCCAGCGCCCGGCGACCGTACCAGTGTTCGCCGGTGGCGACCCGGTGCAGATCCAGGTGGGGACGGTTCTCCTGCAGGAACTCCTTGAACAGGGAATGGGTGTCTTCGATTTCTTCACGGAATTTCTCCCGTGCCGCATCGGTGTTCTCACCGAACATGGTCAGGGTGCGTTTGAACTCCCCGGCCGTGATCATTTCGAAGTCCACATCATGCTTCTTCAGCAGGCGATTGAAATTGGGCAACTGGGCGATCACGCCGATGGAGCCGACGATGGCGAAGGGCGCGGCAATGATGTGCTCGGCCACGCCCGCCATCATGTAGCCGCCGCTGGCCGCGACCCGGTCGATGGAGACGACCAGCCGCACGTCCTTGTCGCGCAGGCGGCGCAGCTGCGAAGCCGCCAGCCCGTAGCTGTGCACCAGGCCGCCGCCGGATTCGATCTTCACCAGCACTTCATCCTCGGCTTTGGCGACCTGCAGCACGGCATTGATCTCCTCGCGCAGGTTGTCCACCGCCGAGGCACGGATGTCGCCATCGAAGTCGAGCACGAAGAGTTTCGGTTTCACCTGTTTCTTGCCGGCTTTGGCGGCCTTGGCCTCGGCTTTCCTGTCCTTCTTGCGCTGTTTCTGCAGATGCTTGCTTTCCGCCTCGTTCAGCAGTTCCTGATTGAGGATTTCGGCCATCGTTTCGTAGCGCTGATTGACATTCTTGACCTCCAGCTGTTCCGCCATCTGTTCGCGGGCCTGACGCAGCAGATTGACGAGGCTGCCGGCGACGAACAGCACGGCGACCACCAGGGTCAGGGCTTTGGCCAGGAACAGGCCGTATTGGAGCAGGTATTCAGTCATGGGGGAGGGTCTGTGGGTTGCAGGAGTTGAGTCGCGGCCGGACCAGTGCGGCCAGGGCGTCGATATGCGCCGGATTATCGTTCAGCGCGGGGATGTAGTTGAGGCTTTGACCACCGGCCTGGCGAAAGGTCGCGGCGGCCCCCAGGCGAATTTCTTCCAGGGTTTCCAGGCAGTCCGCGGGGAATCCCGGGCAGATCACGTCCACCGTTTTCAGGCCTTCGCCGGCCCATTGGCATAGCAATGGTTCGGTGTAGGGTTGCAGCCACACCTGTTTGCCGAAGCGGCTCTGGAAGGCCAGGCCCCAGGCCCCGTC
The DNA here is from genome assembly GCA_041619555.1 of Oceanococcus sp. Classification (GTDB taxonomy): domain Bacteria; phylum Pseudomonadota; class Gammaproteobacteria; order Nevskiales; family Oceanococcaceae; genus Oceanococcus. Next base: position 7,533 of record JBFKDQ010000049.1, on the reverse strand, counting down.
CGCAAGGTCCAGGGTCTGTGCCAGGGCCTGTGCGGTGGCCTGGCAATGGGCTTGATAGGGATCGCCGCGGTCGACGTTGACCTGTGGCAGGCCATGAAAACTCATCAGCAGCTTTTCGCTGCGCCCCTTGTCCTGCCAGTGCTTGCGCACGGACGCCGCGAGCGCCTGAATGTAGTCGGGATGGGTCTGATACGCATTGATCCATTGCAGGCCCGGCATGCTGCGGCGTTTGGCATAGTAGGCGGCCACCGCATCGAAGACGGTGGCGCTGGTGGTGGCGGAGAACTGCGGATACATCGGCAGGAGAATGATGTCGTCGCAGCCCGCCCGCTCGAGTTTCGCCAGCGCATGAGCGATTGAAGGCTCGCCATATCGAAACGCCGGCTCCACCGGAATCTCCAGCTTCTGTTGCAGGGCCTGGGCCTGGCGCCGGGTATACACGGCCAGAGGCGATCCCTCATCCAGCCAGATGCTGGCATAGTTGCGCGCCACCCGTTTGCAGCGCAATGGCAGGATGACGCCATAGAGCAGGGGGAGCCAGAGCAGCCGGGGAATTTCGATCACCCGCCGGTCGGCGAGGAATTCGGCCAGATAGCGCCGGACAGCCGATGCCGTCGGGGCCGCAGGCGTGCCGAGGTTCACCAGCAGGAGGCCTTGCTTTGCCGTCATGCTCAGTCCCCGGTCATCGCGCCGCTGGAAAGGCGTCGCAGGTAATCCTTGTAGGCTTCCATCGCCTTGCCCCCCATGACCAGCAAGATCGGCAGATTGATCACCATCATGAATCCCAGGGCGACGGTCGACAAGGTGTCGATCTGCGCCGCGGTTTTCACGAAACCGAGGCAGGACACCACGATCAGGGCGCACCAGAGCACGCGGTAGGGCACGATGTAGCGGTCGCCGGAGAGATACACCATGCCCTGCTCACCGTAGTAGCTCCAGGTGATCATCGTGGAGATGGCGAAAAACCAGATGGTCATGGTCACCATCCAGCGGCCAAGACCGGCGAATCCGCTGTCGAAGGCGCGGGCGGTCAGGGTCGAGCCCGGCAGGTTTTCAAACAGCCCCGGCCCGGTCAGCGTCGGCTCGCCCGTGGTCACAAGCGGCGTCCAGCGGATTTGCAGATCATCACCCGCGGTCTCGACCTCGCCGAATATGCGCTGGCGCTGTTCCGGCAGGTCAGCCGCGTCGCGGATGCTCGCGACCACGAAGACCGTATCGCCGGCTTTCCAGGGGCCGGCGGGGAGTTGCGTGCTGGTGGGTTGCCAGCCCCCGCGGTCCTGTTCCAGGCTGGGCGTCTGTTCCCATTGCGCCACCGCGTCGCGTTGCCAGACCCCGCTGGACAGGATTACCAATGCGGTGATGGTGCAGACAACCAGGGTGTCGATGAAGGGCTCGAGGCCACCCACCACCCCCTCGGTGACCGGTTCCTTGGTCTGCACCGCGGCATGGGCGATCGGGGAACTGCCCAGGCCCGCTTCGGAGGAGAACAGCGCGCGCTTCATGCCGAAGATGAAGGCGCTGCCGAAGCTGGCGCCAAGGAAGGCGCCGGAAGCTTCGGCCGGGCTGAAGGCGGAGACGAATATCAGGCGAAAGATGTCCGGCAACATCTCGGCGTTCTTGATGATGATGAACAGGCCGCTGAGGATGTAGATGCCGCACATCAGCGGCACGATCGCGCCGGCAATGCGACCGATGCGCTTGATGCCGCCCAGAATGACCAGGCCGACCAGCACCGCCATGATGATGCCGCTGATCCAGGTGGGGATGCCGAAGTAGCTGCGGGTGGTGTCCGCCACGCTCCAGGCCTGGAACATGTTGCCGCCGGTAAAGGCGAACAGGATCAGCGGCAGGCAGAACAGGGTGCCGATCAGGCCGGCGAGTTTGCCGATGCCGGGGAACACGTCGCGCAGCCCGTTCTTGGCGACCCACATGGTGCCGCCATGCGGGTTCTGCGGATCCTGTGTATTGCGATACAGCATCGACAGGGTGACTTCAAAGGTTTTGATTGCCATGCCGGCCAGGCCAACCATCCACATCCAGAACACCGCGCCCGGGCCACCGAGTTCGACCGCGATCGCGACGCCGGCGATATTACCCAGGCCCACCGTGGCAGACAGGGCGGCGGCCAGGGCCTGGAAATGGGAAATGGCGCCGGGACCGCGGTGGCTGCTCCAGCGGCCGCTTATCAAGCCGAAGCCATGAGTGAGCGAGCGGTACTGGCAGAAGCCGCTCCAGAAGGTAAACAGCACGCCGATGCCGAGCAGGCCCAGCAGGGCGGGCACCGAAAGCATGACGCCGTTGATGAGTTCCAGAAAACTGAAAAAACTATCCACTGTGATCCCCGTGGTGCGAATGCAGGCGCAGGCCACCGCTGCCGGCGGCTTGCAAGAACAGGTCCGGGCCGAAAATGGCAGGCCGGTGACCCTCGAAATAGGCAGATGCCGCCGGTGGCCCGATCCCTGTCCGGCCGCCGGAGTTCATCGGCGCTCTTGCTCGAAGCGCTTGTTCATCCCGGGCGTGAGCAGCGCGGCGGGAATCAATGCAGCGGTGCTGCGGGAAACCTCGTCCATGGCAGGGTGATGGGGCGATCCTGCGAGGCAAATCGTGGCATTGAAAGGGCTGCGATGCCGTGTACACGATGCGTTCGGGATGTCCTCGTTGTTTCGCAGCTACAGGAAGGCTTGCAGCAGAACCCAGCCGATGCCCAGCGGGACGATGAAGCGCAGCAGAAATAACCAGAGCCGGCCCGGCGGCATGTGCAGTTGACCTTCATTGCTGAGCGCATCAAGGGCGCCGTGGCCCCATTTCCAGCCCACGAACAGCGCGGTCAGCAGTCCGCCTAGCGGCAGCAGCACCGAGGATGCGGTGAAGTCCATGAAATCGAAGATGTTTTTATCGGTGCCGGGAACGGTGAAATCACTCCAGATGCCAAGTGATAGCGAGGCCGGAATGCCCAGACCGAAACTGACCAGAGAGGCGGCGATGGTCACCTGATGACGCGAGAATCCGCGTTCATCCACAAAGTAGCAAACCACGGTCTCGAGCAGGGAGATCGAGGAGGTCAGCGCGGCCACCGCGAGCAGGGCAAAGAACAGCACACCGAAGATCTGGCCGCCCGGCATGGCGGCAAAGACCGCCGGCAGGGTGACGAAAGTCAGGCCCGGACCTTCCTGGGGGTCGAAGCCGAAGGCGAACACCGCCGGCAGGATCATCAGGCCGGCCAGAATCGCGACGCCGGAATCGACCAGCACGATGATCACGGCCGAGCCGGGGATCTTGCTGTCGCTGGGCAGGTAGGAGCCGTAGGTCAGCAGTGCGCCCATGCCCAGTGACAAGGAGAAAAACGCCTGACCAATCGCGGAAGTGAAGGTGTCGCCGTTGACCTTGCTCCAGTCGGGCGCAAGAAAGAAGCGCAGCCCCTCTTCGGCGCCGTCCAGGGTGACCGAGCGGCCGACCAGAACCAGCAGGAGGACAAACAGGGCGGGCATCAGCACCCGTGAGGCGCGCTCGATGCCCTGGCCGATGCCGCCGATCACGACCGTCGCGGTGAGAATCATGAACAGCGCGGCATAGCCGATCGGCTGGTAGGGACTGGAGATGAACTCACCGAACTTGGCCCCCAGTTGCTGCGGATCGGTCAGTGCCAGATCACCCTGCAGCATGGCCAGCAGATAGGCCAGGGTCCAGCCGGCGACCACGATATAGAACGACAGGATGGTGAAGCCGGCGACGATGCCCATGGCGCCAACCGGTGCCCAGGCCGGTCCGCCCAGGGAGCGAAATGCACCGATGGGATTTTTCTGGCTGGTGCGTCCGATCAGCAGTTCCGCCATCACCAGGCTCAGGCCGAACAGGGCGACGAAGCAGAGATAGATGATCAGGAAGGCCGCGCCGCCATTGGCGCCGGTCTGGTATGGAAACTTCCATATGTTGCCCAAGCCGACCGCCGAACCCGCCGCCGCCATGATGAAGCCGAAGCGACTTCCCCAGTGTTCCCTGGATGCCATCAGGATGCCCTGTTTCCCCAAACGAGGAAGGATAGCGAAAATGGGCGCGGTCGGCAGCAGGGTGCCGGAACTGCGATGCTTGGGCCTGCCGCGGCGATGCGCGCAGAGGCAGCTCCGTGGGGCGAGAGCAAAAAAAAAGCGGGCCACTTTCTTTTGTCTTGAAGTGGCCCGCACAGTCCCCCCCGGGAATCTTGCGCCTGCGTGCTCCGCCATGCTCGTCAGCCTTGCCGATGGCAAGGGGCTGCGGTGCGGCTGAAGCGTTCGTGCAAGCCTAAACACGCGACAGGTGTACAAAGGGTTCCACTGCGGGCATAAAAAAACCGCGCGGTGCGAGGCGCCGCGCGGTCGATGTCGTCAGACCGGGCTGGATCAGCGTTCGATCACCATCGCCACGCCCATGCCGCCGGCGGTGCAGATCGAGATCAGGCCGCGTCCGCCCTTGTTCTCTTCGAGAATCTTCGCCAGCGTGCTGACGATGCGCGCGCCGGTGGCGCCGAAGGGATGACCGACGGCCAGCGAACTGCCCTTGATGTTGATCTTTTCCCGCGGAACCTTGCCCATGGGCTTGTCCTTGCCCAGGTATTCCTTGCAGAAGCGGGGATCTTCCCAGGCTTTCAGAGTGCACAGCACCTGTGCGGCAAAGGCCTCATGGATTTCGAAGAAATCGATGTCGTCGAAGCTCAGGCCAAGCCGATCGAGCATCTTCGGTACCGCCTGGGCTGGCGCCATCAGCAGGCCTTCGGCGCCACGCACGAAGTTGTCACGGCTTTCATTGGCTTTGACGAAATCCACCGCGGCGGATTCGCCGGTCACGAAATAGGCCTGGACCGGCAGCTTGTTCTTCTTTGCGTAGTCTTCCGAGCACAGGAAGACGGCGGCGGCGCCATCGGTCAGCGGGGTCGAGTTGGCGGCGGTGAGGGTGGCCGCTTCGCTCTTGCTGAAGCAGGGTTTGAGCGAGGCCAGTTTTTCCAGACTGCTGTCGGGCCGCAGATTGTTGTCGCGCTGCACGCCATTGCAGGCGAAGACCAGATCGTCATAGAAACCGGCCTCGTAGGCGGCAGCGGCTTTCATGTGGCTTTCATAGGCGAGCTGATCCTGGTCGGCACGTGCGATGCCCCAGGCCTGGGCCATGTCTTCGCAGCTCTGGCCCATGGACTTGCCGGTGCGGGCTTCGGCATTCTGCGGGATGTTCGGCACCACATGCTTGGGCCGAATCTTGGCCAGGGCTTTGGCCCGGTCGGCGCCGGTGCGGGCGCGGTTCACTTCCATGAATATCCGGCGCAGTCCTTCATTCACACCCACCGGAGCATCGGAGGTGGTATCGGTGCCGGCGGCGATGCCACATTCGATCTGTCCCAGGGCGATCTTGTTCGCGACCAGCATGACGGTTTCCAGGCTGGTGCCGCAGTACTGGCCAACGTCATAGGCCGGGGTGTTGTTGGCCAGCTTGGATTCGAGCACGGCCTCGCGGGTCATGGTGTCCTGCGGATTCAGCTTCAGCACCGTGCCGGCGGCGACTTCGCCCACGGTCTTGCCGGCCAGCTGATATTTGTCCGCCAGCGCGTTGAGCGCTGCGGTCAGCATCTGATGGTTGGACAGCTTGGCGTAGGCCGTATTGGATCGGCAGAAGGGGATGCGGGCGCCGCCCACGATGGCGACTTTGCGTACGGATGTCATCGGTTTACTCCGGTCTGGTGTTGCGCTGCAGTGCACAATTGTGGGCCAACCCTAAGGGATTTGAACGTCGCCCGCAAGCATGAACATACGTTGGCGTACGGCGGTCTCTGGTGTTTGTCCGCAATTGCCAATACTTTATGTTTTCCGAGCCTCAGGTCTCGATGCAGTGATTGTGAATGATCTCCCTCAATGTGCTCAAATCCCGACTGAACCCCAGGTTGCTGGCCTGTGGTCTTCACCTTGGTGTCAGCGTGCTGATCTTGCTGGTGATCCTGGTCCTGATGCGGGAGCTGTGGTACCCAGGGCCCTGGTTTGAACTGGATGGTGGATGGCAGGGGCTGCGAATTCTGATCGGCGTGCAACTGGTGCTGGGGCCGGTGCTGACCTTTCTGCTGTTCAGTCCAGGAAAGTCCCGGGCGGCGATCCGTTTCGATCTCCTCGCCATCGGTCTGATTCAGGTCGGAGCCCTGATCTGGGGCCTGGGGCTGGTAGAGCGCCAGCGGCCGCTGGCGCTGGTGGTGTACGACACCGCCATCTACAGTCTGGATCGTGCCGCGCTGCAGATGCAGGACAGGGATCTGGACGCGCTCCTTGCGCTGGCCGAGGGCCCGCTGCCGTTGTGGCTGTATTCGGCTCCGCCGCAATCGCCGGAGGAATTCGAAAACGGCTTCGCCAAGGTCATCGGTCTGGGCCTGCATGATGCCCTGGTATTCGAGCAGTTCCGGCCCTTGGCGGTGAACTGGGCGCAGGCTCAGGGCGGGGCTTTGTCGCCGGAGCAGATCGCAACGCGGCTCAGGGGCGGCCTGCAGGGCTTCTCGCAATGGCCGCCCACCGTGGCGCTGGAGATCGGTCAGCTGAGGGTCTTCGATTTCATCGGCCGGTACCGGCGTGGTCTGCTGGTGTTCCAGGACAACGGCGCATTTCTCGGTTATCTCGCTGGCTGAAGGAACTCGGCTCCGGGCAAAAAAAATTCGTTCGGGCTCTTGAATGGCCTGTCGCGGGCCCCACATTGGCACTCTCTTGGGGAGAGTGCTAAACCCCCCTTGTTCCTCAAGATATAGGCCAAGTGTCTGTATTTATTTATTTTAATGTTCTTCGCTAGGAGATCGAAACATGAGTTTGCGTCCTCTGCACGATCGCGTGATCGTAAAACGTCTGGAAGAAGAAACCACTTCTCCCGGCGGTATCGTCATTCCCGACACCGCAGCCGAGAAGCCTTCGCGCGGCGAAATCATCGCTGCTGGCAACGGCAAGCTGCTGGACAATGGCGAGCTGCGCGCTCTCGACGTCAAAGTCGGCGACAAGGTGCTGTTCGGCAAATACTCCGGCACCGAAGTGAAGGTTGACGGCCAGGAACTGCTCGTCATGCGGGAAGACGACATCATGGCGGTGGTCGAGTAAGCCTCTGGCTGCCTCCCACCATCCGTCTGTTCGACCAATTCATCTGAAAATTTAGGAAACGAAAATGGCTGCCAAAGAAGTCAAATTCTCCGATAACGCCCGTCAGCGCATGCTGGCAGGTGTCAACGTCCTGGCCAATGCGGTCAAGGTCACCCTCGGCCCGAAAGGCCGCAATGTCGTGCTGGACAAGAGCTTCGGCGCGCCGACCGTAACCAAGGACGGTGTGTCCGTGGCCAAGGAAATCGAACTGGAAGACAAGTTCGAGAACATGGGCGCCCAGCTGGTCAAGGAAGTCGCTTCCAAGACCTCCGACATCGCCGGTGATGGCACCACCACCGCAACGGTTCTGGCCCAGGCCATCCTGCGTGAAGGCATCAAGGCGGTTTCCGCCGGCATGAACCCGATGGACCTGAAGCGCGGGATCGACAAGGGTGTGATCACCGCCGTT
>JBFKDQ010000048.1:0-29243 GCA_041619555.1 Oceanococcus sp. | reverse complement strand
GGCCGTCCAGATCACCCTGCTCACCGCCACCGTGCTGATGCCGATCTCCGGCTTTGCGATGTCGGCGCTGTCCGGCCACGGGGTGGCCGTATTCGGCATGGAACTTGTGGCCCGCAACCCCGATCCGCTCAACGCGCAGGAGGTGATCGCGCACAACGAACAGATCGCCGGGCTGGCGCACGAAGTGCATGAATGGGTGGCCTATCTGCTGATTGCCGCCTTGTGTCTGCATGTCGCCGGCGGTCTCAAGCATCATTTGCGGGACAGGGATGGCACCCTGCGGCGCATGCTTGGCGCCCGCGTATAAGCGGCTAACCAAAACCCCATACCGGCCTTGCCACTCTCCGGTCTGCTCCGGCTGGGCCTGGGGGCCGGGTGTCTGCACGGCGGCGGACTGCACGGTGGCCAGCACACAACCGCTTAGATCACTAAGCGTACCGGCCAGATGATAACGCCCCTCCACCAGGATCTCGGCTTCGGCCAGAATGAGCAGCGCACCATCGACCGCGGCCTGGCGAAATTGTCCGGTGAGCGCCGCGCCCGGATTGCTGTACAGGAATCCGCCGCTCGCATTGCGAACCTCGCCGGCCGCCGGCTCGGCCCGCACTTTCAGCAACACGTTCTGGGCGGTGCCCGGGACGGGCGCGGTGTCACCGTCCAGGGTGAATCGTGCGCTGTGGATCCCGTCACCGTCCACGGCGTCCGCACCCTCGCCATCATCACGGTACTGCAGGGTCGCGATTTCTCCCGTCTGATCCTGCAGCGCCTCCGCGCTGATGCTCCAGCCGGCCAACTGCCGCAGGACGCTCAGCCCCTCTGCCCCTGCATCCAGGCGGGCGAACAGACGAACGCTGTCGCCGGCCTGCTGCCCCCATGCCCTGTCGGTCAGCCGTCCAGGCGTACCGGCGTGACGAATCCTTCCGGCTTGATCGCCAGCACCGAGCAGTCAATCTGCTCGAGAATGGTCTCCGCCGTATTGCCCATGATGAAGCCGCGAATGCCGGTGCGCGCCACGGTGCCCATCACCAGACAATCGGCGTCCAGTTCATCCGCCAGGGCCGGCACCTCCTTGCGGGCGGAACCTCTGACCAGGTGCATCGCCGGCTTCAGATAGTCCAGGGCGGCCCCGGCCACCGGGCGCTTGCGCCGGACCGCGTGCACCAGTTCATCCAGTAGATGTTGCTGGCGGCGACGCTCCTGCTCGACATTGGCCCGCAGCTTCTCCGCCGCCATCTTTGGCGCAAACGCCAGACCTTCAACAAGCTCGGCCATCGCCTCCCAGGCATGCACGATGTGCAATTCCGCGGACTCCGACAGCGCCAGCGACAAGCCCATTTCGAGGATCTGGAAATTCAGGCGTTGACGGACGGCCATTTCCTCCGCTGGATAGAACTCGTTCACGTCCACCGCGGCGACGATGCGTTTGTAGGTAGCCGGCGCCTGGGGCTTGACCAGCCACACCGGACAGGGGCATTTGCGCAGCAGATGCATGTCATCACCGGCGAACAGCCGATCCAGCCAGGCCGGCGACTCCGGACATTTGATCACCAGGTCATGGCCATGCCGCAAGACCTCGCGAATGACCTCGATGAAAGAGGTGCCGAGCAGAATCTTGTACTGGATGTCCAGGGTCTTGCGCCAGGGCTCGATCAAGGCCTGCAAACGCGCCTGATAGGCCCGCAGCAAGGCCGTCTGCAATTCACCGGAGATCGAATCCCCGCCAGGCAGACGGAACTCCACAGGCACCGGCGGGATCACCTCGATGACGGTCAGTTTCGCCTGATTGCTCTGTGCCAGCGCCCGCGCACGATCGAATGCAAGCCGGCTTGCTTCGTCGCGCTCCAGCACACATAGGATATGTTTGAACCTCTGCATGGCATGCGCTCCCTGTTGAGCCTCGAAAGCCCTGTTGGTGTTTCAATCCGCCCGCCCGACGTCCGCATCAGCGCCCGCGAGCCACGTACGGAATCCCGAAGGCCGCCGATCATCGATCAGCTTTGCGGCAGTGCCTGCGCCAGCGGGCGGCTCACATTGAGTTTGAACGGCAGCAAAATTTCATAGGTCACGCCGGACACCCGGGTGGGAATCGGCGAGGCCGCCTCACCGCCGATCAGCGGCACCTCACCCAGCGGCAAGCTGCGCTGACCGGAGACATACACCCGGTCACCGCTGGGCCCGATCGCAACGCCGGTCACCTCGGTCAGTTCCGCATTCCCGGGCAGTTGCAGCAAGGGAATGGTGCTGCCATCGGGCAATAGCACCATGCAGCGCATGTGACCGCCATCCTCGACCACGAGCATTTCGCCATCATCGCTCATGCAGATGTTGTCGACCCCGGCCAGCGGCATTTCCGCCGCGTCGACCGGGGAACCCGGCACACCACGGGCCGGATCGTAAATGCTTTCGATCGTGTTGCCGTCGATATCGATGACCCAGATGTTGTCATCGCTCTTGGTCGAAAAGTAGATGAAGCCCTGCAGGTACCAGACCCCCTCGTTGCCGGCGAAAATCGTCGCATCCACTTCGCCGACGGTGGCGGGCTGCGGGCGTCCGTCATCGACCGCGTCATTCCAGACAATCGGCACCGGTCCGTTGCGCGCCGCCTCGATACCCGCCGGCACGTAGAGCACCTGCAGCTTGCCGGCCTCCATGTTCGGCCGGCCGCCGGCCGGCCAGTCCGCCGCCTCCCAGACATTGCGGTAGAACCGGTCGGTCTCGCTGTCGATGTCCTCGGTGTGATAGATCGCCCGGCGCTGCTCATCGATGGCCACCATTTCATGCGCCTTGCGCCCGAAGCGGTCCAGCCGGCGGAATTCACCGCCATCACGCAGGGGGCTGCACTCGAACATGTAGCCATCCCAGATTTCCTCGCCATTGATCCAGGTGCCCCAGGGCGTCGCCCCGCCGGAACAATTGGTGGTCGTGCCGCGCTGACAGGCATAGGCGTCGATGAGATTGCCGTCGGCGTCAAAGCGCAGCGCGCTGACGCCGCCGGCAAAAGTGGCGCCTTGCAACGCGGCGTTCTCGCGCGAGATGCCGGCGCGAAATTCACCGCTGGGATCCTGATCGCGGATGGTGGTGGCGTCGCGTGCCTCGCAATTGCTGACGTAGATCCAGCCGCCGTCCTCGGTGCGGAAAGTCCCCCCACCATCCGGATCGGAATGCCAGAGAAACCCCGGATTGGCGGCAATCGGCGGCTGATTGAATGTGGCCAGCAGACGCGAGCTGAAACCGGCAGGCAGACGAATGCCATTGGCATCCGGCGCCTGAAGCGGCCCAATCTCCTTGAATGGACTTGTGAAGTTTCCACCCGGCAAGCCGGACGTCGGGCGATTGGCGCCTCCGCAGGCGCTCAGCCAGCTTGCGGCGCTGACGCTACCCGCAGACAGGAACAGATTGCGCAGAAAGACACGGCGCGACCAGCCGTTACGGTGTGCTTGGTGCAGTAGTGGATTCATCACGGACTCCTGATCTATTCCCGGGGCGGCCGGGCTAAAAATACGGTGCCAAGCATACCAACTGTCCACCCTGACGCAGCGGCCACTGCCGGCCAATGCGGCCGGGCCTGCGGCGCACCGCAGGCGGCCGCCCAGCGCCTTTTCAGCCGTCGGCGTTGATGCGCTTGATCAGCTCCGCGATCGCGCCATCAGCCTGTTCGTTGCTGACCTGGCAAGTGCCCGCGGCGGAATGGCCGCCACCACCGTATTGCAGACAGAGCTCACCGACCTCGGTTTTCGAGCTGCGATCCAGGATCGATTTGCCGATCGCCAGCACGATGTTCTGCTTCTGGAATCCATCCATCACATGAATGGAAATATTGCATTGCGGGAACAAGGCGTAGACGAAGAAACGGTTGGTGGCATGAATCTGCTCTTCCTCGCGCAGATCGAGGACCACCAGATTGCCATGCACCTGGGCGCAACGCCGGATCTGCGCCTCGGCCGCTGGCTGTTCCGCCTGATACACCTCGATGCGCTCCCTGACATCCGGCAACTGCAGGATTTCCGCAATGCCGTGATTGCGCAGGTGCTCGATCAGATCCATCATCAACTGCCGGTTGGCGATCCGGAAATCGCGATAGCGCCCAAGACCGGTTCGGGCGTCCATCAGGTAGTTCAGCAGCACCCAGTCCTTGGGTTCGAGAATTTCCTCGCGGCTGAGCTGGGCCGAGTCGCCCTTGTCGACCGCAGCCATCATGTCATCGAACTTGCCGCCAAAAACTTCCCCGCCCTTGTAGTAATCGAAGACCACCCGGGCAGCCGACGGCGCATCGGGCTGATTGATCGAATTGGCCGGCGCGCCGCCGACCCGCAAAGCCTCGCTCTGATGATGATCGAAGGCGAGGTGACAGGCCGCCACATACGGCAGATTGGTCGTGATGTCCCGACTGGTGATCGCGATTTTGCCATCCTGCATGTCCTTGGGATGCACGAACACGACCTCGTCGATCAGATCCAGCTCGCGCAGAAGCACGGCGCAGACCAGGCCATCAAAATCACTGCGCGTGACCAGGCGATAAGCTTGCTTTTCTTTCATCGTGTGTCCTTCCATTTTTTCTTTTATTGCAGAAGCCGTCCCCAAGGCCTTCACCAGACCGGAACCGGACTGCATCGATCAGAGCCGGGCGCTCCTCATACACCACCGCCAGCTTACGCCAAACGAGGGGTTTAGCGCCCTTGCAAGGGCTGCGCCAGAATCCACAGGCCGACTCCGGTCAGCAGCATCATCAGCACCAGCATGGGCAACTGGCTGACGATGGCATGACGCGGACCAGAAAAACGCAGCAAGGCGCGCTGATGGGCGAGCATCACGCTGGCCACATGCCCCAGCAGGATCAGGGCGACCTGGCCATTCCAGATCTGGCCCATGTCGGGGATATAGGGCGCGCGCATGGTCATTGCGGTACCGAAAAGATCCCAGCCCCAGCCGAATGGATCGGAAATCAGCGCACGGATTTTCACGCCCTGGCTCAGCAGCAGGCTGAAGTAGTGCGTCGCGTGATAGACCACCGCGATCGGCATCAGGCTGAAACCGAACTCACGCAGCAGTTCCACCACGCCCACCCGGGCTCCGGCCAGCTGCCGCCCCAAACGCAGGATGCCTGCGAAAACCGCGAGATACAGCAGCGGTGCGAGCAGCAGCAGACAGAGGCTTTCGAACAGCAGGTACCACGGCCGCAACTGCGGGTAGATCCGCAGGGGATGCTCGCCGAGCAGCCAGGTCAGCAGGCCGCTGGCATCTTTCCAGAACAGCGCGAACCAGTGCACGGTTTCGCGCAGGCCATCGAATGCGGTCGAAGACAGCATGAACAGGCAGAACAGCACCAGACTCATCGGCGCCGCCGGCGCACGGCTCAGGGCCGCACAGGGCCAGCCCAGCAACCAGCGCCGCGGACCGGAAATCTCCGGTTGGTACTGCAGCGGCGCCAGCAGGGCCACCAGCCGGAACAGGACCGCGAAGAACTCGCCATAGCGGAACCAGGCCGTGGCGCCGAACAGCCAGGCCATCAGCAGGTTCAGACCGGTATAGCCGAGCAAGCAGATGGACAGACCCGCAGGTCGCATCTGGCCCATCAGTTCCAGCCAGATGAAGCCGCCGTACAAGACCAAGGCCGGCCAGTAGGACCAGGCCTGCGGATAGACCAGACGGCCGGCGAACGAACCCGCCCCAAGGCGCTCCAGCACACGCACCAGGGTGCGCCAGGGATTCAGCCAGGCATAGTGATCGCCGAACAGGGCGCAGAAATAGGTCAGCCCCAGACAGAACAGGACCCAGAATGCGGTCATGTTGATGTTGCGATAGGGATCGGGGCTGCCGATCAGCCCGGAAAGACAACACAGCAGCAGGCTCAGCAGGGCCAGGGTTTGCAACAGCGGCTTGATACGCCAGGCCCGCAGCACGATCAGCCAGCGCGCCTGCCCGAATGCCAGTTCACGTCGGCGCTCATCAACCAGCGGTTGCCGCGCAAGCACCGCCACCAGGATGAAACTCAGCAGCAGGGCCGCCACCGCGCCGTAAATGTACATCGCATAGGGCAGTGGCAGCTGATAGGGCTGGATAAAGGCGTGCGCGTGCAGGGCCGGCGCGCAGCCGAACAGCAGGATGACGGCCAGACCTGAACGACTTCCGCTTGCGGCTCTCATTGCGGATAGATTTCCAGCGTCGCCACGATTCTTTCCGCCGGATGCAGCTCCAGAGCAAACCGCCCGGCATGCTGCGCGGTGAAACGCAGCCGCGTGGTACCGCCCGCCACCACCGGCTGCAGCAGTTCGTAGCCATGCAGATGCAACATGCCGGCTTCATCGCTGCGCAGTTCGATCTCCAGCGCCTGGCCCTGCAGGGCAGTCAGCACCGCGGGGCCGCTGAGCACCCCCTGCTGCATCACCAGTTGGAAGTGAAAGCCCGCGCCCGCGGCCTCATGCCGGGGCGTGGGCAGACTCCACCAGCCCAGGGCCAGCAGCACCGCCCCCAGCAGCGCGAATACCGCAGCCTGGCGCCAGCCTCGCGATCGGTGATCTGATTTCATCGCGCCTCCTCTCCGGCCCTGTCCGCCGCTCACCGCCTGGCGGCGAGATCACCGCGCGGGCGCTGTTGCCGCCGCAAGGCGCCTGAATCCAACGACCTTAATGTGTACATATGTACTCGAACAAGGTATGCTGCAGGCCATTGTGCAACAGCCCGGGCGAGGATCAATCATGCGTGTGGCAAAAACGGTTCAAGGCGCAGCCCGGTTGGGCTTCGATGCGGTCGACGGCATCACCCATATCGTCGAAGGCATGTACAGAAACATTGTCCTGACGCCGCTCCCCTTCGGTCAGGCCCCCAGCGGACGCGCCCCCGGCATCGCCGGTCTGGTGCATGAAAGCATTCGCCAGGTCAATGGCGCGGTGCGTCATGGCGTGGATACCGCGCTCGGCCTGGTCACCGAGCATCTGGACCGCGAGGCGCCGGACAGCATGGCTTCACTGGCCCTGGTCTCGGCCCTCAATGGCCTGATCGGCGATCATCTGGAAGCCACGGACAACCCGCTGGCCATCGACATGGAACTGGTGCATGAAGACGCCGGCCCCGATCTGCTGATCATGGTGCACGGCCTGGCCATGCACCACAGCTTCTTCAGCTGGAAAGACCACAATCACGGCGCCGCCCTGGCCAGGGCCAAGGGCTATACACCGGTGTGGGCACACTACAATTCCGGCCGGCACATTTCCACCAACGGCAAGGAACTCGCCGCACACCTGGAACGACTGGTGCAGAACTGGCCCCAACCGGTGCGTTCCATCCGTTTCATTGGCTACAGCATGGGCGGACTGGTCACGCGCAGCGCGCTGGCCACCGCTGCGAGCCTGGGCCACCGTTGGCCGCAGCTGACCCGGCAGGCGGTGTACCTGGCCTCCCCCCATCATGGCTCGGCCGTCGAGCGTGGCGGCAACTGGTTCAATGCCGCGTTCAAGATCAGCCCCTACTCGGCGCCTCTGGCCGCCCTGGGCATGGTCCGCAGCGCCGGCATCACCGACCTTCGCCATGGCAATGTGATGGATACCGACTGGCAGGACCATGATCGCTTCGCCCATCACGACGACCGCCGTCAGCACACCCCGTTGGCCAGCGACATCGAACATTTCGCGATCGCCGGGTCGCTGGCGCAAAGCGCGGATGATCTGCTCAAACGGCCGCTGGGCGATGGCCTGGTGGCGCCGAAAAGCGCGCTGGGCGATCACAAAGAGGCGGAAAAGTCGCTCGGCATCCCGCCTGACAACCGCCTGCTGGTTCCGGCAACCGGGCACCTGGATCTGCTGCGCCATCCCGGCGTCTACGCAAGCCTCGACCGCTGGTTAAGCGTGGGCTGAGCCTGGTCAGTGCGCGGGCCTGCATATCAGCCCGTGCCGCCGCCCCCGGTTTGCGTCGGTGTTGCTCAGACGCTGTGCTGCACCACCTGCCGGCGCACGAAGCGCAACAGCTCGCGGCGCGCCGCGGTGGGCTTTTCCGCGGCCAGATC
The DNA here is from genome assembly GCA_041619555.1 of Oceanococcus sp. Classification (GTDB taxonomy): domain Bacteria; phylum Pseudomonadota; class Gammaproteobacteria; order Nevskiales; family Oceanococcaceae; genus Oceanococcus. The sequence continues at coordinate 21,244 of JBFKDQ010000048.1, read as the reverse complement.
AGCCGCTGCCTTGCGCAGGAGCTGACGCAAACGCTGGTTTTCAACCGCCGGATACTGTTCAACGAAATCGGTGAGGGCCGGTCGGCCCTCATCCAGCAGGCGATCGCACCAGCGCTCGGCAATCCGGGTGGCCTTCATCGACAGGCTGCTACCGGGATCCGCCCGATCCATGGCCAGGGCGATGGCCTCGGCATCGTGCTCGCGTACCAGCTTGCCGATGCGTTTGATATGCCGTCTTTGCGCTTCGTGGGACGGAATCCGCTTCCATTCCAGCAGGGCGTCACGCAGCGCCTCGGAAGCTGGGAACTCCGCGATCTGCGCCTTGCTCAGTCCCACCAAGCGCCGCGCCAGCGCCTGCAGGGCCTGGTCTTCGCGCTTGAGTTGTCCCTTGCTGGGGCCGTCAACAGTGGCCTGGTCCTGGTCTTCGCTGGTATTCACGTCGGGTCTGGCGCCTGGGGCGCGTCACTATTGCAGGTTCCTGCGCATCCGCCAAGCGCTCAGGCCGGGCGCAATGGAAACCAATGGATCTCGCATTCCCCGTCCTGCCAGGCGACAAAGGCGGAATCGCCGCTGATCGTCACCGACAGGTCCATGCCACGCTGCAGACCGGCCGCCAGGGTCTGGATTTCTTCCCAGCGAAAGCGGAAATATTCCGCCCGCAGCCCGGCCAGTTTGTCGGCGCCCTGCTGCCACCACTGCGGGGCCCGGGTGTTGAAACTGTAGATGCGAACCTGCCGCGCCAGATGGCTGGCCTTCTTCACCCGCTCGGGTGCAGGCTCGCCCACGTCAATCCAGATCTCGATCTCACCATTCAGGGCATGCGCCCACAGGTCCGGCTCCTCCGCGGTGCTCAAGCCCTTGCCGAAAACCAGCCGGGGCCGGGCATTGAGACAGTACGCGAGCACCCGCACCATCATGCGCTCGGCGGTTTCCGACGGATGCCGGGCGACGGTGAGCGCGAGGGAGTCATAATACTGCCGCTCCAGATCCGACAGCTCGATCGCGAATTTGTAAATCTGGGGTTTGTGCGCCACGTCCATGCCTTGTGAGAGATCCGGCCGGGTGCAGCCGCTGCATCAGCGCTGCAGTATGCATCAGCGGACAAGGTATAGTGCAGGCTGTCCGCCAGATCCTTTTCGCATGAAACTGCTCGTCCGCAACCTCGCCCGCCACCTCACCGAAGCCGAATTGTGCGCGCTGTTTGCAGCTCACGGCACGGTGCAATCCTGCAATCTGGTCATGGACCAGCAAAGCGGCCAGTCCAAAGGCTTTGGTTTTGTCGAGATGCCACGCGCCGGCGAGGCCAAAGCGGCGATGAAAACGCTCAACGGCCAGACCATTGAAGGCGAAAAGATTCGGGTGAAGAAAGCCGAGAGCGCGCCCGCGACCGCCCCCGCCAGCAGCCCCTACAAACGTGCGTCTGGCCGCGACCAAAGCCAGGACAGCGCGGACTGATTCGGACCGCACAGCACACATGGCCCACCGCCTTGACCTGGCCCATCCGTGCATGGCCAGCATGAACGACTCCTGATCCTGAAGTTCGCCTACCCAGATGCCCGATCTCATCGTCACCGACCGCCTCAGCGACTGGCCAGCACGGATCGAAGGCGTGCAGATCATCGCCGCCGCCGACTATCTCACCGCACCGGAATTCGCCCGTTCCCGCAATCTGCGGGTCTACAACCTGTGCGACTCCTTCCGCTACCAGACCACCGGCTACTACGTCTCCCTGCTGGCCACCGCGCGCGGACAGAAACCCTTCCCCGACATCGCCACCATCCAGGATCTGAAATCCAGCAGCGTGCCGCGTCTGCTGTCAGAAAATCTGCGCGCGCTGATGGAAACCAGCCTCAGGCGCCTGCAGTCCGAAGAGTTCGAGCTATCGGTGTATTTCGGCCAGAGCATGGCGGCACGCCACAACCGTCTGGCCAAGGCCCTCTACAACCTGTTTCCGGTGCCGCTGCTGCGCGCCCGTTTTCGTCTGCGCGCCGGCCAGTGGCAACTGGATTCGCTGCGCGCCCTGGCCCTGGCCGACGTCAGCGACGCCCATGCAGAGTTTCTGGAACAGGCTGCGCGCAACTGGTTCGGCAAGAAACGCCGCCAGGTCAGCCGCAAGGCCACCCGCCCCTTTGATCTGGCCCTGCTCGCCAATCCGCAGGAGCGCGACCCGCCGTCCAATGCCCAGGCCCTGGCCCACTTCGAAGCGGCGGCCAATGCCCAGGGCTTCGATGTCACCCGGGTGCAACGCGACGACTTCGGCGCCATCGCGGAATACGATGCCCTGTTCATTCGCGAAACCACCTTCGTCAATCACCACACCTATCGTTTCGCCCGTCGGGCAGAACTCGAAGGCCTGGTGGTGATGGACGATCCGACCTCGATCCTGCGCTGTACCAACAAGGTCTTCCTCACCGAGCGCCTGCAGCGCAGCGGCATGCCGATGTCGGACACCCTGATCGTGCATCGCGGCAATCGGGACGAGGTCAGCCGCAGCCTGGGCCTGCCCTGCGTGCTCAAGCAGCCCGATTCCGCCTTCTCGCGCGGGGTGAAAAAAGCCGAAACCGCGGCCGAACTGAAACAGGCCCTGAACCAGTTGCTGGAATCCTCGGACCTGATCATCGCCCAGCGTTTCATGCCGACCGACTACGACTGGCGCGTTGGCGTCCTGAATGGCGAGGCCCTCTACGTCTGCCGCTATTTCATGGCGCCGGATCACTGGCAGATCGTGCAGCACAGCGAGTCCGGCGCGAAATCCGAAGGCGATGCCGAGACCCTGGCCGTTGCCGATGCGCCCCCCGCCCTGATCAGCCTGGCCACCAAGGCCGCCCTGAGCATGGGCCAGGGCCTGTATGGAGTGGATATCAAGCAGCTTGGCAAACGCTTCTACGTCATCGAGGTCAATGACAACCCGAACATCGATGCCGGGGTCGAGGACGCCGTGCTGGGCATGCGCCTCTATGAGCGCATCATGCAGGAATTCCGCAGACGGGTAGAGGCCGGCAAACATGTCCGCGGCTGACGCGCCGCATCTGTTCGAAAGGGTCGGGGTCGCCATCGACGCCATGATTGTCGATGCCGACAGCCTCGCCATCCGCCCGCTGGCCGACGAACTGCTCAGCGAACTGGGTGGCGCAGGCGCCAGCGTGCATCAGTCCGGCGCGATGCGCTGGCGGCCGGCGCTGGCGCGGCATGTGATCCAGCTTGAGACCACCGCGCCGGACACCGCCGGCCTGAGCGAGCTTTTTCTCGAACAATCCCGCGCCATCGACAGGCATCTGGCGCAGGCGGGCTGCCGCCTGCTGCCGGGGGCCATGCACCCCTGGATGGACGCGGCCGGCGAATTCGAGCTGTTCCCGCACCGCGACCACCGAATCCATCAGCATCTGCATCGGATCTTCGACTGCGGCCAGCATGGCTGGAGCAATCTGCAGCGCGTGAAGATCCATCTGCCGTTTCAGGGCGATGAGGAGTTCGGTCGCCTGCATGCCGCGATCCGCTTGCTGCTGCCGCTGATCCCGGCGCTGGCCGCCGCCTCTCCGTATGCGGATGGCCGCCGCCAGGTGGCGATGGATCACGGCCTGACGGCCTATCGCGGCGCCCGAACCCGAGTCCCATCCATCATCGGCCAGGTGGTACCCGAGCCGATCTACACCATCGGCGCCTACCACGACCTGCTGGCCACGCTGTATCAAGAGATCGCAGTCCATGATCCGGAGGGCCTGCTGCAACACGAGTGGCTGAACGCCCGTGGCGCCATCGCCCGCTTCGATCGCAACGACATCGAGATCGGGGTGATCGACAGCCAGGAATGTGCGGGCGCCAACCTTGCCATCGTCGAAATCATCGTCGCCAGCGTCCGTGCGCTGAGCCAGGCCAGCGGCGCTCAGGCCCTGGCGCAACGCAATTACGCCACCAGCGCACTGGCGAAACTGTTCGATGCCTGCATCCGGGATGCCGAAGCGGTCACGATCACCGCCTGGGATTATCTACGGCTGCTGGGCGTCACCCGGCATTCGCAGCGCAGCGCCGGGCAGCTCTGGGGCGATCTGATCGAATTTGCGGCCGCCGATGGCGCGCTTAGCGCAGCGACCGAGCGCCACGCCGAGGATTACCTGCGCCGCGGCAGCCTGGCGCGGCGTCTGGTCGAAGCCGCCGGCCCCGAACCCAGCCATGCGGCGCTGCATGGGGTCTACCAGCACCTGGCGGACTGCCTGCAAGCCGACGAAAGATTCTGACCGGCCGGGCCGGCAAGCGCTGACTCAGGATCAGCGCACGCGGATTACCAGCCCCCAGGCCATTCGGGCGATCGGGGCAAGATCATGTCGATTGAGGTCACACACGCGGGCATGCGGTGCCATGCCCGCAAAGCTGGGTAAGATGCACCCTGAACGTCTTTTTGGGCGACCGCTGCAGACGAGCAGGAAGGAGCAACATGCGAATCAAGTTCTGGGGCACGCGTGGCTCGATCGCCAAACCGGGACCGGCCACGCAGCGCTACGGCGGCAATACCTCCTGCGTTGAACTGCGCAGCGATGCCGGCACTCTGGTGGTGCTGGATTGCGGCACCGGCAGCCATGCGCTGGGGCAGCAGCTCTGCGCGCAAGCCGATGGCCCGGTCAACGGCCACCTGCTGATCAGCCACACCCACTGGGATCATATCCAGGGCATCCCGTTTTTCGCCCCGCTGTTCGCAAGCGGGGGCGTCTGGCATGTCTATGGTCCGCGCGGCCTTTCCAGCAGCCTGCGAACCACCCTGGCCGGACAGATGGAACACACCTATTTCCCGATTTCCATCGATCAGCTGGCGGCGCGGATCGAGTATCACGATCTGGTGGAAGGTCAGCTGCAGATCGAGGACATCACGGTGAGCTGCCATTTCCTCAATCATCCGGCGCTGACGCTGGGCTATCGCCTTCACGCCGACGGCGCCAGCGTGGCCTATTGCTGCGATCACGAGCCTTATGCCATCGCGATGGCAGACGGCCGCAGCCCGATCACCGGGCCGGATCAACGCCATGTGGAGTTCATCGCCGGCGCGGATCTGGTGATCCACGACGCGCAATACACCGCGGCCGAGTATCCGCAGAAACTGGGCTGGGGCCACAGCCCGGTGGAATACGCCGTGCGGGTGTGCCGGGAGGCCGGCGTACACCAGCTTGCCCTGACCCACCATGATCCCTTACGCGAGGACTATGCGGTCGACCAGATCATCGCGAACCTGCGCACCGAACTCGCGGACCAGGGCGCCACGCTCGAGCTTGTGGCGGCTGCCGAAGGCATGACCATCGAACTGGGCGGCCACCGCGCAGCCCCGCCAACAGCCGTCGCAAGCGTTCAGACCGACGCCCGCCGCGAAATCCAGGCGGCCGAACACACCGTGCTGCTGCATGCGCAAACGCCAGACCTGGGTCAGGCCCTGATCGATGCGATCGCCGCGGAAGGCTTCACCTGCCTGCGCTGCGATGACGAGGCGGACGTGCTGCGCCAGATCGGCGACACGCCACCGGCCAGCATCCTGCTCGAGCATCAGCCGCCCACCTGCGATGCGCGGAAGCTGATCGGCCCGCTGCGTGCCGCCATGGGCGGCCAGCCCAGCGTGCCGGTCGTGCTGGTCAGCCGCAGCAAAGATGCCGGCGCCACCATCGAGGATGCCGCCACCGACTGGTTGCTGAGCCCCTTCGGCGAGAAGTATGCACGTACCAAGATCCGCGCCTGGGCACTGCGCAGCCCTTGCCGCTGGACAACGGCCGGCCGGCCGGCGAACGAAGCCCAGCGACTGGCGACGCTGCAGGGCCTGAATATTCTCGACACCGAGGCGGAAGACCGCTTCGACAAGCTCGGCCGCATCGCGGCCAGCGCATTTTCAGTGCCGGTGGCCCTGGTCAGTCTGGTCGACGCCCAGCGGCAGTGGTTCAAGTCCTGTATTGGCCTGGGCGTCCGGGAAACTTCACGCGATCTTGCGTTCTGTGCCCATGTGGTCGAATCCGGCCAGGATCTCATCATCCCCGACACCCATCTGGATGAACGCTTCGCCGACAACCCCCTGGTCCAGGAGCCACCGCATATTCGTTTCTATGCCGGCGCGCCGCTCAATCTGGACAACGGCGAGTGCCTCGGCACCCTGTGCCTGATCGATTTCCGGCCCCGCACGCTGAGCGCAGGCGAGATCGAACTGCTGCATGAACTGCGCGATCTGGTCTTGCGGGAGATCCTGCGCAAATCGGACTGAGAGCATGACCGGACGGCACCCGTCTTTCTCCAGGACCGCACCTGAACCTTTCCGGCCCAAGGCAGGCGGCCGGATTACAGACCGGATCCGGCGGTGGGATCAATCATCCGCAGCTCCACCCGGCGACTGCCAGCCGCCGATTCGAAGACCGCCGCCAGCGTCTGCCCGCTGGACTCGTCATAGACATCATCGACGAACCAGTACTCGCAGCGCGCCTGCTGCGCCGTCAGGGTGATGAGGCAATAGCCTTTGCTGTCGAGTTCGGTGTACTTGTGATGCGGATTGCCCAGCAGACTGGCGGCCTCCACCGGCAGGCTCGCGGTGCGTGGCGCGTAGCCGAACTCCTCCGGAAACGCCTCCGAGTTGACACTCGGGGTGACGAATTCGATGCCCAGGCTGCCCCGCCCGGTCACCGGATCATAGGCGGCAGGGTTGAAGGGGTCGGGCGGCAGATCCATGGCGAACGAGAAATGGGTGTCACCGGAACAGACCAGCAGATTGTCCACCCCGGCGGTCTCCAGCGCGGCGTATAGACGCCGCCGCTCGGCCGGGAAGCCGCTCCAGCCGTTCACGTAGAGTTCGTTACCACCTTCACGCAGCGCCAGCGCCTGGCGGATCTGCGGCGGCACATCGCGCGGCGCACCGGGCCCGCCCCAGTGACCGAGCATCGCCTGATTCCCCATCAGCTTCCACACCGCGGTGCTCTGTCCCAGTTCCGTCGTCAGCCAGTCCATCTGCGCGGTGCTCATGATGTGACGATCCGGATCATCGTATTCCGGCACGTTGAAGGTGACGTAATGATCACTGAGAAATGCATCGCGTCCGTCCAGGCGGATATCGACCAGAAGCAGGTCCGCCAGATTGCCCAGCGGCAGCTTGCGATAGACCCTGGCACGACCATCGGCATAGCGGGCCTCGACCCGGATCGGCACCCACTCCTCGAAAGCGCGCACCGCGGCGGCGCGGCGTTCGCGCCAGTCGCCCTGGGTTGCTGGATCATGGGCCTCGGCGCCTTCGGTCCAGTTGCCGTTGGCAAGTTCGCCGTCATCGTAGATCACCACCCAGGGATGCAACCGATGCGCCTCAATCTGCGGTTGCGGCGCCCGCCAGGAGGCATAACGCATGCGGTAGTCCGCCAGGCTTACGCAGGCATGGTCCGGCGCGTAAGCACTGCTGCCAAACTCGTAGATGTAATCGCCCAGATGCAGGACGAAATGCAGATCGTCGAGCGCCGCAATGTGGCTCAGGGTCGGCAGCGCGGCTGCCGCCGGATTGGTGCAGGTGGTGGCGACGAAGCGAAGCTTCTCGGCCTGCAGTGGCGCCGTGCGGGTCCGACCCAGCGGGGAGAGCAGATTCAGCTCCGGCGCCTCGAAACGATACCAGTAGACGGTGTCGGCGCTGGGCAGTAGCGGGTCGACCTTGACCGTGTAGTCGGTCTCGGCGGTGGCCAGCGCCACGCCTTCGGCGACGATGTCCTGCATCTGCTCATCACGGGCAACCAGGTAGCGCAACGCCAGGCTGTCCTGACCGGCCGGCGGCAACGCCCGCGTCCACAGGATCACCCGGTCGGGCAGCGGGTCGCCGCTGGCCAGGGCGTGGGTGAATACCGCGGCAGCCGGATCGGCGGCGCGCATTGCCGGTGCGTCAGAGCGCTGGGCGCCGCTGCAGCCCGCCGCCAGACCGGCCGCCAGCGCGCCGCTGCCCTGCAGAAATTCCCTGCGCGTTGTCGTCATTTCATCTCCGGAAAATCAGGCCTGGTGACTTCGCGCTAGCCGACCAGTTGAGGCTCATATCCAGCTCGGAGGTGCGCGGCTCGGCGAAATCGCCACTATGAAAGAAACTCATGCTGATGACCAGAACAGAACCGACAAGAAAACACGGCGCATGCCCATGCAAGCCACCCTTGGTGTTGTTCGTTTTCCACCCGCGCAGCATCGCCGAAACCGCACGCCGGAGCCTGCGCCGTATGGATGATCCGTCAGCCGTTCAGCCGGTGCCGCGGCGATGGCGGCGCTCAAGGCCCGCCAAAGCGCAGCGACAGACCCGCATGGACGCTTCGTCCCGGCGCCGGCTCGAAGTAACGCCCGCCAAAGGCATTGATCCGGACATTGCCGAAATAGGTCGCATCGAACAGATTGTTGATCCCGAGGTAAGGCGACAGGGCCTGACCGAAGACATGCAGATCCTGCGACACACGCAGGTTGGCCACCGTATATGCACCGACCGCGACTGCATTGGCATTGTCGGCATACAGGGTGCCGGCATGACTGGCCTCGAGCACCGCATGCAGGCCCCGCGTGGAATCAAACCGCAGGGCGAAATAGGCAAAGTGCTGCGGCAGTCCCGGCTGGCGCCTGCCGGCGAAATCGCTGCCCCGGGCATCGACAAACCGCCGGAAGCGGAAATCCGACCAGGTGTACGCCGCATGGATGGCCAGGCCCGGCGCCAGCGCCCAGGACAGCGCCGTCTCCAGACCATGGCGCGCGGAGCGTCCGGCATTGGCGTAGTAGGTGCGCCCCGGTGAGGCTTCCAGCTCATACGGCACCAGTTCCTCGTCCAGCCTGATCGTGAACAGGGCCAGCTCACCGCTCCAGGGCCCACGCTTGGCGCGATAGCCGATCTCGAAATTGTCCGCAATCTGCGGCGCCAGCGAGGAATTGAAACCGCCGCCTGCGTCCGGGTTGGCCAGTTCAGTGGTGGTCGGGGTCTCGAACGCGCGGCTGTAACTGGCAAACAGCAGGCCACTGGCCAGCGACCAGGACAGCGACAGGGAGGGACTGAGCGCAGTGAATGTCAGGCGCCCTGAATCGTCACCATCCGCCAGATGCGCATCACGCACGTCATAGGCCAACCGGTCGTAGCGCAGCCCCGCCTGCAGGGTCCAGTCAGGCGCCAGGACATAACGCCCCTGCAGATAAGCCCCGAGGCTGTCGACCTGCTCGTCTTGCGCAAACACGCGCTCGCCGCGCTGGCCATCGAGGTTGTCAAAGCGCTGTCGTGCATCATCCTGCCGGTCGTAGTCCAGTCCAAGGCTTAGCCCGAACGCGGCGGGTAGGCCGGCAAAATCATACTGGGCGCCGCCGCCGATGAAGAAACGCCGCAGCGCCACCATCCCGCCGCCCTCGAACGGCAGGCGATTGGAGAAATCGCGCCACACCGTGTGCAGGCGCAGGCTCAGCTCACCCCGATCTCCCTGGTGACGATACAACGCCCCCAGCCGCTGCTGCGCCAGCTCCTCCCCGGCATCGAAACGCAGATTCCGGTCATGGGCCGAAGTCGGCTGTGCCGTGGCCTGAGCCGCAGAGATGCCGCCAGGATCCTGTGCCTGCGGCTGGTCGGTGAGATTGAGCGCGACGATGAGGCGGCCCGCCTCGCCCAGCGGCGTGCCCAGTTTGGCATTCAGCAGTGCGCCCCGCGCCCGTGCCTGATCCCTGTAACCGTCGAGCTGTGTCCGCGAAACATTGACCAGGTAATCCGCACCTTCAACAGCGCCCAGAGATTTCAGCTGCCACTGCCGATAGCCGTGCGCACCGCCGGCGATGCGCGTTGCAAACAATGGCGTGGCGCTGCCCAGTTCGCTGGTCACGGCGATCACGCCACCGGCCGCATTGCCGTACAGCGCCGAGGCCGGCCCGCGCAAGACCTCGATGCGTTGCGCCGAGCCCAGGTCAATGCTGTCCACCCCGGCCTGGCCATCCGGCAGGGTTTCCGGAATGCCATCGACGATCAGCTTGATGCCACGGATGCCGAAATTGGAGCGGGCGCCGAAGCCCCGCATGGCGATGCGCAGATCCTGGGCGAAGTTGTAGCGGTTCTGCATGTACAGGCCCGGCACCCCGACCAGCGCCTCGTCCAGGCCGAGTTGCTGGGTGCCGGCCAGCGCGTCCTGGGCATCCACCAGGCTCACCGCGCGCGGCGCCTCCCGCAGGGTCGTGGCGCTGCGGGTCGTGGTGACCACGACGTCCTCGAGCTTCACCGCATCCGGCGCCGCCGGACCATCCGCCTGTGCCGAGACGGCGGCGGCGCACGCAGCCAGCGCCCAGGCGCTGCGCGCCTTGATTCCCCGTGTATTCATGCCACTCCCGTCTTTATTCAATGCCATGCCAGTGCGTGCCTTTACCAGCCGCGCTTGGCCAATTCCATCTTCACCAGCAGCCGCACGTAGGTACCGACGGCCTTGATCTGATCCCACACCGAGGCCTCATGGCGGGCCTGCTGGCGGATGTAATGTCGCAGCGCCGCCAGTTCCTGGGCGCTGAATTCCGCATACTCGGGCATGCCGCGCGAGACCAGCGCGCCATCGCGCACGACGGCGGCGAAAGCCTGCTCGGACAGCGGCAACGCGGAGGCCCGCAGATCGGGCGCATAGCCTCCGGCGACGACGCCGGTGCCGTGACAGATCACGCAGGTGCGGCCGTACAGTTTTTTGCCCTGCTCCGCCAGTTTCGGATCCACCACGAAATCCGGGTCGTCGATGGGCTGCGGCCAGGAGGGCGGCGGCGAAACCGGCAGCACCGCCTGCTCATCCAGGGCATAGACCAGCAGCCGCCGGGGATACTTGCGTCCGACCCAGCCATGCTGGGCGGACATCGAGCCCATCAGCATCTGGCTGCCGCCCCAGCCGGCCAGCACCGCCACATGTTGCCGGCCATCGACGCTAAAACTCATAGGCGGTGACTGGGTGCCCACGCCCATATGGGTCTCCCACAACTCGGCCCCGGTCTGCGCATCCAGGGCGACGAAGCGCCCGTCGGCCCGCCCCTGAAACACCAGACCGCCACGCGTGACGATGACACCGCCATTGGCCAGACCCGGCGTGCGCACCTGCCAGGCCCGCGACTGGACCCGCGGGTTCCAGGCCACCAGCGCGCTGTGCCCGGCATTCTTCGGCACGTCATCGAAATAGCCCCGCAGGCCCATCGGATCCTCGACCGTCATCTGCCAGCGTTTCGGATCACGGCCCTCATCGTTGTACCAGCCAGCCATCTCGCGGGTCGGAATGTAAACCAGACCGGTGTCCGGGCTGAACGCCATCGGGTGCCAGTTGTGCACCCCGTTGGGACCGGGCCAGATCAGGGCCTCGCCGTTCTCGTAACGCGCCCCGGGCACCTCCACCGGCCGTCCGGTGGCCAGGTCCACGCGCTCGGCCCAGGTCACCTTGCCCAGTTTCTCGGCCGAAATCAGCTCGCCTGATTGCCGATCGAGCACATAGAAAAACCCGTTCTTCGGCGCATGCATCAGCACCTTGCGCTCCGCCCCGTCGATCTCGAGATCGGCCAGGACCATGTCCATGGTGGAATTGAAATCCCAGCTCTCCCCCGGGGTGGTCTGGTAGTGCCAGACATATTCACCGGTGTCGGCATCCAGCGCCACCACCGAGCACAGGAACAGGTTGTCTCCGCCCCCCGGGGAACGCAGCTTGTGATTCCAGGGCGACCCATTGCCGGTGCCGATGTAGACCCGGTTGAACTCCGGATCATAGGTCATGGCGTTCCAGACCGTGCCGCCGCCACCGAATTTCCACCATTCCCCGGCCCAGGTCTTGGCGGCCATTTCCATCGCCGCATTCTCGAAACCGTCGGCCGGATTGCCGGGCACCACATGCCAGCGCCAACGCTGCGCGCCAGTGTCGGTGTCATAGGCGGTGACATAGGCGCGCACATGACCGAAGTCCGCGCCACCGTGACCGATGATCACGCTGTCATTGAAGACCCGCGGCGCGCCGGTGATGTAGCGGTTGTCACCCGGCTCGGTGGTCAGCACGGACCAGGCCGGCACGCCGGTTTTCGCATCCAGCGCGATCAGCCTGCCATCCTGCACGCCGACATAGACCCGGCCTTTCCAGAACGCCAGACCACGACTCCCCCAGGCCAAGCGCATTTTCTTGCGGTCGATCTTGGGATCATATTTCCACAGCAATTCGCCGCTGGCCGCGTCGATCGCATGCACCACGCTGTAGCCCACCGCGAGATAGATCACACCATCCACCGCCAGCGGCTGCGAGGACACATTCCAGATTTCGTCGAACTCGAAACTGAAGGCCAGACCCAGGCGATTCACCGTGTCGCGGTTGATTTCATCCAGCGGGCTGTAGCGCTGCTCGTCGAAAGTCCGCCCCCAGGCCGCCCAGTCACGACCATCTGCGGTCGCGCCCAATGCGCGGCCGTCGATCTCGGCCTGAGCACCGCTGCAGGCGAGCAGCGCGATAGCGGCCAGAATCTTCTTGCTCATGGCGGTCCATCCTGCAAATGGCACAAGAATCCTCCCCGGCCACGCTGCCGTCCTCATCCGAATCAGGTACGCAGGCGTGCTGGCCCCGGCTTAGAGTGCCAGGACCGCATCGCTTGAAGATGCGGAAATGACAACACGTCACGGACCCGCACCGTGACACAGGCACCCCGGATCTCGTGGCGGGCGCGCAGGGGCCGAGCGGCCGCAGCGCACCCGGGGCGACCCAAGCAGCTGCTGGAGACTCGAACATGGCGCGTTTACCTTTTGCCACCCGGATGGTCCTGAAACTGGATGTGCTGTCCGTGCGCTGGACCGGCAAATCCTTTTTCATCGCCGCCTTCGCCAACATCAAGGGCGTCAACAAGACCCGACGCGCCCCGGCCCTGATCCTCGAGACCATCGGCCGCAAGAGCGGTCTACGCCGCTCCGTGGTGCTGCCGTACTACAGCTTCGACGGCCACATGATCGTGGTCGGCTCCAAAGGCGGTGCGGACGACGAGCCCTACTGGGTGCGCAATCTGCGCAAGACCCCGGAGGCCACCGCCCTGATCAATCGCAAGAAGCGGGCGGTGAAGCTCAGGATTGCGGACGCCGAAGAACGCGCCAGGCTGTGGCCGCAGATCATCGCTTTCGCGCCCAGCTACGATGAATATCAAAAGGGTACGAAGCGGGAAATTCCGCTGCTGCTGATCGAATAGCCGCACGACCACCGTGCGCGCTCGGCGGATTCGAGGTGTGCGTATACTCCAAGCCGGAGCGAGCCGACGAAGATCGGCTGCCGGGAGAAGACACCATGCTGAGGAAACACCTGGGACGGGCCTGCCTGCTCGCCCTGGTCTCGCAACTTGCGCTGGCCGAAGAATTTGATCTGGAAACCTGGCTTGCGGACGAAGCGCCGGCCGAGGAATCACGCCCCGGGGAGCCGCAGCCGGCAAGTCCCGTCACGCTGCCCGCGCCGACGCCTGCCCCCGCCGTGCGCCAGGCCCCGGCCGCGGCCAGGCTGGAGGAGATCATCGTCACCGCCGAGCGACGCAGCGCCAGCCTGCAGGACACGCCGATCTCCATCGCTGCGCTCACCGCGCAGGACCTGGAAATGGCCGGCATCGCCGGCCTGGATGACATCGGCGCCCATGTGCCCAGCCTGCAGATCGAGCCCTTCCCCAGCAACAACGCCACCTTGCGGCTGTACATCCGCGGCATCGGCCTGATCGATGTGCAGATCACCCAGGATCCCGCGGTGGGCATCTACCTCGATGGCGTCTATGTCGCCCGCTCCACTGGCACCGCACTGGAAATTGCCGATCTGGAGCGCATCGAAGTCCTGCGCGGCCCGCAGGGCACCCTGTACGGGCGCAACACCACCGGTGGCGCGGTCAATCTGATCACCCGTCGTCCCAGCGTGGAGGCTCTGAGCTTCGAGCAGACCCTGAGCCTGGGTTCCCGCGAACTGGGCAAGGCACGCTCGACCATGAACCTGCCGCTGTCGGACACCCTGGCGGTGAAGCTGGCGATCCTCGGCCAGCAGCAGCATGGTTTTGTCGAGAACACCGGAGAAGGCGGCGATTTCGGCGACAAGAAGCAACTCGGCGCACGCCTGGATCTGCGCTGGGATTCCCCGCTCTGGCCGCTGCTCGACTACAGCCTGGATTTCAGCGACGCCACCCAGTTCAACTACATGTACCAGTCGGTGCTGACGCCGGAGAGTGACAAGGGGCCGACCGAACAGATCAAGCGCGAGGCCCAGGCGGAATCCGTCTACAACGAAAGCCGACTGGACAGCCTCGCCAGTGGCGCGCCGATGGAGCCGAGCACCACCCGCATCCTCGGCCACGCCCTGACGCTCGGCGGCGACCTGCTGGCCAGCAACTGGAAATACATCGCGGCCTATCGGGAACTGGAAGATGCCACCTACGTGGATCTGGGCGGCGGCGCCGGCTCCAGACGCTACCGACTGGATACGCACGTCTATGACGGCCCGGCCGCGCTGGTCGCCTACGGCGGGCCGACCCCGCTGGCGATCAACACGGTGACCCAGTCGCAGTGGTCGCATGAATTCCAGCTCAGCGGGCAGCTCTCAAGCTCGCTGGATTTCATCAGCGGCCTGTTCTGGATGCGCGAAACCGGCATCGATGACTGGACGCCCATGCACCATCAGTTCAGCGCCGCGCTCAACCCCAGCGCCACCGCCGAGATGTTCGGCCCGGTGTTCAGCGCCACCGCGCCGCGCCTGGTCAACTTCTCCGACACCTATTACCGGATCGAAAACGAAGCCATGGCCGCATTCGGCCAGATCAGCTGGATTCCCCCCATCCTCCAGCAGCGGCTCAAGCTCACGCTGGGCTATCGTCACAGCCGCGACCGGCGTTTCGCCGTGAAGAGCCGCCGCAGCGAAAACTATGTGGAGTACATGCAGGAAGGCCAGGGCGTCGCGGTGCCGATTACCAGCCCCAGCAATCCGCCCGACAGCCCCCTGACCGACGCTGCATTCGGCAGCATTTCGGTGCTCAACTACGAAATTTTCGAGGCGGTGCCCGGACGGCGCAGCGACAGCGATGATTCGGTGTCCCTGATCGCCGCCTATACCCTGAACGACCACAGCAATGTCTACGGCAAGTATGTCGAGGCCTACAAAAGCGGTGGATTCAATGTGCGCGATCAGCAGATCGACGGCGAAAGCCGTCCTGCCGTGGACGGCAATGTGTATGGGTACGGCTACCGCCAGGGCTTCGCGCCGGAATATGTGCGTTCGCTGGAGTTCGGCCTGAAAAGCGAATGGATGAACCGCCGACTGCGCTTCAACGGCAATGTCTTCTACACCGATTACACCGACATGCAGATCAATTTCCTGCTCGCCGGCACGGTGTTCGATACCAAGGTGGCCAATGCCGGGCGCGCGCGGATGTGGGGACTGGAATGGGACGCCACCGCCATGGCCACGCGCGATCTGCGATTCAATGTCAGCTATGCCTTTCTTGATGCCAAGATCAAGGAGGTCATCGACGTCAACGGCGACAATGTGGCGCAGCGCTTTCAGTTCCCGTCCGCTCCCGAGCACTCCTATACCCTGGCAACCGACTGGACCTTCAGCCGTCAGCGCTGGGGCAAGCTGCATCTGCACGCCGCCTATCAGTACATGGACGAACGCCTCGGCGGCGCCAATGCCGGCAAGCCGGTACAACTGCGCGACTATGGCGTGTTCAATCTGCGTCTGATGGCCGAGGATCTGGCTTTCGGCCAGGCCGGCCAGCTCAATCTGGCCATCTGGGCGAAGAATCTCGCTGACGAGGAGTACGAGATCAATGCGATCGAGAACCTGCCGCACGCCGACCGCGCCGTGCTCTGGGGCGAACCGCGCAGCCTGGGGCTGGATCTGACTTACCGCTGGTAGATCGTCCGTTCCCGGCGCCATCCGGCGCGGGCGGACGTCCGGCTCATCCTCCGGGTAGGATACGGGCCGAGTTCATTTCTGATGCCACCATGCTCATCACCCCGGAACTGCTCAAAAGACTGGCCGGTGACCGCGCCTACGCACGCGGCCTGGACTATTTTCACGCCGGCGCGGTCGACCAGGTCCGCTGTGGCAAACGCAAGACCACGGCCATCGTGCAGGGCTCCCGGGCTTACCAGGTCACCCTGGAACACACATCCGCCCGGCTTGGCGGACACTGTGACTGCCCGGCCTCCGAAGGCGTCGATTTCTGCAAGCACTGCGTCGCCACGGCACTGGAACTGGAACGGCAACAGCTGCTGAGCGCTGCCATGGGCGAAGGCAGCGAGGAAGCGCGGGTCGCGGCCTATCTGCAGAGCATGGACAAGGCCAGCCTGGAGTCGATCGCGCTGGATCTCATCGCCGAGGATCGCCAGCGCCTGGCGCGGTGGGCGCTGCGCGCCGAAGCCGCCGGCGGCGAACTGAAACCGGCCGCGCTGAAAAAACGCATCACCAAGGCCCTGCCCTATCGCCAGCTCTGGGGCTATCCCCAGGTCAGAAGCTATTTCCAGGCTGCCGAGGAATTGCTGGATGAGGTGTTCTCGCTGCTGCCTGCCTTGCCGGCCAGCGAAGCGATCAAGCTGGTGGAATACGGCTATGCCCGGCTCAACAAGGCGCTGGAAAAAATCGATGATTCCGGCGGATTTCGGCTCCTGCTGGAGTCGCAACTGGAAGAACAACTGGCCGCCGCGCTGAACCGGCTGGATGTTCCGCTTTCGGACAAGGTCGGGTATCTGCTTGGCGTCGTGGACTGGCCCTATGACGTGACGCCAAGCATGGAAGCGCTGCTGGATGAGGCGACCCTGGCGAAAGCCTTTTTCGTCGAGGCGCATCGCCTCTGGGAAGGAAAACCGGGCGCGGTGTCCTGGCAGCTAAGCCACCTGCTCGAGCAGCAGGCCGAGCAAGACCGCGACTGGAGCCGCCTGATCGCCTACAGGAGCGCGAAGGCAAGTCACTTCCACGAGTTCGCCACCCTGGTGGACCTGAATCTGCGCCTGCAGGACTTTGCGGCCGCGGAACACTGGCTGGAGCGCATGCAGGCCCAGGCCAAGGGCTGGCAGCGCGAGGCCTGCCGGGAAAAGCGGGTCAGCATCCTGCGCGCGCGCGGCGATCACCGCGCCGCCTGGGACCTGCAATGGACACTCTTCGGTGCAAGCCTGGAGGTCAAGGACTACCTCATTCTGGAGGAACTGGCAGAGGCGCTCGGCGAGGACATCGAGCACTGCGCAACACGGGCAGAAGCCTTGCTGCTGGCGCATGCGCAGCGCAAACCCACGCACTTTGGCGACATCCCCAGCGAAGCTCTGATGGCCTTCTACCTGCAGCGCAAGGCCATTGATGCCGCGGTCAAAGCCGCCGGCGAATTTCCCGTCGTCATCAGCCAGTTGCTGCAAGTCGCGAAGCTGGCTTTCGAATGCCATCCAGAAACGGCCTTCGGCTTTTACCAACGCGCCATTCTCAAAATCGCCGAGGGCAACAAGAAATCGAGCTATGAGGAGGTCGTGGGCCTGTTGCGCCAGCTTCAGGATCATCTGCGCACGCTGCAGGACAACGCACTCGATGAGGCTTTCCAGCGGCTGCTGCAGCAGTTGCGCGAAAGCCAGAAACGCAAACGCAATCTGATGAAACTGCTGGAGCAAGCGTTTCCGATCAAGGGCTGAAGTACCGACACCAGGTCGCGAGCCTGGCAAGACCAGCCTGTTTCACCCTACACCCGCTTGAGACGATGGCCTGAACGTCGTCAGACATGCGCTCCAGGCCAACACTGGCACGGCACGGCCTGCAGCTGGCCAGCGGCAATGCGCGTATACTGCGCGCCATGATCATCACGCCGAACACGGTCGTACACGACATGCTCCGCGCCTGCAAGGGCGGCGGGCCGACCGTTTTCGCAAGATGATCTGACACACGTCACATTCAGATTCCGAAAAAGGCCGCGGTCCGCAAGACCTGCGGCCTTTTTCTTTTTACCGACGCAATTCACCGGAGAGATACCATGCGTTTGGCCCTGGCGTACGCCGCCATCGTGCTGATCTGGAGCACCACGCCGCTGGCGATCAAATGGAGCACCGAAAGTCTGTCTTTCATTGCCGGCCTGGCCAGCCGGGTGGTACTCAGCGCGCTGGTCTGCACCCTGCTCGTTCTCTGGCGCCGCCGCGGCATTCCCCTGGATCGCAGGGCGGTGGCCAGCTATGGGGCTGGCGTGCTGGGCATCTATGGCGCGATGAGCTGCGTCTACTTCTCCGCCCAGTACATTCCCTCCGGCCTGATTTCGGTGATGTTCGGTCTGGCCCCGGTGCTCTCCGGCATTTTTGCCGAGCTGCTGCTGAAAGAACGGGCCTTCACCCCGGCAAAGCTCGTCGCGCTGGCCATTGCGCTTGCCGGCCTGAGCCTGATCTTCCGTGGCGAAATGGCGATCAACGCGGATGCCTGGCCGGGCCTGATCGCCATCCTCGCCGGCACCGCCCTGTTCGCGCTCAGCGGTGTGCTGGTCAAATGCACCAGCGCCCACCTGGACCCGCTGTCGCATACCACGGCGACCCTGCTGTTCAGCCTGCCGTTGTTCTTCATCACCTGGCTGGCATTCGACGGCCAGGTGCCGGAGCAGGTCAGCAGCAAATCCCTGGCGGCCGTGCTGTATCTGGCGCTGATCGGATCGGTCGTCGGCTTCCTGTTGTATTTCTGGGTTCTGCAACGCATGGCCGCAAGCAAGCTTGCGCTGGTGACCCTGATGACGCCTGGCCTGGCCCTGATCCTCGGCGCGACGCTGGAAGGCGAAACCATCGCCAGCTCCACCTGGACCGGCACCGCCCTGGTGCTCGCCGGGCTGGCCCTGCACCTGGTGCCCGAACGATTCCTGCCTACCTGTGCTGCGGCGGGCAAGGCGCGCAGCCCTGCCGGACCGAAAAGCGCGAGCGATCAAACCGTGATCGGTTAGGTCCAGCACGGCTCCTAGCCAGCAAGCACGAACAGCCGCTCCACCGTCCAGTAGCCGGCGCAGACGCCCAGTGGACGGATGAGCCCGTCGTGCAGGGGCAGCGCCCGAATCCGTCTGCACCCGCGCAACAGTGGATAGGCGAGAGCGACAAACAGCAGCTGGCCGATCTCGACCCCCAGATTGAACTGCAACAGCGGCCATGCACGATCGGCACCGGACAGCCCCACCTGGCGCAGCGCGCTCGCGAATCCCAGACCATGCACCAGCCCGAACAGCGCGGCCATCAGCGCAGGCGAACGATGACTCATGGAATCCCGCGCGCGGTGCAAAACCTCCGCCAGCAACAGCAGGATGCTCAGCGCGATCATCAACTCGACATAGGCCATCGGCAGGGCAATCAAGCCCAGCACGGAAAGACTCAGGGTCAGGCTATGTCCCAGGGTGAATGCGCTGATGACCCACAGCAGTCGACGCCAGGCCGACACCAGGAACAGCAGCCCGATGATGAAGACCAGGTGATCCCATCCACTGAGGATATGACGCACCCCCATCTGCAGATAATCCACGCCGGCGTCTGCTGCAGCCGGCGCTCGAAGTTGCGTCGCCACGATGGGCCAGGTTTCGAGCGCGCGCGCGTTGATCTGCCAGTCCGCAGCGCGCCAGTTCAGATAGTAGCTGGCAGGCGCCAGCGGCGCCGCGTCCAGTTCCAGCGGCACCGACGCGAGATCGCCCGAACAACGCCAGATCGTGCTGATTCTTGCCCCTTGCGGCAAGGCCTGGCGTCGCAGCGGCGCGATCTGCTGACACGAGGCCGGTCGCCGCAATTCAGGCGCTTCATCCAGGCCTGAAAACTGGTGCACGATGCGGTATTCCCAGGCCGAAATCTGCTCCACATCCAGCACCCCCATGCGATAGCCGTCTGCCAGCGCCGGCCCCACGACGATGGCCAGAAGCAGACCCAGGCCGCGCATGTCAGGGCGCACCCCAGGACTCGATCCGCACGCGGTAGGCCTCACGGATCTTGCCCAGCTCGTCGTCGATGAGTCTCTGCTGCGCCTCCACCATCCAGTCCTGCCGAACCTGGTCCATGAACTGTTCCAGCTGGCCGGCCTGCTCCGCTTGGTGCTCGAAGATCCGCACCAGATGCTGGCCATACCGGCTGGGCAAGGGACCAAACCATTGCTGTCCTTCAGCATCGGCCAGGGCGGCGGTGAAGGCGGCGCCGAACACATCACGCAGTTGCTCCAGCGTACGCTGGCTGAAACGATAGCCGCGATCAAAGTGATCTCCCGGCCTTGCCTCGGCCAGATTGGCGGGCAGTTGAGCCAGCGTGGTCTCGGCGCGTGCACGGGCGGATGCGCCGGCGCGAAAATAGATGTGCTCCAGGCTATAGCGCGCCGGCTGCCGGTAGCGCTCGGGGTGATCGGTAAAATACCGCTGCAGTTCTGCAAGGCCGGGCGCCTGCGGCTGGCCGCGGGCCTGCAGCACGAACTGCATTTTTTGCAGCAGCCGGCGGTTGATGATGTCATCCGCCTGATCAAGGCCAAGGCGACGGGCTTCGCGCACCAGCACCCGGGCATCGATGTGCTGATCGATCAAAGCCGCGAATTCGGCCTCCGAGGGCGGACGCCGGTGATTACGCGCAAACTGCTGGCGCAGTTGCTGCTGCTCTGCGGCACGGATGTGGATCGCCGCCTCAGGCCGACGAGACTCCCCGCCCACGACCACATACAGCACCGCCCCCAGGGCCAGAAACTGGATCACCGGCTCTGCCATGGCCCGGCGCAGGCCTGCCATCATGCGCCGCATGTTTCAGGGCTGCTCCGGCTGATACCAGATCGGCGAGGTCCAGGCGCGTTCCTGGATCGTGGCCGGCATGCTGCCATCACAACAGCGTGCCAAGGGGTCGCTGGCATCGATCTCGCTGCAACTCAGGCCTTCACGACGAAATACCTCGGTGCATTCGTACTGGCTCCAGCGGCACTGAGGGTTCTCCAGCACCCGGGCGTAATAGAAGGCTTCTTCGTCCGGGTCAAAATTCAGGTCAGTCCATACCGTACACAACTGGCCATGCCCGGCACCGTAGGTTTCGCAGGTTTCGATGTCGACCCCGGCCGTGTGATTGGCGTCTCCCGCCACGTCATAGACCGCTTCGAAACTTTCACCATCCCTGGACCAGCCCTTGACGATCTGGATGCGCTGCAGGGGCATGCCGGGAAATTCGCTGGTACCGCCATCCATACTCGCCGAAACAGCAAACCGCGGCGCCACGCCGGCCGGCGCAGTCGCCGGCAGATCACCGCCCATGGGCACACCCTGCGCATAGCCGGTCGCCACCAGATCAGCCGAATCGCACAGG
>JBFKDQ010000047.1:0-30180 GCA_041619555.1 Oceanococcus sp. | reverse complement strand
GGCCGGGCGCGACCTTCAGAGGAACCCCTGCACCAGTCGATCGGTGAGCCGCCCGTAGTCGCTCAGACCGCTCCAGCTCAGCTTGTTCGACTGCGCCAGCACCGCCACACCATGCACGCCCGACCACAGCGCCGTCGCGTCCAGATGCAGTGACGCCGGATCGGCCTGCGGCCTCACTTGTTGCAGACGCGCCTCGATCAGCCCGAACAGGCTCTGCACCTGCCGCCAGTTTGCCTGCGGCACCGGCGTGCCCGGCGGCAGCCGATGAGAGAACAGCAACTGCCAGCGATTCGGGTGCCGTTGGCCATATTCGATGTAGCCTCGTGCAGCAATCCGGATCGCCTCGGCACTGTCCTCGAGTGCCTGCGTCGCCGCCTTGATTTCAAGGTAGATTTCTTCGGTGGTGCGTTCATTCAAGACGATGAATAGATCATCCTGATTGCGGAACAGCAGGTAGAGCTGACCGACGGTGTAACCGATCGCGCTGGCCACCTTGCGCATCGAGAAACCGGCCATGCCTTCGCTGACGATCAGGGCCTCGGCCGCGGCAATCGCCATCTCCCGCTGTTCCTCGCGGCTGTGTTCGTTACGCCGTCCCATCAGGCACGGCTGCGCAGGGCAGCGACCGCTGTGCGCAAGGTCGCCGCAGTGGCGTCCTGCGGGGCGATGACCTGCCCGACACTGAGGCCGATCCGCGACCAGAACCGGCGCGGCCAACTCGACATGGCGGCACCATGGGCGCGGGAGAAGAAACTGCCCCAGAGACCGGACAAGGCCATCGGCACCACCGGCACCGCCCGCCGCGCCAGTATTTTCTCGACCCCGGACTTGAACTCGGCGACCTCACCATCGGCGGTCAGGCCGCCTTCGGGAAACACGCAGACCAGATGACCGGCTTCAAGTTCCGCCTCAATCGTCTCCATGGCCTGGGCGAGCAGCACCGGGTCCTCCTTGGCCGAGGCGATCGGAATGGCTTTCACGGTGCGGAAGAACCAGCTGAGCACCGGAATCTCGAAGATCCTGTAGTACATCACGAAGCGCACCGGCCGCCGTACGCAGCCACCGAGGATCAGCGCATCAACAAAGCTCACGTGATTGCACACCAGCAAGGCCGGCCCCTCTTCCGGAATGCGCTCCATGCCCTGCTTGTTGATGCGGTAGATCGTGTGGATCAGCATCCACACCACGAAACGCACGAGGAACTCGGGCACCAGGCTGTAGATGAAGGCCGCCACCACCAGATTCATCAATGCGGTCAGCAGGAACAGCTGCGGGATGCTCAGACCAGCGCCCAACGAGACGGCCGCGACGATCGCGGACAGCACCATCAGCAGGGCGTTGAGGATGTTGTTGCCGGCGATGACGCGGGAACGATGCGCGGGCGCCGCTCGCGTCTGGATCATCGCGTACAAGGGCACGATGTACAGGCCGCCGAAGATCCCGATCATCACCACATCCAGAATCACCCGGTAGGCGCCCGGCAAGGCCAGGAAAGCGGCCGCATCCAGCAGTTCCGCGCCAGGGCGCGGTCCCGCCGCGGCGGCGAAGAACATGTCGATCGCGAAGACCGAAAGACCGATGGAGCCGAAAGGCACCAAACCGATTTCGACCCGCCCCTCGGAAAGCTTTTCACAGGCCAGAGAGCCGACCCCGATGCCAATGGAGAACAGGGTCAGCAGCAGGGTCACCACCTGTTCATTGGCCCCCAGACTCAGGCGCGTGTAGTTCGGCAACTGGGTCAGATAAATCGCGCCGAAAAACCAGAACCAGGACACCCCAAGACAGGCCAGAAAGACGGTTCTGTCACTGCGCAGAAATTTCAGATTGGCCCAGGTTTCAGCCAGCGGGTTGGGATTGATGCGCAAATCCGGCGCGGAAGCCTCGGCAACGGGAATGCCACGACTGGCAAAAAAACCCAGCAGCGCGAGTCCGACCACAGTGAGTGCAACCCAGTAGGTGCCGGTTTGCGGAATACCGATCAACAGGCCGCCAAGCAGCGTGCCGAGCAAGATCGCGACGAAGGTGCCCATCTCCACCATGCCGTTGCCGCCCACCAGTTCCTCGCGCTTGAGGTGCTGCGGCAGGATGCCGTACTTCACCGGCCCGAAGATCGAGGACTGCGCCCCCATCAGAAACAGCAGGGCCATCAGCGCGGTGACATTGCGCTGAATCAGGGCCAGCGCCGCCAGGCCCATGATGCCGATTTCAATCAGCTTGATCGCGCGAATCAGCCGCCCTTTCTCGAGCTTGTCGGCAATCTGTCCGGCGGTGGCGGAAAACAGGAAGAACGGCAGGATAAAAAGCCCTGCCGCCAGGTTGATCAGGGTATTGGTGGTGGCAGGATCGCCCATCTGGAAGGCGATCAGGATGATCAGAGCGTTCTTGTAGACATTGTCATTGAAGGCCCCGAAAAACTGGGTCAGAAAGAAAGGCCCGAAACGCTTTTCCCGCAACAGGGAAAATTGACTGCTCATTCCGCCACTCCACAAATGAATGGCGTTTATTTAAACCCAATTGCCACCGCCTGACAATGGCCGCCATCATGCCGGCTTGCCCTCAGGCCGCGCGATGAATGCCACCCGGCCCGGCACTGCCTAGCGCGTCGTTCTCCGCCAGCAGATCTTCGGCGCTCAGCTCGGTCGCATTGCGGCCGCCGAGGAAGCCGGTCAGCCCGGCCTTTTCATAGTGCTGCCGGATGCGGTCGCTCATCAGGCCGATGTACTGCAGATTCGGCATCAGGCGCTGGAACATCAGCTGGCGGAAGGCGACCATGCCGGGCGCATGCGTGACCACCTCGTTCCAGTCCTTCAGAGACAGTTGGCTGCCCCCGCCAAACCATTCGTGGTAAATCTCGTGGCTCATGAAGCGATTGCGCATCAGCAAGGCCAGTTCAAAAGCCCAATCCTCGCGCTCCTTGCGCTCGGCGGGACTCAGGTTCTGGGTGATCTGCTCTTTCAGCGCCAGAACCCCATAGTGCACATGGCGCGCTTCGTCCTGGATCACCTGGCGCAACAGATTTTTCAGCAACGGCTCCCGGGTGTAGCTGTACATGGTGGAAAAGGCGCCCAATGCCAGGCCTTCGACCATGATCTGCATGCCGATGAACTTCACATCCCAGCGCGAATCGGTCAGCAAATCGTCCAGAATCACGAACAAATTGTCGTTGACCTGGTAGAGCTTGTTCATCTTGGTATCGAGATAGCGGTAGAACACCTCCAGATGCCGCCCTTCGTCCATCACCTGGGTCGCCCCGTAAAACTTGCCGTCCAGCCATTGCACGCATTCGGTGACCTGAGCCGCCGCATACAATGCACCCTGCTCGCCATGCATGAACTGCGACAGGGTCCAGGCCGCCAGATCCGCCTGAAAGCGCTGCTTTTCCTGCGCGTTCAGCCGCACCCCCTTTTCCGCCAGACCAACGAAAGGCGCGTACTCCTCCGGCAGAATGCAGGTTTCGGGGTTCAGCGGATCCACGTCGGTGTCCCAGGCCAGATCTTTGTCGCCATCCCACTGATTCGCCACCGCCCTGCGATACAGCTCCCACATCTCCGGAAAATCGCTGCCGTAACGCAGATCGAAATGCACCGCATGCGGGCTGTGCATTTTTGCCGCGTCCTGGGTCTTGCCTTTCTTCTGCACCATGCCGCGAAACGCCGAGGGCGCCATGGACAGGGCCACCTTGGGGTTCTTGATCGACAACATCAGGCCGAGACTGTCCATGGTACTGGTCACGGTATTGCGGGCCGGCATGGGCATGCCATCCAGCAGACGATCGATCATCTTCATTGCGACTCTCCTCGTGGCGGATTTCCGCCATGTATCTGTTCCAGAAACTGGCGCAGCTTGCGTTCATGCAGCAACGCAAACACGCGATTGACATTGGGCACGATGCGATCAAGAACATGCCCGAGCTCTTCGCCCTGCATGTCCTGCAGACGATCGGTGAACAGGCGCAATTCGCTGGCGAACAGCACGTCTACCGCGTCTTCGATGATGCCGAGGTCGGCAGGACCGAAGCCCCGTTCTGGCGTCAGGCCCTGGGCGCGCATCTGCCCCCAGATACGGATCAGTTCCTCATCGGCCGGCCCCAGACTGTCATCCGCGTTGACAAACCCCATGGCGCGCGCCGCCTCGCGATCCTGCTCGCTGAGCTTCAACTCATCCGCCAGCCGGGAAAAATTGCTGCGCGGCTCACCGGCATGCCCGGCTTTGACCTTCTGCCGCAGCACCTCGAACTGATTCATCTGCTGGGCGGTGAATTGCTGGTTGGCATTGCCTTCCAGCACCGAACGGATGGCCTTCAAGGGGAGGAAATGCTCTTCCTGCAAAGCGCGGATGTAACGCACGCGGGACACGTGCTCGTCCGAATACCAGGCCATATTGCGCGAGGTCCTGCTGGGTTGTGGCAGCAGGCCCTCATTGATATAGAAGCGGATGGCCTCGCGGCTGGCGCCGGTCTGCTCGACCAGATCCTTCATCCGCAGGCGACCCATCACGCATCGACCTCGATTGGCTCCAGCGCGTAGGCACAGCAGGCCAGCGTATAACCCTGCGCCAGCTCGGATTCATCCAGGCAATGCGGCTCATCCAGGGTGACCTGGCCGCTGATCAGCCTGATCTTGCAGGCCGCGCAACCGCCGACCGTGCAGGAGAAATTCAGGTCTACCCCATGCGCCAGCGCCGCATCCAGAACGGACTGCCCCGGCTGCTGCTGGATCTTCGTGCCGGATCGCCGGAAGGTGATCGGCTGCGGCGTGCGTGGATGCGGCTGTACCGCGTGATTGACGGCACGGAAATCCTCGCGGTGAATCTGCACCGGGGCCAGCCCCGCGCTGACCAGACCGGCCGCCAGCGCATCCATCATCGCGCCCGGACCACACAGATAGGCTTCGCTGGTCGCAGCCGATCGCGCCAGTTCCAGCACCCGTCCCGTATCCACCCGTCCACGCAGGCCGGCCCAGCGTGCATCCGCCTGGCTCAGAACATGGTGAACATGCAGGTTGCGATGGCGCCGACACAAATCATCCAGACGCGCCCTGAAGATGATGTGCTCCGCGTCGCGACTGCCGTAGATCAGATCAATCTGCCGCTCCGCGCTCTGCTGCAAGGCCGACTCCAGCAGGCTGATCACCGGGGTGATACCGGAACCCGCCGCGACGAACAACAGGGGCGTGTCCCCCGGCACCAGCAGAAACTGACCACTGGGGCCACGCACTTCATAAGTGGCGCCAACTCGCAACTGCGCACAGAGATAATTGGACACCTGGCCACCGGCCACCGCTTTGCAGGTGAAAGCCAACTCGCCGACGCCAGGCGCGACCGCCAGGGAATACGCTCGCCTGAGGATCTGGCCATCAATCTCCAGGCAATGCGTCAGGTATTGCCCGGCCAGGAAGTCCAGCGGCCTGCCATCCGTCGGCTCGAAATAGACGGTCACCGCATCCGGCGTTTCCCGCTCCAGTCTGAGCACCCGAACCTGCCGCCCCAGCGGCGGCATCACGGCGGCCCAGCGCGAGGTTTTCGTCTGGCGCTCTGGTCGTTCGATCGTCGGACTGATGGGCTTGTCGCGGCCCAACCAACGTTTCAGCATGCATCACCACGTAGTGCGTATCAGCACTACGCACTATTACCAGGAATCCCTACGCCGTCAAGTCGCCAGCGCCCGGCGATACAGCTCGAGGAGCTGCGCCCCCCTGACCGCGAAGATCACCCGCTCCACGCCGCTGCACCGGGCCAGCGGGCCACGCATTTCCCGCACCGCGATCGCCACCGCCGGCGCCAGTGGATAAGCGTAGACACCGCAGGAAATGGCAGGGAATGCCAAGCTGCGCAGACCATGCTGACGCGCCAGTTGCAGGCAACTGCGATAGCAGGCGGCGAGCAGATCGGCTTCGCCCCGATTTCCGCCGCTCCAGACCGGACCCACGGTGTGGATCACATGCCGCGCCGCCAGCGCATGGCCACCGGTCAGCCGCGCCTCTCCGGTCGGACAGCCACCCAGGCTGCGGCACTCCTGCAGCAGCCCGGGACCGGCGGCGGCGTGAATCGCGCCATCCACCCCGCCGCCACCAAGCAGAGTGCTGTTCGCGGCATTGACAATCGCGTCCAGCGCAAGCCTGGTGATGTCGACCTCCTGAACTTCCAGTTTCATCCGCAACTCCTGCTGGCATACTCGAATTCAACAGACTACATTGCCGCATCATGCAGAGATTCTTGCCCATCCCTTTACTGGTCGGCATCATCCTGGGCAGCGCCAGCCTGGTCCTGCTTCTGGCCATGGTGCAGGCCAGCAAGAATGCATCGGCCCGCAGCGCGCTGACGGACCTGGTCGAACAACGCCTGGCCATGAGCCGGATTGCCCGGGGACTCAAAGAGAACCTCACCGATCTGCAGCGCGCCGCCCGGCTTTACGCCAACACCGCAGAGCCGCGCTATCTGAGCCAGCATGAGGAACTTCTGCAGCGATTTCAGCAACGGCGGGATCTGCTCGCCGACCCGGCACCCTCCCTCGACAGCGTCCTGCCCGATCTGCATGACGAAGCTTTGATGGAGTTTCTCGGCGAGCTCAATCTGGCGGGGTTCCGGGACCGTGAACTGAAATCACTCAGCCTGGCGCTGGGCATCATCTGCGACCTGGGAGAACGGCAGAAGCAGGTGCTGGCCGCAGAACAGAACCGACCGGATCGCCTGCTCGCGCTCACCAGCCCGCAGCTCGAACATCTGGCAAGACAGCTCGGCGATCACATCCACGCAACCGATCAGGCCGTGCAGCAACGGATCGATCAGGCCGCCACCGATCAGCACGCCCTCATCGAAATCCTGCAGCGCCAGCTCCTCGCCCTGCTCGGCTTCATCGGGCTGATGCTGATCATGACCTTGCTGATGTCACAGCGTTACGCAGTGCGTCCCCTGCGCCACCTGCTCGCCGCGGCAACGGCAATCGGCAGCGGCCAGTACGCCACCCGCGCCCGCATCTTCGGGGTCCGCGAAATCGCCGAACTGGCCACCACGCTGAACTGGATGGCCGACTCCTTCAAGGCGGACCTGGATGCCCGCACCCGCGCCGAGCAACGCGCCCAGACCACCGAACAGCGTCTGCGCCAGATCAATGACTCCACCCCCGGCGTGATGTGGGAAATCCATCAGAACGAAAACCAGGCGCCTCAGCTCAGCTATATCGGCGGCGCGTTCGAAAAAATTTATGCGGTCTCCAGGGAGCGGGTGATGGAGGATTTCTCCGCACTGCTGGAGGCCATCCATGAAGAGGACCGGCCCAGATTGCTGCGCGCCATTCAGAATGCTCGTCGCAAGCACTCCGATTTCAGCAACGAACACCGCGCCCTGCGTGCCGATGGCCAGTATCGCTGGATCCGATCTCTGGGTCAGTTGCAAACGAGGGAAGATGGGCGGACGGTCTGGAGCGGCTACTCCTTCGACATCCAGGAACTGACCGAACTGCGAACGGAGCTGGAAAAAGCCCTCGCGGCCGCGGAGCAGGGAAACCGGGCAAAAGCTCAGTTCCTGGCCAACCTCAGCCATGAAATCCGCACGCCGATGAATGCGATTCTGGGCATGACCCATCTCACCCTGGAAACCGATCTCAGTCCCAAACAATTCGATTATCTGCAACGCATCGATACCTCCGCGCGCATGCTGCTGCAGATCATCAACGACATCCTGGATGTCTCCAAGATCGATGCCAGGCGCCTGGATCTGGAACAGGTGGAATTCGCCATCGAACCCCTGATCCATCGCGTCTTCGACGTCGTCGGCATGCGGGCCCAGGAAAAAGGCCTGGAACTGCGCCTCAAGATTTCGCCGCAGGTTCCGCGCCTGCTGATCGGCGACGCCTTGCGGCTGGGGCAAATTCTGATCAACCTGCTGGGCAATGCCATCAAGTTCACCGATCGCGGCCATGTCGAGCTGGCCCTGGATCTGGCCCGGCAAAACGACAGCGAGGTGCGGCTGCGCTTCGCCGTCCAGGACACCGGCCCCGGCATCAGCGCACAGAACCAGAGCCGGCTGTTCTCGGCTTTCACCCAGGCGGACAGCTCCACCACGCGAAAATATGGCGGCACCGGTCTGGGCCTCACGATTGCCAGAAGCCTGGCCCGCTTGATGGACGGCGACATCAGCCTGCAGAGCAGCCCCGGCCAGGGCAGCACCTTCAGTCTTGAAGCGCGCTTCGGTATCGCAGCGGACGCCATCGCCAAGCTCAGGCAGGCCGCCCAGCCGCCGCGCCGCTGCCTGGTGATCAGCGACAACGGCATCTTCCGGGAGCTGGTGCGCTCGGCCCTGCAGCATTGCGGCCATCGCTGCCTGGAAGCATCCCAGGGCGACAGCGCCCTGGCCCTGTGCGCAGAACACCCGATCGAGATTGTCATGCTGGACTGGCGACTGTCCGAAGGTTCCAGCGGCACCCTGGCACGGCAACTCAGCGCGACCCCCGGCTGGCAGGGGAAAATTCTGATGCTGGGGGAAAACCTGCGGGATCAGGCCATGCGCCAGATGGAAACCACCCTCAACTTCGATGCGATCGTCGCCGAGCCGGTCAGCGCACAGGCGCTGCTGGATGCCATCCAGGCCGCTTACGCCGGCGACCAGGCCGGCGCGCTGCCGTCGAGTCGCGGCGACCAAGTGCCCGACCTGAGCCAGCGCCGCATCATGCTGGTCGAGGACGACGCCACCAGCCTGGAGCTCGCGCATGAACTGCTACGGCGCACCGGCGCGGATGTCCAGCTCGCCGGCAGCGGCCGCGAGGCGATCGACATGGCCCGCCAGGCCCGACCCGATCTCATCCTGCTGGACCTGCAATTGCCGGACATGAACGGCTTCGATGTCGCCTCCGCCCTGCGCCAGCTCCACCCCGGCTCAATCCCGCCGATCGTGGTGCTCAGTGCCGATCCATCGCAACAAGCCCGCTGCAAGGATCCACAGGCGCCGCTCGACGGCTTTATCAGCAAGCCCATCCATGTGCCGACGCTGTACCAGACACTCGAGCAACACCTGGCCGGCGCTCTGCCGTCAAGCCGCGGCACCGCCGCGACCACGACGATGCTGGAATTGCCCGGCGTGGATACGGCTGCGGGCCTGGCCAGGGCGAGCCACAACCGGGCGCTGTATGGCCGGCTGCTGCAGCAGTTCTGCGACCAGAACGCCGATATCGCAGCACAGATGTCCGCCGCGCTGCACGCACAGAACTGGCCAACCCTGCAGAGTCTGGCCCATCGGCTCAAAGGTGCGGCGGGCAATCTCGGGGCCAACGACATCGCCCGCAGCTGCATCAGCCTGGAGGCCCAGCTGGAAACCGGCCACGCGGAACTGGCGCGACTGGAAATCGAGACCCTGGGCTCGCTGCTGGATGCCCTGACCCAGGCCCTGCAACTCAGGGCGGCGCCACGAGGCGAGCCTCAGGCCGCGGCAGATGCGCTGCCATTGCTCGACGCAGAGGCACTGCACACGCTGGCCACACTGATCGAGGCGGGCGATGCCAGCGCCCGTCAGATCTGCGCAGGTTATCGCGCGCGCCCCGATCAGGTGGACCTGTTCAAGTCCATCCAGCACCATCTGTCCAACTACGCCTTCGAAGAAGCCGCCCAGCAACTGGCCCTGATGAAACCCGTCCCCGCATGAACGACAAGCAAAAATTCACCATCCTGGTCGTTGACGACATGCCGGAAAACATCGAGTTGCTGGTCGAAATCCTGCAACCCCTGTACCGCGTCAGAGTCGCCCGCAATGGCCGGCGCGCGCTGAGCCTGGCCGCTGGCAACGACAAGCCCGACCTCATTCTTCTGGATGTGATGATGCCGGAAATGGACGGTCATGAAGTCTGCCGGGCGCTCAAGGACAATCCCGTGACCCGCAGGATTCCGGTCATCTTCGTCACCGCGCGCACCGATGTCGATGACGAAACCGCCGGATTCCACTGCGGCGCGGTGGACTACATCACCAAACCGATCAGTCCGCCGACGGTCAAGGCGCGGGTCAGGACCCATCTGATGCTGTCCCAGACCAAGATCGTGCTGGAGCAGGCGGTGCGCCGGCGCACGGAGCAGTTGCGCCAGATCAATGTGCAGCTCGAAAACGAGGTGCGGCGCCGCGAAGACGCCATCAACCGGGCCGAGCACCTGAGCCAGTTCGATGCCCTCACCGGCCTGCCCAATCGACGCCAGTTACAGGAACGCCTGCGGCGCGAGCTGGAACGGGCGCGTCAGGGTCCGCGCTGTTTCTGCCTGGTGCGGATCAATTTCGACCGCATGCAGGCCGTCAACAACAGCTTCGGCCCCAGCTTTGGCGACGCCGCCCTGGCGCTCGGCGCCCGACGTCTGCAGAACGCGATGGCGCCCAATGACTTCATCGCCAGGGATGAGGGCGACAGCTTCATCGCGATCCTGCATCGCGGCTGGGAACTCCCCGATCAGGCGCGCGACCAGAGCCGGAGCCTGATCGAAAAGATGTTGTCGGAACTCGATCGGCCGCTGAATCTCGGCGACCACCAGACCACCCTGACCGCCTGCGCCGGTGTCGTCGTCTACCCGCAAGATGCGCAGTCGCTGGAAAAACTCCTCGCCAGGGCACAGATGGCCACCAGCACGGCCAAAAGCCTCGGACGTGGCAAGATCGCCTATTACACCAAACGCTCGGGCGAGGACGCCGCCAGCCGCTACAGCCTGGAAAGCGAACTGCGTGACGCATTGCGCAATGATGATCTGGAAATTCACTTCCAGCCCCAGATCGATCTGATCCGGCAGCGCATGACCGGCGCCGAGGCGCTGGTGCGCTGGCCGGATGGCGAAGGCGGCTATATTTCCAACTCCAAGTTCATTCCCATCGCCGAAGACACCGGCATGATCATCCAGCTGGACCACTATGTCCTGCGGAGCCTGTGTGACCAGGCCCTGATCTGGAGTCATGATCTGCCCGCCGACTTTCGCCTCGGATTCAATTTTTCCAGCGTCGGCTTCCAAGACCCGCATTGCGCCGAACAGATCATCGAGACCATTTCCGCCCGTGGCCTGCCGCCCGGACGCTTCGAGCTGGAAGTCACCGAACAGGCGGTGATGACGGACTTCTCCGATGCCATCGCCAAGCTCATCAAATTGCGTGAATTCGGCATCGCGATCGCCCTGGACGACTTCGGTACCGGCTATTCTTCGCTCGCCTATCTGCAGCGCATGCCACTGGACCGGCTCAAGATCGATCGCATCTTCATTCGCGAGATCGAAACCAATGCCAAGTCCGCCAGTATCGCCCAGGCCATCATTCAGCTCGCCCGCACCCTCGGTCTGGACTGTCTGGTGGAAGGCGTCGAAACCGCAGCCCAGCTGGAGTTCTGCCGCCAGCATGGCGGCCATCATGCGCAGGGCTTCTACCTGCACCGGCCCATGCCGCCGGACGATCTGATGCGGCTGATCGAGGCCGAGCAGCCCAGCCGCCGGACGCAGCCTCAGTCCAGCGCGTAAGCAACACCGGTGCGCTGCGTGGAGATCTGCCACAGGGCCTGCGCGATTTTGCGATTCTGCGCCAGGCGCCGGGGCCGGACCTTGCCGGGGTAACCACGCATCTGCTGAAACCCGTCAGGACCGATGAAATCGCCCTGCTCCAGGCCCTCGGCTACCGCGGCATACAGACCCGGCAGGGCGCCCATCTGCGCCGACTGGGCGAACAGGCGGTTGCCCAGGCCCATGAGAATTTTTTCCAGCCGGCTGTCCTTCTGTTCCGCCGCCACGTATTGCAGATGGGTATCGGCATAGCCGGGATGGGCCGCCAGCACCAGCACGTCGCGGCCAGCCAGATGCTGTGACAGCTCGAGAGTGAAATACAGATTGGCCAGCTTGCTGTCGCCGTAGGCCTGCCAGCGCTGGTAGCGGCGGGTCCGCCAGTCCAGATCCTCGAGATCCAGCCCTGGCGTCCAGCGGTGTGCCATGCTCGAAACATTCACCACCCGCGCCGCGGGGCTTGCGCAGAGCGCCGGCAACAACAGGCCGGTGAGGGCGAAATGGCCAAAATGATTGACGCCCATCTGCGTTTCGAAACCGTCTGCGGTCAGCCCCGGCGGCACCGCCATGACCCCCGCATTGTTGATCAGAAGATCGAGGCGCTGGTGCTTCCCCAACACCTCGGTCGCACAACGCCGCACGCTGTCGAGATTCGCCAGATCCAGCGTGACCAGCTCCAGATCGACCGCGCCCGGCGACCGCAGAAGTGTATCCAGCGCAGCCTGGGCCTTGTTTTCATTCCGGCAGGCCATGATGACCCTGGCCCCGGCCGCGGCCAGAGCGCGCGTTGTTTCCAGCCCCAACCCGCTGTTTGCACCGGTCACCAGAGCGACGCGGCCATCCAGCCTGGGCAAATTCCCGGCAGTCCATTTCATTGTTCGGTTCCTCCGGCCATCGGGAATACGCGCGCCGCAAAATGCCGCGTGGCGCTGCATGCCGCTGCCATCAAGTGAAAGCATCCATTGAGCGACACCCTAACAGCTGGCCTGCCGAAACTGCATCCACCCCGCCCGCACGATCAGCGCCATCGCGGCATGGCACAATAGGCCGATGAGCACCTGGCAGGACAAGACCATATTGATTACCGGCGCATCCAGCGGGATCGGTGCCGCCGCCGCCCGTTTGATGGCCCGGCAGGGCGCTCTGGTGCTGCTGGTGGCGCGGCGGGCGGAAGCTCTGGCCGCCCTGCAGCAGGACATTCTCGAGCTGGGCGGACGGGCCGCCGTGTATCCGGCGGATCTGTCCACGAGCGCGGGCGTCGAGGCCCTGGCCGACCAGGTCCTGCTCGATCATCCGCACATCGACGTGCTGATCAACAATGCGGGCCGCTCAATCCGCCGCGAAGTGCGCGAATCCCTGCAGCGCCCCCACGACTTCGAGCGCACCATGGCGCTGAACTACCATGCCGCGGTGCGTCTGTGCCTGCGGCTGCTGCCCGACATGCTGGCACGCAACAGCGGGCAGATCATCAATGTGTCCAGCCAGTCCACCCAGTTGCCGATGCCGCGCTACGCCGCCTACGTCGCCAGCAAGTCCGCACTGGAAGGCTTCTCGCGTTCGCTGACCGCCGAGCTGGCCACCACCGGCGTTGCGGTGACCGTGGTGAAGTTCCCGCTGGTGCGCACCCCCATGTCCACCGCCACAAGCATTTATCGCAGGCTGCCCATGCTCACGCCAGAAGAGGCGGCAGGCTGGCTGGTTCATGCGGTCAACAAGCGACCGGCGCGGCTGAGCACCTCCGGAGGCCGCCTGTGGGAGCTGTCCACCGCAGCCGCGCCCGGCCTGACCAGCGCGCTCACGGGCCGGCTGGCCAAGGTGGTGACCCGCCGCCTGAGCAAACAGGCGCCTTGATCCCTTCCACCGAGGAGCCATTGCTGCTGGCGCTGGCCCTGGTCGGCGTGGGGCTCATCAGCCTGGGGCTGCTCCTGCTGGCGCGTGTGCTGCGTCAGCAGAACGCGCGGCAACTGGATCACGAACAGGTGCAGACTCAGCTCACCCGCATTCTCACTCTTTACGAACACGGCGAACGACAGCAGGATCAGCACGCGGACCAGTTGCGCCGTCTGCTGCTGGAGCAGCTGAGTCTGAACCGGCAACAGAGCCACGCGGACATGAGCAGCATGTCTGATCGCTTTGCCGACCTGCGCAGCAATCTGGAACGCCGTGTCGGCGACATGCAAGGCCAGGTGCTCGAACGCCTGGCCCATGGCACCCAGGCGATGAACCGCAATCTGGCCGAGGCGCTGGGCCGCAGCAGCAGCCAGATCGCGGAACAGGTGGAAAAACTGACCCAGCGGACCGACCAGCGCCTGCAGGAAATCAGCGGCCAGGTCGATGAACGCCTGCGCCAGGGCTTCGAGAAAACCACCTCGACCTTCGGCGAGGTGGTCAAGCGCCTGGCTTTGATCGATGAGGCCCAGAAACGCATCACCGAGCTGTCCAGCAATGTCGTCAGCCTGCAGGAAATCCTGGCCGACAAGCGTTCTCGTGGCGCCTTCGGCGAGGTACAACTGGAATCCCTGGTGCGCAACAGCCTGCCCGAACAGCATGTGAAGTGGCAGCACGCCCTGTCCAATGGCACCCGGGTGGACTGTTTGCTGCGCCTGCCGGCGCCGACCGGCGACATGTGCATCGATGCCAAATTCCCGCTGGAGAATTTCCAGGCCATGGCGGATCCGCAGAAGGCGGACAAGGACCGGCAGGATGCCAGTCGCCGGTTCAAGCAGGACATCCGCCGCCATGTCAGCGACATCGCGAGCAAATACATCGTGCCGGGGGAAACCGCGGTCGGCGCCATCATGTTCGTTCCGGCGGAATCCATCTTCGCCGAAATCCATGCTCATCATGGCGACCTGGTGAGGCATTCCCATGATCTTGGGGTCTGGATCTGCTCGCCCAGCACGCTGATGGCGGTGCTGACCACCGCACGGGCGGTGCTACGGGATGATGCCTTGCGCCAGCAGGCCGGCCTGATGCGCAAATACCTGCTCGAACTCAACACCGAGTTCGAGCGTTTCCGTGAGCGCATGAACAAACTTTCCCGTCACATCGAAAGCGCACATGAAGAAACGCGCAAGGTACACATCACCGCCGACAAGATCAGTCAGCGTTTCGCCGCCATCGAACAGGCGCAGGTCACCGACGCATTGACCGAGCAGTAGATCCGGGGACGACTATTTTCGTGGCGGGACTTGATTGCGGGCTAGCACTTCATCAGTATTCTCGAAACAAATTTCAGGCTTTTCAAGACGCAAGGAGACCATCACATGCGGAGAAACACACTATTCGCCATCACCGGCGGAGCACTGATCCTGGCCCTGGCCAGTCCATCCTGGGCCAAGGTGCCGGCGGCCGAGGCCAACAAGCTGGGCAAGGAACTGATGCCCACCGGCGGCATCAAGGCAGGCAATGCCGATGGCAGCATTCCCGCCTGGACCGGCGGCCTGGACAAATCATCCGAGCCTTATACCGATGGCGATCGCCTGGTCAATCCCTGGCCACAGGACAAGCCCAAGTTCTTCATCACCCAGGAAAATGCCAGCCAGTACAAGGACAAGCTCAGCCTGGGCCAGCTGGAAATGCTGTCACGCTATGACAGCTACAAGATTCCCGTCTATGAAACCCGGCGCTCCTTCGCCGCACCGGACTTTTTCTACAAGGCGACCAAGAAGAATGCCCTGGAAGCCTACCTGGACAATGACGGCGAATCGATGAAGGACGCCGTCACCGGCATCCCCTTCCCGATTCCGGGCTCCGGCAAGGAAGTCATCTGGAACCACAAGACCCGTTACCGTGGTCGCTCCCTGACCCGCTACAACAACCAGGCCGCGGTGCAGCAGTCCGGTGCCTTCACGATCTACAAGCTGAAGGAAGATGCCCGCTTCACCTACAACTTCCCGAACCAGAAGCCGGAAGATCTGAACAACATCATCACCTACTTCATGCAGAAGACGCTCGCGCCGACCCGCCAGGCCGGCGGCATCCTGCTGGTGCATGAAACCATGGATCAGGTGAAAGAAGCCCGTCGAGCCTGGCTCTACAACTCGGGACAGCGCCGCCTGCGTCGGGCCCCAAATGTCGCCTATGACAACCCGGGCACCGGCTCGGATGGCCTGCGCACCAATGACCAGCTCGACACCTACAACGGCGCCACCGACCGTTACAACTGGAAACTGATCGGCAAGCGCGAGATGTACATCCCCTACAACTCCTACGAGCTGCACAGCGACAAGTACAAGTATTCCGACATCGTGCAGCAGGGCCATCTCAACCAGGACCTGACCCGCTACGAATTGCATCGGGTCTGGGAAGTCGACGCCACCCTGAAGGAAGGCACCAGCCACACCTACAAGCGCCGGACCTTCTACGTGGATGAAGACTCCTGGTCGGTCGCCCTCGTGGACATCTATGACAAGCGCGATCAGCTCTGGCGCGTGCAGGAAGCGCACTGGGCCAATGCCTATTTCGAGCCGGCGGTGATGCCGGTCTGCGGCACGATCTACGATCTGCAGGCCAACCGCTATCTCGCCATGGACATGGCCAATGAAGACCCCGAAATCATCCGCACCGATTTCGACGCGGAATACTTCAATCCCAGCAACGTGAAGAAACTGGCGGGGCGCTAAACCGACCCGGGCGCCGCCAGCCGGAGCTCACAAGAAACCAAGCCGGCCTGAATCAGGCCGGCTTTTTTGTGCGTGACAAAAGGCCAAGGACCGCCCCCCCGGCGCAAACGACTTGCCGGCCAGCATCATTCGGCCCATTCCAGGGCCATCGCCGGAAAGGGTGATTTTCTTCACCACACAGCCTGCTAGCCTTGCGCCGACAGCGCGGCCACCAGGGATGCACCCCGGGATGGCCCCCTGAGACGAAACCTTCGCAAGACCAGGGCCCCTGCCCGTCACCCAAGGATCAAGAACCATGGCTGCAGGCCGTCTGTTTGACACATTGCGCAGTGCAACGGAAACGGCATTCGGCCGCTGGGGCGCGTTCTGTCACGACCATCCCTGGTGGATCATCGCCGCGACGCTGGGACTGCTGGCCGGCCTGTCGGCGTCTCTGCCCGAGATGAAAACCGACATGTCGAACGAGGGCTATCTGCGCGAAGATGACCCGGCCCGCCTGGACCTGCAGTGGTTTCAGCGCGAATTCGGCCGCGACGACCGGATCGTGCTGGTCATCCGCACCGCTGGCGATGTGATCAGCGAGGCGACGCTCGCCCGGATCAAGACCATGCACGAAGCGCTGGAGAAGATGCCGCAGGTGGCCAAGGTGGAAAGCCTCATCAATGCCCGCCTGACCGTCGGGCAGGACAATCAGCTCATCGTGCGCGACCTGCTGCAAGACTGGCCGCAGAACGCGGAAGAGTTCTCCCGTTTGCGCACGCTCATCTACAGCCGACCGCTGTTTCGGAACAACTTCATCAGTCAGGACGGACAGGCCACCCTGATCCTCGTCACCCCGGATGCCTACACCGCAGAGGTCACCGGCGCCGGCCAGCCGGACGCGCTGGAAGATTTCGACTTCGACGCCGGCTTCGCCGACGCAGCGCCAGCGGGGGACGCATTCGACAGCGCGGCGAACACTGGAACCACGGCGGCCACCCTGATCACCGACGAGGAGCTGTTCGCCCTGGTCTTGCGCATCCAGGCCTTCGGCAAGAGCCAGCAGACCGACGGCTTCGCCGTCAGTTTCTCGGGCGCCTCCTATCTCACCGAGCGTCTGACCCATGTCCTGGTTCGTGACATGTCGGTGTATTCCGGTCTGAGCATCGTGCTCACCGCGCTGCTGCTCCTGCTGGTTTTCCGGCGCTGGATCATGGTCCTGCTCCCGGTCGGCGTGGCCCTGCTGTCGGTTTTCGCCACCTTCGCCATCATGGCCACCATCGGCATGACGGTCACGACCGCAAGCCAGATCCTGCCCTCACTGCTGCTGGCCGTTGGCGTCGGCAATGCGGTGCACATCTGCACCGTGTTCTTTCAGGCCATGGACCGCGGCGAAACCCGTCGCCAGGCTCTGGCCTACGCGCTGTCCCACTCCGGCCTGGCGGTGGTCCTGACCGGCTTGACCACCGCCGGCGGTCTGGCCTCCTTCGCCACCGCGGACATGCAGACCGTCGCCCAGATCGGCCTGATCGCGCCGATCGGCATCCTCGCCGCCCTGGTGTTCTCCCTCACCCTGCTGCCTGCACTGATCGCCGTTCTGCCGTTTCGCCAGCAGGGCCGGGTTCAGCACGAGCACGGTCCGCTGCAGCGGTTTCTCTCGGCCTGCGCCAGCCTCTCCACCCGCTATCCCGGCCGGGTCGCCGGCAGCTGGTTCATCCTGCTCGCGCTGTGCTTGCTCGCGGTGCTGCAACTGCGTCCCAGCCACGATCCGCTCAAATGGTTTCCTCCCGGCAGCGAAGTGCGCGAATCCATGGACATGGTGAACGCGCAGTTCGGTGGCGCGACCTTCATCGAAATCGTCGTCGACAGCGGCAGGGCCAACGGCCTGTATGAGCCCACCCTGCTGCACGCCGTCGACCGCGCGCTGCAGCGCGCGGCTCAGGTGCCGCTGCAAGGCCAGCACATGGGCCCCGCCACCTCCCTGCTCGATGTCAGCAAGGAACTGCACCAAGCGCTCAATGACAACCATCCGGATGCGTATCGCATTCCGGATGACCGCCTGCTCATTGCCCAGGAACTGCTGCTGTTCGAAAACACGGGCAGTGACGATCTGCAGGATCTGGTCGACAGCCGCTTCCAGCTGATGCGCATCACCGCCAAGCTGCCGTTCGTCGATTCCCTGCACTACGCGCCCTATCTCGCCACGCTTGAGCAGATTTTTGCGAGCGAACTGGGGCCACAGGCCAAGCTCACCTTGACCGGCATGACACCGCTGTTCGCCAACACGGTGGCCTACATCATCAAGGACACCCTGCGCGCCTACATGGTGGCCTTCGCCATCATCGCCCCGCTGATGATGCTGCTGGTGGGATCGGTGCGGGTGGGCCTGCTCAGCATGATCCCGAATCTCGCGCCCATTATCATCGCCCTGGCTTTCATGTATGTCTTCGGCCTGCCGCTGGACATGTTCAGCACCCTGATCGGCTCGATTGCGCTCGGCCTGGCCGTCGATGACACCATCCACTTCATGCACAACTATCAACGCTACCGCAGCCGCCTCGGCGATGCGGCCGCGGCCGTGCGCGAAACCCTGCGCACCACCGGCAAGGCATTGATGGTCACCACCCTGGTGCTGGTCGCGGCCTTCATGGTCAATGCCGCCGGCTCCATGATCAATGTGCGCAACTTCGGCATCATCACCGCGTTCTGCATCACGGTGGCCTTTCTGGCCGACGTGCTGCTGGCGCCGGCACTGATGATGCTGCTGGACCGCTGGACCTCGGCACAGCGGGCGACCGCGGGAGCCCAGCAGCCACCGCAAACACAGACCTGAGCGTCAGCCCCGACCCGCCCCGGATCGAGCACACGGCGGCGCAGGCAGGCGAGCCAACCCGACACGCCAGCCGGCTCGCCCGGGCATTGCATCAATTCGTGCTCACCCTTTGATACCAAACCTTGACGGTCCCCTCTTTCAGGCAATCTCCTTCGCTATCCCTGGGCTTGATGTCGTTGTTTGCAATGCTGCAGGTCTGCGAACTAAGACCCGCCAGCTTGTTATAGCTGACCGCGCAGGTTTCACTGAAAATCGCTACATCATCCCCGCTCTCCCCATCGTCTTCGGTCAGGGTGCCCGAGAAACTGAAGGATTGCCCCACCGGCAGATAGAAATTCGCTTCAGACTTCTTGAGAGGCACGGAGCCTCCATCGTCGATTTCTGTTTTCCGACCCGATTCGAGGTCAAAGGAAGCGGTGTCGAGAACGAGATTCAGGTCCCACTCAAACTCACCTGTTTCACCTGCACCATCACAGTCGTCACCGATATCCCAACTTTCGTACTTCGCCCTGGCTTCCAGTTCAGCTCGCGTGGCCAAGCGTTTTCGATACGAAAGTGGCAGACCACGATTGGGGGCGATGTCAGGTGTTGCGATTTCCTTCCCGTCTTCAACTCCATCACCATCGCTGTCATTGATACCTGGGTTCGAACCAATCTGATTCTCTTTAGAATCGCTCAAGCCATCTCCATCGGAATCCGGCTGCAATGGATTGGACCTGATGTCGCTCCAGCTCTGGCTGCCGCTGGCATGGTGCTCGATGGTCAGGCTGCGTGCCGTGACTTCAAAGAAGTCGTTCAGACCATCTCCATCGCTGTCGATTTCGTTCAGATTTGTGCCTAATCCCTTCTGGCTGAAATCCACTACACAACTGGCATGCTTGTTGCATTCCTGCTGAAATTCTGCAGCCTTGAATTGACCGAAATCACATTCCCCCGCCACTCCCGTGGAAAGACAGACTCTGTCAGGATTGAATTCCTGTGCATCGGAAAGGCCGTCCGCATCCGTGTCGGCCAGGAGCGGGTTGCTGCCCAAGCGCAACTCCAGCAAATCTGGCAAGCCATCGAAATCGGTATCCGCCGACTGGTGGTCGGAAACCACATGGATGTCTGCGCCATTGACCCGAATCATGTACCCGCCTCCGCCCTCACCCAGATCCGGATGGTTCTCCAGCCCATCCGGCACGCCATCTTGATCGGTATCGGCCAGAAACAGTCCATCGGACTTATTGTTCGGGTTCTTACCAAAAAAGGTTTCGGCTCCATCCATGAAACCGTCGTAATCGGTGTCGGGATTGCGGGGATCCGAGGCGAATCCGTCACGGTCACATTCCGCTGTCACCGAATGCTCGGCTGCTAACACATCGTCCGCCATCGCGGTCGAGTTCAAGGCTTGCCCTGGTCCCGCGACAATGATCTCACGATTGCCTGACGTCTTTTTCTCATCCCCCTGCTCCACGACACTATCAAGGACCCCGTTGGGCCCAGGGAGGATTGCCCGACCGACATAGCGTTGCAACTGGTAGATTGAGGAGCCACTGATGGCGCGAACCGGATAGCCATGAATTTCATCGTAGTCGGAGATCCCGTCCCCATCCGTGTCACGCGAGCGGGGGTCGGTGCCGCAGGCTCGCTCCAGGTCGTCACTCAAGCGGTCGCCATCTGTATCTACACTCACCGGGCTCGAGAAAACTTTGCGTGGTGCTTGGCCCGCTACGCGCAAAGTCCATCCGGTCATGACTTCATCGTAGTCATCCAGGCCATCCTCGTCGGTATCCATGCTGCGGTCATTGCTGCCATAGAGATGCTCGACCCGGGCAAACAGACCGTCCTCATCTTCATCACGCACGAAAGCCAGGGTCAGATCGTCACCGGCGCGCAGGGTGAGTTCCAGGGGCTTAAGTACACGCTGGCCGTTCAGGCCGCCGCCCAGCAGGGCGAACCAGGCATTGCGCGACTCATCGGTGGCCGGGCTCTGCGGATCGTCATTGAGATTCGTGGCCACATCGCGAACACGGACAAACGGGGCGACATGCAAAGCGTCCCCCTGGGCATCACTGACCCATTGCGGGCGTACCGCATAGCCCTCACCGCCCACATGGTCATCGCAGCTAGAACCACCGGACTTGGCAGAGGTGCCATCGCCCACGCTGCAGGGCTGGGTCTGCAGAATTCCGTCGGGCCCGGCCAGGACTACCGCTCCACCCGGGGGCAGCGCATAGCCGTATTCCACCCGTTGGATGTCGTCTCCCTCCGCAACATAGGAATCGGCATAGCCGTCACCGCCGTCGTAGATCACGTTGCTGCCCGCCAGACCGAGAATGTTTTCCAATGCGAAACGCAGGGAGATCCCGCGTGGCTCGCCGAATTGATCAAATCCGTTATGGGTCGCCACCCTGTACCGCTCGACCTCGCCATTGCCGTAGTCGATCACGATTCCGGCGGTACGATCATGCACATCCTGAGCGGCATAGGAAAACTGCCGACCGAACTCATCGCTGAGATCGAAATTGGCAAGCTGCACGATGACCGACGTCGGATCTTTCAGCAGTTCCTCGACCCGGCTTGGAAAGACATCGACGGCCTCGAAAATAAACGGTCCGCGCTGGCTGAATCCACCCAGCGGTCCCAGATTGACGGCCAGTTCCGGATCGCCTTGCGGAAGCATGGAAGAGACCGGCTTGAACCGGCCTG
This sequence comes from Oceanococcus sp., assembly GCA_041619555.1. Classification (GTDB taxonomy): domain Bacteria; phylum Pseudomonadota; class Gammaproteobacteria; order Nevskiales; family Oceanococcaceae; genus Oceanococcus. The sequence continues at coordinate 8,551 of JBFKDQ010000047.1, read as the reverse complement.
GCGCCGCCGGGTCACGCAGCCGCAGGGACAATTCCATATTGGTCATCGTGAACGAGGTGTCGCCGAGATTCTGCAATGACACCTCCGCCAGCACCGAAGCGCCTTCCACGCTGCGGGTCACGGACTGGTTCACGTCCAGGGTTTCATCCACGGTCAAGGACTCGTTATATGCCCGCTGCGACGACTCGGCGCGGGTCTGCTCGGTCTGCATCATGTAACCCTGGCTGTGGGAATACTCGTAACTGGCCTCGGCACTGATACTGGCGCCGCCGAGCAAACCCCACTCATAGGAAGCACCCACGGTGGCCCCGGCCGTGTGCATGGCTTGCGTCGTTTGCTGATCCGTGGTTGACAGGCTGCTTTCACGTGAATCGGTCAGGGTGCTGCCGACACTGCGTGAACGGGAGGTCTGCACTCCATTTTCATCCGTGATGGTAAAACGCACATCGAGTTCCGAGGTGATGGAGTCCACCGCGACGCCGGGCAGCGGCAGATCGGCAACGCGGGGATCGCGGGAGCGCAGCACAAGCTCCTCATGATCGTCAAAGCCGTCCCCATCGGTGTCCGCATCCACCGGAGATGTGCCGAAACGGTGAACTTCCGCGCCATCCATTTCCCGGTCGCCATCGCTGTCCTGCCGGGTGGGCTGGCTGCGCCACAGATTCAGCTCGTCGAAATCTGCAACATCATCGGCATCCGTATCGGTCGAACGCGGATCCATTGCACGCTGAAACTCCTGCCAGTCACTCACGCCGTCCTCGTCGGTGTCGACCCGATCCGGGTCGGATGTCACCGCACTGGCAATCTGCTCGCCATCCATGCCAGTGACGAGGACCGTCCAGCCGCGTTGCTCGAGATCATCCACCAGACCATCCCCGTCCGTATCCCGTACCGTGTCGCTATCGGCCCCGATCCCGGAAAACTGCGCACGTGAAGGCTCCAGATAAACACCACCGAATTGTCCCGGCGCGGCGATCGGCAGCCCACGGCGGTCCTGGAGATTGAATACGGACAGAAGATAGTCCACCGCACTCTGGGAGCGGGTCTCCAGCACGATGGTGCTCCGGGTTTCACTGTTCGCAAATGAAGCCCCGGTGATGACCAGGGCGTTGGCATCCGGCGAACTGTCATCCCTGACCACAACGCTGTAATTGCGATGATCAATTGCGGACGCCCCCATGGGTTTGCTGAACTGCACCAGAATCCGGGTGTTGGACTGCGCTCCCGCCGCCAGCAAGCGTGGCCGCTCGTCTTCTCCGAGCATCGGCACTTCGCCGCGACCGATGAAACCATGGCGCTGCCCGGGCAGACCGTTGCCCGCCACATCCTTGAGCGCCGCCACCTCCACGAAGTACTGCCGGCTTTCCTGCACCGCGGTGACCAGTTGAACCACGCTGGGATCGCTGCCCAAATAGCCCGCCTCGCGCACGACCAAGGGTACCGGGCGGCCATCGCTGCGCAGGGAGTACACGGTATAGTTGCCCGCCAGCAGGGCGGTCGCCTGCATCGGCTCGCTGAACTGCAGACGGACGCGCGCCGCGGAAGGCGCCCCCACCGAAACGATCGAAGGGGCCTGCAGATCCGGCGCGGAGCCGCGGCCGGCAAACAGCAGCAACCCGGGGTCCAGTTCGCTTCCGGGACCGGGAATCAGATTACCCGCCTGGTCCGACACATTGACGACCTCCAAGGCATAGACCGCGGGAATCTGCACGGCGGTGGCCAGGATCACCACATCGTCCCGTTTGGGATCGAAAGCGGCGGCGGAAATCTCCAGGTGCTCCACCAGGCCACTGTCCAGCCTGCGATAAATGCTGTAGCGGCGCACATCCAGCGCATCGGTATCCATGGCTTCAGAGAATTCGACCAGGACGCTGGTCTCGCTCAGCGCGGCGACATTGCTGAGCCGCGGTGGAGTACGATCCACGATCAGACCCGGCCACCCCACAAATGCGACCACCGACTCACGCATCAAACCATCGACAAGCTGTCGCAGGATCATGCGGTTGCCGTTAACATCCTTGATGTGTCCGACGCTGAGCTGATAGCTCACCGGCCGTTGCAAACCGGTGGTGAGCACCACCAGTTCATTGCTTTCGTCGCCGAAGACGGCCTGCTCAATGTCGAGAAATTCCAGCTCGCCGTCCGGACCCGCGGTATAGATCAGATAGTTCGCCACATCCAGCGCCGAATTCTCTTCCAGTGGTTCGTCAAACTGCACCGACAAGGTCGTGGTCCCGGTGGAAAATGCATCCAGCAGGCCAGGCGGGTCCAGATCAATGGCCTCGAGCAACTCCTTGTTCACCGGCCGCAGAATGCTCTCCGAACTGCCCAGATCCAGATCATTGCCACGCGCATCCCGGATGGCGCCGCTTTCAATATGAATCTCGTAAACTCGCTTCTGAATCGTCTCCGTGGTCAGGCGCAGTTCGGTACCGAAGTTTCTCGCCTGGACGGCCTTGACGGCCAGCGGCGGAACAAAGCTCAGGCCATCAATCAAGCGGCTGTGATCGACCGGCTCGCTGAACCGCAATACGATCTCGTCGCGCCCGGTGGGCTCGGCACTGAGCAACACCGGCTGGCGCCCGTCGCTCGCCGACATGCCGCGGAACTCCACCCGGTTGTGCACCGTATCCAGCAGGGCACCTTGCGCGCCGCGCACGTCCTGATCGATTTGCAGAAGATAGCGTTCGTCGCTTTGGGGCGCGGTGCGCAGTATCAGCTGATGGTCATCGGCCTGCGGATCGACCGCCGCCACTTCCAGTTCCCCACCTTCCACCGCACGGATCCGGTACAAGGTCTTGTCTAGCACCGAAGAATCCACCGCCTGATTGAAGTTCACCAGAACCTGCGTATCGCTGATCGCCAGCGTATCGACCACGAAACGGGGAGGATTCTGCGCCGACGCAAAACTCAGCCGACTGTGCCGACCGTCGTAAATCCCCGTCAACATCAAGGTGTATTGCCCTGCCTGCTGCGGCGCGGTGGTCAGCAGTACATGCTGATCACCGATGTCCTGCACCGATTCGATGGCCAGCACGCTGCTGTCGGCATGCGTCATTCGGTAGTTTTCCGCAGCCAATGCGCGCTGATCTGGAGACGCCGTCAACTTGGCCCGAACATGCCGCTGATCCAGGGCGTGCACCTCGACCAGTTCCGGACCGAGATCTTCCACCGATGAGCCTCCCCCGCACGCGATCAATTGCATCGCCAGCAAGATCACCAGCCAGATTCTGTTTGTTTTCATGCTCATCTCCCCTCCCCACCCATCATTCGCCGCAGCCCCAGGTAAAAGCGCGGCTCAAAAAAATCGGTATTGGCGCTGCCTGATCTTGCGGCCGGCGCGCCATAGAAATAACTGCGATATCGCAGCCCCACACGCAGGCTGAACGGCGACACACCAAGCTGATGCTGAACGCCGATGCCCAGATCGAACGCAGGCCCGGTCCGACGAAACGCAGCATCCATCCTGTCCGTGCGAATCACAGCCACGCCGGCCTCGATGAAACTCGACAGCATGCGGTGGGCATGGGCCCAGTAGAGAATGCTTCCGCGCAAGCCCAGTTCGCGCCATTCCGGCGTGCCGGGGCGGCCTTGTTCGAATCGCTGGTACTGGATTTCAGCTTCGTAATCGAATCTGGAACGAGTTTGCAGACCCAGTCCCAAGGTGAAGCCGAAACCATCTTCCGCAGCACGACTGTCCTCAGACGGCGTGAATGCCACGCTTGCGGTCTGATAGCCGGGATCTGACCCCGGATGTGCCCAGCCGATGATGGGCAGGCAGGCCAGAAGCAGGGCGAGCGCCAGGACTGACCGGAGCAAAGGATGAATCCCGGGAGTGGCGTGTAGGCTCGCGTCATGGGTCACGCAGGCAGCAATCATCTGCGGCAGCGCTCTGAACATGCCATCCCCTTCAGCGAGCCTGCGGGCGGAAATCCACCGGCAAACCACTACGGCTTGTGAGCACGCATGGTGACAGACTTCAGTCAAGACTGCCGTGACGCAGTTCACACTATTAAAGAGGAATTTCAGCCTCGGACAGGGAAACGTGTCCGTCGTCGCGCAGCCGGCCGGCGGCTGGCAGGCGGGATGCAGGGCAACCACCGACCTTGCCTTGTGCATCCCGACATGATGAAAAGGCCCGCCCCCCGGTTGGGCGAGGGTCAGGGCCTCGTATTCCGCATTGCCCGATCAATAGTCGGTCGAACTGATGAAGCCGTTGCCGATGTTCTTGGCCCAGACCAGCAGATCACGGTTGGCCCGGCGCCCGAGGATCAGCACACCCTGATTGCCGCCGCCATCCACATCGGCCAGCCCGGCAATCTGCAACCAGCTGATGGAGTTGCTGCCGGTGGTCAGCTTGCCGAAGCTCGCGCCATCCAGAGACTTCCATTTGACCTCCCGACCCATCAGCGTCGCCAGCTTGGGCTCCATGCCCGGCACCAGCACCAGCCCGCGGGGTTCGGCGCCACCGGCGACCGCACCGAAACCCATCGAGCGTCGATTGCCACGATTGATGTCCAGCATGGTCAGACGGGCATTGCTGCCATTGTCCCCGATCACCGCATAACCATGCTGGCCTGCGCCATAGGCGTCCTTCACCGCCTGCATGGCCGCCGGAGCAAACAGCCGCGGATAGAACAGGGTGTTGATGAAAGCATTGGCAATCGACTTGACCGTCATCCGCACCGCCCCCGATGGCAGGGTCATCAGAACCGCGATTTCGCTGCCGGCGCCGGCACTGATCACGCCACTGTCGATGTACGTGCCGACCGAGCCGAAGCGCACCGTGCCGAGAGTGGCACCGTCCACGCCTCTGAGCACCGCGCGGATCACACCGGCAGGGTCCCGACTGAGCACCGCAAGGGCTGGCGTAGCGGCGCCATCGATGTCAGCGATGTAATGCAGGCCGAGATAATCCAGCGCCCCATCCAGCAGCAGGCCACGCACGAAGGCATTGGTTTTCGCGTCACGAATCTGGATCCGGGCTTCGCCGGTATGCTGATCGCGGGCCAGCACCGCGATGTTGTCGCCGTCGCTGGCATCCGGAATCACGACCGCGAACTCGCCGACAAAATTCCCGCTGTAGCCCAGGGTGGAGATCAGCGCGCTGTCCTGGGTTTCACGCACGATGACCTGCCGATTCAGCATCAGCGCCTGGTCATCGCCCGCATCATCGCCCTGATTGGCCAGCGCCAGGACTTGCACCGCGAACGGCCCGGATGAAGCATTGATCGGACTGCTGCCGGCATCATGCTCCTGCCGGTTGCTGAAGCCATCGCCATCGTTGTCGGCATCCGCATCGGTCGCATCCAGGGGATCCAGGCCGTAGGTGTTCTCATAGGCATCGCTCATGCCATCACCGTCATCATCGGCATCGCAGACATCGCCCAAACCGTCACCATCGGTGTCCGTCTGCAGGCCATTGCGATGATCCGGACAATTGTCGGCCGCATCCGGCACCGTATCGCCATCGGTATCATCGCGCACCGTCGTCGGGTCCTGCACCGAGAGTTCAGTCAGGGTGATGTACGGATTTTCACCCTCGCTGGTGTCGTCCGACAGGAACTGCGCGATCAGCGGCGGCGGATCGCCGGCGCTGCCGAAGACCGCCTGCTGGCTGATCGAGTCGTCAAAGCTGGCCACCACCTTGCCGTCATACACCAGACGCACCCAGCCCGTAGAATCACGCACCACCCCGATACGCACCGCACTGCCATCCGTCGGAATGGTTTCAGCCAGTCCGCTGTAGGCCAGGTTATAGAAACCCAGACCGGCAAATGCCGGGTCACCATCTTGCTGGATCAGGTACACACCGCTGTCCGTAGCGAAATTCTGAAAGTCGATCAGCTTGCCCCAGGCGCTGCCGCTGGCATTGAAGCGGAAATCCAGGGTGATGGCGTAGACCTCGCGTGACATGGCATCGGAATTCAGGCTGAGGCCGCTGTTCCTCTGCCCATCCACCCGATAGCCCTCGTCTTCCAGCACGCCACTGCCGTTGGCCACCAGGCTGGTCGCCGTCAGGCTGTCGTCCAGATGACCATTGAGCGTGAAGCGATGCACATCGCGGCCGAAATAGAACTCATTGAACTGCGGATCCGTGCCGTTGTTGTACTCGCTCAGATTCGAGCGCCCATCCAGGTCGGGATCCTGGCTGGCGTCCGCATTGCTGTTCGGATTCAGGCCGTGATCGACCTCGAAACCGTCGCTCATGCCATCGCCGTCCGAATCCGGATCATTCGGGTCCGTGCCTTGCTGATATTCCTCGAGATTGCTCAGCCCGTCATTGTCCGGATCGGCATTCGCGGAAGCGTAGGTGTTGTCAAAATGGTCCCGCTCCCACTGATCCGGCATGCCGTCGTTGTCGTTGTCATCGTCCTCGATGAAGCGGCCATCCATGCTGAAAGTGAAGGGCTGCGACTCGGCGGCGGTATTGCGCACCAGCAGGTAGTAGGCATGCCCGACCTGCCAGGGATAGGGCCGCTGATAACCGGTGTACTGCAGTTGCTGATTCAGGCCTGCATTGGGGTAAGAGCTGTACCAATGGGCGCTGGTGGATTCCGGCGGCACCGTGCTCTGGTGCAGGTACATTTTCACCGCATTGGCATGGCTGCTGCTGTGCAGCCAGCGGAAAGCATGGGCCGGCACCACGATCCGGTACAGGCGGTGTTCTCCGGCCGCCAGCGTCTCGCTCACACTGCCATCGGCGAAAGCGATGTCGCCGTGGAAGAGAACGTTCGGGCCGGACGTGGCCAGGCCAAGATCGAAGTTGCTGTCGGCACTGGCCAGCACGCCCAGGAAATAGCTGTGGCCGGGTTTCAACTCGGGCAACGTGAGCACATGATTGCCGGCGCCCTGCAGCACGCGGTAATCACTGCCCCCGAAGCGACCGGTGTAATCGTCATCAAACCAGTCGCGCACGGAATAGTGCCCGCGATTCACGCTGGTGGTCCAGGACTGACCGAAGCCCGGCAAGGTGGTATCGCGCACCAGCACATCGACATCACCGGCGGTCAGCGCCAGATTCACCGTCCAGTTCTGCGCCGCGCTGCTGGCCAGTTCGGTGGCGAGCTCGGGCACCTGGAAGCGGTAATAGCGCATGTCGCCACCGGCCAGAAGCTGACCGCTCAGGCTGGGGCCATTGACCAGCAGATCCTGCACCAGACCGCGGGTGTCGTTCAGACTGCCATCGGCCTTGCTCACCCCACCGGCTTCCACCTGCAGGCGGTAACGCACATTGGAGCCGTCCGCATGCACCCCGATCCAGTACGTCCCCGCCCCCAGTTCGGTCGAAACCTTGCCATCGAATGGCACCCAGTTGCCGTACTGCGTGCCGGTCTGCGTCTGCTTGCGGTGGTACTCATCGATCGGGCCAAAACCGCCGGGAACAGAGGTCAGGGTCGGCGCACCGTCATGTCGGATGTACAGGTCCGGATCGCCGTTGATCGCTTCCAGACGGGTGCGCAGGTGACCGGCATTGCCGGCCGGCACCACAATCCGATAGAAATGCATGTGATCCTGATCCAGATCCGTACCCTGATCGGCATCCCCGATGGCTTTGCCGTCATCATCCACCCCCGAATCCCCGATCAGCGGCGCGGTCAGGCCTGGCTGGCCGAAGGCCTGCCCATGCGCCGGCATCTGCCAGCTACGCTGGGGTCGCAGCGCCTGGCTGCGCAAGCTGAAATCGGTGAGACCGTTGCCTTTGACTTCCAGGAACCAGTGGCCCGCACTCAAGGTCGGCGGCACGATGTCGATCTGCCGACGGCTCACGCTCATCACCGGCGCGGTGCTGCTTGAATCACCGGGAATCGCCCCCTGCCGCAGGCGCATTTGCAGCGCGCCCGAACTGGTCGATGGGAACAGCTGCCAGCCCTGCACCGGGCCACCATCGATGCTGGCCGGCACCGACACGCGGTAGTAGCGCACCTGATCATCCTGCAGACTCTGGCTGATCTCGCCGCCATCAAAGCTCAGCGCCTGAATGCCCACGGCATTCACCACCACGTCGAAATCGGCCCCGGCAATTGCGTTGGCAGCCTCGGCGACCAGCAGGCTGTAATCGCCAGGTAATGGCGCAGGAACCGTGATCACGGGCACGCCGTCCCGATCGGAGAATTGATAGCTGGCGCCACCTTCCTCGCTGGCATTGCTATACACATAGGACAGTAGCCCCTGGCCCGGCGCATCCGGTCCACGCAGGAACAATTCGGCATCACCGACCAGATTGTTCAGTTTCACCTCGAAATACTCCAGACCCGCCGGAACATTGAAGCGATAGGCGCGCTGTTCCCGCACTTCCGTCCGCTGATTCAGCCATTTCAAGGGGTTGCCGATCGACAGCACCCCACCCACATCCGGCGTATCGTCCACCGGCATCGGCCCGCTGGCCAGCGTGAAGGACGCCGCACCCGTGCCGTAGCTGTAAGAGTTCGGAGGACTGTCGCCCTCGCCATAGACCACCGCATAGTAGGTGCCCGCGGTGATCGCATTCGGGGTGTCGCCGCTGCCGGGCGCGTATTTGTAGAAATACTCCCGCCCGTCATGCGCGCGC
>JBFKDQ010000046.1:0-30348 GCA_041619555.1 Oceanococcus sp. | reverse complement strand
CGTTTCCCTACTTCGGCGGGGTGGAACATGCGCATTTCGCCTCCAGCGATCATCCCGAGATTCTCATGCGCCGGGTTCCGGTCAAGACTATCACCCTGGCCGATGGCAGCAGCGTGCAGGTGGCCACGGTCTATGACCTGATGCTCGCCCATTACGGGGTGGAGCACGGCCTGGAAGATCCGGGGCTGGCCCGCAGCTTCGATGCAGACGCGCCGTATACCCCGGCCTGGCAGGAAACCATCACCGGCGTGCCAAGGGATCAGGTGATCCGGGTGGCGCGGCGCTTTGCCGAAACGGCCCACCTGACCGAAGGCAAATCCATGGTGATTCTCGGCGCCGGCCTGAATCACTGGTACCACATGGACATGAGCTACCGCGGCATCATCAATCTGCTGCTGATGTGCGGCTGCATTGGCAAGAGCGGCGGCGGCTGGGCCCATTATGTCGGCCAGGAAAAACTGCGACCGCAGACCGGCTGGCAGCCGCTGGCTTTCGGACTGGACTGGGGGCGGCCGCCGCGGCACATGAATTCGACCAGCTTCTGGTATGCCCACACCGATCAGTGGCGCTATGAAAAGCTCAATGCCCGTGAGTTGCTGTCGCCGCTGGCCACGCCCGAAGACTGGCCCGAGCACATGATCGATTACAACGTGCGTGCCGAGCGCATGGGCTGGTTGCCTTCGGCGCCACAGCTGGATCGAAATCCGCTCGAAGTCGCCAGGGAGGCCGCAGCCAAAGGCATGACGGCCAAAGATTACGTGGTGCAAAGCCTGCGCGATGGCAGCCTCAAGCTGGCCTGTGAGGATCCGGATGCGCCGCAGAATTTTCCGCGCAATCTGTTCGTCTGGCGTTCCAATCTGCTGGGTTCCAGCGGCAAGGGCCATGAATATTTTCTCAAGCACCTGCTCGGCACCAGCCATGGCATCCAGGGCAAGGATCTGGGGGATGACCAGGCGGCCCAGCCCCGGGAAGTCGCCTGGCATGAGAAGGCGCCCGAGGGCAAGCTGGATCTGCTGGTGACCCTGGACTTCCGCATGTCCACCACCTGCCTGTACTCGGACGTGGTCCTGCCGACTGCGACCTGGTATGAAAAGGATGATCTCAATACCTCGGACATGCATCCTTTCATCCATCCGCTGTCCGAGGCGGTCAACCCGGCCTGGGAATCACGCAGTGACTGGGAGATCTACAAGGGCATCGCCAAGGCCTTTTCCAAAGCTTCTGCGGGACATCTGGGGGTGGAAACCGATGTGGTGACCTTGCCTCTGCTGCATGACACGCCGGCCGAACTGGCCCAGCCTTTCGCAGTGGCGGACTGGAAACAGGGCCATTGCGCGCCCGAACCCGGCCTGACGATGCCGCAGATCATCACGGTGGAGCGGGATTACCCCAACACCCACGCCCGATTCACCGCGCTGGGGCCCTTGCTGGACAAACTCGGCAATGGCGGCAAGGGAATCAACTGGGATACCCGTGAGGAGGTGCATCATCTGGGTGATCTCAACGGCCGGGTCGGTGGCGATGGTCCCACTGCAGGGCGACCCAAGATCGAAACCGCGATCGATGCGGCCGAAACCATCTTGATGCTGGCACCGGAAACCAATGGCGAGGTTGCGGTCAAGGCCTGGCGGGAACTGGGCAAGGTCACCGGCCGTGAACATGCGCATCTGGCCCTGCCCAAGGAAGACGAAAAAATCCGCTTCCGCGATATTCAGGCCCAGCCACGCAAGATCATTTCCTCGCCAACCTGGTCGGGCATCGAATCGGAAAAGGTCTGCTACAACGCCGGCTGGACCAATGTGCATGAGCAGATCCCCTGGCGCACCCTGACCGGGCGGCAGCAGTTCTATCAGGATCACGTCTGGATGCGGGCCTTTGGCGAGGGCTTCGCCAGCTACCGGACCCCGGTCAATACCAACAGCATCTCGCCGGTCTTGGGGGCGAGCGGCAACGGCAACAAGGAATTGGTTCTGAACTGGATCACCCCGCATCAGAAATGGGGCATCCACAGCACCTACAGCGACAATTTGCTGATGCTGACCCTGTCCCGCGGTGGGCCGATCGTCTGGTTGAGCGAAACCGACGCGAAAGCCGCCGGGATAGTCGACAACGACTGGATCGAGACTTTCAACGTGAACGGCGCCCTGGTCGCGCGTGCGGTGGTCAGTCAGCGGGTGCCGGCCGGCATGGTGATGATGTACCACGCCCAGGAGAGGATCGTGAACGTGCCGGGCTCGGAGGTGACCCAGCAGCGCGGCGGCATCCACAACTCGGTGACCCGCATCGTGCTCAAGCCGACCCACATGATCGGTGGCTATGCGCAGCAAAGTTACGGTTTCAACTACTACGGCACGGTCGGTTCCAACCGCGACGAATTCGTCATCGTGCGCAAGATGAATACCATCGACTGGCTGGATGGCACGCCCAGCTACCCCGCCACCTCGGAGGTCGCCCCATGAAAGTGCGTGCACAAATCGGCATGGTTCTGAATCTGGACAAATGCATCGGCTGTCATACCTGCTCCATCACCTGCAAGAACGTCTGGACCTCGCGCGAAGGGGTCGAATACGCCTGGTTCAACAATGTCGAGACCAAGCCCGGCATCGGCTATCCGAAGAACTGGGAGGATCAGGATCAGTGGAAGGGCGGCTGGAAGCGCGAGAAAGACGGCAAGCTCGTGCCGCGGCAGGGCGGCAAGCTCAAGACCCTGGCCAACATCTTCGGCAATCCCAACTTGCCAGCGATCGACGACTATTACGAGCCCTTCGATTTCGACTATCAGCATCTGCACAAAGCCCCCGCGGGCAAGGCGCAGCCGGTGGCGCGGCCGTACTCGGCGCTGACCGGGAAAACCATGAAGAAAATCGAATGGGGCCCGAACTGGGAGGAAATTCTCGGCACCGAATTCGAAAAGCGCAGCAAGGACACAAATTTCGAAAACGTGCAGAAGCAGATGTACGGCGAGTTCGAAAACACCTTCATGATGTACCTGCCGCGCCTGTGCGAGCATTGCCTGAATCCGGCCTGCGCCGCGAGTTGCCCGTCCGGTGCGATCTACAAGCGCGAAGAAGATGGCGTGGTGCTGATCGATCAGGACAAATGCCGTGGCTGGCGCCAGTGCGTGTCGGGCTGTCCCTACAAAAAGATCTACTTCAACTGGAAAAGCGGTAAATCGGAAAAATGCACGTTTTGCTATCCGCGCATCGAATCCGGTCTGCCGACCGTGTGCTCGGAAACCTGTGTCGGCCGCATCCGCTACCTGGGCGTGATCCTGTATGACGCCGACCAGATCCAGGCCGCGGCCTCGGCGCCGGACGAAAAGGATCTGTACACCGAGCAGCTCAAAATGTTTCTGGATCCGCATGATCCGGAAGTGATCGCCGCGGCCCGCCGCGACGGCGTGCAGGATTCCTGGCTGACCGCGGCGCAGAACTCGCCGGTCTACAAGATGGCCATCGACTGGAAGCTGGCGTTTCCGCTGCACCCGGAATACCGCACCCTGCCGATGGTCTGGTATGTGCCGCCACTGTCACCGATCTCCAATGCGGCGCAGGCCGGGAGCCTGTCCAACAAGGGTCTGATTCCGGATGTGCGCTCCCTGCGTATTCCGGTGCGCTATCTGTCCAATATGCTGACCGCCGGCGACGATGCCCCGGTAATTGCCGCGCTGGAGAAGATGCTGGCCATGCGGGTGTATCAGCGCGGCGTGCACATCGACGGAGAGCAGCGCGATGAACTGCTGAGCGAGGTGGGGCTGACGCCGGCCCAGGTGCAGGACATGTACCAGATCATGGCGATCGCCAACTACGAGGACCGCTTCGTCGTGCCCACCGCGCACAAGGAGTTGATTGACGATCCCTACGGCAGCAAAGGCGGTTGCGGTTTCAGCTTCGGCGACGGCTGTCACGGCAGCAGCCCGACCAGCCTGTTCGGTGGTAAGCCGGCCACCCAAAGGGATGTGCCGATTCCGCTCAATGCCCTCAAGCCCCTGCGCGGCGGAGACTGAACATGCAGACGACACTTAGAATTCTGGGCGTGCTGCTCGATTACCCGCAGGACGAGGTGATCAGCCACAGCGCGGAAATGAAGACCCTGCTGCGGGAAGAGCAGGCCCTGGCGCCCGATCAGCTCACGCCGATTTTCGCGCTGCTGGATGAACTGGGCGCGACCGATCTGCTGAGCCTGCAGGAGGACTATGTGGCCTGCTTCGACCGGGGGCGCTCGCTGTCCCTGCATCTGTTCGAGCATGTGCATGGCGAATCGCGGGACCGGGGGCAGGCCATGGTGGATCTGCGCGAGACCTATCATCAGGCCGGACTGGAGATGGATGCGCGGCAGCTGCCCGACTATCTGCCCGTGTTCATCGAGTTCTGTGCGCATCTGGAGGCATCGGCGGCGCGGGGCTGGCTCAGTGAGGTGGCGCATATTCTGCGGTTGCTGCATGCGCGTATGCGGGAGAGGGACAGCGCCTATGCCGGCGTGCTGGCGGCCCTGCTGCAGCTGGCGGACGAGCCGGTCGTGGACGCCAGCCTGCAGGACCAGGCGCGCGCCGAACGGCCGGATGACACGCCCGAAAAACTGGATGAGGCCTGGGCGGAGAAGCCGGTCACTTTCGGCTGCGCCACGGCCGCTTGCAGCGCGGCACCCGGCGCCGCCGATCCCCATACCGTCCCGCTGGTGCGCTATGCGGCGCCCACTCGCCTGGAGAACCCGGCATGAACGATCTCAACGAATTGCTGTTTGGGCTGTATCCCTATCTCGCCGGCGCGGTGTTCCTGCTCGGCAGCCTGGCCCGTTTCGACCTGAACCAGTACACCTGGCGCGCCGGATCCAGTCAGCTGCTCAGTGGTGGTCCGCATTTCATACTCGCCAACAATTTGTTCCATGTCGGTATCCTGCTGCTGTTCTTTGGTCATCTGGTCGGGCTGCTGACGCCGGCGTCGGTCTATCACGCCGTGGGTTTGTCCACGAGCATGAAACAGCTGATGGCCATGATCGCCGGCGGTCTGTTCGGCACCCTGTGCTTCATCGGCATGAGCATGCTGGTGCATCGCAGGCTGTTTGATGCCCGGGTGCGCGCGAGCAGCAGCCGCATGGATATCTTTATCCTGCTGTTGCTCTACGTGCAGCTGATCCTGGGGCTGATTTCGATCCCGGTGTCGGCGCAGCACATGGACGGTTCGGTGATGCTGCTTCTGGCCGAATGGGCGCAGCGCATCGTCACCTTCCGCGGCGGTGCGGCCGAACTGGTGGCTTCGGTGCACTGGATCTACAAGCTGCATCTGTTTCTCGGCCTGACCATGTTCCTGGTCTTTCCGTTCACCCGGCTGGTGCACATCTGGAGCGCTCCGGTGTGGTATCTGGGCAGGCGCTATCAAATCGTGCGCGCACGCGCACGCATCTGAGCTCCGGGGCGCCACGGCTGGCGATGCAGCGGCGCTCTGGGTAGAGTTCTGCCGGCCGATGGGGCACGCATCGGGCCATGCTTATCGTGGCCGGTGGTTCAGATTCGGGAGGATGCGATGATTTCAGTTGAAGCCGCCTGGCAGGCCTATGCCGAGGCGGTTCCTGTTTTGCCGGAGGAAACCCTGCCACTGCAGCAGGCTCGCGGTCGGGTGCTGGCGCAGGCGCTGCACAGCCGGATCGATCTGCCGCCGTTCGCGCAAAGCGCGATGGATGGCTATGCGCTGCGCAGCGCGGATCTGACCGGCGCCAGCAACAGCACACCGGTGACGCTCGAATGCCTGCAGTTCATTGCCGCGCAGCGGCAGGAACAGCAGACCGCACTTGCGGCCGGACACTGTGCGCGCATCTTCACCGGCGCGATGATTCCGCCCGGCGCGGACGCCGTGGTGATGCAGGAAAAAACAATCGTGGAAGGTTCCCGGCTGCAGTTCAATGCGCCGGTCACGCCGGGCAATAACATCCGCCAGCAAGGCGAAGAAGCCCGCGCCGGTCATGAATTGTGCGCCGCCGGGCAGCGCATCGACAGTGCCGTGATTGCCGCGGCCAGCTTCGTGGGTGTGGATCAGGTCCGCTGTATCCGCGGGCCCAAAGTGGCGGTGCTGGTGACCGGGGATGAACTGGTGGCGCCGGGTCAGGTTCTGCGTCCCGGCGAAGTGTATGAATGCAATGGGGCTTTCCTGCACGCCTGGCTGGCCGAGCGCGGGGTGAGCGCGCAGGTGAGTGTCGTGGCCGACCAGCGCGAGGCCCTGGCCCAGGCTCTGAGCTCCGCCCTGGCCGATGCGGATCTGGTGGTCATCACCGGCGGCGCTTCGGTGGGCGAGCGCGACTATGCCCGTGAGGTGGCGGCCTCGCTCGGGGTGGAGGAGAAGTTCTGGCGGGTGGCGCAGAAACCCGGCAAGCCCTTGGCTTTCGGCATGGCGGGCGCCAAGCCGGTGCTGATCCTGCCGGGCAATCCGGCCGCGGTATTCGTCTGCGCCTGGCTGCATCTGGTACCCGTACTGCGCCTGCTGCAAGGGCTGCGGCCCGGCGCGCCAATCTTCTCCCGCGGCCGTGTGGAGTTCGAACTGGCGGCGGCGCCAAGCCGTGACCGCTTCCTGCGCGTGTGCTGGTTTGTCGATGCGCAGGGGCAGGCGTGTCTGCGTGCCTTGCCGCGGCAGGCCTCGCACATGCTGAGCAATGTGATTCAGGCCAACGCCCTGCTGCGGGTGCCGGCGGGGCAGGCGCAGGCGATCGGCCAGCAGGCGGCGTTCCTGCCACTGGCCACTTCGGACCTGGCGGCGCGCTGAACGGTCGGGCCCTGCGCCCCTCTTGACGTTTTGTTGACCGTGGCCGGCGCATGGTGACACTCAGGAAAATCCATTCAAGGCCGTCCACATAGTCCATGTTCAGCGAGTTAACGCAGCAGAGTTAGCGTGCCGATGTTGACTGCTCCGGGTCACCGCCTCTCAAGTTTGAGCGTCAGGTGCCGATGTCGGAAGGCATAGATTCTGCTTCTGGAGTATGGCCGTGCAACATCAATCATTTCGCCTGAACCGCTGCTTGCAAGTGCTCGGCGTCGCTGTTGCACTGCTGGGTCACAGTGCTGGCGTACATGCCGCCGATCAGCTGCTCATCCATGCGGTGACCGTCGACCGACCGGGGCAGATGCTGTACATCGACGGCGAGTACCTCAAGGACGACAAGAAGAAGGCCGAACATCCGGTGGTGGAACTGGGTAGCCTGCCCCTGCAGGTCATCTATTCGGAACCCGGTCATGTCCGCGCACAGCTGCCGAACGCTCTGGCGGATGGTGAATACCAGTTGCTGGTTGCGGTGGACGAGAAAAAGAAGAAATACGAGACCGGGACCTACTCTCTGACCATTGCCGCGCTGGAGAAAGGCGAGCAGGGCGAGGCCGGGCCCGCAGGACCGCAAGGTGAGCCGGGTCCGGTGGGCCCGATGGGGCCGCAAGGTGATCAGGGCCCGCAAGGTCCGCAAGGCGAACAGGGTGATCAGGGCCCGCAGGGCATTGCCGGCCTCCAGGGTGACAAAGGCGATCAAGGTGATCCCGGCCCGATCGGGCCGGCAGGTCCGCAAGGTGATCAAGGCCCGCAAGGTGAACAGGGCCCGCAAGGTGTACAGGGCGAACCGGGTGAGCAAGGGCCGCAGGGCATCGCCGGCATCCAGGGTGACAAAGGCGACCAGGGCGATCCCGGTCCGATGGGGCCGGCAGGTCCGCAAGGTGATCAGGGCTCGCAAGGTCTCCAGGGCGAACCGGGTGAGCAAGGCCCGCAGGGCATCGCCGGCATCCAGGGTGACAAAGGCGACCAGGGTGATCCGGGTCCGGTTGGCCCGGCCGGGCCGCAGGGCGTAGCCGGTGAGCCCGGTCCAGCCGGTGCGCCGGGTCTGGCAGGACCGCCGGGTCCGCAAGGACCTGCTGGCCCGCCCGGGGCCGATGGCGCGAACGGTCAGGATGGGGTGTCCTGCGAGGTCAGCACCTGCTCGGCCCAGGGTGTGGCGACGCTGAGTTGCCCGAATTCTTCAGTGCAGATCCCTTGCATTGTGCCGACGGATCCGCCGGATGATCCGCCCCCGCCGAGTCCCGACAAGCGTGTGTTCATCAGTTCGGCCACCTACAGCGGCAACCTGGGCGGTCTGGCCGGTGCCGATGCCAAGTGCAATACGGAAGCCGCCCAAGCGGGCCTGAGCGGCAGCTACATGGCGTGGGTGTCCAACAATGAAGGTTCGCCTTCGACCCGCTTCGTGCAGAGCAATTCGGCCTATGTGCTGGTCAATGGCACCGTGGTGGCGAACAACTGGGCGGATTTGACCGATGGCGTGATCAGCGCGCCAATCAATGTCACCGCCATTGGCCAGAGCCTGGGTAGCGCCCAGTCCTGGAGCAATACCACGGTGGTGGGCGGGACCAAGTACGCGAATCCGAGCTTAAGTTGCCAGGGCTTTACCCAGGCATCGGCCAGCAATTTCGCCTACACCGGGATCAATGTCGGAACCAATTCGACCTGGACCGACCATTCCAACGTGTCCTGTGGTTCGGCGGCGCGCCTGATGTGCTTCGAGCAATAGCTGGTCGCAGCGCAGGTGGTCAGCAGGCCCTGGCTGAGCCAGGGTCTGTTTGTCGGCCCGTCAATTGATCTGCATCAGGCGGTCGGCGTCTCGGCGACGGCATCATCAGGGAATAGGCTTCGGGGCGGGGCAGGCAGGCTTCCCGCTTTGGCATGTGCCGGCCTTCGCAAGCGACTCCAATGATGAATTCACCCATGCAAAACTCGGTGGTATTTGACCCCCAGCTGATCCAGCGACACGATCGCAGCGGCCCTCGCTACACCTCCTATCCCACCGCTTTGCAGTTTGATCCTGCGGTCGACGACCAGGCCTATCAGCGTCAGGCCGAGGCCGGCAATCGGCAGGGCTTGCCGCTGTCGCTGTATTTTCATATCCCGTTTTGCGCCCACCTGTGTTTCTACTGCGCCTGCAACAAGGTGGTGACGCGAAATCGCGCCCGGGCGGAGCCGTATCTGGCCGATCTGTATCGCGAGATCGAGCTGCAAGGGGCATTGTTTGCACCCGGCCGGCCGGTCAATCAGCTGCACTGGGGCGGCGGCACGCCGACCTTCATCAGCACCGGGCAGATGCGTGAACTGATGGTCAGAACCGGCGAGCATTTCGCGCTGCGGGATGATTCCGGGCGGGAATATTCGGTCGAGATCGATCCGCGTGAAGCCGATGCCCAGACCATCGCGGTGCTGGCCGAGATCGGTTTCAATCGCATGAGTCTGGGGGTGCAGGATTTTGATCCGCAGGTGCAGCAGGCGGTGCATCGGGTGCAGTCCGAAGCCCAGACCCTGGCAGTGATGCAGGCGGCGCGGGATCATGGTTTCGACTCGATCAATATCGATCTGATCTACGGGCTGCCGTTGCAGAGTGTGGATTCCTTTGATCGCACCCTGGATCGGGTGATCGAGGCGGCGCCGGATCGTTTGTCGGTGTTCAATTACGCGCACATGCCGCAGCTGTTCGCGCCGCAGCGGCGCATTCGTGAGCAGGACTTGCCGAGCGCGGAAACCAAGCTGGCCATTCTGGCGCGGGTAATCGAGCGCTTGCAGCAGGCGGGTTACGTCTACATTGGCATGGATCATTTCGCCAGGCCGGATGATGCGCTGGCGATTGCCCAGCGCGAGGGCAGGCTGTATCGCAACTTCCAGGGGTATTCCACCCACGCTGACTGCGAACTGGTGGCGATGGGGGTGACTGCGATCTCCCACGTCGGCGAGAGTTATACCCAGAATCACAAGGAGCTGGCCGACTACCATGCCGCCCTGGCCAGGAACGAACTGCCGGTCCTGCGCGGGGTGGAACTGAATGACGATGACCGCATCAGGCGCCGGGTGATTCAGGAACTCATCTGCCATTTTCGCCTCGACTTCAGTGTGATCGAAGCCTTGCACGGCATTGATTTCGGAGGCTATTTCGCCGCCGAAGTGGTGCGCTTGCAGGAGCTGGCGGCGGATGGGCTGGTCCGGCTCACAGGGAGCGGGATCGAGGTCACCGCGGCCGGCCGTCTGCTGATTCGCAATATCTGCATGGTCTTCGATCGCTATCTGCCGCCACAGGCTGCGAGCCGCAGCTATTCGCGGGTAATCTGAAACCGGAACGGCGCCGGCACCGCGCAGATGAACCGCTTT
The DNA here is from genome assembly GCA_041619555.1 of Oceanococcus sp. Classification (GTDB taxonomy): domain Bacteria; phylum Pseudomonadota; class Gammaproteobacteria; order Nevskiales; family Oceanococcaceae; genus Oceanococcus. Next base: position 20,197 of record JBFKDQ010000046.1, on the reverse strand, counting down.
GCCGGCCTGTGAGCGCATGCGTTTCGCCTTGTGGCCAGGCAATCGGTACAATCCGCGCCTCTTTTAGGTCTTCGATGCCCCGGCACAAGAGCACGAGGCATTGGCAAGAGGCATTGGCAGCGATTGAACGGAAAACCGGTCGTGGGGGTGAGGCGGCTCTGGCTGCGGCGCGGCGGTGCGGAGCTGTACCAGGGTTTGAGCCTGGAGGTTCGTGGCGGTGAAGTGCTCTGGATCCGTGGTGCCAATGGCTGCGGCAAAACCACCTTGTTGCGCATACTGGCCGGCCTGCAGTCTTTCGATGAGGGCGAGCGGCACTGGCGTGAAGGCGATTTCGAGGACCGGTTGGATGAAGCAGGGCAGAGCCTCTTCTATCTCGGTGAGCGGCCCAGCCTGTCGCGCGACCTGAGCGTGGCAGAGAATCTCCATTATCACGCCGCCCTGGCGCAATCGCCGCAGGCGGGGGTTGAAGGCGCCCTGGCGCAGTTTGACCTGCTCGCTCTGGCGCAGCGTCCGGTGCGGGCCCTGTCGACCGGGCAGATCAAGCGCACCGCGCTGGCCCGCCTGGTGGTCAGCGCCGCGCCAGTGTGGTTGCTGGATGAACCCTTCAACGGCTTGGATACCGACAATCGACGGCGTCTGGGGGAGGCGGTTGGCCGGCATGTCCAGGGTGGTGGCGCGGTGGTGATCGCCAGCCACGAGAATTTCTCGATTCCCGACTGCACGCCACGCCACTTCGAGATGGGGCAATGAGGGGCATCGGACGGATCGCGCAGCGGGAATTTCTGCGCTACTGGCGGCGCCGTGGTGAAGCCCTGCAGCCCTGCCTGGTTTTCGTGCTGGTGTGCGCGATGTTTCCGCTGGGCGGCGTGCCGGATCCGGCCTTGCTGGCGCGCAGCGCGCCGGCGATCCTCTGGACCGCCGCCTTGCTGGCGACGGTGATGGGCCTGGAAGCCTTGTTCCGGCAGGAGCTGGCCGAAGGCTGGGTGGACGCCCTGCTGCTCTCGCCCTGGCCGCCGGCCTTGATCCTGTTGATCAAGATCTCGGTGCACTGGCTGTTCACCGGTCTGCCGGTGAGCCTGCTGGCCTGGCCGCTGGCGCATGCGTTGTACGTGCCCGATGAGGTGTGTCGCGTGATCGTCTGGAGCCTGCTGCTGGGTACGCCGAGCCTGTGTTTCGTCGGCAGTATCGGCGCCGCGCTGACCGCCGCCCTGCCGCGTGGCGGGGTGCTGACCGGCCTGCTGATGCTGCCTTTGTACGTGCCGATCTTGATTTTTGGTGCCGGCATCGGGGTGGCACGCTACGACGGCCTGCCGGTGGTGGCGCAGATCCAGCTGCTGGCCGCACTGCTGCTGGGCGCCTTGCTGCTGGCGCCACTGGCCACTGCCGCCGCATTGAAAATCGCGGCGGACTGAAAAGCGTGATGGACAAGGATCAGAGGCGGCGGGCCAGACGCCGGCGGCAAGGCACCTTGGCGCGACTTCGCGGTCCAAGCTCAGATCGGGCCGGCCTGCCCGGTGGCGCGGCGGACACGCGGCGCTGGCCTGGCCTGCAGGCGCCGCGCTTGATGAGGCCGGCGCGCGCTGCCGGAAACGCGTTAACATTCGAGTTTTTGCCCTTTGAAGAGAGGCGTTTTGATGCGGGATAAGACTGCGAACTGGACTGCCATCGGCGGCCGCTGGCCTACGCCGGATCAGGATGCATTCTGATGTGGGTCTGGTTTCATCGCATGGCTTCGCCGCCAAGCTTCTATCATGGCGCCGCGCGCTGGATTCCGTGGCTCGGACTGCTGGCGCTGGGCCTGTTCGCCCATGGTCTGTATGGCAGCCTCGTCACCGCGCCGGTGGATTACCAGCAGGGCGAGGGCTACCGTATCATTTTCGTGCATGTGCCGGCCGCCTGGCTCTCGCTGTTCATCTATACCAGCATGGCGGTGGCCGCCGCGATCGCGCTGATCTGGCGCATGAAGCTGGCCGAAATCTATGTCGCTGAAGCCGCCCCGCTGGGCGCCAGTTTCACCGCTCTGGCGCTGGTCACCGGCATGCTCTGGGGCAAGCCCATGTGGGGCACCTACTGGGTCTGGGATGCGCGCCTGACCTCCGAACTGATTTTGCTGTTCCTGTATCTGGGCGTGATCGCGCTGGATCAGGCGATCGAGGACAAGCGGCTGGCGGCGCGGGCCTGCAGCCTGCTGGCGCTGGTTGGGGCGATCAACGTGCCGATCGTGCATTACTCGGTGGAATGGTGGAATACCCTGCATCAGGGGCCGACCGTGACCAAATTCGACAAGCCTTCCATCGACATGGCCATGCTGCTGCCCTTGCTGGAAATGGCGCTGGCAATGAATGTGTACTTTGCCGCCGTGGTGCTGATGCGCATGCGCAACGAGCTCCTCAGCCGTGAACGCCATGCCCGCTGGGTCGCCCGCATTCTGGAGCCGCAAGCATGAACTGGAGCGATTTTCTGGCGATGGGTGGCTACGCCCGTTTCGTCTGGCCGAGTTTCGGTCTGACCTTGGTGTTGCTGCTGGTCAATGCGCTGGCGCCCTGGCTGCGGCAGCGTCGTTTGTTGAATGAACTCAGAACCCGGGAATTCAGGGCCCGGCAGGAGAAATCCGCATGACGCGCAGACAACGCAGAATGCTGTTCGTGGCGGCAGCCAGTCTCGCCGCCATCGGCATCGTGGTGCTGATGCTGCAGGTGTTTCAGCAGAATCTGATGTATTTTCACTCGCCGACCGAGGTGGTCGCCGGCAAGACTCCGGAAGGCGCCCGTTTCCGCCTTGGCGGCCTGGTCAAGACCGGCAGCGTGCAGCGTGAGTCCGGCACCCTCAAGGTCGCGTTCCGGCTGGCCGACTGCGAGCATGAGGTCGGGGTGCGCTATGAAGGCATCCTGCCCGACCTGTTCCGTGAAGGGCAGGGTGTGGTGGTGACCGGCAAACTGGCCGGCGGCGGAGAATTCGTTGCCGACGAGGTGCTGGCCAAGCACGACGAGAATTACATGCCGCCGGAGCTGGCGGAATCGCTGCAGACCGATACCGGTCACAGCTGCGCGCCATTCAAGAGTCTGGAAACCCTATGATCGCCGCCGCCGGACATTTCGCCCTCGCGCTTGCGCTGGGAGTCGCCTTGGTACAGTTCTGCGTGCCGCTATGGGGCCTGTACCGCCGCAATGGAGCCTGTCTGGCGGTGGCCGATCCGGCCGCCCGCGCCCTGTTCGTGATCATCGCCTGCGCCTTCGTGCTGCTCACCGTGGCCTTCCTGCGCAATGACTTCTCCCTGGCCTATGTGGCGACCAACTCCAATACCCTGCTGCCGGTGCCCTATCGCATCGCCGCAGTGTGGGGTGGCCATGAGGGCTCGCTGCTGCTGTGGATGCTGATGCTGGCCGGCTGGAGTGCTGCGGTGGCGCTGCGTGGCGCCAGCCTGCCCGCGGATGTGCTGGCCACCGTGCTGGCGGTGCTGGGCGGGGTGTCGATCGGGTTTCTCGCGTTCATTCTGTTCACCTCCAATCCTTTTGAACTGCTGCCGACGGTGGCCAGCGAAGGGCGCGATCTGAATCCCTTGTTGCAGGATCCGGGGCTGATCATCCATCCGCCGATGCTCTACATGGGCTATGTCGGCTTTTCCGTGGCCTTTGCCTTCGCCATTACCGCATTGCTGCACGGCCGTCTGGACGCCGCCTGGTTGCGCTGGACCCGACCCTGGACCGCGGCCGCCTGGATGTTTCTGACCCTGGGCATTGCCCTGGGCAGCTGGTGGGCGTATCACGAACTGGGCTGGGGTGGCTGGTGGTTCTGGGACCCGGTGGAAAATGCCTCCTTCATGCCCTGGCTGGTCGGCACCGCCCTGCTGCATTCCCTGGCGGCATCGGAGAAGCGCGGCGTGCTGCGCAGCTGGACCGTGTTGCTGGCCATCTGTGCGTTTGCGCTGAGTCTGCTGGGCACCTTCCTGGTGCGCTCTGGGGTGCTGGTTTCGGTGCATGCCTTCGCCACCGATCCCAGTCGCGGGGTGTTCATCCTGGCGTTCTTCAGCATCGTGGTGGGCAGTTCGCTGCTGCTGTTCGCATGGCGCGGGCATCGAATCGCCGCGCCGGTTGCTTTTGCGATGTTTTCCCGCGAAGGTCTGCTGCTGCTGAACAATGTCCTGCTGGTGGTGGCCGCGTTGACGGTGCTGCTGGGCACCCTCTACCCGTTGCTGGTCGACGCCATGGGGCTGGCCAAACCTTCGGTGGGTTCGCCCTGGTTCAATCTCACCTTCGTGCCGATCATGCTGCCCCTGGTTGCCCTGATCGGCGTGTCCTATCTGGTGGGCTGGAAACGCGGACGCCTGCAGGAGTTCAGGCGGGCGGTCGCGCCGGCCCTGGTGGCGGTGGTGCTGGGTTTGAGTCTGCCGTTGCTGGTGCCGGGCAGTCAGAGCCTAGGTGTCTATCTGGCCCTGATTCTGGGCGGCTGGGCGATCACCACCGCGGTGGCCGAACTGGTGCGCTGGCTGCGCCTGTCCCGGCGACCGTCGCGTGCGATCGTCGGCATGTGCCTGGCCCATTTCGGACTTGGCGTGTTCACCATCGGCGTCACTTTGGTCAGTCATGCCGATGTCGAGCGCGATCTGAGCATGAAGCCCGGAGATACCGTGCTGATGAGCGGCTACGACTGGCGCCTGCTTGAAGTGCTGCCGGTGAGCGGGCCGAATTACGACGCCCAGCGGGGCACCATCGAGGTCAGCCGCAATGGCGATCTTGTGGCCCGCCTGTACCCGGAGAAGCGCAGCTATCGCTCGCAGCCAAACAATCCGATGACGGAATCGGCGGTGGATGTCGGTATCACCCGAGATCTGTATGTGGCTCTGGCCGAGCCTCTGGGCGAGGGGGCCTGGTCGGTGCGGCTGTATTACAAACCCTTCATCCGCTGGATCTGGGTCGGCGCCCTGCTGATGGCGATCGGCGGCGGCCTGGCGGCCACCGACCGGCGCTATCGCCTGGGCCGCAGCCTGGCGCGAGACGGGCTTGGCGATGATCTGGCGGCGACGCCTGGAGCCTTAAGCTGATGCGGCTGCGGTTTTTTGCACCGCTGGGGCTGCTGATGGGGCTGATTCTGGTGCTGGGCATCGGCCTCAAGCTGGATCCGCGGGAGGTGGATTCGCCGCTGATTGGCAAGCCGGCGCCGGTTTTCAGCCTGCCGCTGCTGGGCGCCGAAGGACAGCTGAGCGAGCGCGATCTGAGTGCGGCGCCCAGCCTGTTCAATGTCTGGTCCAGCTGGTGCGTGGCCTGTCGTCAGGAACACCCCATCCTGATGGAGTTGGCACGGCGTGGCGATGTGCGGCTGTATGGCCTGAACTACAAGGATGCCCCTGAAGATGCGCTGGCCCTGCTGGCGCGTGAGGGCAATCCCTATCTGGCCAGCGGCATGGATCGGGATGGCCAGGTCGGCATTGACTGGGGGGTTTACGGCGTGCCGGAAACCTTCGTCGTTGATCGGGCCGGCACCATCGTGGCCAAACGAATCGGGCCGCTCAGCTGGGATTATGTGCAGCAGGAATTATTGCCACTGCTGAAGGAACTGCAGCAATGAGACGGACATGGTGCTGGGTGTGGCTGTTTCTGCTGCCCACGCTCGGGCTGGCGCAGCCAGGCATTGATGAAGATCGCTTTCACAGCCTGACGGCGGAACTGCGCTGTCTGGTGTGTCAGAACCAGTCCATTGCGGATTCGCATGCTCCGTTGGCGCAGGACCTGCGCAAGCAGGTGCGCGAGATGATGCTGGCCGGTCGCAGCGATGCCGAAATTCGCGACTACATGACCGAACGTTACGGAGATTTCGTGCTTTATCGGCCGCCGATGAAACCGCTGACCTGGGCCCTGTGGTTCGGCCCTTTTCTTTTTCTGCTGCTGGGTCTGGTTGCCGCTTGGCGTTTGCGTCGGCCGGCGCAGGCGCCCGTTGCCACCGACGTGTCGGCCGAGGATGTGCGCCGCGTTCTGGATGAGAATAAATGATGGTTCTGTTTTGGATCGCGGCGCTGCTGTTGGCGCTGCTGGCCGGTTTGTGGCTGGTTATCGGCATGCGTGCCGGCGGGCGGCATGATGCCGAACTGCGCAAGCGCCTGAACGTCGCGGCTTTTCGCGAGCGCCTGGCCGAACTGGAAGCGGAGCAGGCCGGTGGCCGGCTGGGGTCGGAAGATTTTGCCCAGGCGCGTCAGGATCTGGAGCGTCGCCTGCTGGAAGACGTGGACACGGCCGGAAAGCCGCTGACGGCTGGTGCCGGCGCCGGTCCCTTGCGTGCTCTGATTCTGATTTTGCCCGTGCTGGCCGCCGGCGGGATTTTCGCACTCAGCGATGGCGCTCAGCATTTCCGCCCACCGCCGCCTGCGGTCACCGCACCGCCCCAGGTTGAGGCAATGATCGAGCAGCTTGCCCAGCGTCTCGGCGAGCAGCCGGAGGATCTGGAAGGCTGGCGACTGCTAGGGCGTTCCTATTCGGTGCTGCAGCGGCATGCCGAAGCGGCCAAGGCCTACGGCCGGGCGAATCAGATCAATGGCGGCCAGGATGCGGAATTGCTGGTGGCCGAGGGCGAAGCGCTGGCGCTGGCCCGCGACAAGGACCTGCTGGGACAACCGCAGCGCCTGATGGCGCGCGCCCTGGAACTGGATCCGCAAAACGTCCGGGCCTTGTGGTACGCGGCGATCGCGGCGCGCCAGGAGGGCCGGGTCGAGCAGGCCGAAGCCTACTTCGGCCGATTACGCACCCTGCCCAATCTGCCGGATGAACTGCGTGAAATTCTCGGTGTGGCCAAGCCTGCTGCCGCTGCGAGCGGCACCCGCCTGGACCTTAAGGTTTCTGTCGCCGAAGCGATGCAGGATCAGTATCCGTCCGATGCGGTGCTGTATGTCTATGCCAAGGCCCGCTCAGGCCCGCCGATGCCGCTGGCGATCCAGCGTCTGCAGGCCGCGGCGCTGCCGCTGCAAGTGGTGCTGGATGACAGCATGAGCATGGTCGAGGGCATGAATCTCAGCCGCTTCAATGCCTGGACCGTGGTTGCACGGATCTCGGAAAGTGGCGAGGCTCAGCCGCAAAGCGGCGATCTGGTCGGTGAAATGGCGGTGCAAAGTGACAGCCCGCAACCCTTGGAGCTGACCATCGATACCCGGCTGCCCTGAAGCCAAGCGCTCGGCTCGCGAATGACAGGGCCGGCGTTGCTGCAGCCGGCCGCCGATGCTCCGGCAGGCGAGTGGCATGCTGAGCCGATGAACGGGGCTTCAAGCCAGACCGCGGACCCAGCGCAAGACCAGATAGGCCGTGCAGGCGCAGGCTGCCATCGTCACCACCATGGGCCAGGCGCCATGACCGCCCAAGGCGCCAACGGTGGCGCTGGCCAGTCCGGCGACGCCGAACTGCATGGTGCCCAACATCGCTGACGCGCTGCCGGCACGGTCGCCGAAGGGTGCCATGGCGGCCGCGGTGGAATTGGGAAAGGTGAAGCCCAGGCAGGACAGGCATAGCCATAGCGGAATGGTGAGGCCCCAGATGCCGCCAAAACCGCTGAACGCGCAGAAACACATCAGCAGGGCAAAGCTGCTGTAGCAGCCCAGCGCCAGGCTCAGCACCTGCTGGGCGGGATAGCGCTGCAGGACCGCGCGATTGATCTGCGAGGCGAGGATCAGGCCGAAGGCATTGAAGCCGAACAGCGCGGCGAATTGGGTGGGCGAAAATCCCAGGTCGCGGATGAACACGAAACTGGAGGCCGAGATGTAGGCAAACATGCCGGCCTGGGCGATGCCGCCGGACAGGGCATAACCCATGAAGCGGCGATGCGATACCACCTGGCGATAATTGCGCCACGCGCTGCCCAGGCTGAGCACCGGATCGCGTCGGCTTGCGGGCAGGGTTTCCGGCACATGGCGGGCGACCAGCCAGGCGCACAGGCAGCCGAACAGGGCCAGGGCCACGAACAGGCTGCGCCAGTCCAGATAGGCCAGCATCAGGCTGCCCAGAAAGGGCGCAAGGATTGGCGCCACGCCCATCACCAGCACCAGCAGGGACAACACCCGCGCCATCTCCTGCGGGCTGCACAGATCGCGGACCAGCGCGCGGGTGACGACCATGCCGGCGCAGCCGGTCATCGCCTGCAGGAAGCGGGCAATGACCAAGGTGTCGAGACTCGGCGCATAGGCGCAGGCCAAGGACGCACCGGCATAGGCCAGCATGCCGAACAGCAGCGGCCGGCGTCGGCCATAGCGGTCGCTGACCGGGCCGTACAGCAACTGGCCAAGGGAAATTCCGGCGAAGAACGCCGCCAGGGTCAGCTGGACCGCCGCGGCATCGGCCTGATACCACCGTTCGATGTCCGGCAGGGCCGGCAGATACAGATCGATGGACAGGGGTGCGATGGCGACGACGGCACCCAGAACCAGAATCAAACGCGCCGCAACCATGCCGATCCACCCCCGCGGAAAAGGCGCGCAGCTTAGCATCGTCGCGGCGCGGGGCGGGCTGGACTTGCAGGTGGCCTGGCGCCCGGCTCGCTCGCATCGGTGCTGCTAAAATCACGTGTTTACGTCACAGGGTGCGTGGACATGCAGTTCAATGGGCACAGCAAGCCGGTTTTTTCAATCCTCGTAGTCGGTGCGCTGATCCTCACGCAGGCGGGATGCAGCCTGCTGCCACCGCGGGCGAGCGAGCAGGGCCTGGCGGACATCTCGACTGCCGCGCTGCAGGCGCACATGTCATTTTTGGCCGATGATCGCCTCGCCGGGCGGATGACCGGTGAACCCGGTCATGAAATTGCCGCGGCCTATGTGGCCAGCCAGTTTCGTGCCATGGAACTTGAGCCGGCCGGGCAGGCGGGCGGTTACCTGCAGCCTGTGCCCCTGCTTGCGACCCAGCTCGATATTCCCGGTTCATCCCTGATCCTGCACGGCCTGCCAGGCGGTGATGCGCTGGAATTTCGCAAGGACTATGTGATCTATCCGAAAACCCGGGCGCACAGCGCGCTGCGCGCGCCGCTGGTGTTCACAGGTCATGGGGTGGTGGCGCCGACGCTGGGACATGACGACTATGCGGACCTGGATGTGCGCGGAAAAATCCTTGTCGTGTTCTCTGGCGCGCCGAGAACTTTTCCGGCCGATGAGCGGGCCTTCTATTCATCGGGTGTGCGCAAGAGCCAGTTCGCCGCCGAGCGGGGCGCCGTCGGCCTGATCGTGCTGCGCACCGAGTATGAGCGCCAGCACTACGCCTGGGATGACAGCGTGCGCAACTCCGGGACCCAGCCCAGCATGTACTGGATCGAAAATGACGGTCGTCCGGCGGATGTGGTGACGCAGATGAAAGCGACGCTGCAGCTCTCCGATGCGCTGGCGCAGCGGCTGTTCGCCACCGCCGGGCACACGCTGGAGGAGTTGCTGCGTATCGAGGCGGCCGGCGAAGCCCTGCCGCGTTTCAATCTGCGGCCACAGGCCAGCGTGACCACCCGTTCCCGGATTCATCACTTGAGTTCGCCCAATGTGGTTGCCAGGTTGCCCGGCACGGACCCCGCACTGGCCGGACAACATGTCGTTCTGGTCGCGCATCTGGATCACCTGGGCATCGGCGCCGCGGTCGATGGTGACGACATCTACAACGGCGCCTATGACAATGCGATGGGCGTCGGTCTGATGCTGGAAACCGCCCGCGCCCTGAAGCGCATGGGCACCCGCCGCTCGGTGTTGTTCGCGGCCGTCACCGCAGAGGAGCGGGGATTGCTCGGCTCCCGCTACCTGGCCACCCATCCGCCCGCAGGGGTGGAGCAGATGGTGGCCGCGGTAACCCTGGACATGCCCCTGCTGCTGTTCCCGCTCAAGGAAGTGATTGGCTTCGGCGTCGAGCATTCCAATCTCGGTCAGTACGTCAGGCCTGCCGCAGAAGCCGAAGCCGCGATACTGGCTCCCGATCCGCTGCCAGACGAAGTCCTGTTCGTACGCAGCGATCATTACTCTTTCGTGCGTTCCGGCATCCCCGGCCTGTTTTTCTTCCCCGGCTTCGGCAGCGCCGATGCCGGCATCGACGGCGCCGCCCTGGTCCATGCCCATCTCGGTACCCATTATCACAAGCCCAGCGATGACATGAGGCGGCCCGTTCACTGGCCTTCCGCGCTCAAGTTTGCACGAATCAACGCCCGCTTCGCCAAAGCCATGGCCGACAGCGTCGAGCCGCCACGCTGGGCCGAAGGCAATTTCTTCGCCGCTCAGTACCTGCAAGCGCGGTAGTCGGAGGCGCATCGGCGGGCCCTGCGTATCGCAGGGGGCTGCCTTCTACTCAAGGCGCCGGTTTCAGGGCTCGGATATGTAGGCCAGCTTTCGATCCCGATAGGCCTGGGCTTGTATGGTTTGGCGCAAGGTGGTCAGCGAGTCATACGGTGCGCCCACCGATAGCATGTTGACGATGGCGGCGGGAATCGGACCATTGGGGTCGGTATGCGTGGTCCACACCACCTCCACGCTGCCATCCTGCATGGGGGTCAGCGTCCAGCGCTGGGTGGATTGCACGATGCGGACGTAGTCATCGTTTTCGGCCAAAACGCCTTGGGTGGCGACCTCGGTCAGGGTGACGGCTTTGCTGACTTCATCCTGCTCAATCTTGCGGCGATTCAACACGTCTCGGTCGCTCACCGGCCAGGGCATGTCCATCTGCATGTAGATCAGGGATTCGGTGTCGCTGAGTTGCTGATGGAGCTGAGCGGAGGCGATGATTTCATTGAGTTTTGGCCAGAAACTCATGTCCTGCAGCGCGGCGATGATGCTGCTCAGTTGCCCCTCGATCCGGGTCGTGCCGCGAATCTCGCGAAACGCCGACCCCTCGACTGCTCGGGTGTGGATCTGTACGCCTTTTTTATCTCGTTCCAGGCGCCAGCCGGACTCCTGTGCGGCCAGAGGACCGTGCAAGAAGCAGGCTAGAGCCAGGCAGAGAAATGCAATTCTTTTCATGTGGGTCTGTTTCATCAGTCGTTATGGGCAGCCGATGGCATCGGCGAATGCGGGTGCACGGCTCACCCGCGTAGCTGCAGCTCGTCGGGATGGGCTCATGATGTAACGATCGCTTGTCGTGCGCGTTGACAATGGGCGCAAAAAAATTGACCGCAGCCGGCCCAGTGGCTTGCGCCTGAAGTCAAAGTCGCTGCGCCTGTCGTCAATTGCATGCAGGTAGGCGGCACTAGCATCGTGTCCAACAAGCCTATCGGCGCCTCTCCGTCGAGTACAGGATTCAAGCTGACTGGCGTCGGCGCGATCCAGACAGCTCCGGCCCGGGGAGGTTCGATCAAGGCTTTCCGAATCACTGACTCAAGGCAAGAAGGGGCAAATGCATGTCCACACAGGCGGCCATCGATCTGACTTCAATACTTCGCCGGGTATGCGCCCGCTCTGGGGCTAGGCCCGCCATCAGCTACGAGGGGAAGACCTGGAGCTATGCCGAACTGGATGAACGCATCCGGCGTCTGGCCGGGCACTTCAAGGCCCAGGGCGTGCGCAAGGGCGATCGCATCGGTTACGTGGGGCAGAACCATCCGGCCTTTCTGGAAACCCTGTTTGCCGCCTCCGCGCTCGGGGCGATCTTCGTGCCGCTCAATTTCCGCCTGTCCGGTCCGGAGCTGAACTACATCATCAATGATGCCGGGCTGCACACGCTGGTCTACGACGCTTTCATACAGCCCACGGTGGACGGCATACAAGGCGAGCTGTGCGTCCAGACCTATCTGACCGTGGAGATCGCCGATACCCCGCTGCCGCAACATGCGCGCGTGCTGGAGCAATCGGCGCCGCTGCAGGAGCTGACCATACCGGCCGCCGATGACGTGGCTTTCATCATGTACACCTCGGGCACCACCGGCCTGCCCAAGGGGGTGATGCTGACCCATGCCAACATCTTCTGGAACGATGTCAATCTCACCTACATCGAGGACACCAATGGCCCGGTGATCCTGACCTGCTGCCCGCTCTACCATATTGCGGGCCTGAGCTGCGTGGCCCTGGCCGCGATGTTCCGTGGCGCGCATCAGATCCTGCATCGGGCCTTCGAGCCTGGCGCGGTGCTGCATGATATCGCCGCCCACCGGGTCAGCTTCATTCTCTGCGTGCCGGCCATGTTGCTGTTCATGAGCCAGCATCCCGACTTCGAGGCCACCGATTTCTCCTCGCTCAAGGCCATGCTCAGTGGTGGCGCACCGGTGCCGCCGCCGCTGATCAAGACCTATCAGGCGCGTGGTGTTCCGTTCTACCAGGTCTATGGTCTGACCGAGACCGCGCCGTATGCGCTGATGAACGTGGCCGCCGATACGCTCACCCATCCGGAGGCCTCGGGCAGGCCGGTATTCTTCTGTGAGGTCAAGGTAGCCGATCCCGATGGCCGGGAGCTGCCGCTCGGCGAGAAGGGCGAAATCTGCATCCGTGGTCCGAACGTGATGGCCGGTTACTGGAACAAGCCGGCTGCCACGGTGAAGGCGATCAGCAGTGATGGCTGGTTCTTCAGCGGGGATGTGGGCTACCAGGATGCCGATGGCTTTTTCTACGTGAACGACCGCAAGAAGGACATGGTCATCAGCGGTGGCGAAAACGTCTATCCGGCGGAAGTCGAGGCGGTGATCTACCAGCATGAGGCGATACAGGAAGTGGCCGTCATCGGCCTGCCGGACGAAAAATGGGGCGAGGCGGTCACCGCGGTGATCGCGTTCAAGGACGGGCAGCATCTGGGGCTGGAGCAGCTGCGGGCCTTCTGCGAGGACAAGCTGGCGCGCTACAAGATTCCGCTGCGCCTGTATCCCATCGATGCCCTGCCGCGCAATCCGTCCGGCAAGATTCTCAAATATCAGCTGCGCGAGCAGTTCCAGGCCGTCCAGGCCAACGCGGCGTGAGGGCCAGCATCCAGTGAAGGCATTCAGGGACAAGGTTGCGGTCATCACCGGCGCGGGGTCGGGGATCGGTCGGGGTCTGGCGCTGGAACTGGCCAGGGCTGGCGCTCGGCTGGCGCTGTCGGACGTGAACGAAGCGGGGCTGGCCCAAACCCGGGCGCTGATTCGGTCGGAGTCGCCGGATGTCGACCTGAAGCGCTATCGCCTGGATGTGTCCTCGCGCGAGGCCATCTTCGAGCATGCGGATCAGGTCAAAGCCGATTTCGGTACCGCCCATCTGCTGTTCAACAATGCCGGTGTGGCCCTGTTCGCGACGGTCGAGAACATGACCCTGGACGAATTCGACTGGCTGATGAATATCAATCTCTACGGGGTGGTCAACGGGACCAAGGCCTTCCTGCCGATGATGCTGGCCCAGGACGAAGGCCACATCATCAACATCTCCAGCATTCTGGGCCTGTTCGCGACGCCGGCGAGCAGCGCCTATGTGACGGCCAAGTTCGCGGTGCGCGGGTTCACCGAAACCCTGGCGCGCGAACTGGAAGGCAGGAACGTGCATGCCAGCTGCGTGCATCCGGGCGGCATCCGCACCAATATCGGTAGCGGCGGTCGCATGGGGGTGAATGCCGGTGAGTTCGAGCAGCACTGCATCGCCACCGCCGAGCCGCAGCTGAAGACCGATCCGCGCGATCTGGCCAGGGATATCCTCAAGGGAGTGGCGCGGCGCAGGCGACGGATTGTGGCCGGTGACTCGGCCAGGGCGGCCGACTGGGTCGCCCGCCTGTTCCCGGCCAGCTATGGGCGCATCTTACACGCGGTCAAGGGCCTGTAGGTTTGATGGATCAAGAAGGCGCCAGAACGACTGGATCGACGAGGCTGTCCGGGCTGCGGTTGTGCGGCTGCTGTTCCGCTAGTCTGCGGACCAGGGTTGGCCTTGCGTGCGGCTGATTCTGATCGCTCGTTCAGCCGGGTTGGCTTGCAGTCTGCAAGCCCGGCAGGGCAGGTGGCCTGTTTGGCCGTTGTGCGTCGGCATGAGCCTGGGTCAGGCCCGACGCCGTTCATTTCACCCAGGCCCTTGTCCATGTGCGACCGGCAGGTGGCAAGCTTCGGACTCGCAACGCAGCGTAGTACGCTGACAGGAGCATCAGATGCCAGGTCGTCAAACACCGCAGCATCATCAGGTCATTATCGTGGGCGCCGGGATATCCGGGATCAGCAGTGCGCTGGCATTGCAAAAGGCGGGGTTCGACGATTTTCTCATGCTGGAAGCCGCGGATGGCCCTGGTGGCGTCTGGCGCGACAATATCTACCCTGGTATTGCCTGTGACATACCGGCCATCCTGTATCAGTTCGCCGATGAAAAGAATCCTGGCTGGAGCCGGCTGTATGCCGGGGGCAGGGAGATCCTGCACTATCTGCGCGATCTGCAGGCCAGGCACGGACTGGATCGGAAAACGCGCTTCGGCGTGCGCATCGAAGGTGCCGAATTCGACCAGGACAGCAGCACTTGGCTGGTGCGGGCAGAAGGCGGGGAGGCGTTTCGTTGCCGCTATTTGATCAAGGCCACCGGCGCATTTGGTTCTCCCAAGCTGCCCGACCTGCCGGGTCTGAACAGCTTCAAGGGGCCGCTGTTCCATACCGCCGAGTGGCCCGAGGACATTGATCTGCAGGGCAAGCGCGTCGCCGTAGTCGGCACCGGCGCCAGCGCCATCCAGTTGGTGCCCATCGTGGCTGAACAGGCCGCGCAGCTGACGGTGTTTCAGCGCACGCCGATCTGGCTGTTGCCCAAGCTCGACCTGAATATCGCACCACCGGTGCGCTGGGCCTTCAAGCATGTGCCGGGGGCACAGGCACTGTGTCACAAGGCTGCCTACAAGAGTCTGGGGCATATGTTGGCCGTGCTGCTGGTGACCTCGGCGAAATACCCGCGGACCCACCGCCTGCTCGAGGCGACCGGTCACTGGAACATCCGTCGCCAGGTCAAGGACCCCGAACTGCGCAAGAAGCTCAAGCCGGATTACAGCCTGGGTTGCAAGCGCCCCAGTTTCTCCAACCATTACTTCCGCACCTTCGAGCAGCCCAATGTGGCGCTGAATACCGATGGCATCGAGAAGCTGACGGCCACCGGGATTGTGAGCAAGGGCGACCGGAAGGTGTCGCCCT
This sequence comes from Oceanococcus sp., assembly GCA_041619555.1. Lineage (GTDB taxonomy): Bacteria > Pseudomonadota > Gammaproteobacteria > Nevskiales > Oceanococcaceae > Oceanococcus. Next base: position 5,167 of record JBFKDQ010000046.1, on the reverse strand, counting down.
TCGATGTGATCATCATGGCCACCGGGTTCAACGTGCTGGGCGAGGCCTCGAACAGCCTGCCGGCCTTCAGCGTCACCGGCAGGAATGGTCTGGACCTGAAGGATTACTGGCATCACCAGGAAGGTTTCAAGGCCTATCGGGGGGCTGCGGTCGCCGGATTCCCCAATCTGTTTCTCAACCTCGGTATTCCCTATGCTGGCGGCACCAGCTGGTATGAAACCGCGGACATCGTCAGCGCCCAGATCGTGCAGTGCCTGAAGACCGCCCGGTCGCGTCAATGCGAGGAAATCGAGGTCAGGGCCGAAGCGGTTGATCGGTACATGCAGCAGATGGAAGATCTGTTGCAATGGTCGGTGCATCGCACCGGTTCCTGCGCCACCTCCAACAGCTATTACTACGATGACGAGGGCAAGACCCCGCTGTACACCGCCGAGCCGCCACCGCAATCCTGGGCGCATGCCGTGGGGGATGTGGCGGACAGCTATCAGTTCCGCTCGATCATCGAGCCGTCGGCTCTGGCCAAGGCCTCCTGAGGGAGTGACGGCCTGGGCAACAAGATTCACCCAATGGGACAAGCATGAAACCTGTACACGTTGTCGCTTCGCAACATTTCCCCTGTCCGCCTGACGAGCTGTTCAGCCTGCTGCATGACAGCGTGGCGATGGGCAAGGCCGCCGGCCTGCCCATCGCGGTGCTCAAGCACGGCGCCCAGCGGGGCGGGCCGGGTACCGTGCGCCGCGTCGGCCCCCCGCTGATCGGCGTGCAGGAAACCATACTCGAGGTGGTGCCCAACCAGCTGATCCGTTACCACATCTCCGGCAACGGTGGTCCGATCCGCAGGCATGAGGCGCAGATGCGCCTGCGCCCCGATGGCGCCGGCACCGAGATGTCCTGGATCATGGATTTCGAAACGCCGGGACTGCTGGCCGGCGTGCTCCGGCCGGCCCTGACCCGGCTGGCGGGCTTTGCGCTCAAGCGGATTCGTCGGCGGTTCTGATGCGGTTGGCGGCTTGTCGTGGGATCACGGCATTTCGAATCCCGGTCCGGTCGTCGTTACAGCCTGGGCCGGTGTTGCGCGCCCCGATCTCCGGCGGGGCGCGACCGAAGCTCAGGCACCCGCCGGGCGGGTGAGGTTGTCGTGATGGGCGAAGGTCACCTTGCCTTCTTCTTCCGAGGGCTGTAGCAGCGCGCGCATCAGATCAATGAGTTCGCCGCCTTCAGGCGTGAAGCGTCCGCGGTAGCGGGGTGGGGTCCTGGCACGAAAGCGCCGCACGATCTTGTTGGCTTCGGCGTGGACGCGCGGCAGCCAGCGCAGATGTCGGACCGGGCGCACCGCGCGCATGTCGTCGCAGAGTTCATTGCCCAGCATGTAGCGACTGTAGGCGTGCAGCACGTCGAACAGGGTCTTGCCGAACAGCTTCTTCCACAGGACCTTGTTGCTGTTGCGGGTGAAGGTTTCCTCGAAGCCCAGGAACAGGGCCTCATACAGGGCGTAGGTGAACTGGGAGGGATCGCCCAGGGTGGCCCAGCTCACGTCGAGCAGATAGTAGTTTTCTTCCGCATTGCGCGGCACGATGTCGTCGCGCACGCCCAGCAGATAGCCGATGTAGCTCCACTGCATGCGCAGACCTTCCAGGTCGCGCTCGCTCACGGGGTTGCCGAAGACCTGCTCGCACAGGCCGATGACCAGTCCGAACAGCGGCACGCCAAAGGCGGTATCGAACTGATTCATCGGATTGCCATTCCGGGCGTAGTTGAACAGCTCGCCTTCCTTGGACTTGACCATCTTGGCGCGCACCATCGCATGCATCAGCCGCACGTTGGCGGCGGCCTTGAAGCCGGGGCCGTGGCGCCGCAGGCCATCCCTGCAGCCGGTCTGGCTGTAGAAGGTCAGGCTCTCCATGGTCCGGTTGACCACATTCTTCTGAAAGCGGCCGGTCATGCCCACCGGGATGCTGACGCTGTGGCTGCCGGCGGTCGCCAGCGCGCCGAGCACGACTCCCAGCATGAAGCCCAGCAGGCTGGATTTGTCCAGGGCCAGGGCGCCGGCGTCGAGCAGATCCCAGTCCAGCCAGTCGGGGATGTGATCCAGTTGCGCGAACAGGGCGACCAGTTCGGCGGGCGGGTCGTCCAGGCTGCCGATGCCGTGATCGATGGCCTGCAGGAACAGGCGGCGTCCCTCGCCGCGGGGCAGACGATTGAACATCTGCACCACATCATCCATGAGCGGATCGCCCTCCCAGGCCGCGTCAAACACCCGCTCGCCGTAATCACTGCCGATGCGGGGCATTTCGGCGCGCACATTGCGCTTGTCGCCGACCAGAAACTCGCGCAGACGGGTCGTGGCGGGGGTGAACTTGTAGCGGGGAGGTGGGGGGCGTAGCGGCGGGGCTCCGGGCTTGCGGACGTAGTTGTAGGGGTGCTCTGCCATGGGCTTGTTCAGGGCCTTGCGATCCGGCTTGTCATCCGGCCAATCGATCACCGCACTCATGCATGTCTCCTCAAGCGGATTGTTGTGGCTTGATCGTAGGCCGCGACTGGCCGGGCATGCGTTCATTTCAAGCAGAATTCCATTCCGCGCACGTGCACGGCGGCGCTGGGCCTTGCGTCGATTGTTGCGGCGACGGTCTCTGTCAAGAAGGCCGCGCTGTCAGCTGGAGGCCTCCGGCTGATACAGCACAGCCCCTGCCCAGATCGCCGTCAGTGTCTGCAACAGCTCTGCCCATTGCTCGGGGGAGTAATGGCCCACCGCGGCGCGATACAGATTGCGTTCATTGCCCCAGAGCAGGGTGCGTGCCAGCTGTCTCGCGGTTTCCAGGTCGGTGGTACGGCCCTGTTGCTCATGGATGGCCACGATGCTGCGTCCGGTGGGTTCCACGAAATCCTCGACAAAGGACTCCATCTGCTGCCACAGGCCAGGATCGTTGCTGGCTGCCTGGGCGAAGGCCTGCATCAGACCGGCCTCCTTCTGCCAGGTTTCCACCACGCCCTGCAGCGCCTGCTGGAGTTCGGCGAAGGGGTCTTCATGGCGGCCGGAAAACAGGATCTCGGCGCCTTCGATCAGCTCGGAGCGTACTTCCGCCACCACCGCGCCGAGCGCTTCGTATTTCGATTCGAAATAGAAATAGAAGGTCGGCCGGGACATGTCCGCGGCCTTGGCCAGGGCGGCCACATTGAGTTCGCCGAAATCCTGACCGTCGGCCAGCAGCCTGCGCAAGGCATTGAGCAACTCCCGCCGCCGGGCATCGCCCTTGAGCTCTTTCTTTCGTCCTCTCGGTCGCATTGGTGGCCTGCCTTTTCCTTGCGCTGCCTGGATTTCAGGCGCCAGTTTCGCCGCTTTGCCGCCGCGCTGCCAGCGCCACGCAAAACGTCATGTCGTGGATAGCTTGACAAGCAATTGGTAATTTATCAACACTGTGTCGAATATGAGGCGCAAGCCCCAGGTCTGTTCAACTCGACGGGAGCGCAGATGCTCATCAACATCGACAACGGCGGCACCTTCACCGATGTGTGCGCGATCAGCGGCAGCGGGGTGTACCGCACCAAGACGCCGACCACGCCTTTTGATCTCAGCGAATGCTTCTTCGAGGGCCTACGCAAGATTTCCACCGAGATTTTCGGTCGCGAGAATCTGTCCGGCCTGCTCGCAGAAACGAAGAAGATTCGTTACTCGACCACCCAGGGCACCAACGCGCTGGTGCAGCGCAAGGGGCCGCGCCTGGGGCTGATCCTGGCGGCGGGCACCGATCCAGCGATCCTGCGTGAATCCCCTCAGGCGGGCGAGATGCTCGATGCCCTGGTGGAAGACCGCTTCGGTTTCGTGGACTTTTCCCTGCAGGGCGAGGCCTTCGAGGCGCAGATCGTCAGCGTGATCAACGCATTGACCCTGGCCGGCGCCAATCGTCTGGTGCTGAGCGTGCCGGAGCTGGCGGATGAACGGGCCATCGAGCGGGTGATCGGCCGGCATTTCCCCGAGCATCTGCTGGGCACGGTGCCGGTCATCGCCGCCGGTGAGCTGAGTCGCGATCCCAGCCTGGCCCGGCGCAGCTGGACCGGTCTGTTGAACGCCTTCCTGCATCCGGCGATGGAGAAATTCCTCTACTACGCGGAAAACCGCCTGCGCGAACAGAAGTTTGTCAGTCCCCTGCTGATCTACCGCAATGACGGCGACTCGGGCCGGGTGGCCAAGACCGTGGCGATCAAGTCCTACAGCTCGGGTCCCCGCGGCGGCATGGACGACGTGCTGGCGCTGGCCCGGCATTACGGCTACCCGCAGGTGCTGTCCATGGATGTGGGCGGCACCACCACCGACATCGGTCTGGTCGAGAACGGCGCGATCCGACAGCATCCCTTCGGCCAGGTGGATGGCGCCACCATCTGCCTGCCGCTGACCGACATCGTCAGCGTGGGCGTGGGCGGTGGGTCGATCATCCGGGCGCAGGACGGCGTGGTGGCCGTGGGCCCGCAAAGCGTGGGCGCGGCGCCCGGCCCGGCCTGCTTCGGCCTGGGGGGCAGCGATGCCACCATCACCGACTATGCCTTGCTGGCCGGCCTGATCGACCCGGCCACCTATTTTGGCGGCGCGATGGCGCTGGATGCCGAGCGGGCCGCCCTGGCGGTGGCCACGCATGTGGCCGGGCCGCTGGGTCTGGAGGAAGACCAGGCCCTCCTGGCGATGGAGGAGGCCTGGGCCGGCCGCGCCGCCGAGGCGCTGCAAAGCTTTACGGATATGTCCGATGAGACCGTGCTGTGCGGTTTCGGCGGTGCCGGTCCGCTGGTCGCCTGCCATGTGGCGGAGAAAGCCGGCATCCGCCGGGTGCTGATTCCCAACATGGCCTCGGTGTTCTGCGCCCTGGGCATCGGTTTTTCCGAGGTGGGCCACAGCTATGAAGTGGAGCTGCCTCCGCGGGGCACCGAGGCAGATTTCCGCCAACTGCTCAAACAGGCCGAGGATCGGGCGGTCGAGGACATGGCTGCCGAGGGTTTCACGGCAGCCGACTGCCGCTTCGAATATGCCGTGGCCAGCTATCTGGACGGCCACCAGTCCGTGACCGCCTGCACGTCCGCGGATGAGGCCTGGCAGAGAATCAGCGGCGAGGCCCAGGCCCTGCTGCGCCTGCGTGTGGCGGCGGCGATGCCGCAGCCGGATCTGGGCAGTGGCGGGCGG
>JBFKDQ010000045.1:0-30456 GCA_041619555.1 Oceanococcus sp. | reverse complement strand
TTATGACCTAAACATGCTCCGGCCTAGCGATCTGGAGCTCTTGTATGCGGGTTATTTTCAGCAAGGGGGAACGTCGGCGCCGGTGTGACCGTGTATGCAAAAACGCCTGCACCATTGGTCCGGGCTCAACCATCACGCCTATTGCCCGACCGATCGGGAATGCTGCCCCGGAGACTCCTTGATGAATCCAACGCCCATGGCCGACACCCCTCGGCTGCCCATCGCTGGCCTGCCGGCCGCATTGCCCGCGAAACGACGACATCCACTCTGGCTGTCCGGAATTCTGGCCGCGTGCGCGGTTGTCAGCAGCCCTAGCTTTGCTGAAGACCTCGGGACCTACAGCATTTCCCCCAACAGCCCGGAAGCCAGCATCGTTTCCGGTCCGTACACCCAGAGCAATCAGTCGGGCTCAACCCACACCGGCCTGGGTGAATTCGCCGAGGAAATGTCCGGCCTACCCACCAGCGAACTCGATGGCCCGGGCCAGGCCTGTAACGATCAATTCCGTTGCGATGAACTGCTGCTGCAGGTTGATCTGCCCTCTCAGTGGCTGAATACGCACCCGAATGCCAAACTGAAAATCGTCGCAGCCTGGGATGATCCCCTGGTCGGGCCAACTGGCGCCTCCGCCAGCGATTTCGACATCTATCTGCTGGATGCCAATGGCAATGATCTGGGCGGCTCGGCTGCCGCCACGACGGCCAATCCGGAAATCATGCCGATTCCGCTGAATGCCGGATCGAGCACCTACCGCATCCGTGTTGTGCCCTATCTCACCGCCGGCCAGACCCTTTCGATGAACATCAAGCTGGAGGCCGGCACCCAGGTCACCGGCACCACCCAGGTCAGCGAAGGCGGGCCGCTGATGGCAAATTACCGCTCGCCACTGGGCTTGCGCGCTGCCGAACCCACGATCGGCATCAACCGCAATACCGATGACGTGTTCTTCATGTTCAACTTCGATCAGGCCCGCGTCAGCTTCGACGACTCCACCGTGCCGGCCACCGCTTCCTGGGTCGAGGTCACCGAATTTCTTGCCAATCTGAACAGTGGGGATCCGTTCCTGGCAGACGATCCCACGCCGTATTACGACGAAAACGGCAACATCACCGGCTACAACCCCAGCATCTGGACCGCGCAGCTCAATGTTGCCACCAGCATCATCGGCACGACCACCGACAATGGCGAAAGCTGGACCGTGACCCAGGGCGGCGGCCAGCCACACGGCGCCGACAACCAGTCCATTTTCGGCGGCCCCTACCCGGAGGGTCATCGCCCGCTGACGGCGACCGCCGAACACGCGCTGTATTACTGCTCCCATGCCGCGGTCAACGCCACCTGCTCGCGTTCCGACGATGGCGGCCTGACTTTCAATCCCAGTCGTCCGATCTTCCCGCTATTCCTCGCCGAAACCAATGACCTGTGCAATAACCATGGGCATGTGCGCGTCGGCGCAGACGGCACCGTGTACGTACCGATGAACAATACCTGCAACGACGCCCAGGGCCTGGCGGTATCCATCGATGCCGGTGAAAGCTGGCATTTTGTCACCGTGCCGGAAACCCTGCGTGGCCGCTGGGACCCGTCGGTTGCAATCGCCCGCGATGGCAAGACCCTGTACTTCGCCTATGGCGAAGAAACCGGATCCGGTGGCCGCGATGCCCAGGGTCAACGCATCGATGACGATGAACCTCGCGTGATCAAGGGGGAACTGGACAAATCCAATGCGAATGCACCGACGATCCATTGGGATCCGCGTGGCGCGGTCAACCTGGCCGGACCTTTCGGTCTGAAGAACATCGTCTTCAGTACCGCGATTGCCGGTGACGCTGAGCGTGCTGCGGTCGCCTTTCATGGCACAACCACCGACGGTGATTCTGGTGACCCGACGATCATGGCCAGTGCCATCTGGCATCTGTACCTGGCAGTGACCTATGACGGCGGCGCCAGCTGGCAGGTGCAAAACGTGACGCCAGACGACCCCACCCAGAAAGGCGCGGTCTGCGATCACGGCACCAGTTGCGCGACAGAGACTCGCCCTGCGGACCGAAATCTGCTGGATTTCATGGGCATGACCATCGACAGCCAGGGCCGCATTGTCATCGGTTACGCGGATGGCTGTACCGGTGCCTGCGTCACCGGCGTCGCCAACTATGACGATGCCGGTGTGATTGCCCGGCTGGTCAGCGGCAAAGGTCTGCTGGCCGAATACGATTCGATCCTCAATCCAGGCGGCAATGGCCCCAGCAAATCCATCCTGAACGCCAGCCGTGATGCGTTCGGCGTCGCCCTGGACTGGAGTGCAGCACGGCCCGGCGACAACGGCGCGCCGGTTGCGCAGTACATCATCGAGCGCAATCTTGATGGAGGCAGCTTCAGCGAACTGACACGCACCGCCCAACTCAAGCTGGTGGACCGTACGGCCATTGATGCAAGCGTCAGCTACGGTTACCGGATCCAGGCCATGGACAGCCAGGGCTATGTGGGTCCGTATTCCGCCGAATTGTTCCCCACGCTGCCGACCGAAGATGTCTGCGTTGCGCCAGGCCTGACCCTGCTGAGCGACCCTGCAGGCGACCAAACCGGACCCTCGGGCCAGGATCTGCAACTGCTGACCATCAGTCAGTTTCATGCTGGTGACGGCATGCCCCGCCTGCGCTTCCAGTTCCGCACCGGCGATCTCACCGTATTGCCGCCCAACACCGGCTGGTATTCCTCGTTTGAATTGCCTCTGCAGGACGGTGAAACGACCGCGACCATTCGCGGCGTCAGGATGTTTACCGATGCTGCGGGCCAGGTCGCGTATCAGGCCTACACCGCCAATCCGTCCAACGGCGGCCAGATTGATGGTCGCTTTGTCGATCCAGACACCACGGTGGCCGCCGAGTCCGGCGAGTATGGCGACGGTGTGATCAGCATCGTGGTCAAGGCATCCGATCTGTTTGTCGTGCCCGGTGCGGTATTGACCGGCTTCAATGCCGGCACCACGCAGTCGAGCAGCAACAGTGCAACGGTGCCTAACTTCGTCACTGCGGTATCCGACGAAATGCCGGACGGCCTGGGCAGAACCGGCAGCTTTGTGGTGCGCGCGGACGCCCACTGCGCTCCTAATACAGCGCCCAACGCCGTGCTGAAAACGGATATCAGCGAAGGCCCTGCACCGCTCACCGTCAACTTCGATGCCAGCGATTCCTCAGACCCTGATGCTGGAACCGATACCGTAGACAATTTCGTCTTCGACTTCGCTGATGGCAGTTCACTGGCCAGCCCTGACGCCCACGTAAGTCATCAGTTCAGCACGCCGGGCCTGTACACCGTCCACCTGCGGGTGCAGGATTCGCGCGGCAAGACCAGCACGCCGACATCGGTCCAGGTCGTCGTCACCGATGAGCGACCACGATCCGCCGGCCCCATCCTTCTGGGCTTGGCTGATCTGGGCAACGGCAATGGGGATGATCATGCCCTGGTAGTCGGCCTGGAGGCCAAGGTCAGTGACAGCCAGAGCGGCGCACTGCTGCAACAGGTGCTGTTCAACGGCGACTACAGCGCGGAACTGGCGGTCACCATTGCCGATGCCGGCGACGGCGACGACATCGCGGTCCTGGGACGCGACCGGGCCGCAGGCCTGGCGCGGGTGCAGATCCGCGATGCCCGCAGCGGCCGCTTCGTCTCCGCCATGGCCATCGATGCAGCAGCCGACTACCAGGCCCTGCACTATCTGGCTGACAGCGATGGCGCCGGCACCCCGGCCCTGGCCCTGATCAGCCTGGATACCGATGGCGCCCCACGGGTCCAGCTCAGAGGCCTTGATGGCGCCAATCTGGGCACCGTGCGCTTCGGCAGCAATGGCCGCTACATCGACAGCAGCGTGATTGCCGATGGCGCTACCAGCCGGATCGCGATTCTCGCCGAGCTGCCCTCAGGCACCGTCCGTGTCACGGTCAAGGATCTGCACAACCAGTTCATCAACACCCTGTTCTATCCGCGCAACTACACGCCATTGCACCTGCTTGCGATTCCCCATGCCTACGGCTCCGGCATGCACGGCTATGCGGTGATCGGCAGCGATGGCAGCAACGCACGGCTGACGCTGCAGGACATCAATCGGGGACAACGCCGCAACATCGGCTACGGCTCGGTCAGCGATGGCGCACCCCAGGATCTGATCCTGATTCCCGGCCCCGCCCCGCTGATCGCCAGCCTGATCGGCCGCGAGGTCAAGTGGAAGAGTGTGGATGGGCAGACCTCCGGCAACATCAGTCTCGGCAACAACGCCATCGCCTGGCAGCAGGTGGTCGGCGCCAGCAACATCGATGGCCAGCAGGTCCAGGGCGCCACCCTCCTCGGACGCACCGGCAGCGGCAACCTGATCGCATGGAGCAAGACGATCGACAATCGTTTCGTCAAATCGGTCGTCCACTGAGGCCGGCGTGAGCGGCGCGCCGCTCACGCGCTCCGGCACCCCACGAATCCCCGCCTTGCGCGGGGATTTTTTTTGCCCGCCATACCGGCATCACAGTTCTTTGACACCGCAGGCATTGCAATACGCGCCTTGTCTCGATGAAACCGCGTCCGCCAATGCACCAACTCAAGCTCTTCCTGCTGATCCCCACGCTGTGCCTGGTTTGGTCTGCCCACGCCGTGTTGCGCGAGGATCCTACCTCACTGGCCAGTGCGGCCGACATCGAAGCACTGACCCAGCAACTTGCGGCCTGTCCGGAGTTGGCCAGCACCGTCGCCGGCACCCTGGATGCAGAGCAAGGACTGCTGTCCAAACTTGTCGTCAGACAGCTGCACCAGGCCACCGACGCCTGCCTGGCGCGACGCGCACAGCTGACCACACCGGATCGCTACCGGCTGGCCTATTCTTCACTCAAAGCCCTGGTTGCGGACCATGTGGCGCCGCCCCGGTCAAGCCGACCAACGGAGCCCGAGCCCGAAAGCCCGTCACCGGTGCACCCCAGTTCCCTGTCGCCCCCCCTGGATCGACAGGGTTTCGGCCCGCTCAAGGTGACTCGCCAGACGCCACAGATGGCGCATCGTCCGTCGTAGCCAGCGCAGTGCGTCGAGCTGGTCATCGCCAGATCGCGCATCATCCTCCCCGCTGGCGACCCGCTGCATGACCTGCCCGCGCCATGCTTCGGCCTGCGCCTCGGCCTGTCGCGATCGCTGCTGCAATTGGTCCCGCAGCGCAGCCCAGGATGTGCCCTCGCCGACCCGTGCGACCGCCTCAAGCGCCTGCAAGGCCAGATCCCGCGGCGCCACCAGGACAGGTGATTGCCGCCATTGACCGCCCTCGCCACCGTGCCGTCCGACCTGGACCAGCCGATGATTCAGGCGCCGTGCATGATCCAGCGCATGCAGACAGGCATTCAATAAGGCCCAGGCGCGCCCATCGGTCTGCTGCAGATGAATGCGATCAAGATAAGCCTGCACCTGCTGCAGCGCCGTCCGCCAGCGCTCGGCCAGCTCCGGCTCGGCAGCGCTGCCTTGGGCCACCATGCATTGACCCTCCCGGCACATCTCGACCACCAGTTCATTCAGGCTGCTGCGTACGGCCTCCAGCGCCACCGCCGGCTCCGCCAGCAGGCGCGATTCCAGGCGCTGCACCACGGGCCACTCGCGGCTCGGCACCAGGCGCTCCAGGAGACGGGCAAAAGGCCGCGCGAAAGGCAAGATCAAGCAGACCCCAAGCACATTGAAGCCGGAATGAAATCCGACCAGCGCCAGTTCCGGCTCCGCCGCCAGCCAGCCCGGCGCCCACCAGTGCAACAGGCTCACATAGGGCGTCAGCAAAAACAGCGCCAGAAGGGCGGTCAGAAGGTTGTAGACCACATGCGAATAGCCGGTGCGACGCACCTCCACCGAGCCGCCCAGGGTGGCCAACAGAGCGGTCGCCGTGGTGCCGACATCCATACCGATCACCAGCGCGGCAGCCTGCTCGAAACTGATGGTGCCGGTATACAGGGCAGTGAGGGCAGCGGCAACGCCGGCGCTGGAAGACTGGGTCAGCAGGGTGAACAAAAGGCCGAGCAGAACCAGTCGCAGACGTCCCCACAGGGTATCGGCCGCCGGCGCCTGCAAGACGAGGCCGGCATCCAACCCCGCCATTGCGGTCTGCATCGCCTGAATGCCGACAAAGATCAGGCCAAAGCCGGCCAGGGCCATGCCGAAATCGGCCAGACGCTGGCGACCGAACAGCCGCAGCAGCACGCCGAGGAAAATCAGCGGCAACACCGCGGCGCCGAGTTTGAACTTGAAGCCGACCAGCGCCACCAGCCAGCCGGTCATCGTGGTTCCCAGGTTCGCACCGAACACCACACCGAGCGCCTGCGGAAAGCTCAGCAGCCCGGCGCCGACAAAGCCGACGGCCGCCACCGTGGTTGCACTGGAGGACTGCAACACTGCGGTACTCAGCGCCCCGGTCAGCGCGCCTGACAGCGGACTGCGGGTGAAGCGCGCGAGCAAGCGCTGCAATCCCTGACCGGCCACGGCACGCAGGCCACCGGTCATGATGACCACACCGAGCAGGAAAATGCCCAGGCCACCGGTAAATGCCAGCACTGCACTCATCGCGGCAGGCTCAGGCAGAAAGCGATCGACCGACCTCGCGGCTCAAGGCACGCTGCAAGGCCAGGATGAAGTTGAACAATCAGCGCTGCGCGGCGTAGAAATGGGCCAGCGCCTCAATTTCTTCGGCCTTGAGTGCCTGCAACTTGCTGAGCATTTTTGGCAAGGTGGGCCGGGTGCCCTGGAGCATGTCATTCATGCTGAACACCAGGTATTCCTTCCACTGCCCGGCCAGAATGCCCGCATCGTCATCGGCCACCGCACCGGCTTTGGTGTGGCAGCGCTCGCAGTCGGCCTGGTGAATCTTGGCGCCGCGCGCCACCATCGCCGGATCGGTCACCTGCTGCGCCGCTTTGAAGGGCTTGGAAGCATAACTGGCCGCCATCTGCGCACTCTGCTTCTCATTGTACTTCTTGGCAATTTCGCACATGCCACGCTTGGGTCGATTAAGATCGCCGCTGCGATACGGGGTGGGCGGGCAGGCTCGGGCATCGGCACGGTAGGCCGCCATGCTCTGCTCGAAATAGTAGCGGGACAGGCCGGCAATTGTCGGCACCTCGCCATGCTCACTGATGCCATTTTTGCCGTGACAATCATCGCAATCGAGTGCCGGACCGGCGGCATGCAGCAGGCTCTGCGGCAGCGCAAAGGCCCCCAGCAGCAAACCGAGCTTGATCAGAATTTCACCCATGGTCCCTCCAAATATCCGCAGCCGGTCGACCGACGACCCTGATTCCCAGTATGCGATATTCGTACCATGTCGCAGATGCGAGAGACTGATTTACGTCAACTGCACGATTTTTTCATGACCTCGTTTGCGACAGGCAAGACAAAGCGGATGAGGCAGGCCGTTCTCCTCCGGCATGCGGTCAAGCCGCCCCAGGCCTAAGCCTGGAACCTGAAACAATCGTCTTCAAACCCCGATTCCCTGGCCTCGGTACTCGGCCGCGGAAAGTGCTCCACCGCGAGAACCCCGTCCAGTTTCGCCTGCACGTCCAGGCCTGCTGTGATCGGCATGTAGAATTGGCTGAGCCAGTCCCTGACCTGCCGGAATCGACCATCGCGTCGGGACTGCATCACTTTTATTGCAGGACGTTTGTTCTCCCAGACCTGGAAATCGGCGGAGAATGTCTCCAGAGCTTCGGCCTGAGACCGTCTCGCCTGATCGAGATCCTCCTGGGTGGGCGTTTCCGATGACGCAAGGCAAAGCAGCCCATGCCAGGCCTGCGTCAGGCCATCGTCAACGGGCGTATTGGCAATGAATTCATAACGGACCAACCCGCCAAACGCCTGCTTGGACAGCAGCAGGCCCGGTCCCGTATACCAGGTGACGGTATCCAGGTGGGCCTTGTAGTAGTCAAGAAACCCACCCTGGCGCTGGATCAGCTGGACCCCGCGGAATTCATTTTCAAAGTACTCACATGGCGCACCGTGGGTCGGACCCAGATGATGGACATCCGCCATGTTGTCGATGATTTCAATTTGATGGAGGTTGAGCTGGCCGAGGTGGTCAAGTTGCCAGTGAATCGCGTTGCCCTGATCCCAGGCCGGCAGTTTGGGGGGTGAGAACTGGGGACTGCTCTTCTCCGGGCAATGCCACATCATGATGCATCCCAACGTTTCCACGACGGGATACGATGTCAGTGCAAAGGCTTTCGGGCAGCTCCCGGTTTCATATGGAATGTCCTCCAAGGCACCATCGGGGCCGTACTTCCAGGCGTGATACGGACAGCGGATCGAGTCGCCCTCGATATTTCGGCCCATCTGGGAAATATGCGCCGACGTGCTTTTCGCGAGGTGGGTGCCCATGTGCGCACAATAGGCGTCGAGCACGACAAGCTTTCCCGACTCCCCACGATAGACCGCGAATTCTTTGCCGAAAAAGGAGATGCCCAAGGGTTTGTCCGTGAGCTCGCTGGATTCGGCCACAACAAACCAGCCGCGGGGAAAATTGAACGGGCCGAGCCCGTAATCGGCGGATTTCGCCTTGCTTTCTATACGCATCTGTCCCTCCATTTGCGCTTATTGTCCGCTCATTATGTTTGCCATCTACAATCTTTGCTTAATGCAAATGTATTAGCTGACCTGTCACCTGGATAGAATGCAGCTGCCCTCCGCCCATTGACGCCCCATTCCCACCCATGGACATTTCAAGTTCACTGACCTACCACATCACCAAGACGGGCAACCTCCTGCGACAACTGGCGGCCCAAAGAATCAAGGATGCAGGTCTGAACATCACGCCAGAAGAATCCGTGTTGCTGAACCAGCTTTGGGATCAGGACAATCAATCGGTTTCTGACCTGGGCAAATGGACGGTCAAAGGCCCATCGACACTGACCCGCCAGATCGATGCTCTGGTCAGGAAAGGTTATGTCATCCGTGAACAGGGCTCGAAAGACCGCAGATTGGTCTTCGTCAAGCTGTCGGAGACGGGAAAAGAACTCAGAAAAGCCTTCGATGCCGCCGGCGTCCGCGAGTTGGATTCCGACGTCGTGCCGCTGGAAGGACCCGATGCCCAGAGGCTGCTGGAGCTGTTGCTGACCATCCGAGCCCGCGCCTTGCAGGAACTCGGTCATCCTTAGGAGTCTGGGCGGCAAGCCTGGCCAGCGAGCAGCTCACGTCCTGTCTCTGCTGAAGCGGGATGTTCCGGCCCTCGAGCCTGAAACAAAGTGGATCACTGATCTCACCGAAAGGGAGAGAATCAGGCCAAGCGTCGCCGATCAAGATCAGAAGCCCGACGCCGTATCCAAACCGCCCGTGGAAACGGGGTAGAACCCCCAGCAGAAAACCGAGCTTGATCAGAACTTCACGCCTGATCACTCCAAATGTCCGCAGCCGGTCGATGGACGAGCCCGATACTCCAGGCGGGATGTTCGTACCATGTCCGACATTTGAAAAACTGATGCACGTCAACTGCACGAATTTTTCATGGCATAGTTTGCAACAGGCAAAACGAAGCGGATGAGGCAGGCGCAATGAACAAGAACCAGGCCGGATACGTTTTTCGCCAGGGGCTGCTGCTGGCTGTTCTCGGCACTCTGCTGGCCGCCTGCAGCGGCGACGACGGCGCCATGGGTCCACCCGGCATTCCCGGCCCCGCCGGACCGCCCGGCACATCGCCGCCTGGCGTCAGCGCGGATGCCGAGCGTCTGCAGGCCGAGATTTCCGGGGTCACGATCGGCAGCCCGCCGCAGATTCAATTCAGCCTGCGCAATGAGAAAAACGTCCCTTTCGTCGGCCTGCCCGCCAGTTCGATCCGTTTCACCCTGGCGAAACTGATTCCGGGCAGCAACGGCAATCCCGATCGCTGGCAAAGCTATGTGAACCGCACCGAGCAAGCCGGCAGCGTGGGGCCGGGGACGGTCGATCAGATCCAGGCCACCGCGGAGCGCAATGGCACGCTGGAGGATCACGGCGACGGCCGCTACACCTACCGCTTCGCCACCGACATCAAGACCGTGAGCAGTCCGATTGCGGTGTCCTATGAGCCGCAACTGACCCATCGGGTCGCCTTGCAGATCAGTGGTGGCGGCTTGCCGGTGGTCAACGCAGCCTACACCTGGCGCCCGGCTGATGGCGCGACCGATGCCATCAAGCAAAGAGAAATCGTCACCACCGAAACCTGCAATACCTGCCATGGCAAGCTCGCCATCCACGGCGGCGGGCGCACCGAGATCCAGTATTGCGTGACCTGCCACAACCCGGGCACCGTGGATGCAAACAGCGGCGAAAGCATGGACATGACGGTGCTGGTGCACAGGATTCACCGGGGTCAGAATCTGCCCAGCGTGCAGGCCGGCGGTGAATACGCGGTATGGGGTTTTCGCGACAGCAAGCATGATTATTCTGATCTGATCTACCCGCAGGACATCCGCCATTGCGAACGCTGTCACGATGGCGCCAACCCGGCAACGCCACAGGCCGGCAACTGGCAGACCCGGCCCAGCCGCGAGGCCTGCGGCGCCTGTCATGATGATGTCAATTTCGAAACCGGCGCCGGCCACAGCGCGGCGAAGTTCGTGGCGGACAATTCCGAATGCACCTTGTGCCATGCCGACGGCGCCTTTGTCGGCAGCGTGGCGCAATCCCATCAGATTCCCGCCGCCGTGGCAGGCGCCCGATTTGCATTCAATATTCTGGATGTCAGCAACACCGGCCCCGGCGAGTTTCCGCAGGTCCGCTTTTCCGTCACGGACCCGCAAAACAGTGACACGCCGTACACGCTCGCGAGCGATCCGGCCTGGACCCAGCTTGCCAACCGCGCCAGCCGCCTGGCCGTGGACATCGGCTGGAACAACAAGGACCACAGCAATGTCGGCAGTGGCAGTGCGCCGGCCCTGCCCGTCTCCATCGATGCCTTGCGCACCGCCACGGCCAACGACGACGGCAGCTACACCGTGCGCTCGACGGTGGCCATTCCGACCAGCGTCAGCGGCAGCGGCGTGGTCTCGCTGGAGGGTCATCCGGCTGGCGACTATGACAGCGATGGCAGCTACACCGACAGCGTGCCGGTCACCTCGGCCCTGCGCTACTTTGCGATCACCGACACCAGCGCCCAGAGCCGGCGCCAGGTCGTCGAAATCGCCAAATGCAATCAGTGCCATGCCCAGCTCAGCCTGCACGGCAACAACCGCACCGACGAACCGCAGAACTGCGTGATCTGTCATAACGCCAATGCCACCGACATCCGCCGGCGGCCGGCTGACCCGGCCACCAGCCTCGATGGCAAGGTCGAACAAAGCATTGATTTCAAGTACATGATTCACGCCATCCATGCGGCGCATCAGCGTGAGACGCCCTACGTGGCCTACGGCTTCGGCGGCACGGCGAACGATTACAGCCACGTGAGCTACCCGGGCGAGCTCAGTGACTGCACCGCCTGTCACAGCGCCAACACCTATGCTCTGCCCCTGCGCCCCGAAGTGCTCGCCACCACCGTGGATACCGGCGCCAGCCAGTCCAATCCGGATGATGACCTGAACATCACGCCGACGGCGGCCGTTTGCTCGTCCTGCCACGACGGCCAGCTGGCCCGCGCCCACATGGAACACAATGGCGCCGCATTCAGCACGCCGCAGAGCATGGTCGACAACGGCAGTTTCACCGAAACCTGCGCCCTCTGCCACGGCCCCGGCCGCAGCGCGGATATCGCCATCAGCCACGGCCTGCCATGAGCATCTGCCGGCTGCCGCGGCGCGCGGTCAGCCTGGTCGGGTCGGCCCTGCTCATCCTGGGCCTGAACCAGATCGCGCTGGCCGAAGCGCCGGTCGCCGCGCCGGTGAGCGGTGATGAAGACAGCGCGCCGCCAAGCTATTCGCGCCGGGGTGCGGACACCTGCCTGAAGTGTCATGACGAAGACAGCGAATTTCCGGTGCTCACCATCTTCGAAACCCCGCACGGCCAGCGGGCCGATCCACGCAGCCCGTTCAATGGCCTGCAATGTGAAGCCTGCCATGGTCCGGCAGCGGACCATGCCGGACGCGTGGCGGCCGGCGAAACTCGCCCGCCGCCGCCCTATTTCGGTCCGCATTCCACGGCCGGCACCACCGAGCAGAATCAGGCCTGTCTGAACTGCCATCAGGCCGGCAGCCGCAAGCATTGGACCGGCAGCGAACACGAGGCCGCCGATTTAAGCTGCGCCAGCTGTCACCGCGTCCACCAGCCGCATGACCCCATCCTTTCTCCGCTGCAGCAGAATGCGGTCTGCAGCCAGTGCCATACGCGTGAACTGGCCCAGAGCCTGCAGGCTTCCGCCCACCCGCTGCACAACGGCGAGCTGCGCTGCGGCGACTGTCATGCCGCCCACGGCACGGTGCAGGACCATCTGTTGTCCGGCATGAGCCCGAATGACGGCTGTTTCGGCTGCCATGCGGAAAAGCGGGGGCCGTTCCTGTGGGAGCACGCCCCGGTCAGCGAGGACTGCGGCCTGTGTCACCAGGCTCACGGCGCCAATCACCCGGCCCTGCTGAAGCAGCGCCCGCCCTGGCTTTGCCAGCAATGTCATAGCCAGGCCGGCCACCCCAGTCTCGCAATGAGCCCCGAGAGCGGACCGAGCGCGATGCTATCCTTGCGCAGCTGCAACAACTGTCACGTGCAGGTGCATGGCAGCAATCATCCCTCCGGCGCCGCCCTGCTCAGGTGATGCCATGAGCCCCGCATCGCATCAACTGGCCGCTCCGTCCCGCACCAAGCCTCCGGCACCGCAGGGCCGCACTCCTGGGCAAGCGATCCGGAACTCGCTCTTGCCCGCCTGGAATACGACCAAGCGGCTCTGGCTACCGGCATCAATCCTCGCCAACATCTTGATCAGCTCACCCGCGACCGCACAGCACGGTGTGGTGACAGAGCCTCCTGATCTCGAAAACTGGACTTGTCGGTACTGCCCGGAAGCCGGCATCCAACAACAGCTCAGCCTGCACACCGGTCTGGCCGCGGGCTTTGACCAGGATCTGCGTTTCGCCGGCGCCGAACTTGATGGCCTGGATCAGGCGCAACAGATCTGGCTGGGCGGCCAACTGCGACACCGTGACCCGCTGGGCTTCAGCCTGCACGCGGAGGTGCACGGCCTTGGCCTGGACGAGCCGCGGCTTCAGCTCGACGGGGGCCGCCAGGGTCATTACCGGCTCGCCCTGAACTACCGGGAACTGAATTACCGCAGCCGGAATTCGGGGCACTCGCCGTATCAGGGCATGGGCAGCGCCAGCTTGCAGCTACCCGCCAGCTGGGTCAGCGCAGGCCGCACCCAGGACATGAGCGCCCTGCCCGCGCTGCTCAAGCCCTACCAGGCCGGCCACGAACGCAGACGCCTGCAGTTGGACGCCGCCTGGACCCCCGCCCCGCGCTGGGCATTCGCCCTGGATCTGGATCACGAGACCCGGCGCGGCAGCCGCTTTCTCACCGGCGCTTTTCTGACCCAGAGCAGCTATCTGCCGGCCCCCATCGACGATCGAAGCGAGCAGCTCAGGCTGCAGGGCCAATGGCTGGGCGAGCACTGGGCGACCAGCCTGAGTTACACCGGCGCCCGCTACGCCAATCAGTTCGACGCCCTGCGCTGGGACCATCCTTTCAGCCCGCTGACGCCCGATGCGGCACAGGGGCAGCTGGCTCTGCCGCCCGGCAACCAGTCGCACCAGTTGCAACTGACCGGGCAATTCTTCGGCATGCCGAAATGGCAGGCCAGCGCCATGCTGGGACTGGGACGGATGAGCCAGGATGAAAGCCTGTTGCCGGTGGCCCTGAACCCGACGCTTGCCAGCGCCTTGCCACGCACCAGCGCGGCGGCGCAGGTCGATACCCACAGTGCGTTCCTGCGCCTGAATTATCGTCCCCGGCGCGCCGTGCGGCTCAAGCTGCAATACCGGCTGCATGCCCACGACAACAGCACCCCGCGCCAGGTCTTTACCCCGGTCCTGGCCGAGAGCCAGGCCACGGCCCAGCGCACAAACACGAACCCAAGCCACCGGGATCAACAGCTGAAGCTGGAAATGGACCAGCGTCTGCATGCCCAGGCCCGGCTGCAACTTGGCCTCACGCAGAAGCTGCGAAGACGCGAAGATCAGGCCCGACGCCGCAGCAATGAATACAAACTCTGGAGCCGCCTGAGCCTGCGGCCCCGCACCGGCGCCAGCTTCAGCACGGAAGTCTCTGCGGCGCGCCGGCGCGGCTCGGCATTCGAGCCGCTTGGCCCGGATCAGCCTCCCCAGAATGCCTATCAGCGCGCTTTCAATCTGGCGGACCGCGAACGCCTGCATTCCGTGATGCGCCTGCAACTGCCCATCGCGCTGGCCCCCGGCAGCCACCTGGGCATCCAGGCCGAATACATCAGCGAGGATTTCCAGGCCTCGAGCCTGGGCCTGCGTGCCGCCAGCCAGGCCCATCTGAATACCGACTGGGCGACGCAATGGGGCGGCTACGCCCTGCGTTTGTTCGGCAGCCTGGACGAGGTCCGTTTCGAACAGGCCGGCAGTTCGACTTTCGCCGAAGCCGACTGGCGCGCTGACAGTCGCGACCTGATCCAGGCCGCCGGGCTCTCGGTAGAGCGCGCCGGCCTGCTGCCACGCACCGATCTGCAGCTGAACTACCAGTACAGCCATGGTCGGGGCGCCATTCGCCTGGCACAGCGGCAGGGTCCGAGCGACTTCCCCCTGCTCAGGACCCGACTCCACGCCCTCGCTCTCAACGCCCGCCATCACTGGCGACCGAATCTGGATCTGAATCTGTACTACCGCTTCGAGCGCTTCAACGATGAGGACTGGCAGCAGCACGGCCTTGCGGTGGACAGCCTGCCGGGCGTGCTGGGGCCCGGCCAGGATGCGGCCAACAGCGCCCGTCACGCCGTGGCCGTGGCTGCCGACTACCGCTTCTAGGGAGGCGCGCCAATTCAATCCAGGCTGGCGAGTTCGTGGCCGCATGCAGGGCGGCGCCGATGGCGCGAGCCCTCCACTGGCAAGCCCTCCACATTCGGCAGGAATCCGGCTCCGGGTCCACCGCCAGCCGGTGCCAGCAGCTAGACTGACACCATGGCGTCCAGCTCAGCGACCTCATCCGCATTTTCCACCCGCAGCCTGTGCAAGACCTACGGCCAGGGGGCGTCCACCATCCATGCGCTGAATCAGGTGGATCTCGAAGTGCCCGCCGGCGAATTGCTGGTACTGCTCGGCCCCTCCGGCAGCGGCAAATCCACCTTGCTGAACATCCTCGGAGGCCTCGATGCGCCCAGCAGCGGACAGGTGTTTTACGGCAGTCAGGAACTCAATCAGTTCGATGATCGACACCTGACCCGTTACCGTCGCGAGCATGTGGGTTTCGTGTTCCAGTTCTACAATCTGATCCCCAGCCTCACCGCGCGGGAAAATGTCAGCCTGGTGACCGAAATTGCCCGCGACCCGATGCCGCCCGAAGCCGCCCTGGCGCTGGTTGGGCTGAGCGCCCGACTGGATCATTTCCCGGCCCAGCTCTCGGGTGGCGAACAGCAACGCGTGGCCATCGCCCGGGCCATCGCCAAACAGCCGCAAGTCCTGCTGTGTGATGAACCAACCGGCGCGCTGGACAGCCAGACCGGCATTCTCGTGCTGGAAGCCATCGACAAGGTCAATCGCGAACTGGGCACCACCACCCTGCTGATCACCCACAATGCCGGCATTGCCGCCATGGCCGATCGCGTGATCCGGATGGCCGACGGCCGCATCGTCGACATCACGGTCAATGCAGAGCGTCTGCATCCCGGCCAGATGAGCTGGTAGGCGCGTGCCATTGCCCGCCTGGCTTCCCACCCTGCAGCGCAAGCTGCTGCGCGATCTGTGGCACATCAAGGGCCAGGCGCTGGCCATCACCCTGGTCATCGCCGCCAGCGTCGGCATGTATGTGATGTCCAAAGGCATGCTGCTGTCCCTGAACCAGACCCGCAGCGACTACTACGCCCAGCATCGATTTGCGCAGATCTATGCACCGGTCAAGCGCGCCCCACGCCGGCTGCGCGCGGCGGCGCTGGATCTGGCCGGCGTGCGCCAGGCCGACGCGCGGATCCGGGTCGGGGTCCTGATGGACGTCGAGGGCGTGGTGGCCCCGATCAGCGCGCAATTGCTGTCGCTGCCGGCCGGCGCCCAACCGGCCATCAATGCCATCGCCCTGAGCCAGGGTCGCCTGACCCGCGAGCGCGCCAGCAACGAAATCGTCCTGCTGGAGTCTTTCGCCCTGGCCCACGGCCTTGCGCCCGGCGACCGCATACAGGCCATACTGAACGGCAAGCAGCGTCGTCTGGACATCGTCGGCCTGGCCCTGTCACCCGAGTTCGTCTATGCCATATCGCCCGGCGAAATCGTCCCGGACAGTCGCCGTTTCGGCGTCGGATGGATGGATGACACCAGCCTGGCCGAAGCCTTTGATCTGGATGAAGCCTTCAATGAGCTCCTGCTTCTCACCGACCCGGACCGCTCTTCTGCCGAACTCATCAGTCGGCTGGATCAATGGCTCAGACCTTATGGCGCAACGGGCGCCTATACACGCTCGGAGCAGCTCTCCGATCGCTTCCTCAGCAATGAAATAGAGCAGTTGGACGTGATGGGCTACCTGCTGCCACCGATTTTCCTTCTGGTCGCCGGTTTTTTGCTGCATGTGGTATTGACCCGTCTGATTGAAACCGAACGAGAACAGATTGGCCTGATCAAGGCTTTCGGTTACAGCCATTTCGCCGTTGCCGGCCATTATCTGCAGCTGGCAGGCCTGATCACCCTGGCCGGCATCGTGCTGGGCAGCGTGCTCGGGCAGCAGTTGGGCCAGGGCCTGGCCAGCCTGTATCAGGACTATTTCAAATTTCCCTATCTGCGCTTTGCCGCGCCGCTGGACGTTTATGGCGTGGCGGCTGGCATCAGCATGCTGGCCGCCTTGCTGGGCTGCGGCCTGAGCCTCAACCAGGTCCTGCGACTGAGTCCGGCCGTGGCCATGGCCCCGCCCCTGCCACCGGACTACAGTCGCGGCGCCCGCCATTTGCAAAGCCTGCTGCGCAATCTGGATCAGCCCAGCCGGATGATCCTGCGCCACCTGCTGCGCTGGCCTGTCCGCGCCGGCCTGACCTGCGCCGGCATGGCCATGGCCATGGGCCTGCTGATCGGCTCCAGCTTTTCTCTGGACGCGATGGATTACATGATCGATGCCAGCTTCAACATCATCGAACCACAGGACGCCAGCGTGGTCCTGGTCGAACCAAGGCAAGGCGAAGCCGCGCGCGCGATGCAGCAACTGCCAGGCGTGCTGCTCGCCGAACCGTACCGTGCCGTGCCCGTGGTCCTGCGCCATCGCCATCGGCACCGGCGCGAGACCTTGATTGGCCTGCCCGCGCAGGCCGATCTGAGCCGTCTCGTCGATGCCGACTTGAGACGCGTCGAACTGCCACATCAGGGCTTGATCCTGTCGCGCAAACTCGCCGAACTGCTGATGATCGAGCCCGGCGATCTGCTGGAGATCGAGGTCACCGAGGGCCATCGCCCGCAACTGCGACTGCCGGTCGCAGGCATCGTCGAGAGCTTCCTGGGCACCGGCGCCTACATGGAGATGGGCGCCCTGAACCGCAGCCTCAGGGAGGACCATCTGATCTCCGGCATCCGTCTGCTCCTGGATCCGGCACGCAGCGACGAGGTCTACCAGCAGATCAAGGCGATGCCCGGCGTGGCCGGAATTTCCCTGCAGCAGGCGGCACAGAAAGCCTTCTATGACACCCTGCAGGAAAGCCTCGGCACTTTCACCTTCTTCAATACCCTGTTTGCCGCGCTGATCGCGATCGGCGTGGTGTACAACAGCGCCCGGGTCGCCCTGTCGGAACGCGGCCGGGAACTGGCCAGCCTGCGCGTGCTTGGCCTGAGTCGCGGCGAAGTCTCCTACATCCTGCTCGGCGAATTGGCCCTGCTCTGCCTGTTGTCGCTACCCTTGGGGGCGCTGCTGGGCTACGCCCTGGCCGCCTTCCTGGTGCACTCTTTCGACACCGATCTGTTTCGCATCCCGCTGATCATCCACCCATCGACCTATGCCTATGCCGCCCTCGTCATCATCGTTGCCGCAACGCTTTCGGCGGCCGTGGTGCGCCGGCGTATCGATCGGCTTGATCTGATTGGGGTCCTCAAGACCAGGGAATAACGCATGTCTGCACGCCGTATCAAATTGCTCGTGATCGCCAGCTTGGCGCTGGGCCTGCTGGTGTTCTTGCTCCTCGCCCTGCGCCCGCAAGCGGTCGAAGTCGAACTCATAGAAATCCGCCGCGGTCCGATGCAGGTCATGATCGAGGAAGACGGGCAGACCCGGATCAGGGAAATTTACCGTCTGCCGGCGCCGGTCAGCGGGCATTTGCAACGCATCACGGCAAAGGTCGGCGACCCGGTCATCGCCGGTCAGACCCTGATCGCACAGCTTCTGCCTACCAGCCCCGGCCTGCTGGACCAACGCGCGCGGGAGCAGGCGCAGGCTGGCATCCGTGCCGCCGAATCCGCCCTCCAGGCAGCCAGGGCCGACACCGACCGCGCCCGCGGCGAGGACAGCTATGCACGCAAGAACCTGCAACGCGTGCAACAACTCGCCATCCAGGATTCGATTTCGGGCAACGCGCTTGACCAGGCGGAACTGGCCGCCCGTTCCGCCCACAGCCAGTTGCAGGCTCGTGAAGCGGCGGTGGCACTGCGCGAAGCGGAACTTCTGGCGGCCCAAGCCAGCCTGCAACCGCTGCACGGCGCCAGTTCGGCGCAAGGCGTGGTGGACATCAGAGCGCCGGTCAACGGCCGGATCCTGCAACTGCACAGGCAAAGCGCAGGGCCGGTGGCCGTCGGCCAGGCGCTCGTCGACATCGGCGACCCGGGCGCCCTCGAAATCATCGTCGATCTATTGTCGCGGGACGCCGTGCAGGTCCGCATTGGCGCCGAGGTCCGCATCGAGGACTGGGGCGGCGCCTATCCGCTGCGCGGCCGCGTGCAGCAGATCGAACCGGCGGGCTACACCCGGGTCTCCGCGCTCGGAATCGAGGAACAACGTGTCAATGTGATCATCGACCTGCTTGAACCGCCGAGCCGCTGGCAAGGCCTGGGCCACGGCTTTCGCATCGACGCGAAAATCGCCGTCTGGCAGGCCGAAGAAGTCCTGCAGGTTCCCACCGGCGCCCTGTTTCGCCAGGACACTCACTGGGCGGTGTTTGTCGATCGGCAAGGGCGCGCGGCCCTCCAGCACATCGAAATCGGCCAGAATAACGGTCGCGTTGCTGAAGTGCTCGCCGGCCTGGAAGCATCCGAGCGCGTTGTTCTTCACCCCAGCGAGCGCATCACGCACAATACCCGGATCAGCCCCCGATCGCGCTGACCCTTCTCCCTGATGACGGCCTCAGCGCCGGGAATGCCATTGTGACTCTGCCCTCCCTCAGTTTGCTGATGTACTGGCTCGGCCAGGCCGCGGTTGCCGCCAGCGCTTCCGCTGCGGTGCTCGAAGCCGGCAAGAAACGCTACGACCTGTTCGGCATGGTACTGATCGCCATGACCGCGGCCCTGGGCGGTGGCTCGCTGCGCGATCTGCTGCTCGACCGCACGGTCTTCTGGGTGCGTGATCAGACCTATCTGCTGATGGCCTGTGCCTCCGCCCTCGCCACCTTTTTCCTTGCCCGTATTCTCAGCCTGCCAGCCCGCCTGTTCCTGCTGCCCGATGCCCTGGGCCTGGCCCTGTTCACCATCACCGGCACGCGCGCCGCGCTCAGCCTGGACGCTCCCTGGCTGGTCGCCTCCTTCATGGGCGTGGTCACCGGCGTGATGGGCGGCATCCTGCGCGACGTGCTGTGCAATGAGGAACCCCTGATTTTTCAGGGCACCCTGTATGCCACCGCCGCCTGGGCCGGCTCCCTGCTGTTTCTTGCCCTGGACACCATGAATCTGACGCCCGGCGTACCCGCCCTGGTCGCGGGCAGCAGCATCTTTGCCCTGCGGCTGGCGGCGATTCGCTGGTCGATCCAGTTGCCGGTTTACCGCACCCGGCGCTGAGACTGACGGGCCCGGCTCTCCAGGGCCTGGCCAGCGCGCATCAGCGCATCTGTCGCGGCCCCGGGCGGCGAACCAGCAGCCGATCGCGCCTCAGGCCTGCGAGGCCAGATAGGTTTCGTAGTCGCCGTTGAAATCCACGTAACCGTCGGACTTCAATTCAATGATCCGGGTCGCAAGACTGGAGACGAATTCACGGTCATGGCTGACAAAGATCAGGGTGCCTTCATACTGCTCCAGTGCCATGTTCAGGGATTCGATGGACTCCATGTCCATATGGTTGGTGGGCTCGTCCATCACCAGAATATTGGGCCGCTGCATGATGCACTTACCGAACAGCATCCGCCCCTGCTCGCCACCGGACAGCACCTTGATGGATTTGTTGACCTCGTCTGAGGAAAACAGCAAGCGTCCCAGCACCGCCCGGACAGCCTGCTCATCGTCACCCGGCTGGCGCCACTGACTCATCCACTCGAACAGGCTCATATCGAGCTCGAATTCATGCGCATGGTCCTGGGCGTAATAACCGATGGTCGCGTTTTCCGACCAGTGAAACTCACCCGCATCCGGCTCGTAACCCACATCCCCCATCAGCAGACGCAGCAAGGTGGATTTGCCGATACCGTTCTCGCCGATTACCGCGATGCGCTCACCCACCTCGGCGATGAACGAGAGATTCTTGAAAATCTCCTCATCATCGAAGCGCTTGCTCACGCCATCGACCACCAGCGCATTGCGAAACAGCTTCTTGTCCTGCTCGAAACGGATATAGGGATTGCTGCGACTGGAGACCTTGACCTCGGCCAGCTGAATCTTGTCGATCTGCTTGGCCCGCGACGTGGCCTGCTTGGCCTTGGACGCATTGGCCGAAAAGCGCGCGACAAAGGCCTGCAGTTCACCGATCTGCGCCTTCTTCTTGGCATTGTCCGCCATCAGCTGGGCGCGTGCCTGGGTCGAGGCCAGCATGTACTGGTCATAATTGCCTGGGTAAACGCGAAGCTCGCCATAGTCCAGATCGGCCATATGGGTGCAGACGCTGTTCAGAAAGTGGCGATCATGCGAGATGATGATCATCGTCGATTCACGCTGATTCAGGGTTTCTTCCAGCCATTGAATCGTGTGGATGTCCAGGTTGTTGGTCGGCTCGTCCAGCAACAGGATGTCCGGGTCGGAAAACAGGGCCTGCGCCAGCAACACGCGCAGTTTCCAGCCCGGCGCGATCTCGCTCATCAAGCCATAATGCTGTTCAACCGGAATGCCCACCCCCATCAGCAGCTCGCCGGCGCGGCTTTCGGCGCTGTAACCATCCATCTCGGCGTATTCGGCTTCCAGTTCCCCCACCTTCATGCCATCTTCTTCGCTCATCTCCGGCAAGGCGTAGATCCGGTCGCGCTCTTCCTTCACCTTCCAGAGTTCCACATGCCCCATGATCACGGTATCGATGACGTTGAAGTTTTCGAAACCGAACTGATCCTGCCGCAGCTTGCCCAAGCGCGCATTGGCATCCAGGCTGACATTGCCGGCACTGGGTTCCAGGTCACCGCCGAGAATCTTCATCAGGGTGGATTTGCCACAGCCATTGGCGCCGATCAGGCCGTAGCGATTGCCACCGCCAAACTTCTGCGAGATGTTTTCGAACAGCGGTTTGACGCCGAATTGCTGGGTAATATTGTTTGCAGCTAACACTAGAAAATCCTTGACGATGCACCGAGGTGCAAGTTGGTTACGCAAGCGGGATGAACCGCGCTGACACTCCGCGGGCCGGCCTCAAGGCATCCTCGGATGCCGGCATCCGAACGCTGCCGCCGAACATTCAACTCAAGGTCCACGGCGCTTCCTGCCGGCCTGCGGAAAAGCCGGCCCGGGCTCGCATCGCAATGGCTGAACTTGGACGGCGAGGGGCCATGGGCCCGCACGACATCGGTTTATGGCCTGAAATGGCTGGCCTGCAGAAGGCGCACCAGACCGTATCGGACGGGCGCCAGAGACTCCGCCCGGCTGTCCCTTGCGTTCCACTCGCATGAGATCCGCATTTTCTCATGCTTCGCTCCGCCAGGGGGCATTTTCTTCTAGTTCTTCTCTTTTTCTTCCAGCGCCGGATCCGCAGCGGCGGCAGGCGCAGTTCCAGGCTGCGCCTCCTGGGCAAGCTGTTCCTGGCTCGTTTCGATGCCCAGCCGGAAGGCCGCGAAGCCCGGCATCACGAACTGGTTCAGGGCCTTGCCGAGCAACTTGCCATTGTGCGGCGCAATCAGATCGGTGCGCACATTGCTCAGGGGGTCGGTGACCGTACCCAGCACATCGCCGACCCGGACCTGATTACCCAGCCGCTGCTCCGAAAACAGGATGCCGCCCCGATCCGCGCGCACCCAGTGCGATTCGTAAAACACCGGCTGCGCGCTGCGCCAGAGAAAGGTCTTTGGCCGCATGCCCAGGTGGGACATCAGCGATTCGATGCCTTTGACGCCCTGCTCCACCTCCAGGGTCTGCAGGCGATCCGGCTCGCCGGCCTCCAGCGTGACGCTGGGAATGCCAGCCTCGGCGGCCGCCCGCCGCAGCGTACCCTTGGCGCCTGGCGTGTGCAGCACGGCAATCGCCCCGAATCCCTTGGTCATTTCCAACACCGGCGGGTTGCGCAGGTCCGCCCGCAGCTGGGGCAGATTCGATCGAGCGAAAGATCCGGTGTGCAGATCGACGAGGTAATCGCAGCGCGCGATGATGCTGTGGAAAAAATCATGCGCGATTCGCGAAGCCAGGGAACCCTGTGGATCGCCCGGAAAAAAACGATTCAGATCGCGCCGGTCCGGCAGGTAGCGGGAACCACGTTGAAAACCGGGAATGTTGACGATCGGCACTCCGATCACCGCGCCAGACAGTTTCTGCGTGTCGAGCCTCTGCATCACCCGACGCACGATCTCGATGCCGTTGAGTTCATCCCCATGGACCGCCGCGGTGATGCACAGATGTGGCCCGGCATTCACGCCGTTGGCCACCTGAACCGGCGCAGGAGCGTCCAGTTCACCAAAACCGTAACTGGCCTTCCAGGTGAGTCTTCGACTGCTGCCTGGCGGCACTTCGGCGCCGAGCAGCTTGAGCACGGAATCCGGCGGCACACCGGACTTGCGCCTTGGCGCCGACGGCGCCGTCTCCTCGTCTGGCATCTGCTCGGCTTGTGCGGGTGGCGGATGAATAGTTGGCTGCGGCGTGGCAGCAGCCGGCTGCGCTGCAGGCTGGGCCAGTGCACCGAGGCTGCACAATCCGGCGCCGATCCAGGCCAATCCACGGAACATTACAAATTCACCTTATAAATGAGCAGCTTGTCGTAGGTGATTGTAACCCGTATCTTGCCAGCAGAGTCCCATTGCAGCCCGAAGACCTGAGGACAGGATGATTCGACGGATCACGCATACCGCCATGGCAGCCCTGCCCGTTTGCCTGGCCATCAGCCTGTTGACCATGGCCTGCGCGGCCGGCGCCAAACCGGCACCGGCAGACAATCGCGTCATCGCTGGCTGGGTCGAAAAAGTGCGGCTGGCCGCCAGCGGCGACACCGTCAAAGCCAAGCTCGACACCGGCGCCACGACCTCCTCGATCAATGCAGTGGATATCGCAATCTTTCGACGCGACAATGAAGACTGGGTGCGCTTCACCCTGAAATATGAAAACGCACGCCACGAACCCAGAGCCCAGCCCCTGGAACGTCCGCTGATTCGCAAGATTCAGATCAAGGAACACGCCGGCGAGAATGACCGCCGCGCGGTGGTGATGCTGGGTTTCTGCTTTGCCGGACGCTGGCATGAGGACCAGTTCAGCCTGGTCGACCGCAGCAAATTCGTCTACCCGGTGCTGCTGGGGCGACGCTTTCTGGCCGACGCCACCCTGATCGACCCGGCGGCCACTTTCATCACCGAACCGAACTGCCCTGCCGAGCCACTGCCATGAATACTCCCCGTGTCGGCCTGCTGGCCGTGCTGCTCTGCCTGATCGGCGGTGGCCTGGCGCTGTACAAGTGGCAGACCCTGAAGATCCCGCTGGTCCCGGGCGAACGCAGCCCGGTCTGGATCGTCGAGGCACGGGCGAGCTTCAAGAGCTACGGCAAGGTCAAGGCACAACTGGAAATCCCCGCGACCAGCCCCGGCTTCGAGATCCTCGGCGAGGATTTCGTCTCCAGGGACTTTGGCCTGTTGCTGCAAGAGCAGCACGGCCAGCGCCACGCCCTGTGGTCAATCCGTCGCAGCCAGGGCGCCCAGGCGCTGTATTACCGGCTTCATCTGAATCCTCTGGATCCTGTCAGCAGCCGGCCCGGTGCGTTTCCCGGCTTCCCGCCGAAACCGGATTACCCCGAGCTCTATCGCGCTGCCATCGAAACCCTGCTTGGCGATGTCCGCGAGCATTCCGCCGACATCGCCTCCTTCACGCGCCAGCTGGTCCACAAGCTCAATGCCGAGCAGAGCAATCCGGCCGTCACCCTGCTGCGCAATGAAACCGAAACCCAGACTCAGTGGGTGCAGCAACTGGTCCATGTGCTGGCCGGCGCACGCATTCCGGCACGCGTGGTCTTCGGCCTGGAACTCAAGCACGGCGCCCTGGATGCGCAACTGATTCCCTGGCTGGAGGTCCACAACGAGAAACGCTGGCTGCCTTTCAATCCCAATACCGGCGAACAGGGCTACCCGGACAACTTCTTGCTGTGGAAAGCCGGCACTCAGCCGGTACTGAGCATCGAAGGCGGGGAAATCCCGGAACTGCGCTTCTCCATTCGCCGTGGCCTGCGGGACACCCTGAAGCTGGCGCGACAATCGCCGTCCACGCTGGTCAATTTTTCCCTGCTGGGCCTGCCTCTGCATGTGCAGAATGTCTACAACATCCTGCTGATGGTGCCGCTGGGTGCTTTTCTGGTGGTGCTGCTGCGCAATCTGATCGGCATCAAGACCTTCGGCACCTTCATGCCCATCCTGATTGCGCTGTCCTTCCGCGAAACCGAATTGATCTGGGGGGTGGCCCTGTTCACCCTGCTGGTGACTCTAGGCCTGGCCTGTCGCTTCGTGCTGGAGCACCTGAAGCTGCTCCTGGTGCCACGGCTGGCGGCGGTGCTGATCATCGTGATTTTGCTGATGCTGATCGTGAGTATCGCCAGCTACCGCCTGGGCTTTGATCATGGCCTGTCGGTGGCGCTGTTCCCGATGGTGATTCTGGCCATGACCATCGAACGCATGTCCATCGTCTGGGAAGAGCATGGGGCACATGAAGCGATTCTGCAGGGCCTCGGCAGCCTGTGTGTCGCAAGCATCGCCTTCCTGGTGATGAACGCCGCACCGCTGCAGTATCTGCTGGGCATGTTCCCGGAACTGCTGCTGATTGTGCTGGCCGCGACCCTGTTGCTGGGCCGGTATACCGGCTACCGGCTGTCCGAGCTCTGGCGCTTCCGCTCGGTGTGGATGAAATCCTCATGAAATGGCCATGGCAAACCCTGCGCGAAGCCGGAATCATCGGCATGAACGAGCGCAACGGCCGCTATATCGCCCATTACAATCCACGCCGCCTGTATCCGCTGGTGGACGACAAACTCCGCACCAAGCAACTCGCGATTGAGGCCGGCATCGCGGTGCCGGAGCTGTACCACCGCATCGCCATCGAACATGACATTCATGATGGCCTGGCCGCAAAACTCGCAGCGCACGAAAGCTTCGTGGTCAAACCCGCCAAGGGTGCCGGCGGCGACGGCATCATCGTCATCAAAGGCCGGCTTGGGGAAGACTTTCTGCGCAGCAGCGGCGCCCGCATGAATTTCGCCGACCTGGCCCACCACATGTCGAATATCCTCTCCGGCGCGTTCAGCCTCGGCGGCCTGCCCGATCAGGCGATGATCGAGTATTGCGTGGAATTCGATCCGGTCTTCGCCGCGGTCAGCTTTCAGGGCGTGCCCGATATCCGCACCGTGGTGTTTCGAGGCATTCCCGTCGCCGCGATGCTGCGACTGCCAACGCGCGCATCCGACGGCAAGGCCAATCTGCACCAGGGTGCGGTCGGAGTCGGCATCAACCTGCTGGACGGCCACACCCTGCAGGGCGTCATGAACAGCGCGCCGGTCAGCCACCACCCGGATACACTGCAGGCGCTCGCCGGCTTCGTCGTTCCCCAATGGGACAAGGTTCTGCGGCTGGCTGCGCAATGCTACGACCTCGCCCGGCTCGGCTACCTCGGCGTGGACATCGTACTGGATCGGGACAAGGGCCCCCTGGTCCTGGAACTCAATGCCCGGCCGGGCCTGGCGATCCAGATGGCCAATGGCCGCGGCCTGCGGCCCATGCTGGAAAAGATCGCCGCAATGACCAGCCTGCCCGAAAGCGCCAGCGACCGCGTGGCGCTGGCCTTGGAGCTTTACCCTGAGGCGCGCGACCCGACCTCCGCCAAGGCATGATCGAGCTGAGATCGAGGCCGAAACACGACACTGCAGTGCATCCAATCAAGCATTTAGAGAAGATGCACCTCGGCTCGCTGCATCGACAGCGCACCGTGCCAGAATACGGGACACCACTGGATCAAGAACTCGCGTTCTCCAGGGTCTGCAATCGCGCTGCCCCTTCAGCCTGCCGCACCTGCGGCTTTCGGAGCTTGTCGATGACGTCCCGCGTCAGCGAGGATTGCAGGCTGCGCTCCACCGCGGGCGCTTTTCGCGCCAGTTTTCGCAGGGGTGCAACCGGCCAGCGCACCACCACACCTGGCGCGCTGCTGACCACGCTGGCACTGGCCACCTCACCGGTCAGATAGGCCATTTCACCAAGAAATGTGGCATCACCGACGCTGGCAATCAGCTTGCCGTCACGCAGAACATTCGCATGCCCACGAAATAAGAGCACGAGATCTGCAGGCGTCTCATCTTGCCTGACCAGAAACTCGCCTTCTTCAACTGAACCGATTTCCGCCAGCGCGATCATTTTCAGAAACTCATGCGGCTCCAGACCGGGAAAGGCGGCGTCGCGGATCGCTCTTTCCATCACCGACAAACGAAAGCGACTGCGTTCACGCAGGATCATCAGAACATGGGTCGTGTTGATGCCGATAAAAGCCAGATTCCACCAGATGATCACCCAGATTGGACGGTCATAAGCGACCAGATTGAACAGGATCATCAGCACGGAGGCGGTCATCGCAACCAGCCTGAGCCTGAGA
Source organism: Oceanococcus sp. (assembly GCA_041619555.1). Lineage (GTDB taxonomy): Bacteria > Pseudomonadota > Gammaproteobacteria > Nevskiales > Oceanococcaceae > Oceanococcus. Next base: position 3,214 of record JBFKDQ010000045.1, on the reverse strand, counting down.
ATATCGCGCAGAACATACGACAGGCCAAGCAGCAAGAACGCGAAGTGGATCAGATGATTATATTCCTCGTTCATGGCCGTCCCGGATGTCCGCGCGGTCCGGTGCTGCCGCCTTGCGGCTTGCGCGCCGTCGCCGCCAACGCGGCCAGCTGTGCGTTCGCACGATTGAACTGCGCTTCAAAAGCCATGTAGTAGTGCTGCAACTCGAACCAGTAACGCACGATGTCGGAATCGATCAGATGAAAACTGTTCTGCAACTCTTCCTTGGAGGGGTAGACCAGTTCCCTGCCGGGATAGAAACTGCTGATATTCATCGGCAGGGAGCCATTGAGTTCGAGCACCCGCTTCAGAACGATCGCGCCACGCAGCCACTGCATCGGCGTGATGGCGCCCGCGCCAAAGTTGCTGAGCAGGATGCTGTGCTGCTGGCCTTCTGACCCGATGCGATTGGCTTCAAGCACCCGGCTTTTGTAGTCGGCCAGATCCACCCTCTGCATCAGCACTTTCATTTTCGGCAATTCAAAATCCGTTCTGTCCGCCGCACTCAAATGCAGATTCAAGACTTCGCCCGTTCTCAGACCTTCAAGCAGGGGCGCCAGAAATGCCAGTCGATAGCCTTCGGGCTGACTTTCATCCTCGCGCAGAAATACAATCTTGTTCGGATCGATCAAACGCGCGTAATCCGAACTGCGGATGGTCTCCCAGAGCATCCTGCGAACCAGGACGTCCTCCCCCGGTATGCCACCGGATCGAACATGCTCCAGCAGATCGTAATGAGGGTCACCTGTTTCTGCCGGTGGCAGCGATTTCACGTGATTTTGCATTTTCGCCAATAGCGGACTCTGGCGAATGAAATCCAGATCGAAAACCTCCTGCTCCTTGACCCGGTAGCTGTCGCGAAACAGGGCCTGATCGGTGGACTCGAAAACGTGGGAATCTTTTGGTGTGGTGTAGGCAAAGGTCCGTCCTTCCAGCGGCACGACGTGTGGCGTCAAGACCACAATGATCTCGCTGCGAGAGGTCTGATCCACCTGACGACGAAACAAGCGTCCCAGCCACGGGATCGACGAGAGCAACGGAATGCCTTCAAAGTTTTTTTGCTTCTGGGTGGAAATCAGACCACCGATGATGAAGGGCGTATTGTCCGCCACGCGGACAAAGGTCTGCACATGCCGATTGTCGACCACCGGGGCCACCACCACTTCGGTGGCGACCGTCGCACTGGAGGAACGCTGGCTGACCGAACTGATGATGGTCTCGACCTGCATTGACACCGCTTGCCGGTCGCGACTCACTCTCGGTTTCAGATTCAGCACGATGCCGACCGGAAAATATTCCACCGCTGACGCCACATAGGCATCGGTCGCGGTACTGGAGGTCACCGGAATCTGCTGCCCGATCTGGATGCGCGCCTGCCGTCCATCCAGCACCAGCACCGAAGGGTTCGAAAGGACTTCCGCCTCACCACGGGAAACCAGCATGCGCAGAGCGGCGCGAAAACTGCTGGCAAAGCCGCTTGCAAGCTTGTCGAATTCGACGATCAGCGGCAATTGCGCGCCCGTCACGGGATCGGATTCGAAGCTGGTGTTGAATTTGTCCTCGCCGGAATTGAAATTCAGCCCCAGATCCTGCAATCCATCACTGGCCACCTCAATCACCAGCGCCTCAATGACGATCTGCTGTGCCGGCACGTCGATCTTGTTCTCCAGCAGATCCAGCAAATGCGCAAGCGTTTCTGGCTGTTCCGGATCATGGACGATCAGCAAGCGCTGCAGGGCCGCCCCCGATGTGGGCTGGTGCAGATAGGCACCGCCGATATCCGGCACCGTGGACACCCTGCTTCCACCGCCCGAGTAACCTGAGCCATAGCCACCAAAAGAGGAATTTGGTGCGGGGTCCTGCAAACTGGTCTTGGAAGCATCAAGAAGGCGCAGCACCACCGGCAGATCCTTGGCCGTGAATACCGGTTGCGGCGGCATGAAGCTTGATGGACCGCCGAAGACATTGGGGTCCTCTTTCTTGTTCGCCCCCAGATCAATGACGGTGTAGCCCAGTGCCTTCAAGGCCTCCAGGGCGTTATCCACGTCCACATAGCTGGGCTTGTAGTTGTGGGTGGAAAAATCATGCAACCTGATCTGGCCTGGCAGGTTCAAAGGGACCTGCGTAGTCATCGGCCCTGACTGAAACGACGGCGCAAAACCATCAGCCATCTGCGCGAACAGGGATGACTGCCCGACCAGACAGACCAGGAAGAACCCACCCATCAGGCGCAAGCGCAAGAACCTATTCAGGCTGAAACTTTCAGTGCAGTTCAAATCATGCCCAATTGAATTGATTGCTTCTATTGTTTTTCTGCCAGATGCTCACGTCCCTGTTGCCGGGATGCCCTGCAAGCCACAAACTGATCACGATGGGCGGAGCGATAATCTCATGGCCAGACCGCGCTATGGCATTCATACTTTTTGAGCGTATCAACAGACAAGCGGGCGGGTAGAAACGAAGCTGATGACCGCATTGCAGTCACCTTAGCATAGACGAGGATTCGGTCCGCTACATCGCCGCCTTATGAGTTACGAAGCCAGTCGTATTACTCGAGCATGCCGCTTGCGACCGGCCCAGGTTTAACACCTGAGACCGCTGATGACTTCTCTCGCGACCGTTGCGATATCCGAAGCCAGATTCTCGTATACCGCATCTACAGGGTCCTTGTCCCGCAAATTCGCGGTCGTTTTCGGCATAACGCGCGCTCGCAGACTTGAAACCCATCTTGCTCGTGCCAGAGGGACTGATGAAGAAGACGCCATTTAAGAGGCAAGCGACGGAAGATGGACGTGGGAAGCTACCCGACAATCAGCCTTGATGATTCCCGCTCAATCGCTGCGGAATTTCGCAAACTCGCCGGCGATGGAATCGACCCGATCCGGTTGTGTCCCACGCCGTGGTGTAGGTTCTTAAGATCACCGGGCATCATCAACGGCAGAGGCCCCAAATCCAAGGGCATGCACTGGAATAGCTTTTATCATCTGGTCGCAGGGAACGACGCCCTCATGCAGAGGACTGCGGCCGGCATTCGGTCTCACTTGCCTGCAATCACGCAAGCACCAAGATGAATGGCCGAGGCCGTCTGGAGGACCAATTGGAGAACCGCCTCAGACCAAGAAAATAAAAAGCCTCTTTTCAAAGAGGCTTAGACTCGCAATATGGCGGAGAGGGAG
>JBFKDQ010000044.1:0-30581 GCA_041619555.1 Oceanococcus sp. | reverse complement strand
TCCGCCGCCTGATCGGTGAACTGGCACAGGAACACGCCATCATTCTTTCCAGCCATATCCTGTCCGAAGTGCAGGCCGTGTGCGATCGCGCCATCATCATGAGCGGTGGACGCATCGTTCATGAAACTGCATTGCGCAAGGACTCGCAGGCAAGCCTGCGCCTCCTGGTGGGGATGCACAAACCGCCGCCACCTGAACGCCTACGCGAATTCAGCGGCGTGGCCACGGTGGAGCAGGTCGACAGCACGCGATTTCGGCTGCTGATCGAGCCTGGTCACGATCCACGCCAGGCTCTGGTCCTGCAGTCGGTGGCGCTGGACTGGGGATTGCGGGAACTGTACGAGGAAAGACCGGCCTTAGAGGATCTGTTCTCGGAAGTCACCGCATGAGCGGCGCCCTCAATATCATGCGTCACGAACTGCGGCGCTATTTCGTCTCGCCGCTGGCCTGGATCTGCCTCGCCACGGTGCAGTTCATCCTGGGCCTCGTCTTCTGGCTGCTGCTGCTCGAATTTTCCCAGATGAAAGCCAGCACCGCAGCGCCGCTGACCGGTGTGGCCGAATTCGTCGGCGGCGGTCTCTGTGGCTTCGCCAGCATCGTGATGCTGATGATCATTCCGTTGCTGAGCATGCGCAGCTTTGCCGAGGAGCGGCACAGCGGCAGCCTTGCCCTGTACCAGACGGCGCCTCTGTCCAGGTTCAGCCTGGTGCTGGGCAAGTATCTCGGCCTGCTCAGCCTGCTGTTGGTCATGCTGCTGATGATCGCCGCGATGCCCCTGAGCCTGGCGCCCGGCACCGACCTCGACTACGGCCTGCTCGGCAGCAGCCTGCTTGGTCTCGCGCTGCAGATGGCGGCCTTCGCCGCGGCCGGCCTGTATGTCTCCAGCCTGGCGAGCCAGCCCAGCGTCGCGGCGATCGGCAGCTTCGGCCTGCTCCTTGGACTCTGGCTGCTGCAACTGCTCAGCGTGCAGCCGGGGCTGCTCGGCCAGCTCAGCGGCTATCTCTCGCTGCTCGGGCATTTCGATCAGTTCCGGCGCGGCGTTTTCGACACCTCTGACCTGAGCTACTACCTCTTGTTCACTGCCGCCTTCCTGGGCCTCACCGTACAGCGCCTGCATGCGGAGCAGCAGACATGAAAGCGAGATTCTCCCTGTGGCTGACCAGCACCCTGTGGCTGATCGTCCTGGCCCTGCTCGCCGCCGTCAGCCTGCGCCATGATGTCGAGATTGACCTGACCAGCGGCCAGCGCAACAGCTTACAAGCAGCGAGCCAGGCCCTGCTGCACAGCCTGGATGGACCGGTGGCAGCCACCGCCTATGTTTACGCCGACATCGAGGCGCGCCGTGAAATCCGCTCCCGCTTCGCCGCCTACCTGCGCGAGAAGCCGGACTTCTCCCTGCGCTTCGTCGATCCGGCCAGCGAACCGCAACTGGTCCGCGAGCTCGGCATCCGCGCGAGCGGCGAGATCGTGCTCGAATACCAGGAACGCCAGGAGCGCCTGAGCAGCCTGTCCGAGCCGGAAATCACCACCGCGCTGCAACGTCTGGCGCATGCCGGCGCGGCCCGCATCATTTTCCTCATCGGCCATGGCGAGAGAGACCCCAAGGACGATGCTCAGGCCGGCTATCAGGCTCTGGCCACGCTGCTGCGCAAGCAGGGCCTGGACATCGAGAGCCGGACGCTGGCCACCGACGGGCTGCCCAGCTCCGCGGATCTCGTGATTCTCGCCGCGCCCCGCCAGAGCCTGCTCGCCGGCGAGCGGGCCCAACTGCTGAGCTATCTCGAATCCGGCGCCAGTCTGCTGTGGCTCACCGACCCGGAGTTGCCGGCAATCCCCGAACTGAGCCAGGCACTGGGCCTCGAGATCCAGCGCGGCACCTTGATCTACCAGGACTATGAACTGCTGGGCACCGGCCACCCGGCGCTGGCGCTGGTCAGCGAATATCCCGCCCATCCGGTCACCCGTGGATTCAAGGAACTCAGCGCGTTTCCGCTGAGCGGTGGGCTGGCGACTGCCAATTCCCCAAACACCGGCAACTGGCACGTACAGCCCTTGCTGCAGAGCGTCAAGCGGGCCTGGCTGGAACATGAGCCCGATGGCCAGCAACTGGTTTTCGACCCGCAACAGGAGCGCTACGGCCCGATCACCCTGGGACTGAGCCTGCAGCGCCCAGCCCCCCGACCGGAAGACCCGGCGCGGCAGCAGAAGGTGGTGGTCATCGCCGACTCCGACTTTGCCGCCAATGCCTACCTGAACCAGCTCGGCAACCGGGCCTTCAGCCTCCGGCTGATCCAGTGGCTGATCGGTCGCGACGCCGGCATCGAAGTGGAATTGCCCTCCGCACCGGACCGGCAGCTGCGGCTCTCGCCCTTGCACACGCGAATCATCGCCGCGTTCTTCGTGCTGTTCCTGCCACTCGGCCTGTTGGGCGGCGGCCTGGGACTCTGGTATCAGCGCAGGCACCGACGATGACGCGCATCCAGTTGATCCTTGCGCTGGTCGCCACAGCGCTCGGCCTGTACCTGCTGCAAGAGGTCGAGCCGACCACGCCCGCAAGCCCCGAGCCCCTGACTGCCCTGGATCCGCAGCAGGTGCAACGCATCGAGCTCTACATGGGCGCGGACAGCGATGCCGCCATCGTCCTGCGACGACAGGACCAGGCCTGGTTGCTGGAGACACCGGTGCAGATCGAGGCCGATGCACTGAGCGTCGGCGAGATCCTGCGTCTGGCGAGCGCCCCCAGCCGGCTGCAACGCCCGGCCGAGGCCTTTGAACTGGCCAAGCTCAAGCTGGCGCCGCCGCTGTGGCGGGTCCGCCTGGACCAGACCGAACTGCAGGTCGGCGGCATCGAATCCATCAGCCGGCAACGCTATGTGCGGCATCAGGATACCGTCCACCTGGTTCCGGATTTCAATCCGGCGCCGCTGGATGGCAATTACGCCGATCTGGTCTCCCGTCAGTTGCTGCCGCAAGATGCCGAAATCCTTGAAATTCGCCTGCCTTCCCACGGGGCGGAAGCCGAGGCCGGCAGCGGGGCGGAGCCGATGACACCGGAACAGGCCTGGCAACTGGCCCAGCGCTGGCGGCAGGCCGCCGCCGACTGGGTGACCCGCCCGATGAACCTGCATTTCGATGCCGTGCGTCACCGCGTCACCGTCGTCACCGCCGCGCAGACCCTGGATTTTCTCATCAGCGCGACCGGCCCGCGCCTGGAACTGATCCGGCCTGATCTTGACCTGCTTTACAGCCTTCCCGGCTCGGCCAGCACGGAACTGTTGTCGACGCCAGCGTCCGGGGAGTGAACCGCAGTGCCTGAACTGCCCGAGGTTGAAACCACACGCCGCGGCATCGAACCGGCGCTCAGAGGCCGGCATTTCATTGGCGCCAAAGTCCGCCAGCCCGCCTTGCGCTGGCCGGTACCCGACAATCTCGCCCGCCTGATCGAGCAGCAACCGATTCTGGCGGTGAAACGCCGGGCCAAGTACCTGCTGCTCGAACTGCCGGCAGGGCATGTGCTGATTCATCTCGGCATGTCGGGCCGTCTGCGGGTCGCGCCGGCCGGCACCCCCCTGCGCAAACATGACCATGTGGATCTGCTGCTGGACGACGGCCAGCTGCTGCGCCTGCAGGATCCGCGACGCTTCGGCGCCGTGCTCTGGCAGGCCCATCCGCTGGAAGCGCATCCTCTGCTCGCCCAGCTCGGGCCCGAGCCGCTGGGCGCAGACTTCGATGGCGACTGGCTGTATCGGCGCTCCCGGGGCATGAAAAGCCCGGTAAAGAATTTCATCATGGACCAGAAAGTGGTCGTCGGGGTCGGTAATATCTATGCCTCCGAGACCCTGTTTCTGGCCGGCATCCACCCGCAGCGGCCAGCCGGAAGAATCAGCCTGGCACGCTATCAGAAACTGGTCCGCTGCATCCGCGAGGTCCTGCAGGATGCCCTGGCCAGCGGCGGCACCACGCTGCGCGACTACGTCAGCCCGGATGGTTCACCCGGCTACTTCAGCCTGTCACTCAGAGCGTATGGCCGCGCCGACCAGCCCTGCCCACGCTGCGGAGCGCCGATTCGCCGGCGATTGATCGGCCAGCGCGCCTCCTATTACTGCGCCGACTGCCAACGCTAGCCGGCCGTGCGAAGTCACCATCGGTTAGACTAGGCGGTTTTTGTGGACACCATCATGGCAGAAGGCAGCGCCGGCAGCATCGGCTTCATCAGTCTGGGATGCCCCAAAGCCCTGGTTGACTCCGAGCGCATCCTGACCCAGTTGCGAGTCGAGGGCTATCAGGTCGTGCCCAGCTATGCCCAGGCCGACCTGGTCGTGGTCAACACCTGCGGTTTCATTGACGCCGCGGTGGAAGAATCCATGCAGGCCATCGATGAAGCCCTGAACGAAAATGGCAAGGTCATTGTCACCGGATGTCTGGGCGCGCGTGCGGGGCAGATCCGCGAACGCTTTCCCGACCTGCTGTCGATCAGCGGACCGCAGGACTACAAGGCGGTCATGCAGGCGGTGCATACCCAGCTGCCGCCACCGCATGACCCGTTTCTGGATCTGGTGCCGGCTCAGGGCATCAAACTCACGCCAAAGCACTACGCCTATCTGAAGATCTCCGAGGGCTGCAATCACAAGTGCAGCTTTTGCATCATCCCCTCGATGCGCGGCAAGCTGCGCAGTCGCGGGATCGACTCGGTCATGCTGGAAGCCGAACGGCTGGTCGGCGCCGGCGTGAAGGAACTGCTGGTGATCGCCCAGGATACCAGCGCCTATGGCGCCGACCTGAAATACCGCAGCGGTCAATGGCGTGGCCGCGAGTGGCGCACCCACCTGCAGGACCTGTGCGAAGCCCTCGGCGAACTCGATGCCTGGGTCCGCCTGCACTATGTCTATCCCTACCCCCATGTCGACGACATCATCCCGCTGATGGCCGCCGGCAAGATCCTGCCCTATCTGGACATTCCCTTGCAGCATGGCAGCCCACGCGTGCTCAAGGCGATGCGGCGGCCGGCGGCGGCCGAAAATACCCTGGAACGGATTGCCACCTGGCGCGGGATCTGCCCCGACATCACCCTGCGCAGCACCTTCATCGTCGGCTTTCCTGGCGAGACCGACGAGGATTTCGCCACATTGCTGGATTTCCTGCGGCAGGCTCAACTCGACCGGGTCGGCTGCTTCACCTACTCCGCGGTCGAGGGTGCGGCGGCCAATGCCCTGGCCGACCCGGTGCCCGAAGAGCTGAAACAGGAGCGGCTGGAGCAGTTCATGGCCACCCAGGCACAAATCAGCGCACAACGCCTGCAGTCCAGGGTCGGACGCGAAATGACGGTGCTGATCGACGCAGCCGATGGCGACGGCGTCATCGCGCGCAGCAGTGCGGATGCGCCGGAAATCGATGGGCAGGTCCTGCTCCCCGCCGGCAGCGGCCGGCCAGGTCAGATGGTCAAGGTCCGCATCGTCGCCGCGCAGGAACACGATCTGCGCGCAGAGTTGATCTGAACAGGCACAGAACGAGGCGCCGATCGAATTTCACTCAGTTGGCGGCAGCCTTGCTCTGCGGTCCGACGACTGCGCTACCCAGGCCACGCGGGTCCGATGCGGCCGACAGCTGCCGGTTCTTCAGATCCCAGATCACCGCCTGAAAATTGCCATAGCGATAGCCCAGCGGCTTGAGCGTGTGCCCATGATTGCGCAGCCAGTTCTGCTCGAACGCAGTGAGGCCCTCCGGTTCGAACTGCACTTCGTCCGGCAGATACTGATGGTGGTAACGCGGCTTGCTCACCACCTCTTCGGCCGAAGCCCCGGCAATCACCGACTCGATCGCATGGAAGACCATGCTGATGATGCGGCTACCTCCGGGCGTGCCGAGGATCGCCAGCTTATCCGCGCTCTCGACGAAGGTCGGGGTCATCGACGACAGCATGCGTTTGCCCGGCGCGATCGCGTTTGCCGCCCCGCCCACCAGACCATAGGCATTGGCCACGCCGGGCTTGGCGACAAAATCATCCATCTCGTTGTTCAGCAGCACCCCGGTCTCCCGGGCGACGAAAGCCGAGCCGAGCATGTAATTGATCGACAGCGTCGCCGCAACGCGGTTGCCCTCGGCATCGATGACCGAAAAATGGGTGGTATTGCGACCATCGCCCGCCGCCGGCGGAGGCGGCAGTTCAAAGTCCGCGCTGGCGCTTGCCCGCCCCAGATCGATGCTCTGGCGCCAGGCCTTCGCATAGGCGGGACTGAGCAGACCACGGGAATGCACCTCAACAAAGTCATCATCGCCCATGAAGCGTGCTCGATCGAAATAGGCGCGACGCATGGCTTCGATTCGCACGTGCTTGTCGCGGACCGGCCCGAGCGACTGCAATTCCGCCGCGGACAGCATGTTGAACATCATGCCAAGCACCAGTCCACCGGAGGAGGGCGGTGGTGCGGTAACCACTTGCCAGCCCTGGTAATCGAGGATGACCGGATTGCGCTCCTTGACCTTGTATCCGGCCAGATCCTGGGCCACCCAGATGCCGCCAGCGGCCTGCACGGCCCGCACCAGACGTTCGGCCGTCTTGCCCTGATAGAAACCTGCGGCGCCAAATACGGCGATCCGTTCCAAGGTGTCGGCCAGCGCCGGCTGCCGCAGCACGGCGCCTTCGGTCAGGGCTTTGCCGGCCGGCAGGAAGATCTTCGCGCTGGCGGGATACTGCCGCAGATCATCGCCGCGTCGGCTGATATAGCCCGCCAGTTTGTGATCCACCGGAAAGCCTTCACGCGCATAGCGCAACGCCGGCGCCAGGTCGCGCTTCAGGCCCAGGCGCCCGTAGCGCGTATCCAGATGACCCAGCGCGGCAGGAATACCGGGAATGCCGGCAGCCAGCGGATGCGCGCGTAGCTTGTCCTGCTGCACCCGACCTTCCACGTCGAGAAACATGTCCCGCGTCGCGGCCAGCGGTGCGACCTCGCGGGCATCCAGAAACAGCTTGCGACCGCTTTGCGCGTCATGCAGCAGATAGAAGCCCCCACCGCCCAGCCCGGACCCCGAAGGCTCGACCACCGCCAAGGCCGCGGTGATGGCAATCGCAGCATCGAAAGCATTGCCTCCAGCCTCCAGAACTTCGACGCCGGCCTGGGTTGCCAGCGGGTGGGCGCTGGCAATGGCATAGCCCGGCGGATTGCCATGGACGGGCAGGCTGCACAATGCGACGCTGAAAACGGCACCGATGATGCCGGCGGACCGTCGCAGCGCACTCCCGGCAGCAACACTCGTCATTTCAACCACGACCCGGCCGCGGCCGCCGCCTCGACGGGCTCCGGCACCAGACCCTGCAAGGGGCCGCCCAGCATGGCAATTTCCCGCACCAAGGTGGATGAAATATGCGCGTATTTAGCGGTGGGCGGCAGGATGACGGTGTCAATCTCCGGCGCAAGATGTCGCACCATTCGCGCCATCTGCGATTCGTAATCGAAATCCGTATTGTTACGCACACCGCGAACCAGAACCTGGACCTGCTGCTGACGCGCGAATTCGATCACCAGCCCGTCAAAACCACAGATCCTGACATTGGGCAGATGCGCCAGCGACTGGCGTGCCAGCTCGACCCTCTGCTCCAGGCTGAACAGCGGGTTCTTGGCCGAACTGCGGGCAATGGCGACCACAATTTCCTCGAACATCGCGCTGGCCCGGCTGATCATGTCGGTATGGCCCAGGGTAATGGGGTCAAAAGTCCCGGTATAGGCGGCTTTCACTCATTTTCTCCATGCTTCGCTGGCATTGACAGAGGGCCACTATAGTGCAGCAGGCGAAAGACCACATCCGCCGCTGCCTTCTCCTTGAGAATCTGCCAGGCTGGGTCCACCGGCCCCGGCCAGCTGCGTGGTGCCTCGACATACACTCGATGCCCCGGATTGAGCACCGCCGGCAGCGCGTGCAGCACCTGATCCCACAGCCCCAGCGCGAACGGTGGATCGACGAAGACCAGATCAAAACGCGCCCGCATGTGGCGGAGTGCGGACAGGGCGTCGATCTGACGGATCTCAACCGCCCCGCCAAGCTGGGCCGCGGCGGCGCGCAATGCGGCCACCGCACGGGGATCGACTTCCAGAATCATGGCCGCGGCCGCGCCACGTGACAGGGCTTCAAACCCCAAGGCGCCGGTGCCACCAAACAGATCCAGGCAAGTCAGATCGTGGATATCCGCCGCCAGCCAGTTGAAAAGGGTTTCTCGGACCCGGTCGGATGTCGGCCGCAGCCCCTCCACCTGCGGCACCGGGAGCTTTCTGCCCCGCCACTGACCGCCGATGATTCTCAGTCGGCCATTCCCTACCGCTGGTCCCTTGTTCGCTTTTCTTGCCGCCATCAGTCGTACATAGTTGCATGGGAGGGGAACGCCTGCGACCACCGATCTGGCCACAGGCACTCGTAATCGAAGAGTCCGGATGAACGCCAGTATACGGTCCAAGAAGCTGCGGCAACTGCACGCAACGCCCTGGCAGCGGCAAAGCCTGCGGCATGTGTTCTACACACGCTTTGCTTTCGCGCTGCTGTTTCTGGCCTATCTGGCCCATGCGGGCCACGTTGCCCCGGGATTGCTGCCCCTTGAAAGCGTGCTTGGCGGCCTGGCCCTGTACACCTCGCTGAGCCTGCTGCTGTTCTTGCAGATCAGGCGGCAAGGGCTGAACGACCGCATGATCTCGACCGGGATGGGCCTGGACCTTTGCATGCTGGCCCTGGCCTACTGTCATGACCCCTATCTCGGCACCCCCAGCATCGTTGTCGCCCCTTTGATCCTGCTCGGCAATGGATTGCGCCACGGCATGCGCTTTTACTACGCCGGACTGATGCTGCTTTACCTGCTGGTCGCTCTGTGCATCGGCTTGCGCCTGCTCTTCAGCCCGGCCGGCTTGGCCATGGATGCCGCCTTTGCCACCGGCTTCAGCCTGATCGCCGCAAGCTACGGCGGCCTTTTGCTGCATCGTTTCCGCCAGCAGCGGGACCAGTTGGAAACCCAGAGCCGCTTCGATGAAGTCACGGGCCTGCTGAACCGCCGCGCCGTCCGCCGGCTCGCCGAACGCACGCTGGATCGCTGCAGGCGCCTGCAACAGTCCTGCATGGTGATGTACATGGACCTGGACAATTTCAAAAAGATCAACGACATGCATGGCCACGGGGCCGGCGACGCCGCGCTCGCGGCGGTGGCTGACAAGCTGAGCCGGACGCTGCCTGATGAGGCTCTATGCGGCCGCCATGGTGGCGATGAATTCGTTGTCGTGCAGGCCGGCATGAACCACCGGCAGGCCACCGTGCTGCGCCAGGAAATCCAGGCCGCGGTGGGCCAGATCGCCCAGCGCTGGCCCGACTGCGGCCTGGGCATCAGCGTCGGGTTCGCCTTCGCCCCGATGGAAGGCTACCGTCTGGACCAGTTGCTGACGCGCGCCGACCGCAGCATGTACGCCCACAAGCGCGAACAGCAGGAACGCACGCCGGACCTGACACCGCGCCTGAGCGCCTGAAACCATTACACCATCAAGCCTGGGTACCGCCGACCGTAAGCTGGTCCAGCTTCAGGGTCGGCTGACCGACACCGACCGGAACACTTTGACCTTCCTTGCCGCAGACGCCGATGCCGGAATCCAGCGCCAGGTCATGACCGACCATGCTCACCGCCTGCAGGGCCTGCGGACCGTTGCCGATCAGGGTGGCCCCCTTGACCGGACGGGTAAGCTTGCCATCTTCGATCAGATAGGCCTCAGAGGCGGAAAACACGAAGTTGCCCGAGGTGATATCCACCTGCCCACCTTCGAAATTCTTCGCGTACAGACCTTTCTTCACGCTGCGGATGATGTCTTCGGGATCATCGCTACCCGCCCGCATGAAGGTGTTCGTCATGCGTGGCATCGGCAGATGGGCGAAGGATTCACGCCTGCCGTTGCCGGTCGGCGCCACCCCCATCAGCCGGGCATTGAGCTTGTCCTGCAGATAGCCCTTGAGGATGCCATTCTCGATCAGCACATTGCACTGACTCGGCACCCCTTCATCATCCAGATTGAGCGAACCGCGTCGCTGCGGCAATGTGCCGTCATCCACCACGGTGCAGAGTTCGGATGCGACCTTCTCTCCGATGCGACCGGCATAAACCGAACTGCCCTTGCGATTGAAGTCACCTTCCAGACCATGGCCGACCGCTTCATGCAGCAGCACGCCGGGCCAGCCTGAGCCGAGCACCACGGGCATGCTGCCCGCCGGCGCTGGATCCGCCTCCAGCCGCAGCAGGGCCAGCCGCACCGCCTCGCGTGCCAGATCCTCGGGCGACAGCTCTTCACCGAGGGTCAGCAGGTCATAACGCCCGCCGCCACCGGCGGAACCGCTTTCGCGCTTGCCGCCCCGCTCGACCACGACCTGCACCTGCAGCCGAACCAGGGGGCGAATATCGGCAGCCAGCGTGCCATCGGAAGCGGCGATCAGCACATGCTCGTAACTCGCCGCCAGACTCGCCATCACCTGGGAGACGGCCGGATCCGCTGCCCTGGCCGCAACATCAGCGCGCCGGAGCAGATCCAGCTTGCGCTCCGCCGCCAGGCTCAGAATCGGATCGCGGGGCTCGTACAGCGCCGCCGGGCTTGGCTGCCGCCAGCGGTCCAGCGTGGCCGAGCCTCCGCTGTGCGCGATCGCGCCGGCCGCCCGACAGGCCTGCTCCAGCGCCTTGCGTTCGAGTTCATCGGAATAGGCGAAACCGGTACTTTCCCCGCTGATCGCCCGCACACCGACACCTTGCTCGATGCCGTAGCCGCCGCTTTTGATGATGCCTTCTTCCAGCATCCAGCTCTCGCTGCGTCGGGCCTGGAAGTACAGATCAGCCGCATCGATGCCCGGCCGCATCAGACCATGCATGATCTGCTGCAAATCGTCGATTTCCAGGCTCGCTGGCGCCAGCAGGCGCTGCTGCGCGAGGTCCCAATTGTTTGTGTGCATGATTGACTCTCTTGCCTTCAAGGGCGACGGTGCTCCAGCACCGGAAATGCGCGACGTCGTCGGTCCTGGCTTTCCAGATCAAGCCGGCACTGGACCAGACCGGGGTCATGCTGCGTTTGTGCCAGCACCTGGCCCCAAGCATCGACAATCATACTATGGCCCCAACTGGTCTGACCGTTGGGATGCTCGCCACACTGGTTGGCGGCGACGACGACGGCCAGATTCTCGATCGCGCGGGCTCGCAGCAGGATCTCCCAGTGCGCCTGACCGGTGCTGAAAGTGAACGCGGCCGGCACCAGAATCACGTCGACGCCCTGATCGGCGAGACTGCGATACAGCTCCGGAAACCGCAGGTCGTAGCAGATCGACAGACCAACGCGGACACCATCGCAAAGAAAGCTTTGCGGCGCATTGTCGCCGGCAAGAAAATGCCGCGACTCCCGATAGCTCTGGCCGGACTCCAGGCTTACATCGAACAGGTGACGCTTGTCGTAGCGCGCGATGCACTGACCGTCCGGAGCGAAAACCAGACAGCTCGCCGTAACCTGATCGCTGCAGGCGGGGAGGCGGAGCGGAAACGAGCCACAGACCAGATACACCTGCCATTGCCGGGCCAGATCGGCCAGAGCCCGCTGCCAGCGCCCGGCCCCCGGCGCTTCTGCCAGCGCCAGCTTGTCGCGATCTTTCTGACCGACAAACAGCGCATTCTCCGGCAATAAGAGCAGGCGGGCGCCAGCTTCGGCCGCCTGGCCGACCAAGACGCTCAACTGCGCGAAATTGTGCTGCGGATCCGCACCGGAATTCAGCTGGATCGCCGCAAGATGCAGATCCCGGCTCATTGCTGTCGACTCACCTGCGGGTTCTGCCAATCGCCGCCGAGGTGATAGCTGATCTGGGTGACCTGATCCAGCGGCTTGTCGAGCAGTTCCTGGGCCAGCAGGGTGAAGATGCCCAGCACCGGACCGCCCAGCACGGTGGCCGCCAGTGAGACGCCGGAAGACAGGCCGGGATAAATGGTGATCGTCTGGTCATAGCGGCGTCGGGCCAGATCCACGTCACCCCGTGCGGCAATCCGCAGGGAGGGGCTTTTCACCACCAGATCGTCGGTATGCGCCACACCGGATTTGATCTTGAACTGCCCGCGCATGCTGTCGAAGCCGAGGCCGGTCTTGACCACATCGCTGAAATCGAGAAAGAAGCGGCGCGGCAGGGCATTGACACTGAACAGGCCGAGCGCGCGGCCGGCGCCCGGCTCCACATTGAGTAGCTGGCCCTGGGCAAAATCGAATTTCAAGTCGCCATCCAGCGACGCGAACTTCAGCCCGTCCGGATTCGGCGCCCAGCTCAGCTGGCCGCTGGCCTGCGCCCGTTCGGCGACGATATTGTCCTGATAGCCCAGGGCGCTGAGCCAGTTGGCCACGCTGCGCGTATCAATGGCAAATTCCAGCGCCGCCGATTCTCCGGCCACGTCATCCAGCAACCACAGCCCGGTCACTTTCACCTCCTGCTGCTGGTCGGCAAAAACGCCGAAACGCTCGATCCTGACCCCGCGGGAAACCGGGCTCAGGTCCAGCACCATAGAGCCCAGCGGGACTTCATTGAGGGAGAAATTGCTCACCTGCAGCCGCAGTTCCGGCACCTCCCGGGGGTCGGCGCGCTCCGCCGGTGTATCCGTTTCCTGCCAGACCCAGCGCAATCTGGAAAATTCTCCGCTCATGCTCAGGCGATCGCCGTTCTGTTGGCGCGGAATTCGCAAAACCCCGTCGGCTCGGGAACTGGTCAGGGCGATGGTCCATTCCTTGGCATCCCGCATCATCTGCAACCTGGCCTGCGCCAGATGCTGACCCAGAGCTTCAAATTCTCCCAGGTGCAGAACCATGCCGCCGAAACTGACATCGGTGGCGCCGGGGCCGGCCTCGCTCGCCAGATCCCGGATCACCGGCAGCCAGTCCGTCAGCCGCGCCTGTCCGAGCTGACCCTCGACCCACCAGCCCGGCGCACCGGCGGGACCGACATCCCCGCCCAGATTCAGTCTCGCTGCGGCCAGGCCTTTGCCGGCCTTGCCCAGCAGCGCATCAAAGCCCAGCAATTGGGCATAGGAGACATGAACCCGGGTTGCATCCTCCGGCTTCACGGTGACATCCAGGCGGCGCAATTCTTCTTCAGCCTTGCCGAAAGGCGATGGCAGTTCCCAGCGCGTGCCCAGCAGATTCGATCCGATGCGCAAATCGGAGCGCGCCCCCGTCCCCACCTCCATGTCAAAGCGCCACTGGCTCCGCCCGCTGGCACGGTTTTTCAGCCAGGCGGGAATGGGCACGGAATCAGGGAACTCGTGAATGCCGGCTTCGAACTGCGCCTCGATCCGGGTCAGACCGGCAGCCGGCTGCAAGCTGATTGCCAGGGGAATCCCCGCCAGCGCCGCGCTGAGGTCGCGGCTGCGCAGGCCGTCGCGATTGATCAGGATTTCGCCGCGAATCTTCTGCACCGGGTCCGGCCAGAAGCGCGTCCATAACGCCGCCCGATCGAAGCGCGCGAGAATTTGGTAGTCGGCATCCTGCATCTCCCGCAACGGCAGACTCAGATCCAGATCCAGTTCCGTGTTCCCTGACAGGGCAAGACTTTCTAGGGTCGCGGTCAGCTTGCGACTCAGATTCGATGCCCCCAGCATCTTCCAGGCGTCTGCGGCATTGCCGCGCAGACCGGCCTTGACGTTCAGCACGCTCATTCCCAGATCGGCGATGCCGGCCTGGATGCTGGCTGCAGTCATGTTGCCGATACGGCCATTGAAAGCATCCACCCGCAAGCTGCGCCCTTCCAGCACCAGTTTGGCGCTCTCCATGTCGACGGCCGGCCAGTCGGGTGCGAAATTCAGACGGCTATCTTCCAGATCCAGCGCCACCCGGAAAATCCCGGGCTTGCCGTCAACGAATGGAAAATCCGCCAGTTCCCCTCGAATCTGCACCTGCCCTGCACGCACATTGGCGCGCGGGACGGCTTTGGCCAGCCAGCGCCGCAATCCCTTGCTCCAGTGCAGCGGCTGATACTCCAACCACGGACCGGGGTCCGAACAGAAGAAATCCAGCGCCAGATCGATACTAGCCTGCCGGCCCAACTCCAGGCTCAGACGACCGACGCCATCCAGATTCATCGCCTCGTAGTGCAGGCTCGGTGCATTGATGCGCCATCCCTCGCCACTGCGCTGCCAGCTCACGTTGCCGCTGAGCTGTTTCATGGGCAGCGGCAGGGCGAAGATCTTCGGTGCTTCCAGAACCAGATCCTGGCTCGCCACCAGCAAGCGGCCACCGGCCGGGTCCATCGACAGGGAACCTGAAAACTCGCGCACCCCAGGCCAGCCATCATGGGCCGCAACATGAATGCGATCGAGGTCCGCCGTCAGCTGGGGCCAGGGCTGCTCCGAACTGGCCTGCAGCACCAGCTGCCGCAATTCCCCGGCCGGGCGCCAAGCTTGCCAATGGGCCAGGAATCCGGGAGGCAGAAGGCCGGCCCACAAGCCCAGATCATCCAGCCGGAGATATTGGGCCGACAGGGAAACGCGTCCCCAGCCCTGATCTGAAGGGTGCCATTCCGCGGCCAGCAGATTCTCCGGCCAGCGCCCACTGGGACCGACCAGTTCATCGGACTGCAGTTCCATGCGCAGGCCCTGGCCGAGCGCGTTCAGCAGCAGACCGCCTTGCCAGCGCCCGAAGCGCTGACTGCTGCCCTGCGGACCGAAATTTTCGAGCAGGAAATCGATCTGTGCCGTCTCCCAGCGCCCCGCGCGAAACTGAGCCTGCAGCCCGAGTTGCCGCACCTGCCCCTGCAGCAGGGGCATCTGCGGAATCAGGGCCTGCAGATCACGCCAGATTTCAAGCTCGCTGACCCGTAGCTCGATGTCGCTCAGCCGCCAGGGCGACTTCAGCAAGTCCATCTCGGCCCGCAGAAGACTCCCCGCCTGGCCGATCAGCTCGGCCTCGACTTCCAGCGCCATCCCGCGCGATGTGCTTGACCCCGCCACCTGTTGCAGGCGCAACTCGCGCATGGGCAATCCATGATCATGGTCGATCCAGCGCAGGCGCGCATCACTCAACTCGATCCGGCCGATGCGTTGCAGCTGGTCCAGAAAAGCCTGCGGGGCCTGCTGGCTGCTGCCATCCGAACGCACCCCGCCGAGCGCCAGCTGGCCGTCCTTGAGGCTGAGCTGCAGGGTCGTTCCACGCATCTGCACCCGCCGCGGCATCAGGTCGCCCTGCAGCAGTCGCCAGAGGGAAAAACCGATGCGCAGCTCCTGCAGCTGCAACCCGCCCTCTACCGCCGCACCGACCGCGACATCCTGCAATTGCAAGGTCGGATAACGCCCGCGCCAGATCAGGTCCATGCCCTGGATCCGGACCTCGGTGCTGAACAGTTCGGCCACCCGCTGCTCCACGTCGGCCCGGTAATCCGGCACCAGCTGCACGGCAATCCGGAATGCACCAACCAGCAGACCCGCGACGATCAGCAGCGAGGCACCGAGACCGACACCGGAAATCCAAAGTCTGCGTTGCCACTTGTGCATGCCGGCCCTCACGCCACCGCGTGGCGGGAGCCGATTACGGCCTTGCGGTCCTGCCGGGCCGTCGCCAATGCGCGCCGTTTCAGGCAGACGTCAGCGCGCATTGGCACGCGGCGAAGACACAACAACACAGGCATTTTCAAAGCGGTACGACATCATAGGATTCCGGCAGATATTGCGCCTCCGCCAGCAGACGGATCGGCTTGTGCACCAGCACCTCCAGCTCCGCCAGGCCGGTGGACTGCTCATCCGCCAGGCGCGCAATGACGTCCGGGTGCGCCAGCACCCGATACTCGCGCGCCTGGAATTGCCGGGCCGTGCGGCGCAGCTCCCGAAAGATCTCGTAACACACGGTTTCAGCAGACTTGATCCGGCCTCGGCTCATGCAGGTAGGACAAGGCTCGCAGAGGATTCGTTCCAGCGACTCCCGGGTTCGTTTGCGGGTCATCTCCAGCAGACCCAGGGGCGACAGGGGACACATCACGCTCTTGGCATGATCCCGCGCCATCGCCTTGGCCAGGGCCGCCAGCACCTGTTCCCGGTGCGGTTCGTCACTCATGTCGATGAAATCGATGATGATGATGCCACCAAGATTGCGCAGGCGGAGCTGATGCGCGATGGTCTGGGCCGCCTCGAGATTGGTCTTGAAGATGGTCTCCTCAAGATTGCGGTAACCCACGAATGCACCGGTATTGACATCGATCGTGGTCATCGCCTCGGTCTGGTCAAAGACCAGATAGCCCCCCGATTTCAGCGGCACCTTGCGGTCCAGCGCCCGCTGCAGTTCGTCCTCGACCCCGTACAGGTCGAAGATCGGCGCGCAGCCCTCAAACAACTCAATTCGATCCGCGGTATCCGGCACGAAGCGGCGCGCGAAATCCACACAGCGCTCGAAGGAGATGGCATCGTCGATGCGCACCCTTTCGATATCATCGTTCATCAGATCGCGCAGGGTGCGCATCACCAGCGGCACATCGCCATGCACCAGCGAGGCGTGAGGCGCCACCGATGCCACTTCCTGGATCGATGCCCACAATCTGTGGAGGAACTCCACATCGGCCCGAAGGGCCGCCTCGCTCGCGCCCTCACCCGCCGTGCGAACGATGAAACTCCCGCCGCAGCCGGATTCGGCCACCAGCCGGACCAGCAATTCGCGCAGGCGGGTGCGCTCATCTTCGTCTTCGATCTTGGTCGAGACCCCCACATGCTCGCTGAACGGCAGATAGACGAGGTAGCGGGAGGGGATCGTCAGCTGTCCGGTCAGGCGCGCACCCTTGCTGCCCAGAGGCTCCTTGATCACCTGCACCAGCACGGAATCGCCATCGTGCAGCAAGCTGCGAATATCTGCCGGCTCGGTTTCGCCGCTGTCACGCACCACCGGCAAACGCAGATCGGAGGCATGCAGAAAGGCGGTGCGATCCAGTCCTACATCGACAAAGGCCGCCTGCATGCCGGGCAACACCCGCTCCACCCGCCCCTTGTAAATGTTACCGACCACGCTGAGATGCGAGGCCCGCTGCACGAAGATCTCCTGCAGCACCCCCTGCTCGACCAGCGCAACACGGGTCTCCTGGGGACTGACGTTGATGAGAATTTCATTACTCATTGGGGCTCAGGGCCGGCGGTTCTATGGCAAACAACTTTAGCAGGCTCATGGTCTGCTGGAGCGGCAGGCCGACAATACCGGAATAGCTGCCGGAAACTTCACTGACAAAAGCTTCGGCCAAACCCTGGATTGCATAGGCGCCCGCCTTGCCCCGGGACTCTCCGCTGGCCCAGTAAGCGGCGGCGATCGCTTCACTGATCGGTGCAAAGTGCACCGTGCTGCAGGTCATGATGCCGTGCTCGCGTTCTTGATCGCGCACGCACACCGCCGTCAGCACCTCATGCCGGCTGCCAGAGAGTCGCATCAGCATGGACAGCGCATCCGCCCGGTCCACCGGCTTGCCGAAGATGTCATCCCCCAGAACAACGATGGTGTCGGCGCCCAGCACCGGCAGGGTCTGATCCGCCAGCACGGCGGTCTTTTCCCGCGCAAGGCGGCGGACGAACGCGGTCGGCGCCTCGCCCGGCCGACGTGTTTCGTCGATGTCGCTGGGCGCGATGCGGAAACGATAGCCCAGCCGCTGCAATAACTCAGCTCGCCGCGGCGATTGCGAAGCGAGAACAAACTGAATCGCGCTCATGATCAATCCCGATGATAGGGGTGGCCGGAAATCAGGGTCCAGGCACGATACAGCTGCTCCACCAGGACCACACGCGCAAGACCATGGGGCAGGGTCATGGCCGACAGCGAAATACTTTCATTGGCGCGCTGACGCAGGGCCTGGGAGTGACCATCCGCCCCGCCGATCACCAGCACGACATCAAGCCCGTCCTGCTGCCAGAACTCGATCCGATCGGCAAACGCCCGCGTATCCAGGCGCTTGCCACGTTCATCGAGAATGACCACGCGCTCCGCCGGCCGGATACGCGCCAGCAGCCGGTCGCTGTCCGCGATCTGGAGCTGGGCGGTGCCCAGGCCCGCCTTGCGCGGGGCCGGATCCAGCGCCAGCAGTTCGACCGGGAAACGCGTGCCGCAGCGCTTGAGAAATTCCGCCACCGCCGTATCCACCCAGGCCGGCATGCGCCGCCCGATGCACAGCAACCGCAGTTTCAAAACTCAGTCGTCCGCGGAAGGACCGACCGTCCAGAGTTTCTCCAACTGGTAGAAGGCGCGGGCCTGTTGCTGCATGACATGCACCACCACCTCACCAAGATCGACCAGGACCCATTCACCTTCATCCAGGCCTTCGACGCCCAGCGGTTTGTGGCCGGCTTCCTTGGCGGCCTTGACCAGGTTCTCCGCCAGGGACTTCACATGGCGCTGCGAAGTCCCGGAGCAGATCACCATGTCATCGGTCACCGTGGTCCGGTCATGCACATCCAGATCGACGAGATTCTGGGCCTTGCCCTCATCCAGGGCCTGAAGCGCAAGCTTCAGCATTGTTTTTTCAGCGGATATGACCGTCACCCATGACAACATATTTTTCAGTGGTCAGTCCGATCAGCCCGACCGGACCACGTGCATGCAATTTGTCGGTACTGATGCCGATTTCGGCGCCCAGCCCGTATTCGAAACCATCGGCAAACCGCGTCGAAGCATTGATCATCACCGAACTGGAATCGACCTCGCGCAGAAAACGGCGCGCCTTGCCGAGATTCTCCGTCACGATCGCGTCGGTGTGCGCGGAACCATAGCGCGAGATATGCGCCATCGCCGCATCCAGATCATCGACGATGCGGACCGCCAGCACCGGCGCCAGATATTCGGTCGCCCAGTCTTCTTCCGAGGCCGCCAGGGCATCGTCAACAATTTCGCAGACCCGCTCGCAACCGCGCAACTCGACATTCGCCTGACGATAGGCGGCGGCCAGATCCGGCAGCAATTCGGCCGCGCGACTCGCCGCAATCAGCAGCGTCTCCATCGTGTTGCAGGTGCCATAGCGCTGGGTTTTCGCATTGACCGCAATGGCCAGGGCTTTCTCCGTATCGGCCTCATCATCGATGTAGACATGGCAGACGCCGTCCAGATGCTTGATCACCGGAATGCGGGCATGCTCCGCCACCGTGCTGACCAGCCCTTTGCCGCCGCGCGGCACGATGACATCGATGTATTCGGCCATCGCAGCCAGAATCGGCACCGTCGCCCGGTCCGTGGTGTCCAGCACCTGGACACAGGCGGCCGGCAGTTCGGCATTCTTCAGTGCCTGGGCAACACAGGCGCCAATCGCCAGATTCGAGCGGATGGCTTCGGAGCCACCCCGCAGGATCGCGGCATTGCCGGCTTTCAGGCACAACGCGGCGGCATCGGCGGTGACATTGGGGCGCGATTCGTAAATGATGCCAACCACGCCCAGCGGCACGCGCATCTTGCCGACCTGGATCCCGGAAGGCCGGAAGGACCAGCCATGGATTGCCCCCACCGGATCATCCAGGGCCGCCACCTGCCGCACCCCTTCCGCCATCGCGCGGATGCGCTCGGGATTGAGTTCCAGACGGTCCAGCAGCGCCGCATCCAGGCCCTTTTCACGCCCGGCGACAAGATCCTTTTCATTTGCCGTCAGCAAGCGCTCGCTGTGCTGCTCCAGCAGATCGGCAAGCGCGAAAAGGGCCGCATTTTTCTGTCCCGGCGAGGCGGCACTGATGGAACGCGCCGCCGTCCGCGCACGCTGTCCGACCAGCTGCATCTGTTCGGCCAAGGCGGCGTTCTCCGGCATCGCCGTAAGCGGTGAGTTCGTGGGCATTGTCTGAGTCTTGTTCATGAGTTCAAGCAGGCGAACGGGCGCCGGGACCAGCCAGGCGAATCGCCAAGTTTACCAAGTCTTCCCAGAAGCGCGCTTCCGGCGCCGATTTTGCGGTGATATCCAGACCAACCACCAGCAGATGCAGGCGCTTGACCTGGGCCAGCGGCAGCCGTCGCAGCGCAGCGGCGAAGCGCGGCTGACGATGGCGCCAGATCCCGGTTTCAGCGCAGGCCCGCTCCGGCCCCAGGCTCGCGGCACGCAGGGCGGCCGCATGCAAACTGCGCAGATCACGGGCAATACTGCCAAGCAGCATGACCGGGACGGCACCCTCTTCACGCAGTCGCTTGATCATTCTCAGGCCAGTCGCCAGATCACCTCCAAGCAGCACATCCGGCAGATCGTAGCCCGCATATCGCGCATGGTCACCGACGACTTCCAGCAGCGCCGCTTCGTCCCATGTCCGCCCCGGATCCAGCAAGGGCAGTTTTTCCAGTTCCTGCCGGGCCGCCAGCAGATTGCCTTCCACCTGCTCCGCCAGCCACTTCAGGGCGGCCGGCTTGATCTCGACAGACAGCGCCCGTGCCCGCTCGCCCAGCCAGCCGGGCAGCTGGTCATTGCGCAGGCGACGACAGCGCACCCCCAAGCCACGCTCGGCGATTTTCTGCATCCAGACGCTGTCCTTGGGCGGTGCGGCACTGGTGGCCGCCAGCACCATCAGACAGACATCCGGACTTTGGACCTGCAGGAATTCCTGCAAGGCCTTGGCGCCAGGCACGCCCGGTTTGGCCTCGGGCAGCCGCAACTCGATCAGCTGGCGATCTCCGAACAAGGACATCGCACTGGCCTCGGCAGCGAGCGTGACCCAGTCGAATTGGCCGCTGGCTTCCAGCACGCGGCGCTCGACGAAGCCTTGCGCCCTGGCTGAGCGACGCAGGGCATCGCCGGCCTCTTCGATCAGCAGCGGCTCATCGCCGATCACCAGGGCGGCCTGCCACTGCTTGGGCAGGCGGCGGGGAAGTTCGGCGGCGTTTATCCACATGACCGGAGCAAGCTGTGTTTCATCCCGCCATTATGCCTGCCGGCGCAAGCAGCCCGCAGCCTGCATTTTTCCCTTTTGCAGCTCGCATTCTTACAATGGCCCTTTTCCGCTCGACGGTCCCGCCTCATGCCCGCCCGCAAACTGTCACCCCTGGATAGCCTGCTCAGCGACCTGCAGCACGGCCTGAACAGTCTTGCGCGACCCGGCAAGCCATCGGAAGACTTCCCCTCCAGCACCCCGCCACCGGAGCTGCCAGCCGATCAGAGCCGGCATGCCGCCGGCCTGATGCGGGTCAATCATGCCGGCGAAGTGG
Source organism: Oceanococcus sp. (assembly GCA_041619555.1). Classification (GTDB taxonomy): domain Bacteria; phylum Pseudomonadota; class Gammaproteobacteria; order Nevskiales; family Oceanococcaceae; genus Oceanococcus. Next base: position 9,435 of record JBFKDQ010000044.1, on the reverse strand, counting down.
CCGCTCAGGCCCTGTATCGGGGCCAGGCCCGCGTGGCCCGCGACGCGCGGACCCGCGCCCAGCTTCTGCAAGCTGCGGCCGAGGAACAGGCCCACCTGGACTGGTGCGCGACCCGTCTGGAAGAACTGGACAGCCAGCCCAGCCAGCTGGGCCCGCTGTGGTTTGCCGGCGCCTACACCATCGGCGTCGTCGCCGGCATGGCTGGCGACCGGTGGAGCCTGGGCTTTGTCTCCGAAACCGAACGTCAGGTCGAGGAACATCTGGCAGGCCATTTGCGAACCTTGCCAGCCGACGACCGGCGCAGCCGGGAGATCGTCGAACAGATGAAGGCCGACGAAGCCCGACATGGCCAGGCGGCCCGCGATGCAGGCGGCCAGGAACTGCCAGCCCCGATCCGCGGCATCATGCGGCTGGCTTCCCGCATCATGACCCGCACCGCCTACCGCCTCTGAGCCACCGACATGCTGCGTAGCCTCACGCTACTGCTGGCCTTCCAACTGGCCGGCGAATGCCTGAGCGCGGGCCTGCACTGGCCACTGCCCGGCCCGGTACTGGGCATGTTGTTGCTGCTGGTCGCCCTGTGCCTGCGGGGAAGCCTCAGCGCCGGCCTGGAGGAGGATGCGCAGAAGCTCCTGCGCTATCTGCCCCTGATTCTGATCCCACCCAGTGTCGGCATCATGGATTACTGGCCGGTCTTGCGCGACAACGCCTGGGCCGTGGGCCTGACGATCACGTTGACGACCCTGTTATCGCTGGTGCTGGCGGCAGGGCTCATGCGCCTGCTCCTCAAGCGCACATGACCCTGGATCTGGACGCCGCCCAGCAGGCCTTGCTGCACAGCCCGGTATTCGATCTGTTGCTGACCTTGCTGGCCTATCAGACCGGGCTGAAACTGTATGACCGCTACGCCCGGCATCCCCTGCTGTTACCAGTGTTCCTTGGCCTGGCGCTGGTCATCACCTGCAATCTGTTGCTGGGCAGATCATTCACCGACTATCGACAAGGCGCCGAGGCCCTGTATGTCCTGCTCGGACCGGTGACAGTCGCCCTGGCCGTTCCGCTCTATCACCGGCTGGGCCAGATCCGCGCGATGGCCGGTCCCTTGATCCTGTGCTGGCTGATCACCGGCTTGACCGTGGCCGCTGCCGCCTGGGGCCTGATGCGGATTCTGCATGCGAGCCCGGCGGCACAGATGTCCTTGGTCCAGAAAGCGGCGACCACCCCCATTGCCATCCTGATCGCCGACAGTATCGGTGGCATTCCCGCTCTGGCCGCCATCTCGGTCATGCTGACCGGCATTCTGGGCGCGATGATCGGCCCGGCCGTGATCCGCCGCATGGGCATCCGCGATGAAGCCATCCTGGGCTTTGCCCTCGGACTGTCCGCGCATGCCGTGGGCACCGCCCGCGCTTTCGAGACCAGCGCACGCTGTGGCGCTTTCGCCGCGTTGGGGATGAGCCTGATGGGCCTGTTGCTGGCGGTCCTGCTGCCGCTAATCCTGACCTGAGTGCCGGTACCTGTGGGCGAGGCGCGATTCAGCGCGGCATGTTGCGACCGTAAAAAATCTCCAGAATCTCATGCTGTACGCTGCGCCGGATCCGCCGCGCCTCGCTGGCGCTGACCGGCTCATCATCTGGACCGAACATGTAGGTATCCAGATCCAGGTCCCGCAAGCGCATCTTGCTGTGGAAAATGTTCTCCTGGTAGACATTGACATCGATGATGTCGTAGCGCGTCTTGATATCCGGAGCCAGAAAATCCTGAATTGAATTGATCTTGTGATCGATGAAGTGCTTGCGACCCTTGATATTGCGCGTGAATCCCCGCACCCGGTAATCCATGATCACGATATCCGACTCGAAGCTGTTGATCAGATAGTTCAGGGCGCGCAGCGGCGAAATCACGCCGCAGGTCGAGACATCGATATCCGCCCGGAAGGTGCTGATCCCGTGGTCAGGATGGGTTTCCGGATAGGTATGGACGGTGATGTGGCTCTTGTCCAGGTGGGCGACGACCGATTCTTTCTCCGGACCGTCGATCGGTTCCTCGCAGATCAGCATGGTCACGCTGGCGCCCTGCGGATCATAGTCCTGATGCGCCACATTCAGAATATTGGCGCCGATGATATGGGAGACCTCAGTGAGGATCCCGGTCAGTCGCTCGGCATTGTAAGCCTCATCGATATACTCGATGTATTCCTGATGGTGGGCCTCGCTACGGGCGTAGCAGATGTCATAGATATTGAAACTCAGGGATTTGGTGAGATTGTTGAAGCCATGCAGCTTCAACTTGTGATCAAGTTGCTTTGCCATGCCTAGACGTCCTGAATTTGTTTGCTTTCGAGCTCGATAATTTCGCATTCATGGGTGATCTCCACGCTGTGCTGCAGCATCAGGCTGGCAGAACAGTATTTTTCCGCGGACAGCTTCACCGCGCGTTCCACCTGACCCGACTTGAGGTGACGACCGCTGACCGTGAAGCAAAGATGGATGTGGGTGAAAACCTTGGGGTCGTTTTCCGCCCGCTGCGCCTTGATTCGCACGTCGCAGGCCTCGACCTGCTGACGCGCCCGCTTGAGGATGTGGATGACATCCACCGAACTGCAGCTGCCCACACTAAGCAGCATCAATTCCATCGGCCGCGGCCCCAGATTGCGACCGCCGATTTCGGCCGGCCCATCGATGACCAAGGCATGACCGCTGCCGGTCTCCGCCACGAAACTGGCACCATCAAGCCAGCGGACACGAGCTTCCATTTTCGATACTCTCCATTCTCATGAATCAAGCCACAGCAAGTCGCACACTTGAGCAGCCTGCGGTGAAAGCTTTCGTCGCACGCGCCCGGCGCAAGCTTTTTGCCGCCAAACACGTCATTTTTTATTCCGACGATACGCCGGACTGCCTGTATCTCATCCTCGAAGGCTCGGTCAGCATTCTGGTCGAGGATGATACCGGGCGCGAAATGGTACTCGCCTACCGCCATCCAGGCGAGTTTATTGGTGAAATGTGCCTGTTTCCCGCCCTGAACAGTCGCAGTGCCCTGGTCATGACCAGAACCGACACCTGGGTTGCGGAAATGAGCTTTGAGGAATTTCGGGAATTCGCGGAGAACCGGGGCGACATCATGTTTCTGCTGGCAGAACAGCTTGCGCTGCGCCTGCGGGAGACCTCGCGCCGCCTGGCCGACCTGAACTTTCTCGATGTCACCGGGCGCATCGCCCGCATCCTTCTCGATCTGGCCAGCCAGCCGGATGCCGAAACCACCGATCAGGGCCGCCGCATTTCCCTCAGCCGTCAGGAACTGGCCAAGATCGCCGGCTGCTCACGCGAAATGGCCGGACGGGTGCTCAAGGAGCTGGAACTCAGCCAGCTGATCGAATCATGCGGACGCCACATTCTGATCCTGAAGCCAGCGACCTAGGGTTTCACCCGGATTGCTCGTGCGCATCAGATGTTCGCCGATGAGAAATCCGTGGACCCCGGCCGCCTGCATTCTGCGCATGTCCTCCGGGCCATGGATTCCGCTTTCGGTCACCAGCAAACGCTCGGCGGGCACCAGCGGCAACAATTCCAGCGTGGTTTCCAGCCGCGTTTCGAAGGTCTTCAAATTGCGGTTGTTGACGCCCAGCAGGCCGCCGGGCAATTCCAGGGCCCGTTCAAGCTCCGACGCATCATGCACCTCCACGAGCACATCCAGATCCAGTTCACGGGCGGCGGCATACAGTTCGCCCATCTGGTCATCGGACAGCGCCGCAACGATCAGCAGCACACCATCGGCCCCCCAGGCACGCGCTTCCAGCATCTGATACGGATCGATCATGAAGTCCTTGCGCAGCAGCGGCAGGCTGCAGGCGCTGCGGGCCTGCTCCAGATACGCCGCCTGCCCCTGGAAAAAATCCCTGTCGGTCAGCACGGAGAGACAGCTGGCCCCTCCGGCGGCATAGCTGCGGGCAAGCCATTCCGGATCGAAATCCTCCCTGATCAAGCCCTTGCTGGGCGAGGCTTTCTTCAGCTCGGCAATGACCGCAGGCTGGCGGCTGTGCAGACGTCGCGCGATCGCATCGATGAAGCCGCGCACCGGCGGCTGCGCGGCGGCCGCCGCGGCCATCGCCGCGGCAGGCCGGGCCATTTTCGCAGCAGCGACCTCCTGCGCCTTGCGGGCCAGAATCGTGTCCAGAATCGTGCTCATTCAGCCGCGACCAACGCATTGCTCATGGCCACCAGGGCCGACAGCTTATCTGCCGCCGCGCCATTGCGCAGGACCTCCTCGATGCGTCGAACACCCGCCTCCCAGGTCTCGGCCAGCCCTGCCACGTACAGCGCCGCACCGCCGTTCAGCGCGATCATGTCCGCCGCCGGCCCGCGTTCGCCGGCAAATGCCCAGCGGATCATCTGCAGGCTTTCATCCGCATCGCTGACCTGCAACTCCTTGATGTCACAGCGTGACAGGCCGAAATCCTGCGGTTGTACCCGATAAGACGACAACTCCCCATCACGCCATTCCGCGACCTGGGTGGCGGCGCTCAGACTGACTTCGTCCAGGCCATCTTCGCCATGCACGACCAGGCCATGGTGACATCCCAGATTACCGAGGACCTGCGCCATCGGGACAACCCACTGCGGCGCAAAGACACCGAGGACCTGCCGCCGGGCGCCGGCCGGATTGGTCAAAGGCCCGAGCAGATTGAACAGGGTGCGCACGCCCAGTTCCCGGCGCGGCCCGACGGCATGCTTCATGGCCGGATGAAAATTGGGCGCAAACAGGAAGCCAATACCCAGTTCCTGCACGCACTTTGCGACCTGGGCGCCATCCAGTCCGATCTCCACCCCGGCGGCAAGCAGCACGTCGGCACTGCCACTCTTGCTCGACACCGAACGGTTGCCGTGCTTGGCCACCCGCGCCCCCGCTGCGGCGCAGGCGATGGCACTGGCAGTCGAAACATTGAACAGATTGGAGCCATCGCCACCGGTTCCACAGGTGTCGATCAGCTGTTCACGCAATTTTTCGGGCACATCCAGGGTCGAAGCGAACTCACGCATCACCCGGGCGGCTGCGGAGATTTCCGTCACGGTTTCGCCCTTCATGCGCAACGCGATCAGGAACCCGGCAATCTGCGCCGGGCTGGCATCCCCGCCCATAATCTGGCGCATCACCGCCGCCGTGGTATCGGCCTGCAAATTCTCGCCGTCCAGAAGCTGGGCCAGCGCCTCACAAATGTCTGCACTATTCATGCTTGTTCCAGAAAATTCTTCAGCATCAGATGACCATGTTCGGAAAGTATCGACTCGGGATGAAACTGGACACCCTCGACCGGCAGGCTGCAATGACGCAAGCCCATGATTTCGTCCAGTTGGCCAGAACCAGCCTGCGTCCAGGCGGTGATTTCCAGGCACGCCGGCAAGCTCTCCTTCTCAACCACGAGAGAATGATAGCGGGTTGCGGTATACGGACTGGGCAGGCCGGTGAATACCCCGCTACCGGTATGGTAGATCGGCGAAGTCTTGCCATGCATCACCGTGCCCGCCCTGACGATCCTGCCACCATAGAACTGGCCGATGCTTTGATGCCCCAGACAGACCCCGAACAGGGGAATCTTGCCGGCGAATTCCGCCACCACAGCCAGGGAAATGCCCGCCTCGCTGGGGGTGCAGGGTCCGGGAGAAATCACAAGATGGCTGGGCCTCAGGGCCGCAATTTCCGCCACCGTGGTTTCGTCATTGCGACGCACCTCGACTTCTGCGCCCAGCTCCAGCAGGTACTGCACCAGGTTGTAGGTAAAGGAGTCATAGTTGTCGAGCATCAGGATCATCAGGATCCCCACGAAGCGAATAAAAAGCGCGATTCTAGCCCGAAAGCGGCCCGCTCGGCGGCGCTGATTCCCCGTGCGAGGCGCTGCGCGCCTGGGCCAGGGCAGCGGCACGCAGGACCGCGCCAGCCTTGCTCATGGTTTCTTCCCATTCCTTGCGGGGCACCGAATCGGCAACAATGCCGGCACCGGCCTGAACGTAGACCTGGCCGTTCTTCACCACCGCGGTGCGTATCGCAATCGCCGTATCCATGCTGCCATTCCAGGCCATGTAACCCACCGCACCGGAGTAGATCCCGCGCTTGCCGGGTTCCAGCTCATCGATGATTTCCAGGGCGCGGATCTTGGGCGCGCCGGACAGGGTTCCGGCCGGAAAGCTCGCCCGTAACACGTCCATGGCATGGGCGCCGGCACGCAATTGCCCGGTCACATTGGAAACAATGTGCATCACATGAGAGTAACGCTCGACCACCATTTTTTCGGTCAGGCGGACGCTACCCGGCTCCGCAATGCGTCCCACATCGTTGCGCCCAAGATCGATCAGCATCAAATGCTCGGCGAGTTCCTTGGGATCAGCAAGCAGGTCCCGTTCATGCGCCTGATCTTCAATTTCGCTGGCACCGCGCGGGCGGGTACCTGCAATCGGCCGCAAGGTCACCTGTCCGTCCTCCAGACGCACGAGAATTTCGGGTGAAGAACCCACCACCTGAAAATCACCAAAATCCAGGTAGTACATGTACGGCGACGGATTCAGGCTGCGCAGGGCGCGATACAGATCCAGCGGTCGACCGGAGAACGGCGCCGCCAACTGCTGTGAAAGCACCACCTGCATCGCATCACCGGCAAGAATGTATTCACGTATCCGCTCGACCCCGGCCTCGAACCCTGCCTGGCCGAACCCAGACTTAAAAGGCAGCGGCGGCACCTCATCCAGATGCCACGGTCGCTCTTCGGGCAAGGCCTGCGCCAATTGCGCCAGCAGTTCCTCAATGCGTTGCCCGGCCTGCTCCACGGCGTCGGCCGGGCTGAGGATCACGACATGCAGGCGTCCCCGCAAATTGTCGAAAACCACCAGTTCATCCGCCCGCAACAGGAAAATATCCGGCGTACCAACGGCGTCCGGGTGCCGCACCCCGGCCAGCCGGGGCTCGATCATGCGAATGGTCTCCGATCCGAAATAGCCGACCAGCCCGCCGTTCAGACGGGGCAGATCGGGCAGGTCCGGCGCTTCCACCTCGGCCGCATAATCGGCAATCCACTGCAGGGGGTCTGCAGGTTCGCAGCGACAGAGCAATTCGCCATCCCGACGGTGCTCCAGCACGCCGGAGGTGACGCTGATCTGCTCCCGCGCCGCCAGACCGATGATCGAGTAACGCCCCCAGCGTTCTCCACCCTGCACCGATTCGAGCAGGAAGCTGTTGCGCCGATTGGCCAGCTTGCGAAAGGTCGTCAGTGGAGTTTCGTAATCCGACAGCGCTTCGCGCACCAATGGAATCAGCCTCTGCTTCATCCCTTGATCTGCCGCCGCAGCTCGCTGATGGTCGCCGCATAATCCGGGCTGTTGAAGATGGCCGAGCCGGCGACAAAGGTGTCGGCGCCGGCGGCGGCAATCCGGGCGATATTTTCGGCTTTCACCCCGCCATCAATCTGCAGACGAATCGGCCGCGCCTGGGCGTCAATGCGGGCCCGGATCGCACGGAGTTTGTCCAGCGTATAGGGAATGAAGGACTGGCCGCCAAAGCCCGGATTGACCGACATGACCAGGATTAGGTCAAGCTGCGGCAGAACATGATCCAGCACCGACAGTGGCGTTGCCGGATTCAACACCAGGCCGGCCTGGCAGCCTTCGTCCCTGATCAGTTGGACCGTGCGATCAACATGCCGGCTGGCTTCAGGATGGAAACTGATCAGGCTGGCGCCTGCCTGCGCAAACTCCGGCACGATGGCATCAACCGGCTCGATCATCAGATGCACGTCCATTGGAGCCTTGATGCCATAGGTGCGCAAGGCCTTGACGATCATCGGCCCAAAAGTCAGGTTGGGAACGTAATGATTGTCCATGACGTCGACATGCACCCAGTCCGCGCCAGCCGCCAGTACCTCGGCGACATCCTCGCCAAGGCGGGCGAAATCAGCAGACAGGATGGAAGGCGCAATGACGGCAGGGGAAACGCTCATGGACTTTGGCAACGGACGCGAATAAGCCGGCTACTTTACCTAAAAGCACGCCTTGGCATAAAGTTGCGGACTTTTTTCCAGATCTGCGCGTTCACGCGGGGAGAGGCTGCATGACTCAGGCCGTACACACCAGCGACATGAAGGATCTGCCCTTGATCAATCGCGGCAAGGTCCGCGACATCTATGCCGTGGGGGATTCCGAACTGCTGATCGTGACGAGCGATCGGCTGTCCGCCTTTGACGTGATCCTGCCGGACCCGATCCCTGGCAAGGGCGCGGTGCTGACCCAACTCGCCAATTTCTGGTTCCACAAGTTTGCGGACTGGTTACCCAACCATCTGTCCTCCACGCCCCTGAGCAGCGTGATCAAGGATCCCGCGCTGTGTGCCCGGCTCGCCGACCAGGCGGTGGTGGTGCGCAAGCTCAAGCCGTTGCCGCTGGAAGCGATCGTGCGCGGCTACATCATCGGCTCGGGCTGGAAGGACTATCAGAAGACCGGAGCGGTGTGTGGCATTGCGCTGCCCAGCGGCCTGCAACAGGCGCAGCAGTTGCCCGAGCCCATCTTCACGCCTTCCACCAAGGCGGCGGTCGGCGATCATGATGAAAATGTCGATTTCGAACGCATCGTGCAGTTGATCGGTCGGGAACTGGCGGAGAAGGTTCGCGATCTGAGCCTGCGCCTGTATCGCGAGGCCGCGGCTTTCGCTCGCGAAAAGGGCATCATCATTGCCGACACCAAACTTGAGTTCGGCCTCGATGAGGACGGCAACGTGGTGCTGATTGACGAGGTTCTGACACCCGATTCCTCCCGCTTCTGGCCTGCGGACGAATATCAGGTCGGGATCAGCCCGCCCAGTTTCGACAAGCAGTTCGTGCGGGACTATCTTGAGACCCTCGACTGGGACAAGAAAGCACCCGGCCCCAGGCTGCCCCAGGACATCATCGACCGGACTGCGGAAAAGTATGCCGAAGCGCGCCGTCGCCTGGAGGATTGAAGCCGTTCACCGGCGGATTGCCGCCGGGGCCAAAGCTGCGCGATGTGCGGGCCGCAGGCTGCTACAGCTTCCCTGCTAGACTGCTGAACTGATCGTCAACGAATTCAGGAGTTCTGCGTGCAGATAAAGATCGAAATCGACCTCAAGCCGGAAGAGCTGAGGCAGTTTCTTGGGATTCCCGATGTGCTGGGCATTCAGGAAGATCTGTTTCGCTATGCGCGCGACAAGCTCAGCGACGGCGTCGAAGGCATCGACCCCAAGTCTTTCGTGAAAGAGAACATGGAGGCCATCCGGGGCACCAAAGCCTGGCAGAAATTGATCGCGGCGGCCTTCGGCTCGATCGACGAAGCAGAAGCCGAAAGCAGCCGACGCAGCAGCCGCCGCAAACGCCCGTCAGAATCTGACTAGCAGGGCCCTCATCGGGCGCCCTCGACAAATAAAAACCGGGTCTTTCCG
>JBFKDQ010000043.1:0-31957 GCA_041619555.1 Oceanococcus sp. | reverse complement strand
TCCGCCCGGTCCAGATCACCGCGATCCCCATGGGCGAGCAGAAACAGGGCGTGCATGAAAGCCACCGCCGGGTTGATGAAATCCGGATACACCTGCCATTGCGCCATCGACGGCATCTGTCGAGCCACCGCCGCGGGATCGGTTCGGGCGCCCTGGGCGCGACTCTGCGCCGCCTCGATTTCCTTGTTGTAATACTCCACCGCCAGGCGGGTGCGCTCATCCGCCCGGTTGAATTCCACCCGCGCCATCGCCAGTTCACCCTGCGACCAGAAAATCAGCGCCTTGTTGAAATTGGTGAGGATGCTTTCGACCGGCGTGGGCTGGTAACCGCGCGCCGTATCATTGGAGACGGCGGCCAGCATCCAGTCTCCTGCCTTCTTCAGTCCGGACTCGCCCTGTTCCGCCTTGATGGTTTCCTCGGCAGCGTCGTAATGCGCGATCGCCCGCGCCGGGTTGTTGCTCAGGCGCCAGGCATCCGCCGCTTCAAGATGATTCAGCGTTCCGCCCCGGACCGGCAGCACCGGTGCGGACTTCGATTTCAGCCCCAGACGACGTTCACTGATCTGTGCGAGGGCCAGGAAATCGCCGGCCTGATAGGCCCGCGCGACTTCCTGTTTGTCCATCAACAAGCCGGCCGAAGTCGCACAGGCACCGAGCACGCCTGCGAGGCCGAGCGCCGCCAATCTGTTCATGAGCCTCCTCGCATGATCGCAGGACCGGCCCATGTTGGCACCGGGCCGAGAAAAAGACGATCCCGGCGCACGCTGCGCCGCAGGGCAAGCTACCTGCCGAGAATGGAACGCGCAATCACCTCCAGCATGATTTCGGACGTTCCGCCATAGATTCGCTGAATTCTGGCGTCAACGAAATCGCGCGAAATCGGGTATTCCTGCATGTAGCCATAACCACCGAACAGTTGCAGGCACTGATCCACCACCCGGCCTTCCATTTCGGTGGTGGCGTACTTGATCATGGCCGCCGTGGGTACATCCATCTCGCCGGCCTGATATTTCTTCACGCAATCATTGACGAAAGCCTGATGGCATTCGATCTCGGTCTTCAGCCTGGCCAGGGTAAAACGCGTATTCTGAAAGCTGGCAATCGGCTTGCCGAAGGCCTTGCGTTCCTGCACGTAGTCGATCGTGCGCTGCAGGGCACCCCGTGCATGCGCCACCGCGCTCACGGCCAGGGCAAGACGCTCACGCGGCAATTCATCGATCAGATGACCGAAACCGCCACCGAGACGACCGAGCACCTTGTCCGCCGACACTTTCATGTCCTGGAAAGCCAGTTCCGAGGTGTCCGCCGCATGCATGCCGATTTTTTCCAGGTTGCGGCCACGCGAGAACCCGGGGGCATCGGTATCCAGCAGGAACAAGGTCGTGCCCTTGGCGCCGGCCTGCGGATCGGTTTTGATCGCCCCGACCACCACACCGGCATTCTGGCCATTGGTGATGAAGGTCTTGGACCCATTGACGATGTAGCCGCCGGCACCATCCGCATCCGCGCGCGAGCGGATACCCTGCAGGTCCGAACCCGCCCCCGGCTCGGTCATGCCGATCGCACCAATACATTCACCGCTGGCCATGCGCGGCAGATAATGCTGTTTCTGCGCCTCGCTGCCCAGATGCAGGATATACGGGGCGGCGATATCGGAATGCACGGTGAGATTGCTCGCCAGGGCCATGAAGCCCATGCGCGAGACTTCTTCCAGCACCACCATCGAAAATTCGAATGGGGCGCCGATGCCGCCGTACTCCTCCGGCTGATCGACGCAGAGCAGGCCGTTTTCCCCCATCTTGCGATAGAAGGCCTGGGGCACCCGGCCGTCGGCTTCCCATTGATCGTAATGCGGCGCGCATTCCTCTTCCAGGAAGCGACGCACATTGTCACGGAAAAGTTCGAGTTCTGCTTGGTCCATGGAATCTGATCTCAGTAGTTGATGTTCTTGCAGCGGGTTTCCTTCAGCAACAGGCTGGCCAGCAGGCCAAGCATGGCCAGTGCGAGCGACAGCCACAGGCCATGCTGATAATCCGGCCATTGATAAAGCCGCAGTTCGCCCTGCATTGTACCGCCCCAGTAGCGATCCATGACCCAGCCGAAAGCCGGTTGCGCGACCGCGGCGCCGAAGAACAGCCCGGTATTGACGACCGAGATGGCCATGCCGGCAAACAGCGGCGGCGCGACTTCCTTGGCGACCGCATAGGCGATGGTGCTGCCACCGGCACACAATCCCAGCAGAGTGAACAACAGATAGGCCGACCAGCCCGGCCCCCAGGGCAGATAAAGGAGCCCCAGCCAGCAACAGGCCGCCAGGGCGGCGCTGACCACCCCCAGCGGCTTGCGCCGACCCAGATGATCGGACAGGCTGCCAACGAAAAAAGCCCCCAGCGCCGAGCCCAGCAGCATCGCGGTGGCATAGCCCGAAGCCTGGGTGCGACTCAGCCCATGCACATCCTGCATCATGGGGACGCACCACAAGCCGATGAATGCCAGGATCGTGCCGGTGATCCCGAACATCAGCACAAATCCTGGCCAGACATCGGGATTGCTCAAGGCGCCATAAATTTCCCGGCTCCAGTGCCGTTGCGCGGGCGGATGGGGCGGTTTGCCCTGCAGCGTCTGCACATCCGGCAGGCCGGCATCCTGTGGCCGATTGCGCAACAGGATGACGATGGCCAGGGCCAGCATCATGCCGAACACGCCGGCACCGACAAACACCTGGCGCCAGCTGGCCACATGGAGCAACACCGCAAGCGGGGTGGCGGCCAACACCGCTCCGGCATTGCCGATCAACAGGGTGAGGCCCGAAATCGTGCCGTAACGCCGCTCCTCGAACCACAGCGTATTGAATTTCATCAGGCCGACAAAGCTCAAAGACACCCCCAGACCGACCAGCAGCCGCCCGACACTGGCCACCGCAAAGCTTTCAGCAAGGCCAAAAAGGATGGAGCCGGCGGCGGCGATCAGCATGGCCAGGCTCACCGCATAGCGCGGCCCCAGCGTATCCGCGAGGATGCCCGAGGGAATCTGCATCGCGGTGTAGATGTAGTAGTAAATCCCCGCCAGACTGCCCAGGGCGGCGGCCGAGATGCCAAAGCTCGCCATCAGATCCGGGGCCACCACGCCCGGTGCGATCCGATGGAAGAAACCCAGTACAAAGGCCGTGACCAGCAGACCGAATCCGGTCCAGCGCAGACGCCGGAATTTCGCGTTCATGTTCAATCGCTTTGCCTTCTTCGTATTGCGAGCTGCAAATCTGCCATCAGAGCCACGCCCCGTTCCACTGGGTCCACAGGGCAAGCCCAGACATCGCGAAACCCAGTGCGATCGCCAGATGGTGCTCGGCTCGCAGCGAATCCGGCAAGGCCACCATCAGCAGGGCGAGCAAAAACGGATAAATGTCCTGGGCATAGCGATAACCGTACTGAAAGCCCCCGACATCCGCATGCAGCAGGACCGGAACCATCACCAGCAGCAGACTCAGCCAGGCCCCGATCGTCCAGTAGCTGGGCGTCCGGGCTTTGAGCACCCAGAGAAACAAAGGCGTGGTCAGTGCAATCGACAGTCCGCCCAGCGCGGCAAGACGCAGATAGGGCGGCTGTTCGGAGAAGCCTGGCGCGGCGAAAAACAGCGCGTACAGATTGCGTGGCACGCTCTGCCAACTGAAGAAGCCATGCCGGTACTGCCATTCTTCGGCCAATTGCGGAATCAATGCATGTCCGGTTTGCCACGGCATTTCGAAACGGGCGGCGTTGTAGACGCCGTAGGCGAGCAGCGGCAGCCCCAGACCAAGGCCAAGTTGCCACAGGGCGCGCCACAGGCGGGCGAGGTCATAATTCTCCCAGCGCAAACTCACCCGGGCGTGAGCATTGCCAAACCGATAGGCGTCCGCAGCGAACAGAAAAGCGAGAAACAACACGCCGGGTAACATTGCCGTGCGCGACAGGGCCGCCATCCCCCAGAGCAGACCCACCAGCCAGGCCGGCTTGCCCAGCGCCCAGCACAACAGGGCAGCAGTGGCGAAAAACAGCGCGCAGGCATGGGCGAAATGCCAGGCCGTACCAAGCTGAATGGAAAACCAGGACACCGTGCCGAACAGCATCAGCACACTCAGCAGCACGGCGCGCAGACGTGATCCCAGCACCACCACGATGAAGCCGTACAGCAGGGCGGCATACGCCGCGCCAACCCCGATCGAGGCCCAGGCCTGGTTGAAGCCGCGCAAGCCGTTGAGCACGATCAGCGGCAGCAACAGCAAGGCCGGCGCCGGTGGATAGACCACGTACAGCCTGTCTTCCACCGGCACCAGTTCGTTCAGCCAGGCCGGCGCCTGTTCAAGATGCAGGCGCCCGTCCAGAAACGCCTGCGCCAGCGGCATGAAGTAGTCGGTATGCGCCCACTGTCCATGATTGGCCACGCCCAGAACCAGCGCGCTGAACAGGGCCAGGCCCAAGCCAATCAGCAGATCCGTCCGCTTCAGCCGATGTGGCATCATATTTTCCCCTTCCTGCGGCAGGCAGGCTCGGCTGCAAACAAAGAAGCCGCCTTGCGGCGGCCTCTGGCAACGGCGCCCGGCACCGGCCGGTCGCTGATCGTGAACTCAGGCTCGACGCCGACGGCGCAACAAGGGCAGCAGGATCAGCAGGCCGGCAAAACCCAAGGCCCCGCCGGCCCGGGTCGCCGCACTGCGGGCTGCCGGAGCGGCGGCCTCGCCGTCGGCCTCAAGCAGTTCGGGCGCGGCTTCCAGCACCGCGGCCAGCGCATCGATACGACCGAATCCGAAGATGTTGTTTGGAATATCCGCCGCCCCGGTACCACCGCACTGCTGCGTGGTTTCGATCGGCACCGCGGTGCGTTCAATGATATCGCGAATCGCATCGACCTGGCCGCGCAACTCCGGCTTGGCCGAGATCACCAGCGCGACCAGACCGGCCACATGCGGCCCGGCCATGCTGGTTCCGGACATGCTGCCGTATTCCCCGCCGGGCAGGCTGGAGGTGATGCTCCGCCCCGGCGCAACCACATTGGGCTTGATGCGCATGGACAAATCGGACAGCACCGGCCCACGACTGGAGAAGCCCACCATCTGATCATTGAAATCAGTCGCGCCAACCGAAAAACTGGAATCGTAAATCGCCAGCGGGAAGGCAATCGTGGAGCACTGCGAACCATCATTGCCGGCGGAAACGACCTGCACGATGCCCGCTGCTTTGGTCGCATCGTTCACGCTCAGCAGGATATTCGGCGGACAGCCCTCGACACAGCCCCAGGAATTGTTGACCACATCCGGCGCACGACTGACATCGGCAAGCTCGGGTGCGCCTTGCGGATACGGCGCGATGAACCATTCCATGCAGTCCATGTAGGCCGGCAGCGTACCCAGCCCGAGGACCGGATCGTAGAGCGACCGGCAGGCAATCCACTGCGCCTTCGGCGCCATGCCGATCTGGCGACCGGCGCCATCGTCACCCACCATGGTGCCGGTGGTGTGCGTGCCATGCCCATGAGAGTCACAGGGCACTTCGGGATCGGTGCAGAACAGATCCGTCGCGCCGAAAGCATTCCGCCAGTTGTAGGCATGGTCGGCCTGCGTGCCGTCCCAACCACGGTACTGATTGATCAGAGCAGGATGGTCCCACTCCACGCCAATGTCATGGTCTCCAACCACCACGCCCTCACCCCGGACTCCCAGATCCCAGACCGCCGGCGCACCGACCAGGCTTAGGCCCGGCTCGATGGTGGACGCCTTGGCGCTGCTGCCTTGCGGCGGGGCATAGCTGAATTCCGGCTCTTTGAGCGGATGGATTGCGGCGATGCCATCCAGTTCGGCCAGGGCGCGCAGATCATCGGCACCGGCCTTGAGATGGATGGCATTGGCGACCCAGAAACTGCGGTATTCGAGGCCACGCGCCTGCAGCAGGGCTTTCACCGGCTGCTGGCTGGATTCGGCCAGGCTCTGCAAGGTCTGTTTGACGAAAGCGCCTTTCTCATCCTTGCTGAGCCTGGTTTGCGCAGCGGACAGATCGGCCTGCTCCTGCATTTCGATCAGCACGCTGACCGGCTGCCGCTCTGCCGCTTGCAGCAGCGCCGGGTCCAGGGTGCCGCTCATCGCCCAGACCGGCAGGCTGACCAGGCCCAAGCCGACACTCGCCAGTTTCGTTCTCCAGTTCACTCGATGGTTTCCTTCATTTCTGTTGTCTTGCGTCCCTGCCAGCGTCACCGACAGGCCTGTGAAACAGCTGCGCGCCCGGCAGGAGGCCGGGTCTGAAACGGAGTTCGGCGAGAGCCCAGCGCGGCTGCTGCGGGCACCGACACCTCCGTCTGAGCACCTACACGCAGGAACGATCGCAAACGTTCCCGCAGCACTCCCCGACCACCGCCCGGCCAGCACCCCTTGCGAGGTTCAGGCGCCCGCTTGCCGGATCAAATAGCACTGATGAATCTTCGGATTGCGGCGGAAATCCTCCGGCAGACTGCGCCCGCTGATGTTGTCGATCTGCAGGTCTGCCAGGGCTGCGGAATCCAGCTTGAAGCGGCGGAAATTATTGGAAAAATACAATTCGCCGCCCGGTCTGAGCAAGGCCGCTGCCGCACGGATCAGACGCACATGATCGCGCTGCACATCCAGCACGGCTTCCATTTTCTTGGATGTGGAAAACGTGGGCGGATCCATGAAGATCAATCCATAGCGCTTGCCGGCCGGGTTCGCCGCCGCGGTTTCCAGCCAGTTGATGCAGTCCGCCTGCACCAGTTGATGGGCGGGACCGGCCAGATTGTTCAGTTCCAGATTGCGCTGCGCCCAGTCCAGATAGGTGCGAGAAAGATCCACCGTGGTGCTGCTTTTGGCACCGCCGGCCACCATATGCAGGGTCGCGACCCCGGTATAGGCAAACAGGTTCAGCACATGCTTGCCCGCCGCCTTGCTGCCCAATTCCAGCCGGGTATTGCGATGATCCAGAAACAGGCCGGTATCCAGATAGTCCGTAAAGTTCACCCACAGCCTCAGGCTTCCTTCGCGGACGATGTAGAACTGCCGGCTGCGCCCCAGCTTTTCGTATTGGGCTGCGCCTTTCTGTCGCTTGCGCTGCTTCAGCACGATGCGCTGCAGGGGAATTTGCAGCACCTGCGCGGTCGCCGCCAGGATTTCATCCCGCCGACGATCCACGGTTTCCGGGTCCAGTTGCGCGGGCGGCGCGTATTCCTGCACCACCACCCATAGCAGGTCGCTCTGATACAGATCGATCGCGGCTGCATACTCGGGCAGATCGGCGTCATACAGGCGATAGCAGCTCACCGCATTGCGCCGAGCCCACTTGCCCAGATGCCTGGCGTTCTTGCTCAGGCGATTGACCAGCATCTGCGCTGCCGCACTGTCCGCCGACAAGGCCAGAGCCTGCGGCTTGAGCAGCGCCTGCTCCGGCGCGGTGACCGTCTCGGACGGCCGGCGGACCGGAATGCTGTAGGTCCGCAACTGGAAACTGCGACTGCCCCGCCGCACCTGAAGCGCCGCTTGCGGGCGCAAGCTCCAGGCATCGCAGGCCTCATCTCCCAGGCCGACACGCACCAGCGCGTAGCCGCCGAATCGCCGCCGCAACAAGGCGCCAATCTGAGCGAGCCGGGCCTCGCGTTCACGCGGGCGCTGATTTTCTGGCGGCGGCCACAGCACCAGCCCGGGCGCCGCCGGCGGCATGCCTTGATCCAGGGCGCCAGCGCAGCAGCGCAGGTGAGCGACCAGATGCAGATCTTCGCACTGCTGCCGCAAGCTCCGCAGGAGCTTGCCCTGCTCTTCCCACACCTCAATCACCGCGTCGGCGGCAGGCCGCACCGCACCCTGCGCTTCCTCACACAAGCGCCGCCACAAGGCGGGCACATGTGACTGCCAGCGCTCGAATCCAAACTTCGGCAATAGCAGGCCCGGCGCCTGGCCGGCCGCCATCAAAGCGGCGCTGATAACCATGTCGCTGTCGGCAGCACCCAGAATCACCAGCGGCTCGCCCTGCGCCAGTCGCGCCGGCCAGTCGCCCAGATACAGGGCCGCTGCGCCCAGCCCCCCACGCCAATGCGCCGCATCCTCCATGCCGACACGCCGCAGGCCACCTCCGCTCAAATCCAGCGACAGTTCGGCCTGCTGACGGTGAACGAAGAGGTTGAGCCGCAGGTCGGGATTGTGCACATCCACCGATGGTCTCTGACCGGTGGCGGCACGAAACTGATCCACGATCGCGTCCTTGACCTTCAGCGCCATGAAATGGGCATTGCCTAAAGTGCTGTCGCGCAATTTGGCATCCACCAGGAAACTGCCGTCCGCCGCCAGGTGGGCCGACCAGTCGATGTCCTGCACCGCCGCATACACCGCATCCGGCCCGCTGGCGCGGAAACGGGC
This sequence comes from Oceanococcus sp., assembly GCA_041619555.1. Classification (GTDB taxonomy): domain Bacteria; phylum Pseudomonadota; class Gammaproteobacteria; order Nevskiales; family Oceanococcaceae; genus Oceanococcus. Next base: position 23,571 of record JBFKDQ010000043.1, on the reverse strand, counting down.
CAGGCTCAGCAACAGGCGATGGGCCAGATGCGAATGCAGACAGACGCGGTAGGCATCGGCCAGCTTTGGGCTGGCGAAGGCGACGCCACCGCGGGTTCCCTTGGCCTCCGGCAGGCCCAGGCCTTTCAGCTCGGCCTCAAGCAAGGCTTCAAGACCCTGGGGACAGGTGGCGAAAAACTCGTACATCAGACCGGCCGTAACGCTTGAAAGGGGCGCCAGCATCGGCAATTCATTGCCACCGCGCAATGGGTCACCGCTCAGCGGCACAGGGAATGACTGAAGCGCAGCGGCTCATCGCCACGGCGATAGTAGAAATCCTGACACTGGCAACGCGCCGTTCCAACTGCGGTGAGCTCACAGACACTGGGACAGCGCACGAACTGCGCACCTGCGAAACAGACGATGCGCAGACCGCGATCTGCCGCCCCCGGCGCGCCCGATCCGGACCAGCGCAGGACCAGAACCAGCAGGATCAGCAGGCCGGGCCAGCGCAGGCGCCGCATCAACTGCCACACCCCTTGCGCCATCGCTCAGCCGACCCGCCAACATTGGCGTTACAATCCAGCGCATGGACGAACGAGTCAAACGCGCCCTCGCACAGTGGCCGAATGTGCCCGATGTCTATGGCTGGCTCAGCCTGGACAAGCGCGGCCACTGGCGCCTGCGTGGCGAAACGATCAGCAACTCGCGCCTGATCGACTTCATCAATCGCAACTACATCCGGCTCGACGACGGTGGCTATGCTTTCCAGAATGGCCCGCAACGCGTTCATGTTGAACTTGAAGTCACGCCCTGGATCGCCCGACCAGTCCTGGAAGAATCCAATACCCTGCATTTTCTCAGCCATACCGACCTGCCCCTGGAACCGGTGCGCGCGGTCTACCTGGATTCGCTCGGCCGCCTGTTCATTGCCGCTGCCGCCGGCGCAGCCCTGCTCAGCGATCAATATCTTGACGATGTGCTGGCCGGATTCCGCAGTGCCGATGGCCAGCCGCTGTCGGCCGCAGCCCTGGAACAGGCCCTGATCGCACCGCAGACGTCCGGCCTGAACATTGCAATACAAGGTCGCTGCCTGCCGGTACAGCCCCTGCCCGATGAACCACTGGAATCCGTATTCCACTTCATTGCCCGGCCACAGGATCATCGCCCTAGCCAGCCTTCCGTCGGAAACTGATCGCACTGCAACAATTGTGCTTGAAGTTCATCGAAGTCTGTCGCATAGTCCGCGCCTTCTCCCCCCCAAGACGTACCACACGGAGTTTCCATGATGCTCAAGAAGACCGCCGGCATTCTGCTGCTGGCCAGCAGCGGCCTCGTCGCCGCCAACGACGAAATCGGATTCAATCACATCGGCGTCGATTATCTTTACGCCGATGGCAATGCCGCCAGTGGCGATGGTTTCGGCCTGGATCTGAATGTCGCGCTGACCAGCTACCTGTTCGTCACGATGGACTACAACACCCGGACCCTGGACCAGGACAGCGGCGACCTGGAACTGGAAAACTTCTCCGGCGGCATTGGCGGCAACTACGCCCTGAACGAGGACAAGACCATCCAGTTGTTCGGCAAGCTGACCTGGGAACAGTTTGATCTGAGCGATGCCGCCGGTGGTGGTGACGGTGGCGAGCCGCCCCCCGCGGAAGAGGAATGCGATCCCTCGGACCCCTTCAATTTCGGCTGTTTCTTCACCAGCCCGAACGGCCAGGTCGACGGCAAGTCGGTCACGCTGACCAGCGATGGCGCGCGTGGTGACGGCTTCGGTGCCGCCCTTGGCATCCGCGCCATCGTCTGGGAGGCACTGGAGCTCAACGCCAGCTACAACTTCCGCGACTATGGCGACAATGTCGATGAAACCCTGTATCAAGTCGGCGCGGCCTACAGCTTCGGCAACTGGGTGGCGACACTGAACTACGACATGTTCGACGAAGCCGAGATCGACCAGTGGAGCCTGGGCGTGCAGTACCTCTTCGGCAAGGACGACGGCGGCAGCAGCATCTGGTAAGCCGCCGCAGCGCAGCCTCGAACGGCCCCGGCACGTCTCGCGTGCCGGGGCTTTTTCTTGCCCGCAACCTGGCCACCAGGCACCTGCGAGCTTGCCCTTTCGCGACTGGTACGCTCCCGCAATCAAGCGGATGCCCCGCTCCCGGCACGCCAACCGAACACAAAGCGATGGTGATGGATCGATCTGATCAGGTGGCGGACCGCATGCCCCTGCCGCCCCAGTTGCGACGCCAAAGGCTAGCCGTCCTCCTCATCCCATGGCCTCAGCCTGGCCTTGTCGATCTTTTCCTCGCGCTTTGAGTGTCGCTGCAACAGGCGATAGCTGTAGGCAAAGGTGCCGATCAGAAAGGCCGCGATCAGCAACAGCATCCATAACAGAGATTTCATCGGCTAGTCCGCCTCGAAGCGCTTGGCCACACGGTTCTTGTGGACATGGGCGGGATCGAAGATCTGCCCGTTCATCGCCAGATAGACGCCGGCATCCCTGGCCTGCAACACGCCGAGCGCAAAGCCGATATTGAATACCGCATCGGTCACGCGGAAGCGAGCCGGCTGCATCGCACCGGTGAACACCACGATGCGGCCCGGCACGTCGCCGAGCGCCAAAGCCGTTTCCACCATCGTGTCCGTACCATGGGTCACGAGAATCTTGCAACACGGCTCAGCCCTGATCGCATCACAGATGAGCCGTCGATCCTCTGCATCCAACTCCAGACTGTCCTTGCGCATCAATGAAGTCACCGCGTAACTTGCACTGACTCCGGCTTCGTGCAGGACCTCGCCGATCTGCGGCTCACCGATCTTGAACTCGCTGATCGCGTCGAAATAGATCTTGTCGATGGTCCCGCCGGTGGTAAAAATCTTGATATCTGTCATGAGGAATTCGGCAAATGGATGAACGGGGCAACACGCATAATCTGGCGGTTGGCTACGTGCTGTGGATTTTCGGCTTCATGGGCGCGCACCGATTCTACTTCGGGCGCCCGGTGACCGGGACGATCTGGTTCTTCACGCTGGGCCTGTTCTTCATCGGCTGGATCGTTGATCTGTTCCTGATTCCCGGCATGGACCGGGACGCGGACCGACGTTTCCGCCCCGGCGAAGCCAACTACACGCTCAGTTGGGTCCTGCTGACCTTTCTTGGCGTTTTCGGCATCCATCGCATGTACCTGCGCAAATGGCTGACCGGCATTCTGTATTTCTTCACCGGCGGCCTGCTGCTGCTTGGCGTCATCTACGACCTGTGGACCCTGAACGACCAGATCGACGAATACAATCTGGAACACCCCTGAGCATCACGGTTCAGCCAGGCATCAACTGCCAGGTCCCGACCTGCTGGGCGAAACCTTTGAGGCTGAGCTCGGCGCCGGCGACGAAGCGACTGCGATCCTCCAGTTGCTCCAGGGTGCTCTGATCGACCAGGATCTCGCCTGCGGCTGCCGCCTGACACAGGCGCGCCGCCAGATTGATCGCCTGTCCGACGGCGACATACTCCAGGCGTTCACGGCCGATCACGCCGACGCTGACCATGCCGCAGGCCACCCCGACACCGATCCCCAGATCAATCCCCAGCCGCTCGAACAATTGCGCACAGCGCTGCCGGATCGCAGCGGCCAGCGCCACCGCATCGGCGGCATGCGCGGCCACCGGGACCGGCGCCCCCAGCAGCAACAGCACCCCATCGCCGGCATAGTCCTTGATCGTGGCGCCATGCTCGGCGGCCGCCGCACCGACCTCGTCGTAGAAATGCTGCAAGACCGCAATCACATCGTGCGAATCCTGCGCATGGGCAAAGGCGGTGTAGCCACGCAGGTCGCAGGCCACCACCGCGATCGGCAATTTTTCCTGCCGCATGGCGGTTTCCAACCCTTCTCGACGCACCAGAGCGGCCACCGCCGGAGATAGGAAGCGCTTGAGAAACTGCCCTCTTTGCCCCTGCAGCACGTGGTATTGCACCGCGGCGATCAGGAACACCATCTGCCCCAGTGCCGAGGAGAAGGACGCCATCGGTGCAGGCAGCAACAGACCGGCAGCAATCAATGGCGAGGCCAGCGCAATCCCCAGCAGGCGGACCCCTTCGGGCTGGTCCGGCTTACGCCGCAGGGTGATCAGCGTGCCTTCCATCACACAGCCGACCGCCAGCAGGAAAGGCGTGCCGAACAGCCAGAATCTGGCGCTGAACAGCACGGCCGGATGCGAGGCCGCACCAACGAAATACTCCGCCCGCCAGGCGTTGAACACGACACCGACGAGCATGTAGACCAGACCCAGAGCCTGGGCCACGCGAAACTGGGCGTCGCCGAACAGGGTGCGCAGATTGCCCGCCGGCACCATGCGCCGGATCTGCAAGATCCATTCGGCACCAAAAATGAGGCTCAGGCCGGTAAAGATCGGCGCCAGATGCGAAGCCCAGGGCAGCTGATCCGGCGCGAATGGGCGGACAAAAGCCACGTTGGCAAAGATGGACAAACCGATGCAGATCAGGAAAGCGGCGAGCAGGCGCGTGGTGCGGGAGCGGTAGTCCGCATAGAGGAATGCGATGCTCATGCCAAAAGCGATGATGACGCACACAACCGCGCCGCTGTCTGCGGCTCCGATGATTCCCGATAATGCCATGCTTGGTCTCCGTTCCGGCGGCCGTGATCGAGGCCATATTAGCCCCTTCAACGGCCGATGATTTACTCACCGGCGGCCGCACCGCAGAATAGCCCGATGAATCCGCCTCCCGAGATCTGCCACCACCGCAAGCAGCGCGATGCTTGCTGACATCGCCCATCTGGTCATCAGCATGCTGATGGGCGGCGTGGGTCTGATCTTTCTCTGGACCGACCGTGGCAATGCCGCCAGCCGGGCCCTGGCCTGCTGCTTTCTGGCCGCCGGCGCGGCCACCGTGCTGGCGCCACCGCAAAGCGTATCCGGCACCAGCATGGTGCTGGCCATTGGCATGCAGATTTTCGAAACCCTGTCCATGCTGTTCGGCGTGGAATGGGGCCGCCGCATCGGCCAGAGCGCCGGCCGCAATACCCGCCCCATCAAGGCCGCCGGCGTCCTGTTCCGTGTCGCCCAGCTGATCCTGCTGATTTTTGGCGCCATGAGCATCGGCTACGTGCTGATCTTTCCGGAATACGCCGTGATCGACCCCGAAGGCCTGGTCAAGGTCCGGGCGGTGGAGTTTGCGGTGTTCGCGCCACTGCTTGGCACCGGTCTTCTGCTCAGCGGAATCGCGCTGCTGCTCCTGATGCTGTCGCCCCTGGATCCGATCGAGCGCATCCGTTTCAATGCCCTGCTCGTCGCCGGCCCCCTGTTCATGCTGGCGCTGATGATCAGCGAACGCTACGAGCCACTGGTGATGTCCCTGGGCTTGCTGGTGGTCCTCGGCGGCTCGGTGCGCTACCTGATCATTCAGAGCCAGCGCGGCGCCGCCATGCAGCAGTTTGTTTCCCCTGAACTCGCGAGCCGGGTCAAGCTCGAGGGCATGGCCACGACGATGCGCCGCGAAAAGCGCGAAATCAGCGTCGTCGCCTGTGATCTGCGCGGCTTCACCGCATTTGCCCGCAGCCATGACTCGGACACGGTGGTGGGCCTGCTGGAGCGCTACTACGCCCTGGCCGGCCAGATCGCCGCCGAATACGGTGGTACGGTCAAGGACCATGCCGGAGACGGCATTCTGATCCTGGTGGGCGCCAGCGGCAGCCGCAAGCAGTATGCCCTGCGGGCGCTGAATCTGGCGCAGACTCTGAGCAACAAGATTCGCCCCCTGCTCGAGGCCTCCGGCTTTCCGTTGGGTCTGGGCGTCGGTGTCGCCACCGGCGAAGCCACCATCGGCGCCATCCAGGGCGCCGGACGCCTCGAATACGTCGCGGTCGGCAATGTCGTGAATCTGGCTTCGCGGCTATGCGACCGCGCCGCCGACGGCGAAATCCTGCTGGATGCCAGCAGCCGCAGCCTGGCGGAGGTCGAGGCGTCCACCGAACAGAGGCCCGCCGAACCCATGAAGGGCTACGCCGAAGCCCTGCCCACCTTTGCGCTGGCCTGGAGCACGCTGCCGGCTGGCAGATCGCCAGACAAGCTCTGATCGAGCCCGGGCCCGTGCGACGCGGAGCAACCAACTCCCCGCATCCAGGCGGGAAGATGGCCCATCGCGGTTCGACTGGCAAGATCTACGGGATGCCAAGAGCGGTTTCTGCCCCCTGTTGCGGCACTCACCATTCAGCCAGGACTTGCCCGCCTCAGGCTCCGGCGACCGCCGGCAGGGTGAAATAGAAACATGAGCCCTCACCGGGTACCGAACGCACCCCGATCGTGCCACCGTGACGCTGCACGATCCGCTGACAGGTGGCCAGACCGATACCGGAGCCCTCGATCTCATCCCGTGCATGCAGGCGGCTGAACATCTTGAAAATTTTGCCCTGGTGTTGGGCATCAATGCCCATGCCGTTGTCCTCGACCTCAACGCGCCAGAATTCGCCCTGCCGGCTGGCGGAGATCCGCAGCCTGACCGGCACATCACGCCGGTACTTGACCGCATTGGCAATCAGATTCTGGAACAGCCGCGCGATCTGCATGTGGTCGATGAGCAAGCGGGGCAACTCCGCGATCTGGATTTCCGCCTGGTTGTCCGCCAGCAACTGGCCAAGATTCTTGATCGCGAGATCAACTGCCGGGCGCAGATCCTGCAGATCGGCATCCAGCTCGGTGGTCTTCGAAAATTCCAGCAGATTGTCGATCAGCTGCCGCATCCGCACCGTGGCGTCGAGAGCAGTGCTCAGATAATCCTGCGCGGTCTCATCCAGCTGGGCACCATAGCGGCGATTCAACAGGCCCAGATAATTCGCCACGATGCGCAGCGGCTCCTTGAGATCATGCGAAGCCACATAGGCAAATTGCTCCATCTCCTCGCGCTGCGCCGGTGCCTGCGCCAGCTGCTCGCGCAGCTGCCGCACTTCGGCCTCCAGCTCTGCGATGCGTTGTTCACTCAATGCGGTCTCCTGCGGCGCCCTCGCACTAGCCGGGCAAATTCTCCGAGCAGCATAGCAATACCACAATCCGCACTATTGCTACACTTCGCCACCTGCAACCATCGATCATCATGAGCCAAGCACGATACTCCCTCGATACCAGCAAGATTCACACCCTGGTCGACCTGTTCGAAGCCCGTGCCGCGCGCTCCCCGAGCCTGACGGCCTACCGGCAGTATCTGACCGGCATCGAGCGTTGGCATGGGTATTCCTGGAATGACATCGCATCGCGCGTGCAATCCTGGATTCAGGCGCTGGAACAGACAGGCCTGCAGCCGGGTGATCGCGTCGCCATCATGTCCAGCAACCGGCCAGAATGGATTGCGGTCGACATCGCCGCGCTCAGCCTGCGTCTGGTCGTCGTCGCCCTGTTCAGCGAAGACACGGCGGGCAATGCCGGCCATACCCTGGAGCACAGTGGTGCGCGCTTGCTGGTCGTCGAGGACGGCCAGTGGTGGGAAGAAATCCGCGAACACCAGGCGCTGCCGCAACTGGAGCAGGTGGTCTGCATCAAGGCTACGCGCAACGACGATGACCCTCGCCTGGTCTCCCTGTCGAACTGGCTGGATGCCGCCGGTGAGTTCAGCCCGAAGCGACGGCCTAAGCCCGGACCTGACGATCTGGCGGTCATCTGCTACACCTCGGGCACGTCCGGGCGTCCCAAAGGGGTGATGCTCAGCCATCGCAACATTCTCAGCAATGTGCTGGCCTGCTACGCCGCCATTCCGATGCGCGAAGGCGATGTCGCCCTGTCCTTTCTGCCGCTGGCCCATATGTTCGAGCGCACCGCCGGGTATTACCACGCCATGCTGGCCGGCGCGGAAGTCGCATTCACCCGCGGCATGAAGTTTCTCGGGGATGATTTCCGCGAGGTGCATCCCACCGTGATCATCTCGGTGCCGCGCGTATTCGAGCGCTTCTACGCCCTGCTGCAACGCCGGGTACGCCAGCGCCCCGCCCTGTTTCAACTGCTGTTCAAACTCGCCCTCGGTGCGGGCTGGCGGCACTTCGAATACACCCAGCACCGTGCCCCCAAGCCGCTGCTCGATGGTGCCACCATGCTGCTGGTGCGGGCGCTGAGCCGCAGCGTGCTGGATGCGATGGGCGGCAATATGCGCCTGGCCATTTCCGGCGGCGCCCCGCTGTCACCGGTCATCGCGCGAACCTTCATCAGCCTCGGCCTGCCAATCGTGCAGGGCTACGGCCTCACCGAAGCCGCGCCGGTGGTCAGCACCAATACGGTGGCGGACAACGATCCGGAAAGTGTCGGCCATCCGGTCGAAGGCGTGCAGACCCGCCGCAACAACAAGGGGGAACTGCAGGTCCGCGGCCCCAACGTGATGCTTGGCTACTGGCAGGATGAAGCAGCCACCGCCGCCGTGCTCAGCGAAGACGGCTGGCTGAGTACCGGAGACAAGATCTCCCGTCTGCAATCCGACCGCCTCTACATCATCGGACGGGTCAAGGAACTGTTGGTGATGTCCAATGGCGAGAAGGCGGCGCCGGCGCTGCTTGAGCAGGATCTGAAACTCGATCCGCTGGTGGAACAAGTCATCGTCATCGGCGAAGCCCGTCCCTATTTGACCGCACTGATCGTACCCAATCAGGCCGCCCTGCAAGAGTTCTGCACCCAGCACCAGCTCAGCGCAAGCGACCCGGAACTTCTGGGCCTGCTTTTGCAACGGCTCAAGGGCGACCTCAGCGAACAGCCGAAGTTCGCCCAGATCCGGCGTATCGTCCTGCTGGATGAAGCCTGGACCACCGAGAACGAAATGCTCACCCCAACTCAGAAACCACGCCGACGCCGCATCATGCAGGTCTACAGCGCCCAGATCGAGGCGCTGTACCGGGGCCATTACACGCCGGAAGATGCCAGTCTCAATTATCACGTGGACCTGGCATGATTGGCCTCATTCTGCTGCTGGCATTCGGCCTCGGCAGCATCCTTGGCGGGCAGATCATCGGCCGGCTGCAAGGACTGGATCTGCGCCACACCGGTAGCGGCAATCTAGGCGCCACCAATGCCCTGCGCAGCGGCGGCATGCGCGCCGGCCTGCTGGTCCTGCTGATCGACGCAGGCAAGGCCTGGATCGCGGCGAGCCTGCTGCCCCTGCTGGCCCAACCGGCTCCCGACTGGCTGCCCTGGGCCTGCGGCGCCCTGGCCGTGCTCGGCCATGTGTTCTCGCCTTTTGCCAGATTTCACGGCGGCAAAGGTGTAGCCAGCGGCGCGGGGGCCTATCTGGCCCTGCTGCCACACGCCCTCGCCCTGGGTCTGGTCGGCTTCATCCTGGGCTTGAGCCTGAGCGGATATGTCAGCGCCTCGGTGCTGCTCGCCACCAGCCTGGTCCTGTTTTACGTCACCTGCCTGTCCGCCACCGGCGTCTGGTCGCTGGCCGGCGCGTTTGCCACCGCCATGTTCCTGCTGATGTGCTGGACCCATCGCGACAACTGGCGACGTCTGCGCCAGGGCACGGAAAGCCGGTTTACCTCCATCATGCTGATCAAGCCGCGGCCCTGAAGCGGATGGATGCAGTGCAACGGCAGCTGATCGGTCTGCTCAACGCCCAGGACTGGACTTCTGGCAGTGCGCTGGCCCAGACCCTGGGCCTGAGCCGGGAAGCCATTTCCAAACGCATCCGCCGCCTGGGAGAATGGGGCGTTGAGGTCGACACCCAGGCCGGTCGCGGCTACCGGCTGCGCGCACCGCTGGAACTGCTCGATGCCGAGAGCATTCGTAGCGGCCTGCGGCTGCCCTGTCCGGTCAGTGTTCTGGATTCCATCGAATCCAGTAACAGCTGGGCCATGGCCCAAGCGGCCAGCCCGCTGCTGTGCCTGGCCGAACACCAGAGCGCCGGCCGGGGCCGCCGCGGACGCAGCTGGCAGTCACCCTTCGGCCTGAATCTGTACCTGTCCCTGCGCTGGGAACTGCTGCGCGCGCCGGAAAAGTTGCCCGCCCTGAGCCTCGCCCTCGGCATCCGGCTGGCCGAATGCCTCAACGCCATGGAAGTGCCCGCGCGGATCAAATGGCCGAACGATCTCTACCTGCACGGCCGCAAATTTGCCGGGCTGCTGATCGAGCAGCGCAGCGAAGCGCATGGCCCCTGCACCCTGGTGATTGGCCTCGGCATGAACGTGAACATGCGGGATGAAACCGGCATCGATCAGGCTTGGACCAGTCTGGCGCGCGAAGGCTACCCCCGATCCCGCCAGCAGCTCGCCATCGAGCTCGGCAATGCCCTGATCGATGAACTCAGCGGCCTGAGCAATGCCCGCCTGGCGCAGACCCTGGACCGCTTCGACAGCCTGGACGCGTTCGCTGGCCGGGAGGTCTGCATCGACGACGGCCGGCACCAGACCACCGGGCGTTCTCTGGGCATCGACGACTGGGGCCGAATTCTGCTGCAGACCCCGACCGGCCATCGCAGCTTCAGTGTCGGCGATGTGAGCCTGCGAGCACGCTGATGAGACTGTTGATTGACCTCGGCAATACGCGGATCAAATGGCGCTGGTGGACACCGCAAGGACTCAGCGCCGGCGGCGAAAGCGCACATGCCGCCGGCCATCTGCGCAGCCTGTTGAAACACGAGTTGCACACCCGGCAACCACGACTGGCGCATATTTCCTGCGTCGCCCGCCCGGCCCTGCGCGAAGAGCTGGGACAACTGCTGGATCAGTCCGGGATCGCCGCCAACTGGCTGCGCAGCCCCGCAAACGGCCTGGGCCTGACAAACAGCTATGCGCAACCCGAGAAATGGGGGGTCGACCGCTGGCTGGCCCTGGCCGCGGCCTATGCAGAAAAACGGGCCGCCTGTGGCGTGATCGATGTCGGCACAGCCATGACCGTGGATCTGTGCAACGACCAGGGACAGCACCAGGGCGGGCTGATCGCACCTGGCCCTCTGGCCCTCAGCCAGGCGCTGGACCGCCACACCGCACTCCCGATGGCACGGGACGAACTACCGGCGACACTGGGCTGGGCACGCGACACCGAAGAAGCCCTGCAGTTCGGCGCCCTGCATGCGGCCTGCGGCCTGATTGAACGCACCGGCCGACGCCTGCGGCAAGAATTTCCTGATGCGCCGCTGATCCTGACCGGCGGCGGCGCACCCGCCCTGGCGCGCTACCTCGAGATCCCTTGCGAGATCGATCCGGACCTGGTGTTCAAGGGCCTGGCCCTGCATGCGCAAAGCTACGCCCAGACCAATTGATCCGGTATAATCCCGCACGCTGCAACAGGCGCCTGCCGACATAGCACAACTGGTAGTGCAACTGATTTGTAATCAGTAGGTTGGGGGTTCAAGTCCCTCTGTCGGCACCATTACACACTCTTGTTTTAATGACTATTCAGGCTCTTGGCACCCTTTTAGGCACCCTGGCCTGGAAATTCGACTCCAAACGGCCTTCGTCCGGATACCAGCCGGCGAAGGATTTTTTCGCTTTTCCGCGATGCGCTCTGCGTCCCTCTCTGTCCAGGGCACATTCGCATTCATCGCCGCTACTGGCCAACGATCTTGAGCTCGTCGATCCCCACGATTTCAGGTGCCTTGAACGTCACAATCGCCAGCACGCCTGCCTTGTAGTCATCGAAGATGTGACGCACGCTTATTTAGTCCACGCCGGTGTGGCATGACAGCGCTGCGAAGGTGTCACGCAGGCAGCGTTCCTCAACCTAGCTCACCATACGGCGCCCTGCCAGTCGCGTTTCATCCATGCCTGACCCCAGCGATGTCGTGGTCATCAAAGATCGACGGAGAAGCTGGAATGCGCTTTCCAAACCCTACAATCACGCAATGAAGCGCAGCGCCACCTTCAGAGCTTCGCGAACCTGCGCCAGATCGAAGCTGGCCAAGTGACGCCTATGCAAGATTCGAAACCAATGCTAGCCATCACTTTCCTTGCTGAAACTCGCTCGGGCCACAACCACTTTCTCGCCTGAAAGCCCGCGAGAAACTGGCGGTTTCGCTGTAGCCGAACTCTAGGGCAATTTGTGAAATGGACTGGTTTCCCTCCATGAGCAAGGTACAGGCCTTTTCGTGCCGAATGCACTTGGAGATGTCCGAAAAGTGATGCCCTTCCTTGCTGAGCTGGCGATCCAGGGCTCTTGGAGATTGATTCAGCATACTGGCCAGCTCGGCCAGAGATGGAAAGCCGTTGGTCGACTCACGCATCATCATGCTGACCCATTCGCTCATTTGATGGCTTTTTGCGGTCGCTTGAATGAGTTGCTCACAGCGCACAGGCATGATGGCGTATTTCGACCGCACCCTCATCCCGATGCTGTGGACATCCTGGCACCAGGTCTTTCCGATGGCGATCAATCGAGCCTGGGGCGTGTACAGCCTGGATGGCCCGAAAGAAGACATACGCCGCTATGCGCAGGAAGGCTGGGAATTGATGCGGGAGATCCGGACGAAATCCGACAGCCCCGGACGGATGGCCGCTGCCTCAACCGCGCTCGCGCAGCAAAGTCTGGCCTCTGCCAGAGGAGACACCCAGCACACGTCCCAGCTCGACAATCTGGTCATCGCCACCCTGGGTATCCTGAAAGCCGAGCCGGAGCTGCTGGCGCTGCTGGAGAAAGGCTTTCGGACGCCTCTGAACGGCGACCAGTGTGGCCGCGTCAATCACGCCGTTGCTGGCACGGGGTGCGCCAGATTCCGTCTGCGCGAGAGGCATTGGCGGCGCATTGCACGCCCAAGTACCAAAAGATCACGCGGGCGATTAAAAAATTCGACTCATCCCTTTGATTTTCACTGCGGCGTGATGCGGATCTGAGTTGCCGGATTTCGCATTCGGCAGGCTCGCGTCGTCTTGTTTTGTCCTTGAAGCGAGGGCAGATCGACCCACAGCGGCACCTGCCCCTGGCTGCTGACGGTGTTCAAGGGCACGATGAGCGGCTCCGGATGCCCAAAGACATCGGGATGAGCCATGGCTCATCCCACCTTGGCAACAGCTGCTCGCCTGCTGCCCCCCTAAACCTGACCGCGACGCTCGTATTCCTCCCGCACATCATCCTGATCCTGATAACAGGGGATGGCCTGGTCGAGCTTCAAAAAACGCATCATGTCCAAAGGCTGCCCGGCAAATCCGGCCAGCGCGAACTGTTTACCGCGAGCCTTCGCCTTCTTGTACAGATAAACCACGAAGCCGATTCCGCTGGAATCAATCACCGAAATCCCCCGGCCATCGAAAATGTGCAGCCGGGCTTCATCGGCGAGCGCCAGTTCAGCCGACTCCCGACACTGCTGCACGATCATCGCATCGAGTTCGCCGTGGAGCAGAAAAGTCTGTATCTGGCCATCGGATTGAATTTCTAGGCTCACACCGCTCTCCTGTGCCGGGCTTGAAAATCGTGCAAGTCACCTGGCGTAAAATCATCGAACAGGTTTAACACCCATGCCCGGGGCTTGAACCTTTGAACATTCGGCCCGTAATCAGATCGTTAGGGCCACTCGCACTCGATCTTAGCCTGTCAAAGGCACATTCATCATATTCCTATACCATATCCTTTCAATCGTAAATATTCCGTAAAGCTAACAGGCCCATGAGAAATGCTTGAAGCAGCCTATCGACGCTATGGACGAATCAAGGTTAGCGCCTGGGTCACCATGGTGTGCTTTGCCAGCATCTGTGGCTCCGGGGTTTTCTTTCTCACCGAATTCATCCTGCGACCTGCCATTTCGGAATTGCCGTCTACGGCGGCAGGCCATGAAATTACGGAAGTCATCTTTCCCTGGATCCTCGGCTTTGCCGGCCTCGCCATCATCCTGGCGGGTCTGTTGTTGCAATTCGTGCTAATCCAGCCTTTGATGCTGCGTCGCAAGGAGCTGGAAATCAGCCTCGCCAATGCCGCACCGGCGCAGAAGCTGGAGATTCTGTCGCGTCACCTGGACTCGGCGCTGGAAGACAATCTGGCCCTGCGCAGCCAACGCAAGGCCCTGAAGGAACAACTGGAACTCGATCGTGAGCGGCAAATTGCCCTGGTTCGCAGTTCCTTCGAGCGGGTGCTTCTGCTCGATCAGGCTGGCGTCGCTCTGGCCGGCTCTGCGGCCATGGCCAACGCCATTGGCGTACGGAGCAGCGACATCAGCGGTAAGCATTCCAAGGATCTGCTCCGCCTGTACGACGCCAGCAAGGAGCGGCCGATGGAATATCCGCTGCGCACCCTGGTGCAGGACACGATTGCCCGTGCGTCCAGCATCCCGGTCATGCAGGAAGTCCTGCTGGTCAGCAACAGCGGCAAGGAAAAACGACAGATGATCTCGATCGAATCTGTCGTCGCCGCCAGCGGCAAGCTCTGTGGCGCCCTGCTGCGTCTCGAATCCCTGACCGAAGATACAGACAGCGCCGAATCCGCCACGTCCAGCACGGGACAGACCGATGTCACCACCGGCCTGCCGATGCGTGATCAGTTCGACCGCCGGTTAGGCGAGCTGATCAGCATTGCCAGATCGCAGAAAACCGAACACACCCTGTTCCTGATCGCGGTCGACAACCTGCAGAAAGTCTATGATGAACTGGGCTACTGGGCAGGGGAGGAACTGCTCTGGAATGTGGCACAGAACATCAAGACCGAACTTGGCGCGGCGCCGGAACTCTACCGCATCACGGCGATGCATTTCGCCCTTCTCGTTCCCTTCGAGTCACCTTCGGACTGCGAGCGCACCGCCGAGAGACTTCTGCTGCAGATTGACGGTCGCGACTTCGCCTGGCAGGAAAAAAGCTACCGATCTTCTCTCAGCATTGCCTTGAGTTCCGTCAACCAGGACACACCGGGCAATGCTGCCCTGCTGGCCAGCGCCGATGCCGATCTGCGCCTGGCGCGGGAACTGGGCGGCAACCGGGTGCAACTGCACAGCACGGATGAGTTGCTGGCAGAAACCCAGGTCATCGAAAACAAGCTGCTGAGCTGGCTCGACGATGAGGGCGAGCAGTCCCATCTGCAATTGCAGTCCCAGACTCTGGCTGCAAATGGCATGGACAAGCCTTTGATCTATGCGATCTTGAAGGTCGAGATGGACGACGGCTTCTGGATTGACCCGGTCGCCTTCCTGTCATCGGCCGAAAATTCAGATCTGCAGCACCGCATCGATTCCTGGCTGGTCTCCCGATCTCTGGAGGCCGCGAAAAAGATCCCGGAAATCATGACCGATTTCGGCCAGATCATCGTTCCGATCAGCGCCCAATCCATGACAGACGGCGAATTCACCGAGGGATTGCGGGGCATCATTGCCGGCGCCGGCCTCGAACCAAACCGCTTGATCCTGGCCCTGGACGAATCTGCCTGTCGCTCGCGGATGTCGCGAATCGACGCCTTTCTCCGCGCGATGCGCCCGCTGGACGTGGGCTTTGCCCTGGCCAATTGCGGGGTGGCCGCCATCCAGGACCTGATTCCCCTGGTTCAGCCGCAGCTGGTGTTGCTGCACCCGAGGCTGGTGCGCAAAGCGGGTGACGCGGACGGTCAGTTGCAGCTGGATTACCTGGACAGCGCCGCCCGCCACTTCGATTTCCGCCTTGCTGTTGAAAAAGCACCCGACTCCGGCCAGGCGGAAATCCTGCGCAAATCCGGCGTGCATTTCATCGCCAAACCCATGATGGGCCTGGGACCGCTGTACTGATTCCAGCTGACATCGCGGCGCGTGGCGGAGCAGCCGCACCAAGCCTGCGTGTCAGCGTCGGCCGGCAGGCTGGCTGTCGCCTTCGACTTCGTCCAGCAGCTCCTGCGCCGCTTCCAGTTGTTCCCGATCCAGCAAGGCTTCGATCACCCGGACCTGCCGCATAGCATCCTCCGACAAGGTGCTGGCTGCCAGCGCAGTCAGGCGCCTGCGCAAATCCATCAGACCCACCGCGCTGACATCACCTAGCCCTGCCGCCGGCGCATCAGGCGCAGAGCCTTGTGGCGGCGCAGCGGCTCTCAAGCGTTCCGCCTGCCGCGGGCGCTTCGCTGAGACTACGACATCGGTCAGTTGCGAACCATCATTTGCAGCTTTGACCTGGTCCGGCGAATCCTGCTCCGGCGCTGGTGTTTCGGCCTGTGCAGCAACTTCTGACGCCGCATCAGGCGGCAGCAGATCGGCGAGAATGCTCTCGGCCTCCTCGGTTTGTCCGCGATCGAGAAAGGCCATGGCCACATTCAGCTCCCGTCGTACTTCCGGGGCTGCGTTACGGCTCATCACGCGAATTTTCTGCCGCAATGGCGCCTGCTTGTAGGGCTGTATCACGGCCGCCTGCGCCGAGCGATGCCGCTCGGCGCCATCCCCATCCCGGCTCGCCATCACCGCAGCCACCGATGATGCTGATCTGCGACGCCAGAACCAAGACAGCAGAGCCAAAGGCAGAAGCAGCCACCACCAGGATCTTCCCGGCTCGGGCGATCCGTCCCCATTCGTGACTGCAGGAACCTGCGTCTTGCCGACGGCTGGCACCTCGGCCCGCTCCGCCAACGCGCGTTTCTTCTCCTCGTCTTCGCGCCGCTTCGCCTGCGCCAGAGCCACCGCCACCGCCTCATCCGCACTGACAGCGCCGGCCTCCTGCGCCGGCTGCGGCCCGGCAACAAACCGATCGCCCGCCTTGATGGCCTGCGGTGGCTGCTCGGCGGTAGCCTGGGCGAATTCCGGCAACTGCTCGGCCGCAACCGACTCTGTCGCCAAGATTTCGTCCGGTTCTATGGACCCGACTTCAGAGGCCTGCTCGCCGGCCGCGGTGCTGGCAGCGACCCAGCTGCCTTCCACCGCACGCTTTGGCTCAAGCGGCTCGCTGACCTGCCCTGAGCGTTGCTCTGGCTGCGACTCTGGCCGCGACTCTGGCCGCGGCTCTGGCGCCTCCGTTTCTGACCACAGATCACGAAATTGTTTCTCCAGCCAGGATTCAGACTCGGACTGTGACCCATCTGCCGCCAGGCTTTCATCCACGGACGGGACCGTTTGCGGCGTCCAGTCGAGTTTGAAACGGGCCGGCTCCCGGGCTTCGCGTTGCGCGAGCAAAGCCCGGCTCGAGCTTACGGAAACCGTGGCTTCATAGGACGCAAAACGCCATTCCAGGGCATAGAAGTTTCCGCTGAGATACCGCCCCCCCAGGCGCCGTCGCGACTCAGGCATCCCTTGTGATGCAGCACGATCCGGGCCAGACCTACGCGCTGCGGGCACATGGTCTGGCCTCGCCGCCGCAGGCGCCTGCACTCGGGCCGGGCTCTTGTCAGCGGCAACGTCCACATCCATTTCGCCGGCTGAGCGTCGGTGCGGAACGCGCAGGCGTTCCCCCGCCTGCAATTCATCCCGGCCGCCGAAAAAGGCTGCGGGGTTGAAATACCTGAGCACGGCGGACATGTCGGCAATGGACATGGCGGGTGACGGCCGCAGTTTCTGCGCAATCTGCGACAAGGTCTCACCAGGCCGGACCGGGCCGTATTCGTAAAACGACGTGTGTTCGAATTCAAACGGTGCTTCGGACTGCGCATCGCCAGCCCGGTGCGGACTTGTCCGGTCACCGGCATCGGCAAGACCAGAACGGATCGGAGGATCAAGCAGCAAATCGATCTGCCGCACCCAGATTTCCTGACCCAGGCGCACCTCAAGCAGAAGGATCAGAATCGGTTCCTTGATGGGCTTTCCGGACTCAACGTGCACCCAGACATTCGATGCCCGGTCCGTCTTGACCTCCAGAAAGAAATCATCCAGCGGATGGACCGGGTAATCCAGCCCCATCTCCGGGTAGACCTGGGCAGGCAGAAGACGTGCGCTGATGGCGCCCAGCGACCGCCCCAGATTCGCGTCCTTCAGCGGAATGCGCAGGTCCAAAGCCTGCGCCAGACGAGAATCCAGCTTCGGAGCGCCGACATTAAGCGCAGACGCCGTTTCCGAGCCGATCAGGGCGAATACGCCCAATGCCATGCCAATCAAAGCCAGGCACGGCGTCTTGGCACAATTGTTCAAGTTTTTCTCAGGCGCCAGGATCCTCACTCCTTTACGGCGGGCATTGGCAACTTCATGAGAGCCCGGACCAACATACTGATTTACATGAAAATAGGCCAGCCCTATCGACGACAAACCGAACAGGCCTGTCGCAGCCGGCAGCCGTACCGACCTGCGCCCCCGACCGACCGGCCAGAAAATCGCCAAAACCCACGGCACGAGAGCCGATGCAGCGGCTGCAGACAAGTCCGGGCCCGCCGTCCGCGGATTCCGCAAAACCGGGCAGCCACAGCCCCTGAGAGTCGCGTAAAGCGTTTCAGATCGAACTCAAGACACGCCGATGCACCGGATACGCTGCGGGTTTGCTAACCTGCCGCGAATTTCACCGGTGAACAGACCCATGACCGCCCAGGCCGTCCAGTATTCCCTGCATGAAGGCATTGCCCACATCCGTCTGGATGACGGCAAACGCAACGCACTGTCGCCTGATGTATTCCGGCAGATCTACGCCGCGCTCGAGCAGGCTGAAGCCGATCGTGCCATCGTGATTCTGAGCGGACGCGAATCGGTACTGTCCGCCGGATTCGACCTCAAGGTGATGAAAAAAGGCGGCCCCCAGGCCCTGCGCATGCTGCGCGCCGGCTACTCGCTCACGGCTCGCCTGCTGGCCTATCCCTATCCTGTGATCTGCGCCTGCAATGGGCATGTTCTGGCCATGGGCGTGTTCATGATGCTGTCCTGCGACTACACCATCGGCTCACGCGGAGACTTCAAGGTTTCCGCCAATGAGGTGGCTCTGGGCCTGACCATGCCGCGGGTGGCCGCCGCCATGTTGAAGCATCGTCTGCGCCCGGCCGATTTTCAGCGTGCGGTGACGCTGTCGGAATATTTCTCGGTCGAGGCCGCCGAGCGCGCGGGCTTCTTCGATGAGTTGGTCGCCGGCGAGGATCTGCTGGATCGGGCACGGCAGCAGGCAGAAATTCTCAAGAAGCTCGACATGCCCGCCCATTGCGCATCGAAACGCCGCATTCGTGCCGAACTGATCCGCTACATCCGCCGCAGCATTCCCCTGGATTTGCTCGACGCCATGTTGCTGGGACTCCGGCGCGGCACGCTCAAGCCTCGGAATTGAGCGGCCGCAAACAGGACATCACAGGACCTGGCCTCGGCCTCACGTGGTGACAGATGCGACAATGGGCATCCTTTTCGATTCCGGAACCCAGCATGCCTCGAGCCATCCTAGAAGAAGCCAGTATCCACCCCGCGATTCGGGATCGAATCAGCCATCATCAGCAGGACATCGTGGATGAGGTCCGCAGCGCCATCGCCAGCCACGCGGTCGTGATCGTCGGCATGGCGCAAAACCCCTTCCCCAAGAAGGCGCGCAAGGCCCTGGATGAAGCCGGGATCGGCTACGAATACCTGGAATATGGCAACTACTTCAAAGACTGGCGGCGGCGCAACGCCCTCAAGATGTGGACCGGATGGCCGACCCTGCCCATGATCTTCGTGCGCGGTCAACTCATCGGCGGCGCCGAAGACTTGCAGGCCCTCCTGCAAAGCGGCGAATTCAAGGCCCTGCTCTCCCCCGCTTGATTCGGACGGGAGAATCCGCCGTCTGCTAGTCATCACTGAGTCGGTTTTTCGGCAGGATGTCGATCCCGAAAGATCGAGCGATCTTGATTGCGGCCGGAATGGTAATAGGCGAGCCAGGCAAAACGAACAAGGTCCCGAGGCCCAGCGA
Organism: Oceanococcus sp.; assembly: GCA_041619555.1. Lineage (GTDB taxonomy): Bacteria > Pseudomonadota > Gammaproteobacteria > Nevskiales > Oceanococcaceae > Oceanococcus. Next base: position 3,898 of record JBFKDQ010000043.1, on the reverse strand, counting down.
CTTGAGCAAATTGCGAAATTCCGCATTCGCCTCCTCCATCTCCTGCGGTGTGGCCTGCCGCCGCACGAAGCGATAGTACGTGCCCATCATTTCCCTGGCGGCAATGGCCTCGAGCGCCATGCCGCGTTGCAATGCATTGAAGTCCCGTTCAAGCCGTTCGTTGGTCACCTCGTAGGCTTCACCAACGCTTTTCAGCAGGTCCTGAATCCGGGCCAGCGAGGGACGATCCAGCTTGGTGCCATATTCGTCATAGAGGCGCTGTAAATCCGTGCTGAGCCGAATCGAGCGCCTGCTGAGCGTGTCGACCATCCGCCTGCCGACACTGCTGTCCTGTTCGATCAGCCTTTGCAGCTGCGGCTGATCCAGGATCTCGACTTCTGAACGCACCACGGCCTTTACCGTTGCGCTGCGGGGCGTGCCCTCCAGCAAACCGATTTCACCGACAAACTCGCCCGGCAGGACATGGCCGACGGTGTGCTCGATGAGCTTGCCCGCCCTCACCACCTTCAGCTTGCCAGCCAGAAGCTTGCAGGCCACCGGACTGCTCTGCCCCTGACGGAACAGGATCTCGTCGGGGCGAAGGCGGATCGTGCCGCAGATTGGCTGTTCCGCCCCAACGGTCTGCGACGAGCGCGCGCCGCCACGGAGCTTGCCTGCCCACCATCGGAAAAAGCCCTGCCACCAGCGCTCCACGAAGCTGATCCGCGTCGGCCGCCGATCATGAATCTTGTGATTTACGTCGTCGATCAGGTCAAGCAGCATTCGCGTGCGCAAGCTCATGGAATGCATGAGTTTCAAACAATGATCACGGTCATTCGAAATCAGTTCGATGAACTCTTCGCGGCCATAGGCGGACACGCTCCCCGGAACGATCGCGCGCACACTGGCACTGCGTGGCTGGCCCTGCAAAACCCCCAGTTCACCGACAAATTCACCCGCAGCGATGCGACCGAACACCGTGGCCTGCCCGCGGTTCAGCGCAAAAGCCTCCAGTTCGCCGGATTCGACCAGATAGACGACATCACTTGCGCCCCCTTTTTCGAAGAGCGTCTGATTCGCGGCGAGTTCTTGCACTGAGCTCATACCCCTATTTTTACCTGAACTCAGGCCTGAAGACGCATCGGCCGCATCACCGGATGCCAGGCAAGATTAGGGACGCACCACCATTCGCCAGACCTCAGGCCGATGATGCGCTGATTCCCGCCACGCCCAGGACCAGTGGTGCGTCCCCTATTCCCAAGGCAATCCCCGCCCCCGCGAAATGGGGCCTCGACCGGCTGTCCTTCTCACCGGCGTGGCGCCGTGTAGACTACGGACAGTCGAAAACAGAACGGGGGAAGCTTGCAATGAAACACGTCATTACCGTTTCAATGGGGTCGTCCGACAAGGACTACGAATTCAAGACCCGTTTTCTGGGCCAGGACTTCACGGTCCATCGTCAGGGTGCGGACCAGGACGAGGAAAAGGCCTGGGATCTGCTGCGCCGCGCACAGGCCGATGCGGATGCCGTGGGCCTGGGCATGATTCGCGACCATTATGATGTGGGTACCCAGCGCTTCGTTCACAAGGACACCGACAAGCTACTCAAGGTGGTGACCCGGGTGCCCGCCACGACCGGGGCAGACTTGCGCCGCATGTTGCAGGTGCGCTCGATCCGCCATGTGCAGAAAACCCTGGGCAGCTACTTCAACAATAATCTGGTGCTGTTCCTCTCCGGCACGGTGAACTACGACCTCGCGGTCGAGATGTCGCACTACACGCCCAACCTGAAATTCGCCGACGCGGTGCTGAAAACCGGCACCCCGGCGATGCTGACATCGCTGCAACAACTGGAACTGTTCGCCGGCGGCAGCAAGATGGCCAACGGAATCTGGGCCGCGCGCAAGCTGGGCGCCGTGCTACCCAAGCTGTCCAAGCTCAAACAAAGCTTCCTGGCCAAGGAAATGGCCGAGGCGCATGTGATCGTGGGTGCGCTCGAGGACATTCGTGCCTTTGCCGGCGACGGCAATCTCAAGGGCAAGACCCTGATCTCCTCCGCCATCGACGAAGAAGGCCTGGCCTGGCTGAAAGAGCAGGAAGTCAATCTGGCCATCGACACCTGCCCACAGCCGTTCAAGGAAGTGGTCGGCATCAATGTGATCGAGGCGATGATTCTGGCCGCCACCGGCATGGCCCGCGAGGATCTGGCGGATGACGATCTGGCCGAGATCATCGACGAGCTGAAACTGACGCCGAGAATGCTGCATCCGACCGGGAAATTCCGCAACATCCGTCGCTTTGCTTTCGTGATCCATCCGCTGAGTCAGGAAGCGATCAAGATGGGTTTCAAACTGCTGCCCAAGGCCACGCCCAAGGCGGTGATGGATCAGGTGGAACGGGCGGCCGCTTTCGCGCCGCCGCGGGTGTACTGCAAGATGGAAAACATCATTTCGCCCACCGGCTCGGAAGCTGAGGGCTGGCTGATCGCGGTGGGCGGAACCCCCAAGGAAATGCTCAGCCGCAGCCCGGAATTCACCTACCGCCGCTTGCTGGCCGCGGCGGACATGGCGCAGAAAATGGGCGCACAGATTCTTGGCCTGGGCGCCTTCACCAAGGTGGTCGGCGATGCTGGCGTGACCGTGGCCCGACGGGCCAATCTGCCGGTGACCACCGGCAACAGCTATTCGGCTTCCGGTGCGCTGTGGGCGGCGGCGGATGCAATGCGCCGCATGGGTCTGGTCAAGGCGCCCAAGGGCGGTCGGGTGCAGGCCAAGACCATGGTGATCGGGGCCACGGGCTCGATCGGCTCGGTCAGCGCACGCCTGCTGGCCATGGCGTTCGATGAGGTCTATCTGGCCGGGCGCAATCAGAAAAAACTCGAGACGCTCAAAGCTTCGATCCTGAAGGAAACGCCCGACGCCAACGTGGTCGCCACCGCCGACTACGAAGATCACCTGGCTGACATGGACATGATCGTGACCTCGACCTCCGGGGCCGGCAAGAAAATCCTCGACATCACCAAGGTCAAGCCCGGCTGCGTGATCACCGATGTCGCCCGGCCGTTGGACCTGCCGCCGGAGGAATGCGCCAAGCGCCCGGATGTGCTGGTCATCGAATCCGGCGAAATCGATCTGCCATCGCAGGTCAAAGGCCTGAAGGACATCAGCCTGCCACCGAACATCGTTTATGCCTGCCTGGCCGAAACCATCGTGCTGGCGCTGGAAGGGCGCTTTGAAGTCTTTACCGTGGGCCGCGACACCGAATGGCGCAAGGTCAAGGAAATTTACAAGCTCGGTATCAAGCACGGCATGAAGCTGGCGGCGATTTCCGGGGTCAATGGCGTCTACAGCGACGAAGACATCGCCAGGGTCGTCGCGCTGGCCAAAGAGAAGCGCAAGACCTGGAAAGCGGCTTAGGACGACCATCGGGAGCGGGGAGGCCGGGGTGAAGCCTTCGATCAGACGGGCGCGTGGCGTGAGGTCACCAGCGCTGGTCGATGGCTTGCGTGAGCGCCAGGCATGAGCGACATCGTCCTGCATCATTTTCTGTTCTCGCATTACAACGAAAAAGCGCGCTGGGCGCTGGCCTACAAAAACCTGCCGCACCAGCGCGTGGGCGTGATTCCGGGCGTGCACGGCAAGCGGATGCGCCAGCTGTCGGGGCAGACCAAGACCCCCGTGCTCGCCGTTGACGGCAAGATCATCTGCGGCTCTGCCGCCCTGATCGATGCGCTCGAAACCCGCTTCCCCGAGCCCGCCCTGTATCCCGCCGATGCGGTGGCCCGAGCGCAGGCCCTGGCCTGGCAGGAGCGGGTCGACACGCAGCTGGGCCCGGACACGCGCAGCATTGTCTGGGGCGTGCTGATCGAAAATCCCGGCTACACCGCGCGCATGTTCGGACGCGACCTGAACCCGGTTCT
>JBFKDQ010000042.1:0-33187 GCA_041619555.1 Oceanococcus sp. | reverse complement strand
GGGATCAGCTCGTGCGCTGGGCCGAACGCCAGACCATGGGTTTCTCCCTGCAGGCCATTCCGATGGATGTCGCACCCGCGATGCAACTGGCTCGTGGCCGTCAGCCCGGCGCCTGGATTCTCACCAGTGCGACCTTGTCGGTTGCCGGCCAATTCGGCCATTACCTGGAGCGACTGGGACTTGAGGATGTCCGCACCCTAAGCATCGACAGTCCGTTTGACTACCCTCGCAATGCACGATTGCTGCTGCCCCAGCAACTTCCGCCGCCGAATGCGCAGGCTTACGGCAAAGCGTTGCTGGACTATGCCCTGCCGCTGATTCAGGCCGCCGATGGGGGCTGCTTCTGGCTCTGCACCAGCCAGCGGGCGGTGGAAGAATATGCCTACCAATTGCGCCAGCGCTGTCGGCAGAAGGTCCTGGAGCAAGGTGAGCAGGAACGCAGTCGCCTGCTCGAAGAATTCCGAAGCAACGGCCGGGCCATCCTGGTCGGTACCGCAAGCTTCTGGGAAGGCGTGGATGTGCGCGGTGCTGCATTGCGCCTGGTCGTGATAGATCGACTGCCCTTTGCCTCACCGGATGACCCCATGCTCAAGGCGCGCAGCGCCCATCTGAAGGCTCAGGGCCGCAATCCCTTTTTCGAGGTGCAGATCCCGCAGGCCGTCTTGACCCTGAAACAGGGCGCCGGCCGACTGATCCGGGACATGCAGGATCGCGGCGTACTCGTACTGGGTGATATCCGGGTGCAGCAGATGCGATACGGGCAGGAATTCCTGAACAGCCTGCCGCCGATGTCCAGAACGCATGATCGGGAAGAGGCGGCAAAATTTCTGCAGGACATCAGGCCATGAACATTCTTGCCCTCGAGTCCGCCAATGGGGCCTGTTCGGTGGCCTGGCTGCGGGACGCTCAGCCAGTGCGCTTGCAGCGTTCCGAGATCGTTCGGGACAGCCTGAGCTGGATGCAGGCACAGGTTGCGGCGTTCAAGGCCGAGTTCGGGGACTGGGACGCATTGGACGGCATCGCCTGCTGCATCGGACCGGGTGGCTTTACCGGCGTCCGCGTGGCGGTGGGCTATGCCCAGGGCCTGGCGCTCGCGACCGGATTGCCGGTGCTCGGGGTCTCCAGCCTGGATGCATTGGCTTTGAAGGCCGCCAAGTCCTGCAGCAGCCAGCGCATCCGGGTCGCCCTGGATGCCAGAATGGGAGAGCTCTATTGCGCGGCTTACCGGCGGCAAGCTGGCGGGCAGTTTCTGCGCGAGGGTGCCGAGCAGTTGCTGGGCGCCGCGGAGCTGGCCTCGCGACTGGAGCCGGATGAATCCCTGCTGGGCCCCGGTTTTCCCGCCTATCCCGATCATTTTCCACGCGGGCAGGTCGGCGAGCTGGGTCTCGATGCCGCCGCCGTCGGCGCCTGGGCGCGCGAGGCGCCGGCAGAGTGCTGGCGCTCCGCCATCGACCTGCAGCCGGTCTATCTGCGCAATCAGGTTGCCCTGACCATCGCCGAACGGGCGGCAACAAAGCCCTGAAGGCGGCGGTTGGAATGGGTCAGATTGCGCCGGCCTCGAGCAGATAGCGCGAAATCGATTGCGCCAGGCGGCGGTAGCCTTCGGCGTTGGGATGAATCGGATCCGATTTCAGCTTGCGGTCGGCCAGAATGTCGGCGAGGCTGTCATTGTCCAGCGCAAGGCCATGTTTTTTTGCCAGTTGCCGGTAGATCTCATCCCCCTTGAGGCCGAAGAGCCCGGGGCGTGGCACGCCGAGTAACAGGACTGCCACATTATTCTGCCGCGCCAGCGTAACCATTTCCTCAAGATTGCGCAGGGTCTGCGCAGGATCCACCTTGCGCAGGAAGTCATTGCCGCCGAGACACAGAATCAGCAGATCCGGCTGCCAGCGCTCCAGCGCCGCCGGCAATTTCTCCAGGCCATCGGCGGTGCGGTCGCCTGGGGTCGATACATTGTGTACCCGGCGTTGTATCAGCTCTTGCAAGACCGCCGGGTAGGCGGTCTCCGGCGTCGCGCCGGTGCCATGGGTGAGGCTGTCGCCGAATGCGAGCACGGTCGCTTCGCGGCCCAGATAGGGAAGGGGTTCGGCGCTTTGCCGGCCGCAGGCCGGCGCAAGCAGGAGCAGGCAGAGTAGGATGAGCCCTTTTGGCAAGAACTGGAGGGTGCTCATGCTGTACCAACTCGGCGACCGTCGGCCGGAATTGCTGGGAGAGAACTTCGTTGCGGATGATGCGCGTGTCATCGGATCGGTTCGCCTGGAAAAGGATGCCAGTGTCTGGTTTGGCTGTGTGCTGCGGGGCGATATGGACGATATCACTGTCGGCGAGGGAAGCAATATTCAGGATGGTGCGATCCTGCATACCGACCCGGGCGTGAAACTGCTCGTTGGTCCGCATGTGACCGTCGGACATCAGGCGATGCTCCATGGTTGCACGATTGGTGAAGGCAGCCTGATTGGCATTCAGGCCGTGATTCTGAACCGAGCGGTGATCGGCAAACATTGCATCATTGGCGCCGGCGCCCTGATTCCGGAAGGCAAAGAGATCCCGGACTATTCCCTGGTGATGGGGCAGCCCGGACGGGTGGTGCGGCAGCTCGATGAGTCCAGCGCGCAGATGCTGCGGGCACAGGCGGGCCACTACGTGGCCAATGCGCGCCGTTACCTTCAGGGCCTCAGTCCCCTTTAGGCTGCTGGCCCGTCGATGCTGTCCGTGGCGGCAGGTAAACGTCATACACCACGCGAGCGCCGCCAAAGCTGCAGTCCGGCTTGCCGAGGCGAACGCGGGCCCCGCGCGGCGGACGCTTCAGGACGACCCGGCGCGCGCCGCAGCGCATGGCTTTTTGCCACAGCTGGATTGCGTCCTTGTCCGGGCCAAGCAACTGGTGCAGATACTGCATCTCCAGCCCGGGTGCGGCCCGCCTGCCCTGATCGGGGAACATCGGATCCAGATACACGACATCGCAAGGTGGCCATGCGGCCTGATTGCTGTCCTGAGGCTGCAGACGCAGGTTGGCCGTCGCGTCCGTTGGCAGCTGTGTCAGGGCATCACGCAGCATGGCGTACAACAATGGATCCCTTTCATACATCAACACCTCGCAGCCAAGAGCGGCAAGACAATAGGCATCGCGCCCCAGGCCGGCGGTGGCATCCAGCACCCGTAACGGCCCGACTTTGTGCAGACCGCAGGCACGGGCAAAGACCTGCTGCCGCCCTGCCTGAATGCGCCGTTTCATCTCGGCGCCATGGAAGTCGATCTGCAAGGGACGCTGCCTGGGCTTGTCACGGTTGAAAACGGCCAGACGCCGGTGCAGATCACGCCGCAGGATGTAGCGGGTCGAGGCGTCGGCAAGCGGCAGCTCGAGTCCGGCGAGGGCGGGGTCATCCGGGGCCAGTTCATGGCCGTAACAACGTGCTGTGCTCATCACTTGCTAGAATAGGTGCGCCGGGCATTATGCCCAATTGCCGGCGACCTGTGGCCGCCCATCTCAACTGCCTCAACACCTTTTATGAACGCTCTCGAACAGCTTGGCCGTTTCAGCACCCTGGTCGCCGACAGCGGTGACCTCGAAGCGATTGCGCAATTCAATCCCACCGATGCCACCACCAATCCCAGTCTGATTCTGGCCGCCGCCGATTCTGGCCGCGCGCGGGAATGGGCGGTCGAGGCGCTGTCCTCGTCAAAGGGCGATATCGCACGCGCGCGCGAGCGATTGACGGTGAAATTCGGTTGCGAAATTCTCCCCCATGTACAGCGTTACGTGTCGACCGAGGTCGATCCACGGGCAAGTTTTGACACCCAGCGCACCATCGAATGTGCGGAGCGGCTCATCGAGGACTATGCAGGCCATGGTGTCAGCGCCGACCGGGTGCTCATCAAGATCGCATCAACCTGGGAAGGCATTCGCGCGGCGCGGGTCCTGGAATCCCGCGGAATTCGCTGCAATCTGACCTTGCTGTTCGGATTCGCCCAGGCCCAGCTGTGCGCCGATGCCGGGGTCACCCTGATCTCGCCCTTTGTCGGCCGCATCCTGGACTGGCATCTGGCCCAGGGCGCGCAGATCGATTCGCCGGAGCAGGACCCGGGCGTGCAGTCGGTACGACGGATCTATCGCTGGTTCAAGCAGAACGGCTATCCCACCCAGGTCATGGGGGCCAGTTTCCGCAACACCGGTGAGATTCTGGCTCTGGCGGGTTGCGACCTGTTGACCATCGCGCCCAAGCTGCTGCAGCAGCTGGCCGATGACAGCGAAACGGCGGTGGACCGCAAGCTGAGCCCGACCCAGGCCAGCTCGGATCCGGCGGGCGTGCCGGATGAAGCGGCCTATCGTTGGGCGCTGAACGAGGACACCATGGCCAGTGAGAAACTCGCTGACGGCATCCGGCGTTTCAGTGCCGATCAGGCGAAGCTCGATGTCTGGTTGAGCGGACTTTGACCGCACCACGGGGCCAATTGCTTGAGCGCCTGATTCACAGCCTGGCCGATACGCATGCACATCATCCCAGGGCGATCACGCCATGGGAGTTGCCGCTCGGCATGGATGCGCTGTTTCTCAAGGGGCGTTGGGTCAAACGCCTGACGCCCGCCGCGGTCCTGGTCGGCGTGCGCCAGCAGTCCGTTCCCAGCGTGATCCTGACCGTGCGCGCCGAGGCGCTGCGGGCGCATGGCGGGCAGGTCAGTTTTCCCGGCGGCCGCATCGAACAGGGCGAAGAATTTCCGGTCGGCACCGCACTGCGCGAGGCGGAGGAGGAAATCGGCCTGCCGCCGCAGGCGGTGCAGGTGATCGGCTTTCTCGACGATTACCCCACCATCTCCAAGTTCCGGGTGACACCGGTGGTGGGCCTGGTGGCCGAGGATGCCGATATCCATTCGGAGTCCAGCGAAGTTTCCGAGGTGTTCGAGGTGCCGCTCTCCGTCGTGCTGGATCCGGCCAGCTATCAGCGGCGCAAGATGGGGCGACTGGGGCTGCGGTACTACGAACTCCATTACAAGCGGCATCGAATCTGGGGGGCAACCGCCGGCATGCTGTTCAACCTGCAACAACGCCTGGCCGCCCATGAAATGGGCTGATCAGCACAGCGATGCGGCGCAGGCGTTGACGGAAGCGCAGCGCCTGCAGGAGGAGGCCGCCGCGCAAGGCTTTGACTGGCCCGAACTGGCGCCACTGTGGGACAAGCTGGCAGAGGAGATCACCGAACTGCGTGCGGCGGTGGACGGCGGTGATCGTCAGGAGATGCTTGGGGAACTGGGTGATCTGTTCTTCATGCTGGTGAACTTCTGTCGTTTCCTGCAGATTTCACCCACCGAGGCGCTGCAGAGCACCAACGAAAAGTTCATTCATCGGCTGCGTCATGTCGAACAACGCCTGACTGCCAAAAGCCAGGCCTGGGCGGAAACCGACATTGAAGAACTGGAAGTCCTGTGGCAGGAGGCCAAGGGCGCGCGCTAGCCCTTTCAGGCCAGCCGATTCAGACCGTTGAGTGCAGCCACCCGATAGGCTTCCGCCATGGTGGGGTAGTTGAACGTGGTGTCGATGAAATAATCCAGTCCCGGACCGCCGTTCTGTTTCGCCATGATGGCCTGGCCAATATGGACGATTTCCGAGGCCCGGTCGCCGAAACAGTGCACGCCCAGGACTTCACGGGTATCTGCGTGGAAGATCAGTTTCAGCATGCCCACGGTTTCACCTGCCATCTGCGCCCGGGCAAGATGCTTGAAGTAGGCGTAGCCGGCTTCATAGGCGACGCCGTCGGCGGCCAGTTCCTGTTCGGTGCGACCAACCGAAGAGATCTCCGGAATGGTATAGATCCCCGCGGGCATCAGATGGAACAGTTCATTGCCGCGAGCCGGATCCAGCAGGTGTGACAGGGCGAAACGGCCCTGATCATAGGCGCTCGACGCCAGGGCCGGATAGCCGATGATGTCGCCAACCGCATAGATATGGGGCAGTTCGGTCTGGTAGTAGCTGTTGACGTCGAGCTGGCCGCGGCTGTTCACCGCCAGGCCCAATTCTTCCAGGCCCATGTCGGCGGAGTTGCCGGTGCGACCATTGGCCCACAGCAGGATGTCCGATTTCAACCGGCGGCCGGATTTCAGATGCAGCACCACATCGTGGGCGCGGGCTTCGACGTGCGAAAACTCCTCGTTGTGACGGATGGTCACGCCCTGATCGCGCAGGTGGTAAGACAGGGCTTCGGTGATTTCCTCGTCCATGAACGACAGCAGGCGGCTCTGGGTGTTGACCAGATTCACCTTGATGCCGAGATTGGAGAAGATCGAGGCATACTCCGAGCCGATCACCCCGGCGCCGAATATGGTGATGGAACGCGGATGGTCCTGGTAGTTCAGGATCGTGTCGCTATCCAGGATCCGCGGATGATCGAAGTCCAGGCCCTCGGGATGGTAGGGTCGCGACCCCGTGCCGATGACGATGTTCTTGGCCTTGATGCGTGCGACCGTCCGACCCATGTGCTCGACGATCAGCGTGTGCGGATCCTTGAATCGCGCATGGCCCTGAATGATCGGCACCTCGTTGCGTTCATAAGCACGGTGACGACTGGCCACCTGGGCGGCGATTACGCTGTCCGCGGTTTCCAGCAATTCCGGGTAGGTCAGGCGGATGTTTCGGCGCAGCGAGGCCAGCATCGGATTGTTACGCACATCATTCAATTGTTTGACGGCATAGCGCAGCGCCTTGCTGGGAATCGTGCCCCAGTGCGTACAGCCGCCTCCGACATCCACGAAGCGTTCGATAACCACGGCCTGCAGATGATTTTTGGCGGCCATCATGGCCGCGCCTTCCCCGGCCGGGCCGGTGCCGATGATGGCGACGTCTACCGATATTTTTTGCACGCCGGCGTTTCCCCTTGCGTTGGCGTTGATCTGGTTCGATCTGGCTTGGGCGCTTGTCCTGTCTGGGCCTCAGGGCGGGCAGGGCGGCACTCCTTGTTCACGTTACGAGGAATGCCGACAGTACCTGCGCATGCAGGCCGGGCCAGCCAGTTGCAAGCTGCACGGGCGTATTGTAGACGAAGCCGGGCCCGGTCGCGCTGACCGGGCCGCAAGGGTGGGGTCAGTACGCCACCACCAGCGAGAGATAGCTCAGATCCGAGCCGTACTGGGTGTACGTCAGTTCCACCAGTCCTTTGGCGCTGTAACGATAGCCGGCGCCAACACCCCAGGCGCTGCCGGTCTGTTCTTCGTTCAGCTCGTCAATCGTCGATTCGACAAAGCGGTAGCCGACACGGCCGGTGGCGTAGAAATTTCCAGGGGTTCGACCGGTGGCGAAAATGCCGACGGTATTGAGGCGCAGGTCATCTCCATCAGAGGTGTTGTTGGCGGATCCGCCGCCATTGCCACCACCTTCGTTGGGCGTGCACAGGCCGAGCAATTCCGAGGCGGGGTCGCAGCTGCCGCTGCCATTGCCGTTGCCGCCACCAATGACCCCACCGCTGCCGCTGTTTTCCCCTGGAATCAGGGTGCTGCTCAGATCGATTTCAGCGGCAAGAAAGGACAGTTTCGGGATTTTGATGCCAATGGTAAATCCCAGATTCACCGCGGAGCCCAGATTGTCGAAGTCGGTCGACACGGAGGTCAGGCGAATCGCGCTGTAGGTCGGGTCATCACGTTTTTTGTCTTTCGCATCCTCAGCATCCTCGGCGAATGCGGGGGCCGACAATGCACCGATCAGCACCATGGCAGACAGGGACAGCGTGGTTTTTTTCAGTTTCATCGTTAAAAGACTTTCAAATGGTAGTGGGGGACACGGTTGCCACGATCATTTCGTTTCACATCAGGGACTGATGCAGATCGACGAACTGCCGTGTGATCTTGTGGCGGGGCTCGGAATAGATCAAGGGCACCGACATATCATGTGACTCCCGCACTTTGACACTGCTGCCCAGTCGAGTTCCCAGGATGGGCAGTCCTTCGGCTTCGAGTTCGCTGATCAGGCGCTGTGGCAAGCGCGCGCGGGCCTGAAACTGGTTCACGACGATCCCTTCGATACGCAGCGCATCGTTGTGGTCCGACTGCAGTTCCTCGATGTTCTCCGCCAGTGTATACAGGGCCTGGCGGGCGAAATCATCGCAATCAAAGGGGATCAGGCAACGATCCGCGGCGATCAGCGCGGAGCGGCTGTAAAAATTCAGTGCCGGCGGGGTGTCGATGTAGACATCGGCAAAATCCTTGAGTCGGGCAAGAGCGTTGCGCAGCTTGTAGATTTTCTGGCGCGACTCCAGCTTGACGATGAGATGTTCCAGATCGGGATGCGCGGCCAGAACATACAGGTTCTCGAACGGCGTGGGGCTCACATGTTTGCCAAGGTCAGCGGCCTTGAGGCTGCGACTGAGGGTCTCTTCAAAAAAATCCGCCATGCTGCTGGAGGCCGGCTGCTCGGCGCTACCCAGCAGGTACTGGCTGGCATTGCATTGCGAATCCAGATCGATGACCAGCGTCGGACGGCCCTGTGAAGCATTGATGGCGGCGAGATTGCACACGATACTGGTCTTGCCGACACCACCTTTCTGATTGAATACGACGCGCCGCATGTAGTCTCCTCTGTGGCGAACTGCCCTGCGAAAATGGGCAGCATGGTAGCGCATGCACGCTGCGAGTTGGCACAATGGTCTTGCGATGAACGATTTGAATCACACCGATACCCCAGAACTGGCACCGACCTATGCCAAGCTTCTGGGCGAGACCGCAAGGATCAGCTGGCCTGAAATTGAGAGACTGTTCGCGGTTGGCAAGGTTCTGAAGGTGGCGGCGTCACTCGATCTGGTGGGAGTCGGCGCGGCGATGGCGGCGGACAACAGCGACAAGATCCGGAACTGGATGCTGGCCGAACAGCTGGGGCAACTGGATGATGCCACCGCGCTGCGCTGGGCGGAATCCACCGATGCGGATTTATGGGCGCTGGTGGTCAGCCCCTGGTTGCTGGTGCAGGAAAGATCTGGCGCGGCCGCGGCCTGAAAACGCACTCTGAACGCCCGCGCTGATCAGTCTTGAGATCTGCTGTCCGGCACGAAGACGGCGGGGTCATAGCAGCTGGGGATTTCACGCTCAACATACGAAGGCGCAGCCTCCAGCCCAATGGGCTGACCGTCGAGGTCCCAGTCCGGATCAAGCGCCAGCCCAAGATGAAACAAAGCGGTGGCGGCGATGTCCACGATCTTCAGTTGGGCTGCGTCTGGGAAAGCCACCACGTCCTGGCCGAGCATGAACAGAAAGGTCCTGCGATCCTGTTCGACCGGAAATCCGTGCTGATTGAACACCGTCCCGCCACCGCCGTGATCCGGTGAAACCATGACCAGCCAGTTCTCTTCGGAAAACTGCGGACGCGCGCGCAGGGCCTGGAGGATTTCGCCAATGTATGCATCCGTAGTTTCGATGGCCGCCAGATAGGCCGGGTTGTAATTCACCGGCGTGCACGCGCCGCTTTGTTCCGCTTCCGCCATGTCGCCGCCGGAAAAGGGGCAAAAACCTCCGGGGTCAAAGGTTTCCGGGTCCCCGTGGCCGGCATGATCGATGTCGTCAAACTGCATGAATATGGCATCCGGGTCCTGATCACGTAACTCGGCCAGCACCGCATCGCGAACAGCGGCGTCGCTGCTGACGGTCAGCACCTGATCGACCTGTCCGCAATCATCGCCATTTTCGTCGGCGCAGAGAATTTCCTCGTTGATCGCCGGCCAATGGCTGATCGATACGGTCCGCAACTGAGGACGGACCACTTCCAGCCGGGTCATGAAATGTGGATAAAGGTCAAACTGGGATTGCGCCCAGCTGGCGTCGTTATCCACCACATGGTGCTTGTCACACCAGACACCGGTGAGCATGCTGGCCCAGCCAGGCCCCGAGAGGGAGACATCACCGGTGATGGCATGAAGGTCGGCCAGCCCATCGGCACGCAGTTGATCAAGATGGGGCGTATTGGCGACATTCAGGGCTTCAGCGCGGGCGCCGTCCATGCCGATAATCATCACCCGGGCGGATTTCGGGGCGGGGTTTTCGCTGCCACAGGCGATGAGGAGGAAGGCCAGGAGGCAGCCAGATAGGGTGCTTTTTTTCATGACATCAACTATCGCGCATCTGGCCTGTAAGCGCCAGATCCGAGGCGTCTGAGACTCACGCAGGTGCACGATTCGAAAAAACGCCCCGACCAGCGGGGCGTTGAAAATGGGCCAGAATCAGTTGCGCGAATCAGGCGGCGGCGAGTTGCCGGATCACGTACTGCAGAATGCCGCCATGTTCGTAGTAGTCCCATTCCTTGGGGGTGTCGATGCGCACCTTTGCATCAAAACGGGTGACGTGGCCATCATCAGCCGTGGCCGTCACCGACACGCTTCGGGCGCCCCGCTCCAGACCGTCGAAATCGTAGGTTTCCAACCCGGTCAGGCCCAAGGAGGCATGGCTCTCGCCGTCCGGGAACTGCAAGGGCAGCACGCCCATGCCGACCAGGTTGGAGCGGTGAATGCGTTCGAAGCTTTCGCTGATCACGGCCTTGACGCCAAGCAGGATCGTGCCTTTGGCTGCCCAGTCACGGGATGAGCCGGTGCCATACTCCTTGCCGCCCAGGACCACCAGGGGGGTACCGGCGGCCTTGTATTTCATTGCCGCCTCGTAGATCGACATTCGCTCGCCATCGGGCAGATGTCGAGTCCAGCCCCCTTCGGTACCCGGCGCGATTTGATTGCGCAGACGCACATTGGCGAAGGTGCCGCGCATCATCACTTCATGGTTGCCACGTCGGCTTCCCAGGGAATTGAAATCGGCCTGCTGTACCCCTTTTGCCTGCAGATACTTGCCCGCGTCCATGTCCGGTTTGATCACCCCTGCCGGTGAAATGTGGTCGGTGGTGATCGAATCGCCGAGCTTGGCCAGACAGCGCGCGCCCTTGATCTCTGCGATGGCCGCCGTTTCCATCGTCATGCCTTCGAAGTAGGGCGGGTTTTGCACATAGGTGGAATTGTCGTCCCACTCGTAGATTTTTCCGGTTGGGATCTCGAGGCCCTGCCAGCGGGAATCACCGGCATACACGTTGCCGTAGCGCTGCTTGAACATCTCCGAATCCAGGCTGGCGGCCATCGCGGCGTCGATTTCCGCATTGCTTGGCCAGATGTCCTTGAGGAAGACGTCGTTGCCCTGTGCATCCTGACCCAGCGGATCCTGGGTCAGGTCGGTATTGACATTGCCGGCGATGGCGTAGGCCACGACCAGCGGCGGCGAAGCCAGAAAGTTCATTTTCACATCGGCGTGAATTCGACCTTCAAAGTTGCGGTTGCCCGACAGCACGGCGGTGGCGATCAGATCGTGCTCCTGGATGGCCTGTGAAATGGCCGGATCCAGGGGGCCGGTGTTGCCGATGCAGGTGGTGCAGCCGTAGCCGACCACATGGAAACCCAGGCCCTTGAGCGAATCCATCAGATTCGCCTTGTTGAGATAGTCGGTAACGACCTGGGAACCGGGCGCCAGGGAGGTCTTGACCCAGGGCTTGGCCTTGAGCCCCTTCGCCAGCGCCTTCTGTGCAACCAGGCCTGCGCCGATCAGGACGGCCGGATTGGAGGTGTTGGTACAGGATGTGATGGCGGCGACGACGACATTGCCATCGGTCATGTCGTAGCCGTTGACCGGCACGCGGCGCTGTTCGTCCGTGCCCGCCATCGCGGCGTGATGCTTGATGTAGTCAGTCTTCATGTCGCCCAGCAGGATTCGATCCTGCGGCCGTTTCGGCCCCGCGAGCGAGGGCACGACACTGGAAAGATCCAGTTCCAGCACATGGCTGTATTCGGCGTCCGGCGCATCATCACGGCGCCAGAGGCCGTTTTCCCTGGCGTAGGCCTCGACCAGGGCCAGTTCTTCTTCATCGCGACCGGTCAGCTTCAGATAATTGATCGTGGCATCGTCAACCGGGAAAATGCCGCAGGTCGCGCCGTATTCCGGCGCCATGTTGGCGATGGTCGCACGGTCCGCCAGCGGCAAGGCCGCCAGCCCTTCGCCGAAAAACTCGACGAATTTGCCAACCACACCGAGTTCCCGCAGGTTCTGCACGATGGTCAGCACCAGGTCGGTGGCGGTCACGCCTTCAGCCAGCTTGCCGGTCAGGCGGTAGCCCACGACCTGAGGAATCAACATCGTGACCGGCTGACCCAGCATCGCAGCTTCGGCTTCGATGCCGCCCACGCCCCAACCCAGCACGCCGATTCCATTGACCATGGTCGTGTGTGAATCGGTGCCGACCACGGTATCCGGATAGGCCACGCCGGTTTCCCGGCCGAACACCACCCGCGCCAGGTATTCGATGTTGACCTGGTGCACGATGCCGGTATCTGGCGGCACGACCTTGAAATTGTCAAACGCGGTCTGGCCCCAGCGCAGGAACGCATAGCGTTCCTTGTTGCGGTCGAATTCAATCTTGGCGTTCAGATCCAGGGCATCATCACTGCCTGCCTTGTCGACCATCACCGAGTGATCGATGACCAGTTCCACCGGCACCTGAGGGTTGATCTTGGTGGCGTCGCCGCCGAGCTTGTTCATCGCATCGCGCATCGCCGCGAGATCCACCACGCAGGGTACGCCGGTAAAATCCTGCAGGATGACGCGTGCGGGCGTGAACGCGATTTCCTTGCTGGGTTCTGCTTTGGCGTCCCAGTTCACCAGTGCATCGATATCTTCGTGGGTGATATTCAACCCGTCTTCATGCCGGACCAGATTTTCCAGCAGGACTTTCAGGGAGTATGGCAGACGGGCAAGCTGGGCCTCGGTCGCCACCGCGCCCAGGCGGAAATAGTCGTAGGTCTTGCTGCCGACGACAAGCTGGCTACGTGCACGGAAGCGATCGGTCATGGTGGTGTTCTCCCTGATGCTCAGGCCCGTTTGGTGTGCGGGCAAAAATTTGGCGGTCCAAAGTCTAGCGGAATCGGCCTGCGGAATCTCTGTTAGGGATCATCCGGCGGGCCCGAAATTGCTACAATAGCAGGCTAAATCCCACCTGCGCATCGAGATATCTATGAGCTTGTACCAAGACTATTTAAACGAGATCGAAACCCGCAAAGGACAAGGCCTGCATCCCAAGCCGATCGAAGATGGCGCCCTTGTCAAGGAAATCATCGCCCAGATCAAAGACAAGACCAACGCTTATCGGGAAGATTCTCTCAAGTTCTTCATTTACAACACCTTGCCGGGCACCACCAGTGCCGCGGGTGAAAAAGCGCAGTTCCTGAAAGAAATCATCCTCGGCCAGGAAAGCGTGGAAGAGATTACGCCCTCTTTTGCATTCGAACTTCTGTCGCACATGAAGGGCGGCCCTTCGATCTCGGTGTTGCTTGATCTGGCTCTGGGTGAGGAGGCTTCGATCGCCCGCGAAGCCGCCGAAGTGCTCAAAACGCAGGTCTTTCTGTATGAAGCCGATATGGAAAGACTCGGCGCAAGCTACAAGGCGGGGCATGCCCTGGCCAGGGAAATTCTGGAAAGCTACGCGCAGGCGGAATTTTTCACCAAGCTTCCCGAGCCGGATGAGACGGTCAAAGTCGTCACCTATATTGCGGCGGAGGGCGATGTTTCGACCGATCTGCTGTCGCCAGGCAATCAGGCGCATTCGCGCTCGGACCGTGAACTGCACGGCAAGTGCATGATCTCGCCGCAGGCGCAGGCCGAGATCGAAACTCTGAAGAAACAGCACCCGGATGCGCGGGTGATGCTGGTCGCCGAAAAGGGCACCATGGGCGTGGGCTCTTCACGCATGTCTGGTGTCAACAACGTGGCCCTGTGGATGGGCAAACCAGCCAGTCCTTACGTGCCATTCGTCAACTACGCCCCGATTGTGGGCGGCACAAATGGAATTTCGCCGATCTTCCTGACCACGGTTGGCGTGACCGGTGGCATTGGTCTGGATTTGAAGAACTGGGTGAAGAAGCAGGATGACAACGGCCAGCCGGTTCTCGACAGCAATGGTGATCCGGTGCTGGAAGAGAAGTACTCCGTTGCCAATGGCACCGTGCTGACCATCAACATCAGAACCAAGAAACTGTACGATGCCAGCGGCGAGAAGGAACTGGCGGACATCTCATCGGCCTTTACCCCGCAGAAGTTGGAATTCATCAAGGCGGGCGGTTCCTATGCCATCGTGTTCGGTAAAAAGCTGCAGACCTTTGCGGCCGAAACCCTGGGAATCAAGGCGCCGGTGGTGTATGCCGCAGCCAAGGAAATTTCCCATGCGGGTCAGGGTCTGACTGCGGTCGAGAAAATCTTCAACCGCAACGCCGTGGGCGTGGCAGAGGGCACGGTGCTTCACGCCGGCTCCGATGTGCGGGTGAGCGTCAACATCGTAGGTTCCCAGGACACCACCGGTCTGATGACGGTGCAGGAACTGGAAGCCATGGCGGCCACGGTGATTTCACCCAAGGTCGATGGCGCCTATCAGTCCGGCTGTCATACGGCTTCGGTCTGGGATTCCAAAGCGAAGCGAAACATTCCCAAGCTCATGGGTTTCATGAACACCTTTGGCTTGATCACCGCGCGTGACCCCAAAGGGGTCTACCCGGCGATGACCGATGTGATTCACAAGGTCCTGAATGACCTCACCGTGGATGATCGCGATGTCATCATCGGCGGTGATTCGCATACCCGCATGTCCAAGGGCGTCGCCTTCGGTGCGGACTCGGGCACGGTGGCACTGGCCCTGGCGACCGGGGAGGCGACAATGCCGATTCCCGAATCGGTGAAGGTCACGTTCAAGGGTACGCTCAAAGACCATATGGACTTCCGTGATGTCGTGCATGCCACGCAGGCGCAAATGCTGAAGCAGTTCGGTGACAACGTCTTCCAGGGGCGTGTCGTCGAAGTGCACACTGGCACCTTGCTGGCTGATCAGGCCTTTACCTTCACCGACTGGACCGCCGAAATGAAGGCCAAGGCAGCGGTCTGCATCTCCAACGACGGCACCTTGATCGGCTCGCTGGAACTGGCCAAGAGCCGGATTCAGATCATGATCGACAAGGGGATGGACAATGCAGCCGGCACCCTGCGTGGATTGATTGACAAGGCGGACAAACGAATCGCTGAGATCAGATCCGGCGCTGCACCGGCATTGAAGCCCGACGAAAACGCCAAGTATTTCGCCGAATTCGTGGTCGACCTGGATCAGATCACCGAGCCGATGATTGCCGACCCCGATGTCAACAACGCCGACGTTTCCAAGCGTTACACCCACGACACCATTCGCCCGATCTCCTACTACAAGGCCGAGAAGAAGGTGGATCTGGGCTTTGTCGGTTCCTGCATGGTGCACAAGGGCGACATGAAAATCATCGCCCAGATGCTGCGCAATCTGGAGAAGCAGAACAACGGCAAGATCGAGTTCAAGGCCCCGCTGGTCGTGGCGCCGCCAACCTACAATATCATCGACGAATTGAAGGCCGAAGGCGACTGGGAAATCTTCCAGAAGCATGCCGGTTTCGAGTTCGATGATACGGCACCGAAAGGGGCGGCGCGTACCGAATACCAGAACATCATGTATCTCGAACGCCCGGGTTGTAATCTGTGCATGGGCAACCAGGAGAAAGCCGCCAAGGGGGATACCGTGATGGCGACGTCGACCCGCCTGTTTCAGGGGCGTGTGGTCGAAGACTCAGATGAGAAGAAAGGCGAATCCCTGCTGGCATCAACACCGGTCGTGGTGCTTTCCACCATCCTGGGACGCACGCCAAGCATGGCAGAGTACGACGCGGCTGTTGAAGGCATCAATCTGACCAAGTTCGCACCAGCTCAAGCCGCCTGATTCAAGGTCTCAGCCGTCGCGATGGCGACCGGCGTGATCGGGCATCCATGATCGTGGGGGCGGCGCAAGCTGCCCCCTTTTGCTGTCGGTAGGCCGCGGCCGGATTTATCGTTTGCGCTGAACTTACGGGGCGATGACGGCACAGCCCAGGCATTCACGATCCTGGTAGAACACCGCATATTGACCTGGTGCGATCGCCCATTGGGCTTGCTCGAAATGCAGGCTGAAAAGGCCTCCGTCTTGCCTTAGTTCACAATCCTGCAGGGGCTGACGATGGCGGATGCGTGCCTGTCCACGCCAGATCTGCGGGCTCGCCGGCGCATACAGCCACTGTGGCGGAGAGATCCTGGTGCTGCTGCGACGCAGTTGAGGATGATGCGCATTCTGCGTGACCCGCAGTCGTCCGGTGTCCTGCTCCTTGGCGTAGACATACCAGGGCGCATCCGCCGCATGCGATTGGCCGCCGACACCAAGGCCCTTGCGTTGTCCGATCGTGAAATAGCACAAGCCTGGGTGACGACCCAGAACATGCTCCCCATCATCGACGATGTCACCGGTCTGATCGCTGAGATATTGCGACAGGAATTCGCGCATCGGTCGCTCGCCAATGAAGCAGATGCCCGTACTGTCCTTGCGCTGGTAATTGACCAGACCGCGTTCGCCGGCCATTTGGCGCACCAGGGGCTTGCTGTAGTCGCCCAGCGGGAACAGCACCCTCTCGAAACTGCCAGGTTCCACGGCAGCGAGAAAATAGGTCTGATCCTTGTTCTGATCTTCTGCCAGCATCAGATGCGTGCCTGTTTCATCTCGTCGCAGACGCGCATAGTGGCCCGTGGCGATGAAATCGGCGCCGAGCTGTTGGGCATAGCGCAAGAATTCCTTGAACTTGATCTCACGATTGCAAAGAAGGTCGGGGCTGGGTGTGCGACCGGCACGGTACTCATCCAGGAAATGAGCGAAGACCCGGTCCCGGTATTGCCGACTGAAGTCAGCACGATGCAAAGGCATGCCCAGGTCCCGACTGATCGCTTGTGCAACGGCATAATCCTCGGCTGCAGTGCAATAGGCGTCCTCGTCTTCCGACCAGTTGAACATGAACAGGCCTTCGACCTCATGGCCTTGCTCCAGCAGCAGGGCCGCGGCCAAGGCCGAATCCACGCCGCCGGATATCCCTGCAATGATTCTCGCCATGGATTGCAGTTCCCCGTTGTGGTGGCGGAAAAAGGTGGGAAGCTTATAGGATTGTAGTATTCTCGTTAAGAACCGGGATTCACCATGGGGACGGCCGCATGAGGCGTGTGTATCAGGGGTTCGGTGTCATCGCCATTTGCCTCGGGCTTGGCGTGACCTGGTCCGGGCAGGGCTTTGCGCAGCAGAACTATGGTCCCGTGACGGTCGGGCAGGGCGTTTACGCTGTTGCCAGTCTGCACCGCAAGCCGCAAGACGGTCTGAATCTGAAGCAGTGGGCCCTGGCCATTTTTGCGGCCAATCGAGACCAGTTCGGCAACGGCCTTGATCAGCTCGAATCCGGGAGTTTGCTGACGATTCCCAGCCCGGAGCAGGCGCGCAAGCTGTGGCGCATCGGCAAGAAAATGAGCCTGAATCAGGCGCCACGTGATGCGGCGGCACAGGTGGCCAGCATCATGCAGCTCGACGACGGCTACCGCCCGGTGTCCGAGTTGCGGCTGATGTCGGATGAGGTGGCCAGCCCGCTCCAAGACGCCGCGCCGTTGACGACCGCGACACCCGCGCCTGCGGTCCAGGCGCCTGTCCGCGACAGTGCGCAGGCCCTGATCAGCCGTTATTCAGGCAAACCGGTCGCGCCTGATCACCAACAGCCTGCAGCTCAAGTCGCCGAGACATGGATACACGCCGGCACCCCGCCTGCGATTGTGGCGCCTTCGGTGCCCGGCACCAGCGTGCTCGATCCCAAGCCGGGACGCGAGTCAACTGCGGCGGCTACGCCAGCTGTTCAGCCAACTGCAACCAGGGGTCTGCAGACCCTCAAGGCGCTTGAGCGCACCGCCCCAGGGGCGCCATTCAAGCAACTGCCGTTGTATGCCGAAGCCCTTGCGGCAAGCGCCTCGGGTGATTCGGCCAGCGTTCTCGGCCAGCTCAGAGCGCTGGAGGCGGATTACGCCGGCGACAGCGAATTCGACTATCTCTACGGGGTGCTTTTGCTGGACGCAGGTAACCCGCAGGAAGCCCTTTACCCCCTGCTGCGGGCGAGCAATGAGAGCCCCGAATCATTGGGAATCCGCATCGACCTCGGACGTGCCTATTTCGACATGGGCGAGAACGAATCCGCCCGACTGGTTTTCACCACACTGGCAGAACAGGCGCCGCCACCAACCGCCGCCGTCGTCATTGCCAGTTACCTCGAAGCCATCCAGGATCGCGCTGTGCGCTATGAACGTCGCACCGGTGGACGTCTGGCCTTGAATACCGGATATGACAGCAATGCCAACAGCGCGACTGCGCTGGACAATTTCGCCGGTTTCGAACTCGATGAGCGGGCGCGGAGTACCGAATCCCGCTATTCCGGACTGGTTGGCGAACTCAACTACTCCTCCCCCCTCACCGCGCGCTGGTCATGGATCCTCGCGGGCACCGGGCGCGTCCGGCAGTTCGGCGATGCGGACTATCTGGATACGATCCAGTTCGGGCTGAGTTCCAGCCAGAACTATCGCCAGGGCAATTGGGGCCTGAGCCTGCAGTTCAATGGCGGCCAGACTCTGATCGATGGTCGTTATAACAGCCATTTCCTCGCTGTCGGCAGCACCCTGAACGTGCAGCATTCACCGATGCTCAGTTCACGGTATGGCCTGCGCTTGCAGCAAGTGCGCTATGACGCCACGGTGGCAGTGCGTGATATCGATCAGCTTCTGCTTTCCATGGCCTGGGCCTATCGGCATAACCTCGGTTACGGCAGTGAGTTCAGTTGGAACCTGCTCTACGGACATGATGCACCAACCCAGGACGATTCCCCCTACGGGCGCAATCTGTTCGGTCTGGGCATCTCGGAACTGGTGCAGATCACGCCAAGCCTGCAATTGGCCTTCAACAGCAATGTGCTCAAGGCCATCTACGATGGCCAGTTCGTTGATTCCGACCGGGATGACTTGCAAATTTTCAATGAGCTCTCGCTGTCGGTGCTGAGCCAGCGGTGGAAGCACTGGGGTTGGCGCTTGGCCGTGGCTCACGTCGATAACGGCTCGTCCATCGAACTTTATGACTATGATCGACTGGATGTGTCCATCGGGCTCATGCGAGTCTTCAGATGAAGGAATTCGCCATGTTTCGCGCTCTGCTCCTGCTCCTTCTCCTGCTGCCCGGAGTGGTTCACGCCGACAGCGGACGCATCCTGTATGTGTCCGGCAAGGTCACGGTGGAAAGGTCCGGGCAGTTGTACCGGGTGGTGAAGAACGCCCGAATACGCGAAGGCGATGTACTGGAAACCGGTGCGGCCGGACGCGTGCATCTGCGCATGAGCGATGAAACGCTGATTTCCCTGAAGCCCGGCACGCGTTTCCAGATCGAATCCTATCGCTTCAAGGAAGCGGCTGGACCTGCCTTCCTGCCCAGCAGAAACAACGCGGCCGACAGCGGCGCGGATCGCAGCGTATTCGGCCTGTTCAAGGGTGGCTTTCGCGCGATCACCGGCTTGATCGGACAACGCAACAAGACGGCGTTCGGCGTCAACACCCCGGTCGCAACCATCGGCATCCGTGGCACGACATTCATGGCAGACCTGGTGGAAATCGAACCCGCCAATCTCGCAGACGAGGCGAACCTGATGCTGGCCGCAGCCGATGTGGGCCCTGCAGCCCGCCGCTTCGACGTATCGCCTCTGCAACTGGCAATGGCAGCCGGGCAGCCTGCATCACCCCAGTGGCGTTTGAGTGTCGGCGTCGGCAAAGGCTCGGTGGTGGTGCGCAATGAAACCGGCCAACTGATCCTTGAGAACGGTGAGTTTGGCGTCGTTCGTGGCAAGAGCGCGCCACCGCGCAGATCGCTCAAGCCGGGCGCGGATGAAGAGGCCAAGGCGGACAAGAAAGCCACGGAAGAAGACCAGGAAGAGGAAGAATCGGAACTGGCCGAAGAGGAGGGCGGAGAAGAGAAGCAAGAGCAGTCGGAGCAGGAAGTCGCTGAAGAGGATGCGGCGGGTAGCCAGGCAACGCCAGATGAACCGGACGCCGACGATGGATCGAGCCAGCAAGCGGCGGGCGAGGGTGACGACGAGGCAGCGGGTACAAAGGAATCGGCAGACCCGCCGTCGGGTAGCAGCCAGACCGCACAGGCGCCTGCCACCACGGAAAAATCCGACGGCTCTGGTACGGCGCCGGAAAAACCGTCCGGCAGCGGCTCCACGTCTGAGCAAGCTGCGAACGAACAGATCGCCACGCGGAGTGTGCCCGAGGATCGCAGCAGTTCAACGCCGGGCTTCGGACAGAGCTCAGAGCATGAAGCCGAGCAGATCGTGGTGGAAGACACCGAAGTGGCGACGGCAAAGCTTGATCTGGCGGTGGTGTCCAGCATCGTCACCCGCAATGGTCGCAATAGCCTGGGTTTCACCTCACCACTGGCGCGAACCGCGGGCAATGGCGCCGGTCACATCAGGGGCTTCGAAGCCGGCGTGCAGGGTCAGGCCACGGGGAGCAAGCCGGCTCAGATCAAGCTGGATAATGGCCAGGTCGTGAATACGGGCTACGATCAGGCCACGGGCTTGCGCTGGGGGCGTTGGGCCGGAAACAGCGCAAGCTTGACCCGTCCCGATGCTGAACCGCAGACCCTGGATCCCATCGCACTGCAGATGCATCTGGTTCATTCGGCTAGTCGCAGCGGCGCGATCGCCTTGCCAACCACAGGCAGCAGGAACTTCAGCCTGGTGGGCAATACCGATCCTACCGACAGCGCTGGGCGGATCGGCGTGCTAGGCGACGCCCGCCTGCAGGCCAATTTCGATACCGGGCAGGTCAGTTCGACTCTGGCCCTGAGCATCAATCAGCAGGTCTGGCAAGCCAGTGGCACGGGCAGTCTGGGTTCGGGGACGCCCAGCGGCACGCCGGCGCATGTCTTCGAAGGCAGCTATAACTCGGTCAGTGTCGCCGGGCAGACCGGTGGTGCCGGTAGTTTCAGCGGATTCCTGACCAATCAGGCGGCCGGCGCAGGTCTCAGCTACCAGCTGCGGCAGGGCGGCCAGACCGTTCATGGCGCTGCCGCACTGCGAGCGACGGGCAACTGAGGCCCTCTGGTGCCCAGCCCCCCCTAAGGTGGCGCTGAGCCGAGTTGCTGAAGGAGGCGTAGATCATGGCGGTGGCCGGCACGATAGTCGTGCAGACCACGCATCACCAATGGACTGCGCAATCGACCGGCCGCTGCCAGCGCGCCAAGTTCGCTCCAGTTCAGCCAGTGACAGCCAAGGATTTCTGGATCAAGATTGGTGGCAGGGGGTTGATTACTGACCCGACCGCAGAAACTCAGGCGCAGGAAACTTTCATCATTGTGCGGGGCGCGCCACTGGTAAATGCCGACAAGAGCGCTGGGGATGAAGTCATGTCCGGTTTCTTCACGGACCTCCCGGATGACCGCCGTGAGCAAGGATTCGGAGGGCTCCAGATGCCCCGCGGGTTGATTGAAAACCGTTGTGCCGCAATCGGCCGGACATTCCTCGACCATCAGGTAGCGCCCGTCGCCTTCGATCACTGCCGCGACAGTGACATGCGGCGCCCAGTAAGCCTCACGGCTCACAGTTTGCCGCTGCCCTCGAGCCGGTACCATCCCTGCTGATCGGTGCGCCCCAGCCCTTTGAGCTGGTTGACCAGACTCGCCGGTGTGTCCAGTTTGGGCCGGAGCGCGACCGAATACCGATAGCTCTGGTCCGGATCGAGGCTGGCCCCGAGATCTAGACTGACGCTGGCATCGTCGGCGTCATTCATCTTGACCTGGATGATCTCTTTTTCGGTTTCGATGCGCGCCAGATAGTTGCCAATCTCGACCGGCCTGCCCAGCGTCCAGGAGGCCTGGTTGACCTGCACCTCGCCCTGCGCCAGCAATACCCGCTGATCCTGCAGAACGATCTGGCTGAAATTCAGCGCCAGATCGGCGTCAAGCGGCAGATATTTCAACTGCAACAGGGGTTGCAAGCTGCTGAGTGAAGCCTCGCCGCGCAAGTCGAGCAGCCGGATGGACTCGGAAAAAAGGCCATGGCGAATCTGCCCATGCAGCTTACCCGTTGCCCTGTCCGGTTTGGTGGCCGCCAAATGGGATTCGACATCTGCGTGCATCTGCAGGCCGAGCAAGGCAGGCCAGCGAATTCGCCAGTGCAGTTCATCCAACTGCACATGACCCACGCGCAGGTTTTCGATCCGACCCGCCAGGGCGCGTCCTTCAACATGGGACAAACTCAGATTCCGGTCTGCACCGAGCAGGGCCAGGGTCTTGTCCGCTGGGGCGTAGGCGAACAGGCCGGCCAGGAAACTGCTCAGGATCAGTGCGGCGGTCATCTTCATGGTTTGCTGCGCTCCATGGTCAGCCGCGCCTTCACGGTGCCCTCCCTGTCCTGTCGGTCGATGACGGCGTTTTCAGTTCGCACGCCCTGGCTGGATTCCAGTTGATGCACCCATTGCATCAATTTGTCGAACGGGGCATCTTCAATCCACAGCCGAACACTGGTCTGGCCATCCGGTTGTATGCGTTTGATGTAGGCATTGATCCCCGATTGCTTGCTGCTGCTGTCAACCAGGGCGAGCAGTGAGCGATTCCTGTTGCCGCCAGCGGACGCTTCCGGGCTGCGCCGATACTGCTGGACTTCAGCGGCGGCCTGCTCGAGAAACATCTGCACCTCGCGCTGTTCGCCCAGGCCGCGCTGCAAGGACTCGGCCTTCTTGGTCGCGGGTTCCAGGACGCCAAGCCAGTAGACGAGGACGATGCTCAGGAGGCCACCGGCAAAAACGATGGTGCGCTCCCTGGGGTTCAGATTTTCGATCCAGTCGCGCATCAGACTTTGTCCACTTTCAATCGAATTTGCACCCCTTCCGTGCCGGCCTGCGCCGACTGCACTTCCAGGGCGAGCGCCCGGCTGCTGGCGAATTCCGCCCGCAAGCGTTCCAGGGCCTGGAGATCGCTACCGGACAGACTGAGATAAAGCGAGCCGTCCCGGTACTGCATGCTCTCAAGCTTCAGACCCGGCACTTTGGCGAGTTGCGGGGCGGACTCACTTAACAAGGGCAGGAAACCCTGACTCTTCCCGCTGCTGCGTAATTTCGCTAGCGCCTGTTGCGCCTGCAAGCGCATATCCACGATGCGGGTCTGATCAGGAAATGCCTGCCTAAACGTGGCTTCCGAGCGGGCAAAAAGTTCGTCCAGTGCGCGCTGCTGCTGCTGGTTGTTCACCAACAGCACCGCAGTGGCGAGAAGGATCCAGCTTGCCGCCAGGGCTGCCGGCAGGCGCAGAGCCCGCAACCATTGGGCAGACGCCCGCTGTGGTGCATGCTGCCCCTGCAACAGATTCATTCCGGCTGCGCTCAGGCAGTCGCCATTGAGCACGTCGAGCAAGTTGTCGATTTTTTCTTGGCCGGCAAGCACGCGCTCGCCGAGTGGCGGCTGCGCCTGAGCGGTGCTGAAGACTTGCAGCGTTTGCGCGGAGTCGGCCGGCAGCAGGATATCCAGCATTTCCGGCGGGCAGCAGAAACCACCTGCACTGGCGGTGCGTACTAGGATGCGCTGTTGCTCAGCGTGGCAAATCGTGACCCGATCGGCATCGAAGGGCAGGGTGAGGACGTCGGGCACCACCCAATCGGGCTGTCGACCCAGTTCAGCGAACGGCAGCAGCCAGGCTTCCATCTGTGCGTGGCTGACCACGGCGACCGGTGTGCTGCCGTCGGCCTGGCGGGCGCCCAGCGCGAAATGAAGCTCGTCGATGTCGTCGGCGACCCGGTCTTCCAGGGCATAGGGCACCGCCTGGGCCAGCCGTTGTGTCTGACGGATCGGTAGCTTGACCGTGGTCAGATAGACCGCTTCGGCGGGAACCAGCACCACGAGGCGCGCAGACGGATAGCTGCCCAGCACCGTGGCACAGTCACCTTCACCGTGCACCGCTTCGGCGTCCCGGGAGGCGAGATACTTCCAGGCATAGCGATCAGCTTCAGCGTCTGACGAGACCATGAACAGGGTTTCACGCACGAGCTTTATCCCTTGGAAAACAGTTTATTGTAGTGGTCATTCGAATCTGGCGACAGGGTGGAGCCCTAAAGGGCGTTGAGGCTGTGGGCGAGGGTGTGAGTCCGGCCCCCTTCAGGGCGTTCCAGCAGACTGACATAGTTCAGGCGGACCTTGCCGATGTTGGCGCTGCCCTCAGCCAGAAAATAATGGCTTTGTATCGTGATCAGGTCGGCAGTCAAGCCCAGTTCGCCGACCAGATTGTCCGTCAGGAAACTGTCCACGTCTTCATAGGGGGTCTGTACGCGCTGATCCATGATGGCTTCGGCGACCGGTCGACTCAAGTCCGGGTGCAGGCTCATCAGGACCGGCAGTGTGGCGGTATTGACATTGATTGCGCTACCGCCTGGATGCAGGCAGAGATGCGGCAGCAGGGCGGTATAGATCTTCTTGTCCACGCCTTCGATCAGCAGCAACTCGCTCAGGCTGGCAGGTGGCTGGTTGGCGGCGCGGTAGGGCCGTTCCTTTGCCAGATAGACCCCGTCTTCGGCACCCCCAGGAAATCCGGGTTCGGTGTCGCGATCCATCCAGTCAACGAATGCACTGGCGAGGTCTTCGGCCTGCCCGGGAGGAATGTTCTCGACCTGCTGAAGCAGGCGGATCAACTGTTCCTTGCGTTCGGGCACCAGCTGGCCCTCGGCATTGACGAGGGTCCTGAGATTGAAACGGCCCTGCAAATCCAGCAGCCGGCCCGAAAGCGCGCCCTCATCAACGGGAAGAAAGTCGACCGGTTGGGCCCAGAGTTCGCCCAGATGATCGAACTGATTGTCCTCGCGGTCGCGATCCAGCAGCGTGGCTGCCCATTCCTCCAGACCGACGACGTACCACCAGGCCTGATCCTTCGCAAACAAATTGGCGCTACGGTGCACTGCGAGATTCTGCTGCACCAGCATGGATCCCCCCACCGTGGCGGCGAATGCAACCACCATGATCGCGGTGATCATCGCAACACCACGCTGCGCGTATCGATTCGCCATTACAGATCCGCCTGCACCGGAAACAAAAAGCGCAAGAGTCCCAGTCTGCGGCTTTCCAGCTTCAGTTCGATGGCGCGCGGGAGCTCGATCGCGGCCGGATCCGTGATCAAACTCGAGGCCGGTGGCCAGGATTCCTGCCATTCGTCCTCGTTGTCGAGAAAACGCCACTGCAAGTCCTCGATGCCTTCCAGCACCAGCTGTGATTGCGCCTCATCCGACTGTGCGCGATCCAGGTTGAACCAGGATTCGCGGTGCAGCCGACCGTCCGAATCCAGCACATAGGCGACCCGCTCGAGATTGGAGCGAGGCAGCAGTAGCGGGTTGCGCCGCCCACCGCGCGTGAACTCCAGCCGCTCTTCCTCCGGTTGATAAAGCGAGGGCAGCACGTCACCAAACTGATCCCGCACCGGGCGCGGCCTGACCTGAGCAAGATCCATGCGCAGTCTGTGCACCGTCATCTGCCAGCGTCGGAGCTGTTCGAAATTCGTTTCCAGACTGCGATTGGTCTGGATCAGGGCATTGAGACCGCCGTAGGCCATGACACTGAGCAACGCGAAAATGGCCATGGCGGCCACCAGTTCAAGCAAGGTGAAGCCACGTTGCCTCATTGTTGCCCCGCTGGTCTGGGCGCGGCAAAAAAGGCTGACAGCTTGGCCAGCCAGGCATCTTCGTCCTCGGCAGCCGCGAGCCTCACCCGCACGGTCACGCGTCGGATCCGATCATCTGGCGTCTTTTCCACTTTGCGCTCCCAGAACCAGTCGCGTGTACCCATCTCCACCTGGCCATTGCTGATGCCGGGTTCCGGCCAACTGCGCATGAGTTGCGCTTCCACCATCTCGTTGTTCGCCACCCAGCCCGCCAGGGTCTTGTCCTGCAGATAGACGGCATTGCGCGCATAAAAGGCCGCGGCCTGCATGATGCTGCCCAGGGTCAGGGCGAGCACGACCAGAGCCGCGAGGACTTCCAGCAAGGTAAAGCCACGGGCATCAGTAGCTCGGCAGGGATGCATCATCACGGCTGTAGCGCTCCAGGCTGATCTCGCCAAAGTAATTGCCGGTCAGGCGGAATACCGCATCCAGGCCGGATGCGCTCATCGTCATCTCGAATGGCGTGAGCTCCCCGCTCGACAGGAACATGATCTGTGGCAGCAAAGCCTTCTCGTCGCTGGAAACGGGCTGCTGATCGAGTCGCAGGTCCAGGCGCAGGAACGGCGCCAACTGGCGTGGGCGCAGCGGGCCGCGTTGCGGATAGGGCACCCATCCGGTTTCTGCCAGAGCGAGGAACTGATAGCTTCCGTCTTCCAGCCGCCAGCCCAGTTCGAGTCCCGTGACGCTGGCTTCATCCCGTGCCAGACTGAACAACTGCCGCAAGCGTCGCGCTTCTTCTTCCACCTTGTCATCCAGCGCGCGACCGCCCAGGTTGAGGCTGGCAAACCCTAGAATGATGCCGATGATGAAGACGACGACCAGGATTTCGATCAGGGTGAAACCCGTGTGAAGGCGACGCAAGATGATCAGCGCGCCTCGGTCCAGTTGCCGATGTCGGCTGCCGGTCCTTCACCACCCGGCCGCGCATCGGCGCCATAGGTGAAAATATCGACGTCGCTCTTGATGCCGGGGTTCAGATACTGGTATTCGTTGCCCCAGGGATCTTTGGGCAGAGATTTGATGTAGCCGCCAGATTTCCAGTTCGGCGCCGCTGGTTCACCCGACGGGCGCTGTACCAGGGCTTCAAGTCCCTGCTGGGTGCTGGGGTAATTGAAGTTGTCCAGCCGATAGAGCTCCAACGCACTTTCCAGAACCTGGACGTCCTGTTTGGCTTTGGTCATGCGGGCCTGATCGGGACGATCCATGATGCGTGGCACGACGGCGGCTGCCAGAATGGCGAGAATTACCACCACGACCATGATTTCGATGAGCGTGAATCCTTGCGAGCGGGAATAAGACATTGAACAGTTCGATATGTGAGTCAGGTTGCGCATGATAGTCGATCGCTGGTTTGAAGACCGCAGGAGCTTGCTGGCTTGTCTGACCATGGCGCTGCTGATTGGTGCCTTGAGCCTGGCCGGAGAGCAGGTCACCGAACTCCTGCGCTATGACCGCATGGCGATCATTCGTGGCGAGTACTGGCGCATCATCACGGGACATCTCGTCCATGCCGGCGTCGCCCACACCGCGCTGAACATGGCCGGGCTGATCCTGATCGCCGCGCTGTTTCCGGAGCCAATCCCGCTGGCGTGGTGGTTGTGGCGCTTGATTCTCCTGTGTGCCGCCGTCACCGCGCTGATATTCTGGCGTGTTCCGGAACTGGACTGGTATGTCGGCCTATCCGGCGTGCTGCACGGGTTTTTCGTGCTGGGCTTCTGGTGGCTGTACCGTTCCGGTGATCGCCTGTCCCTCTTGTTTCTCGCCGTGTTGCTGAGCAAACTGATCTGGGAGCATTTCCAGGGGCCAATCAGCAGCAACGAAGAACTGGTGGGTGTGCCGGTGCTGGTTGAAGCGCATAGCTTCGGCGCCTTCAGCGCATTGATCTATCTTCTCCTGCGCTGCCCCCTGCGCGCTCTCATCACCACCGGTTCACGTTTACAAGGACGCTCGAATTGACTGCCACCGCTTTCGTTTTCCCTGGCCAGGGCTCACAAAGTCCAGGCATGCTGGAGTCTTTCACCGATCACTATCCTTGCGTGCTCGAGACCCTCTCTGAAACCGCGGAGACCCTGGGGAAGCCACTGGTGCAGCTGATCAGACAGGGACCGGAGCCGGACCTGAATCGCACTGAAAATACCCAGCCGGCCATGCTGGCCGCCGATGTTGCGATCTGGCGGGCCTGGTGCAACGCAGGCGGTCCGGCGCCGCGGGTCCTGGCCGGACACAGCCTGGGGGAGTACGCTGCGCTGGTGGCGGCGGGGGTGATCCGCTTTGCGGATGCACTCAGGCTGGTGCAGAGTCGCGCGCGCTGGATGCAGGCGGCTGTGCCGGAAGGGGCGGGCGCGATGGCAGCGGTCATCGGCCTGGCGGATGAAGCGGTCATTGAACTGTGCACGCACTGCGCTGCCGACCAGGTTTTGCAGGCCGTGAATTTCAATGCCCCTGGCCAGGTCGTGGTGGCGGGCCATCGTGAGGCGGTGGATCGCTTGCTCCAGGCCGCGCGCCCCGCCGGAGCGCGAATGGCGAAAATACTGCCGGTCAGCGTGCCGGCCCACAGTGCGCTGATGGAGCCTGTCGCCCAGCAGTTGCGCGAGCTGTTCGACACGATCCAGTGGCAGAGGCCGCGAATCCCGCTGGTTCACAATGTGGACGCCCGTTGTCATGACGAAATCGACCAGATCAAGGACAGCCTCGCGCGGCAGGTCTGCAGCCCGGTACTGTGGGTGGCCAGCATGGCGCAATTGGCGCAGCAGCATACGGTAACGTCTGTGCTGGAGTGCGGTCCGGGACAGGTCCTGACCGGACTCGGAAAACGTTGCCTGCGAGAGCTGCCGTTTCAGTCGCTGGCCGATCCCGAGCGTCTGGGTGCGGCCTTGAAGCAAGCCAAGGAGCAGACATGACAGGATTTGAAAATCGAAGGGTGTTGGTCACCGGGGCGAGTCGTGGCATTGGCCGCGCCATTGCCGAGCGCCTGGCCCGCCTAGGGGCGGAGGTCATCGGCACCGCGACGCAAGAAGACGGCGCCAGCGCCCTGCAGACGCAACTGCGACAAGTTCATCCGCAGGCCCAGGGCCGACAACTCGACATCACGGATGGCGAGGCCTGCGCGGCCTTGATCAAGGATCTGGGCCGGATCGACATTCTCATCAACAATGCGGCGATTACCCGCGACAACCTGTTACTGCGGATGAAGGATGCGGATTTCGAGGCTGTCATCGCGACCAATCTCAGTGCTCAGGCCCGCATCAGTCGTTTGGTTCTCAGGGGCATGCTGAAGCAGCGCTGGGGGCGGATCATCTCGATCACGTCGGTCGTGGGGTTCTCCGGCAACGCCGGGCAAACAAACTATGCGGCGGCAAAAGCGGGCATGGTGGGCTTTTCCAAGGCACTGGCGCAGGAACTTGCGTCTCGGCAGGTGACCGTCAACACCGTAGCGCCGGGATTCATCGAAACCGACATGACCCGTGACCTGCCAGAGGAAATTCGCGACCGCCTGTTACAACAGATTCCGCTGCAGCGCCTAGGCCAGGCCGCCGAGGTCGCGGCGGCGGTCAGCTTTTTGGCCTCGGAGGATGCGGCTTACATCACCGGGCAAACCATACACGTCAACGGCGGGATGTTGATGGCCTGAGCCGGCAGTCGCTTTCGCTACGTGCGGCGCCGGAACAGTTTCTGCTGGCACAGGGGTATTCAATTCACTAGAATGGCGCGCGCAGAGCGCTGCATATCCATTAAATGAGGGAGCAATTGCAAGATGAGTACAATTGACGAGCGCGTCAAAAAGATTATCGCTGAACAGCTCAGCGTGGAAATCGACAAGATCACTCCGGAAGCCCGATTCGTGGACGACCTCGGAGCTGATTCCCTTGACACCGTCGAACTCGTGATGGCTTTGGAAGAAGAATTCGAAATTGATATCCCCGACGAGGAAGCCGAGAAGATCGTCACCTTTGCGGATGTCTTGAATTACGTCCAGTCGAACTCCAGCGACGCCTGACAAGCTCGCAGCAGTCTTGTTCCCTCCTGTGCTAAATCTGCAGGAGTTTGATTTCGGGTCGCTTGCAGCGGCAGAGCACCTCGCTGCTGCAAGCCATCACCCCCAATCGAGAGCGCGTACGGAATGCTGAAAAGACGGGTTGTCATCACCGGAATAGGCGCCATCACGCCCCTGGGTCTGAACGCTGAGGACTCCTGGAAGGGCATCAGCGAGGGGCGCAGCGGCATCAGCCTGATCGACACGTTCGAAGTCGGCCACTATCCCACCCGGATTGGCGGGCTGGTCAGGAATTTCGACCCGACCGCCCACATGTCACCCAAGGACGCGCGCAAGGTCGATCCGTTCATTCATTACGGCCTGGTGGCCAGCGACGAAGCCCTGATCGATTCGGGTCTGGCCCTCGATCAAGTCGACCGGACCCGCGTCGGCGTTCATGTCGGTTCGGGCATCGGCGGGATCGGCACCATCGAGAAGAATCATCAGCTCCTGCTGGAAAAGGGCAGCCCCAAAAAAGTTTCTCCCTTTTTTGTGCCGGGATGCATCATCAACATGATCTCCGGCAACATCTCCATTCGGCATGGTCTTGCCGGACCGAACCTGGCCACGGTCACGGCCTGCACCACCGCCACGCATTGCATCGGGCTATCGGCCCGACTGATTGCCTGCGGCGATGCCGATGTCATGATCGCGGGCGGCGCGGAGGCCGGCGCGACGCCGCTGGGACTCGCGGGGTTCTGTGCCGCGCGTGCCTTGTCCCAGCGTAATCAGGATCCTGCCGCAGCCAGTCGTCCCTGGGATCAGGATCGGGACGGCTTCGTCCTCGGCGACGGCGCCGGCATTCTGGTGCTGGAGGAATACGAACATGCGCGCGCCCGCGGTGCGCGCATCTACGCCGAATTGCTGGGATTCGGCATGAGTGCCGATGCGCACCACATCACCGCGCCGCTGGAAGATGGCTCCGGGGCGCATCGATGCATGCAGAATGCCCTGCGCGATGCCCAGCTCGATGCCGCCGATATCGATTACATCAACGCCCATGGCACCAGTACGCTGGCCGGGGACGTGGCGGAGACCCAGGCCATCCGCCTGAGCTTCGGGGCGCATGCTGATCAGCTCCCGGTCAGCTCCACCAAGTCCATGACCGGTCATCTGCTTGGCGCGGCAGGTGGCATTGAAGCCGTGTTCTGCATACAGGCACTGCGTGATCAGCTGATTCCACCAACGATCAACCTGGACACACCGGGTGAGGGCTGTGATCTGGACTACGTCCCGCAGCAGGCCCGCAAGGCCGCATTGAAAACCGTGCTTTCCAATTCTTTCGGATTTGGCGGGACCAACGGCACGCTGATTTTCCAAGCGCTGTAAGCCAATCCTTTGACCGCTCCGCAAACCATCTGCCTGCCAGGGCAGGCCGATCTGTTCGCGCTGCATCTCGACGACCCCGAGGCCTATCCTTTCCTGCTCGAAAGCCGGCAACATGGTCCGCAGACCGGGCGATACAGCTTGCTGTTCACCGAGTGTGACCGGAGCAGCACCCTGCGCTGCTGCGCACCTCAGGAGGCGGATGATTTTTTCGCCCGACTCCCGCGGAAGCCGGGCCGGCAAGACAACCCCCACCAGTTGCCATTCATCGGCGGGTGGTTCTGTTATTTCGCCTATGAATTTGCCGCGGCGCTGCTTCCCCATGTGCAGGCGCAGCCAAGCACGGGCGAAGAGGCGCCGTTGGCCCTGGCGGTGTACTGCGGCGGCGCCATCATCGTCGATCACCGGCAGAACCGGACCTGGATTCTCAGCGAGCAACAACGTTGCCAGGATCATCAGCGCGCCTTGCAACGGGTGCGGATACAGGCCGGGCCACCGGAAATCGTTCTGCGATTCAACGCCGAACATGAACAGGACTATCTGAACCAGGTCCGTAAGGCGGTGGAATACATCCAGGCCGGTGACATCTACCAGGCCAATCTCTCGCGCCGCTGGCATGCGTGCCGCGCCATTGACAGCGAAGAGCTGCTTGGCGCCTATGCGCAACTGCGCCGCGACAACCCGGCCAGCTTTGCGGCCTCAGTCCAGCACCCGGATCTCAAGCTGGCATCGGCATCGCCCGAGCGCCTGGTGGTGCTGGACCAGGGCCGGATCGAGACCCGCCCAATCGCCGGCACCCGGCCTCGGGGCCGCGACGCCGCCGAGGACACCAGGCTGCTGGCCGAATTGCTGGGCAACGCCAAGGAGCAGGCCGAGCACATCATGCTCGTCGATCTGGAGCGCAATGACCTGGGCAGGATTTGCCAGGCCGGCAGCGTGGAGGTGAACGAGCTGCTCGGTATTGAGTCCTATGCCACCGTCCATCACATTGTCTCCAATGTGCGTGGCCAGCTGCGAGCCGAAGTGGAGCTGCGTGAGGTCCTCGCCGCGGTCTTTCCTGGTGGCACCATCACCGGTTGCCCGAAGATCCGCTGCATGCAGATCATCGCGGAGCTTGAGGCTCGCCAACGCGGCGCCTATACCGGCTCTCTGGGCTATCTTTCCAACTCAGGAAGACTGGACCTGAATATCCTGATTCGGACCCTGGTGCTGCAAGGTCAACACGCTTTTTTTGATGCAGGCGCCGGCATTGTCGCGGACTCGGTCGCAGATCGTGAGCTGGCAGAAACGCAGGCGAAGGCGCGCGGTTTGATGCGAGCGCTAGGCGGATGCAGGTGACACACGGCCTGAGCTGGATTGACGGTGAGCGCGGAGACAGTGTGCCATTGACCGATCGTGCCTGGCAGTACGGGGATGGCGTTTTTCGCACCCTGCTGGTGTGGCGGTCGCAGGTCCAGCAGCTCGATGCGCAATTGAACAAGTTGTTGGCCGATGCTGGAGTCATTGGCCTGATCGGACTGCCGCCGCAAGTCCTGCGTGAGGAGCTGATGCGCGCTGCCCAGGCGCTTGAATTTGGTGTGCTGCGGATGAGCATCAGTGCTGGCGACAGCGTGCGTGGTTACGCCCGCGGGAACGCACCATTGCGCCGGGTGCTGCGGGCCAGTGGCTTGCCGGGTTGGCCGACAAGTTACTGGCAGCGGGGCATCCACATTGCCAGCCTGGACTATGCCGCAAGCGAGCAGCCCGCCCTGGCTGGCATCAAGCATCTGAACCGCCTGGATCAGGTGATGGCACGGCGATTGCTGCCGCAAGCTTGTCAGGAAGGTCTGATTTTGGACCAGCGCGGCGCCGTCCTCAGCGGCGTCATGAGCAACGTGTTCTGGTTCCAGGATGGCTGCTGGCATACGCCAGCCCTGCATCGCTCCGGCGTAGCCGGCCTGATGCGCAGTCGCTTATTGAAAATGCTGGAGGACCGGGGCTTTGCAATCCGTCATAGCGAGCAGAGCCTGGACCGGACTCGCGCACGATGCGAAAAGATGCTGTTTTGCAATTCGTTGATCGGGGTCTGGCCGGTACGCTCATGGGATGGACGTGAACTGCCGTTTTGGGAACATGGTGAGCTCGAAGACATGCTTGATACGCTGGATCATCCTTACCGCGGTCAGGAGACCTCACGCTGATGTCTAGGTGGCTTGGTTTCACATTG
>JBFKDQ010000041.1:0-34285 GCA_041619555.1 Oceanococcus sp. | reverse complement strand
GAAAATTTTTTGCGAGTGAGGGCTGCGGGCAGGCCTAATTCTATTGAGCTTCAGGGTGTGGAGGCGGAGATCGCTCAACGATTAGATCATCTGCATGCTAGCATTGCGTTGCCAAACGGGAATGGAATGCGAGTTCAGTACACAGATAAACTGGATCCTGGCAAGGTTGAGATTGAGTTGATTGAAATAGGGAAGATGGCGAAATTTTTAATCGATGAAAATTTTCAAAGCAGTGGCGATTTTTACTTACAGTGGTTAGCAATGATGGAGAGTAATTTGGTCCCGGACAGCACACGAACTACCCTTAACGCATTCCGAGGATTGACTAATGCGATTAGTTCCGGCGGGAAACCAATGCAAGCTAGAGTGCAGAATAAGGAATTTTCACGACTTATCAAGATTAGTCTTGCATCGCCGCCTTCGTGGTTGAATGTTAGCGGCATGTTTGATGAAAATTGTCAATTGATCCTTGGTGTCAGATCACACCAGCAGTTGCGTGAGCGAAATCTAAAGATACGTATTACAAATTCAGCGAATAGGCCTGCTCAGAAATTCGTTGCGCAGATTAGTGCTGAAAAAGGTCGGTTTGATATATATACTGACTCAAGCGAGAATGAGATTACGATACAAGATCGAGTATCGGGGGCATATGACTTGCGCTTATGGCGAAATTCGAAAATTAAGATCGATGAGGACACAACGTCAAACGGCTGTCGGATTATTGCAGACAATTCAGAGGTCTATATTGGCAGGGATTCAATGCTGTCGGACGAAATCTTGATCCAAAGCGCTAACCAACATGCCATTGTATCGACTGAAACAGGAGAGATATTGAATCGTAATCGGCTACGTACGGTTATAGGTGAGCATGTCTGGTTGGGGCGGCGATGTATTCTGATGCCGAATATCACAATAGGCCGAGGTTCGATCGTTGGCACAGGTGCAATTGTGACCAAGAGCGTTCCGGAACTCAGTGCGGTGGCTGGATCACCTGCAAAACTTCTGCGAAAAAACTGTACGTGGAGTCGGCAGTCTGAAAATCTTGATGGATTTTCAAAGAAAGTGTGTTCGAGAGTGTAGATGCTTGATTAGATGCGAAGTGTTGAGTACAGCATTTCTGTATAGCTATCTAAAAAGCCAAGTAAATATATAACTTCTAAATGATTTGGTGCGGCGCAGGTCGTCTTTGATGGAGGATGCTTCCAATTGTGAATATTGAGCGAGGCTGTCCATTCTTTCTCGACGATAATTTATAACCGTCGCTAATCAATTTTAGAGATGGACTTCATTGGAAGTCCGAAGTTGGTAGAATCCGAATTTTATATTATCCCTGTCCAGCGGAGAAAATAGTGAGCAAGAAGATCGTCAAGGGCTCAAGTGAGCACAAGAAACTGATTCAGCGTTTATCCTATGTGCGGGAGCGCATCATCGAGATCAAGGAAGAGCGTGCCCGGCTGGTTGCCGAACGCGCTGAACTCAAGGCCCAGCTTGAAGGCATCGCCAAAGAGGCCTGACGCCGGATTCAGAACAGGGCAAGCGCCGCCTGCCAAGCCTCCGTCAGGTTCGCCATGACGGGGGTTTCTGTTTTTTTGTCCAGATATTCCGGGGCGCGTTGGCCGGTGGCGGTGAGAATACAGGGGAGGCCCGCCGCACAGGCATCGAACTGGTCGGATTCCGTGTCGCCGATATAGACCTTGATGGCGTGCGCCTGCATTGCCGCAGCCTTGCGCGGCGCCGCCGCCCCTGGGGAGACAATTTCAACACACTCGAAGTAGCTGTCCAGTTCGAGTCGCTGTAATTGCGTGCGCAAGCCTGCGGGCCGAGTGCGCGCAGAAATCAGAACAATTGCCACCCGCTGGCTCATTTGCTCCAGCACCTCTCTGGCATCGCCAAGTAGCTGATCTGCCCGCAGATAGCGATCGGTTTCGATCCGCTGCTGCCAGTTCTCGTTGGCGAGCTTGATCAGGTCGTCGGGCAACTGCTGCCGACGCAATGCGCTGAGATTGTTATGGCCGCGGCGTTTGTCTTGCCAGTAGCGGGCGCCATCCATCGCCAATTCGAGTTCGCCCAGCACATCCTGCATGCACAGAATCTGCTTGCGCGCACAATCGACCAGCGTGCCGTCGAAATCCAGACCGATCCGCGGCTTGCTCATGCGGTCACGCCAGTGGTGATGATGTCCTGGTACACCCGGCAGATGTTCACCTCGCCCATCGTGGCAAGGGCGCGTTCGGCCTGCTCCCGCCAATGTGCCAGGTCCTGCTGTTCAAGCCAGTCGGCAACGAACAATTCATAGAGCGGAAATCCGGCGCTGCGAGACATGGATGAACCACCGCCACAACGGGGGTTGATGTCGGTGATGCGCCAGGCCTGATCTTTGCCGTGCATCAGCTGGAAGCAGTAGAGTCCGCGCAAGCCGAATGCCTCACCGGTGCGCTGGGCCAGGGCGGTGATTTCCTGGTCCTGAAAGATGCGCGCCTTGGTGCAGACCCCGGCCTTGGTTTCCAGGCGCTCACGGGCAAGGGCCAGGGTCTGGCCTGAGGCCAGACGCAAGGCATCAATGGTCAGTTCGGGCTTGCTGCAGGGTTCCTGTATCACCATGCGCTCGGGATCCGGCAGGTTGCTTGCACGGCCTGGGTCCGCAAGCCAGGCTACGCCGACACTGCCGACGCCTTGTCTGGGTTTGGCGAAGGTCGGGAAAAGATCGGCCGGAATCTCTTGTGCCGCGTTGCCGAGCCAGGTTCTGGCCATCGGCAGGCCGGCACTCATGCCCTGCACGAAGGCGGACCATTTGTCGAAGCACGCCGCACTGCGCCCAGCGTCATGCGCGGGCAGCCGCACGCTGCGAAGTGCCGGCAGATCGGCTTCGAGCAAGGTGAGTATTTCCAGATCATGGATCGGATAAATGGCATCAATGTCCTCGTCCCGGACGATTTTCGTGATCGCATCCAGGTAGGCATGGGTCTGGCTGGCGAGCGGGACCTGGTAGTGGCGAATGGCCCCCAGCCTGGTAGCCGGAACAAGATGCGCCGGATTGATGTCGCAGCTGACGATGTCCACCTGTGCAGACTGCTGCATGGCCTGCACGAAGTTCAGCGCGGTGGAGGTGCCTGCCGAGGTGATCAGAAGTTTGGTCATGATGTCAGATTCGAAAATGCCGGCGCGCCGCCGTCTTTCGCGTCGGAATCTCAGCTATCCGGAGATTTCACCGCCGGCGTCATCTGCCTGGCGAGGTGACGAAAAACGAATTCGGCGATGGCCGCAAACTGGGTGTCCGTGAGGCCCGGGTAGGGCGCCCATTCTTCTTCCTGCGCCGAAAATTCCTCCAGGAACAGCTGACCGGAATCACGGCGAAGATAACGACGGGCGACGTCGGCATTGGACTCGCGGCACTGTTCGAGCAGGCTTTGCCTTTGCGCTGGTGAGTAGAAGCGGCGCTGGGATGCGGGGGTCGGATCGTGCTTGCCGGAATAGGCGCTCAAGGCACGCCGCAAGTGTTCGTGCACGGGGCCGAGTCTCTGCTTTTCCTTGCAGGGCAGGCGGCGCAGATAGGCCAGCGCCGCAGGCGAAAGGCTTTCATTGAACTGTTTGCCGGCGCCCTCGGGCAATTCGAGGCCAAAATTCAAGTGTTGAAGCAGGGTCTGGGCAAGGTCGCCGTTGGTGAACTGGCTGCGCTCAAACGGGATCGGAACAATTGCGCGCTCGCCAAAGGCCAGCGACCATTTTTCCAGTCTCAGGCGATAGTCAAAGCCCTGATTCTCGAGCATCTGTGCCAGGAATGCTTCGGGCGTACGACAGTTCACATACAGTTTCGCGTGCTGGTTGTACAGTGATTCCAGCCAGAGATCCTGACGTCGGATGAACATCAAAATCTTGATCTGGTAATTCCCGAGGGCCTCAGCAATGGGCTGAATATCATCAAGTTGGCCGAAAGCTTCGGAGCTGATGAAGACTTTTTCTGCCGGGCTGGCGGCCAGTTCCTCATGCAGCTGGGACAACAGCTGTTCCCGATCCGGGGTCGGAATCCATTTCAATCGACCACGGTCTGCTGGCGTGCTGGCGAAAGCCTTGGCCAGGGTGTGATGACCGGCATAGCGTTCTCCGGCGACCGGATAATGCAGGCCGTTGCGGCGCAACAAGGCGCGCGCCTGGTGAAACCTCTCCTGTATATGGGTTGAACCGGTTTTCGGTAGCCCGACATGAAGGTAAATCGTCTTGGATTGCGTCACGTCGTCTGTCTGTGTTTGCCCGTCTGCGCCGATCAATCCAGCGTGTAGCCGAAACGATCTGCGGTCTCGCCTGCAATGGATCTGGTCATTTGCCGTTCCTGCGCCGAAATTTCGATGTCCTCATTGCGCCGGCTTTGTTTGATGCCCTCGCCATAAAGCGGAGAATGCCAGGGATTGGCGCTGTCACCGGCGGAGTCCACCCGTTCGCCGCCCGGGCGAACCCATAGCTGGCTGAGGTCAAACGGCGCCACCTCGAGAAACTGGCTCAGTCGCTCTTGCACGGCGGCCTGTTCGAGGTCCTCATAACGCAGAAAATGGATGTTCGGGCGGGGCTTGATCGCGTAAGAATTGACGTATTCGCGCAATACGAATCGAATTTGATTCGGACCGATCTCTTCGCGCCCCATCTTGTGCATCACCTTCTTGCGTGAACGCAGCACGTCATAAGGATGGCGGGCGGTGACGACAAATTTGTATTCCGGAAACAGATGCGCCAGCTGATCAAACATCCCGGTCATCAGCGGGTCCTTGAGACACAGGCTGTTCGGGGACCCGACGTGGCGGGCGATATGCTCAAGAATTTTCTCAAGATGAGCCTTGCTGAAGGCGATGAACTCCTCCGGACTGGTGAAAAATGAGCCGGTATGATTGGAGAAATTGTTGATGCCTGCGATCAGCGAGCGGAATTGGGGCGTCAGGAAGCTTGATTCGGCGACGTAGTTGTTGACGTCTGCGGAGGTGCAGATGATGGCATGAGTCAAAGTCGTGCCCGATCGGGGAGGGCCCCCAACAAACGCTGTTTTCATGGTGTCTGCCGCGGTATCAGAGTTTAGAGTTCAGGAAAGTTTGGCTGGTGATCATCAGAAAGCCTGGCGCAGGGTGTTTTTCTCCAGGCTCAGGAATTCCTCATAATCGAAGATGTAGTCGTTTTTTTCGTACCAGCGCGATGCCAGAACCACGCCCACGCTGTCGTCGCTCATGTTGCGAATGGTACGCCATGACATCATCGGGATATAGAGCAGTTTCGAGGGGTCATCCAGCCGGAATTCGTAATTGACGCCGCGATGGCGGGCCTCCACATCGAACTGGCCATGCATGCATACGATGCCCTGTTCCAGCCGGATGTGTCCATGCCGACCACGCTCCACATTGGCGACCTTGTTGCCGAAGAAGTAATAGACACGCTTGATCGAGAACGGGACTTCCCGGTCTTCAAGAAAGCTGATGAAGCCGCGCGCGTCTTCATGAGTCTTGACCTGGAGAATCTGCGGTTTGTTTTCCATCGCCTTCCTCGCAAGATGATTGGTCGTCGCGGCATTCAGCGCCGCAGGATTTTTCGCAATGCGGATGTGGTGTATTCAATGTCCGAATCGCTCAGGTGGGGGCCCATCGGCAGGCTCAGTTCCCGTGCGCACCAGTCTTCACTCGATGGCAAGCGGCGACAGGAGAGCTCCTGATAGGCCGGTGCCTGGTAGGGCGTATGCGGGTAGTGGATCAAAGTTTCAACACCCACTTCGGCGAGCGCGGCCTGGACCTTTTCGCGCTCGCGCAGCCGCAGCGCATAGATGTGCCAGACCGGTTGCGCAGGATCCGCCACCCCGGGCAGGCTGAGCCGTTCTGCCCGCTGCAGGTCATCCAGAGCGTCTAAGTAGTGCCGGGCAATTTCGGCCCTTCGTTGATTCCAACGGGGCAGCAACTGGAGTTTTTCCGTCAGGATCGCGGCCTGCAAGGGATCGAGTCGGGCATTGCGGCCCTTGCACACGTGCTCGTACTTGGTTTCAGCGCCGTAATTGCCAAGGATCCGAATCTTGTGAGCCAGCGCGTCCTCATTGGTGGTGATGGCGCCACCGTCGCCAAAGGCGCCGAGATTCTTCCCAGGGTAAAACGAAAACGCGGCCGCATCACCGAGTCCGCCAACCGTCCGCTGTTGCCATTGCGCGAGATGGGCCTGGGCGGCATCTTCGATCAGCTTGATCTGGCGCGCAGCACACAGTTTCTGCAGCGCGGTGCAGTCCGCCGGCTGTCCGTATAAATGGACCGCGATGACCGCGCGGGTATTCGCGGTGATCGCCGCCTCAAGCTTCGCGGGATCAAGGTTGGCGGTCTCCGGCTGGACATCGACCGGGACCGGGGTCGCACCCACGGCACTGACGGCCAGCCAGGTCGCGATGAAGGTGTGGCCCGGGACGATCACTTCGTCGCCGGAACCAATCGCCATCGCGCGCAAAATCAGCTCCAGGGCATCCAGGCCATTGGAGGTGCCGATGGCGTGCCGGGTTCCACAAGCTTCGGCGAATGCGGCCTCGAAGGCGCTGACTTCCGGGCCGCCAATGAAGTAGCCCGAGTCGAGCACGCGCTGCACGGCGCCATCAATCTGGGGCTTGAGCTGCTGATAGGACCAGCCGACGTCCAGAAAGCGGATCGATTTGTGTGCCATGTGGGGAAATTTCAAACGAAGCGCACAAAGCTGTGTGCCGAGGTGAGAGGAAGAGGCCGAGCCGGCACTCTAGCCGAGCGCTGGGGTCGAGGCAATCTGTTATTGCCGCCTTGTCTGCACATTCCTGCCGACGTATTGTGCCGGCTCGCAGCGGCGCAAGGATGCAATGACAGCAACCGGGTGGCCGGTTGCGGTTGTGTGCAACTCATTTGATGTCGTCCCAGTTCTAAGCTCACACCCTATGAAAAACCTGACGCTTCTCGTTGATCAACTCAAGGCCGACCTGTACCTGGCAAAGTGCCTGCTGGATGCTGCGGCCTGGGACGCCGGGGTCGGGTTGCTGGCGCAATGCGCCACCCGCCTGGCTCAGGTCGAGCTCATGCGCCAGCATCCGTTCGAGGCCCGTCGCCTGAGCGCCATTCTGGATCGGCTCTGCCTGCGGGCCGCGCAAGCCTTTCTTGCGAGTATTCCGGATTATGTCCCGCCTTCCCGCCAGCGTGATGCCACGGATCGGCGGCTGGTCGTGCTGGCGACGCAGATGTATGCCATCGGCGGCCACACCGCCTGCGCCGTTGATCTGTTTGCCAGTGGCCAGTGGAAGGGCGGGAATGTTCTGCTGACCACACCCGCGGATGCGAGTGGCGCCGAAGCCTTGCGCGAGCGGCTGGATCTGTTCGTGCCGGGCGTCAGCGCTGCCATCGGGATTCACTCACGTCCGGCGGATACCGGCTTGTTGTGGATCGTTGACGCGATACTCAGCACCTGTCCGGACGAGTTGATCCTGTTCCATCATCCCGACGATGTCTGGGCCCTGATCGCGGCAATGGCTGCGCGTCTGATCGATCAGCGCAGCAACAAGAGTCCGTCATTCCGCAGCCTGATCTACATGCATTCGGATACCTGCGCGTTCGTCGGAGCGACCGCGTCGCACTTCGAACACATCGCGTTCAAGTCCAGCCAGCTTTCTTTTTGGCAGGATGCCCTGCCGGTCGATGCGGTGCGGTGGGTTCTGCCCCTGACCTCCGCCCCAAATCGCCAGCC
This sequence comes from Oceanococcus sp., assembly GCA_041619555.1. Lineage (GTDB taxonomy): Bacteria > Pseudomonadota > Gammaproteobacteria > Nevskiales > Oceanococcaceae > Oceanococcus. Next base: position 26,578 of record JBFKDQ010000041.1, on the reverse strand, counting down.
ATTGCCGCAGGATCCCCTGCCGAAGTCGGTGAGCCGTCTGATCGGGCGGGGAGAGGACCAGGTACTGACGCTCAGCTGTGGCACGGCCAATAAGATCGCCGCCCGTGATGACAGCCCGGATTTCGGGGATGTGCTGGCCTACCTGCTTCGTGCCGGAGCCATCGAGCATGTGCATGTCGGCCCCTTGAGCGAGGCCCAGAGACTGGGCTTGCGCAATCAGGTCAGTTTTCATGGTGGAGACCCTGGCCGTCTGCATTTCATCGAGACGACACGGCATCTGCCCACGCTGCTCAAGCGGCTCAAGGTCAATGCGGTGGTCTGCACCGTGCCGCTGGGTGGTTCGCGCACGGCCATCGATGCGATGAGCGTGGGGGTGCCGCTACTGGCGCCGGCCAAATGCAGCAAGCTTCTAAGCGAGAGCGAATTGCTGCCGGCGAAGACGGATTGCTGGTCTTCTCTGGAGGAGATCCAGGCCTGGGCCGAAACCGCCAGTGTCGAAAACCTGGCCGGAAAAGCTCGGACCAGCCGCGCCCACTATGAGGAGAACTTCAGCGGCAAGATCTACCTGAAGAGTCTGACGCAGGTGCTGGCCAGTCGCGGGGGCGCGCAGTGGAAATGCCCATTGAAGGCGCCGCGCCGGGTCAGCGAAAAGGAGCAGCAACTCGCGCAAAGCCTCGCGATCGGCACGAGTATCGGCCTGTCCGCCAAGGAAATTGAAACCGAAGCCGATCACCTGGCGCTGTTCGATGTCCTCTACTACCAACTGTTCGAGCTGGATGACCTGCAGTACTTCGCCTCACCATTGCTGCATTTCCTCCGCCATGTCGATCACGGTGGCGTCAACCCCCATCCCCTGGTCTGCATGTCCTGGCTGGTGGAACAACGCAAGAAAGGTCTGCCCAGCGAAACCCTGGGTCGCCTGGCGGACGGCCATTCCGGTCTGGACCCTCACCCCGTCTTCAGTCGCGGCTACTATCTGGGCGCCAACCGGGATGTCAGGGAGGCGGGTCTGGATGCCTTTCTGCATTACATCGAGTTCGGTTTCAAGGAAAACACGCGGGCCATCCATCCGCTTTTCAGCAGGGAATACTACCTGGCGAATCAGTTGGGCCGCCCGCAACTGGTTGCGGCGCCGATCGATGCCCTCAGTCTTTACCTCGTGCGCTGGCGCGGTGACAGCAAGAGCCCGCACTATGCCTTTGATATTTCCTATTATCTGCAGGTCAGCGACCGGCTTCGCCTGCGCTCGGGCCGAATCGGTCTGGCGACAGACTTCGATCCGATTTCCCATTTTCAGCTGATCGGCAAGCATGCTTCGATCAATCCGCATCCGCTGATCAGCATCAAACATCTTTCGAATCAGCTTTTTCAGGAGCATGGTGCCGGCGCGGATGCGCTGGCCAGCGTGCTTTCGGCGCCGGTCACCGAATGTGCAGATCCCCATCCACTGTTCGATTCGCAAGCCTACTGTGAGCTCTACCCGGATATTGTCGAAGCCGGAGTCCGGCCCCTGCAGCATTATCTGACCTGGGGATATCAGGAACGGCGGAAGTTTCATCCGGATCTGGAGGCCGACTGTTTCCAGGGCAATGCCATCGTACCTCCGGCCAAGGGCTCCGCGCTGGAGAATTTCATCCTTGCCGGATGCCTGAAGTGGTCTTTCCGACGCATCGACCAGGACCTGTCCGATACGCTGAGGCTGGTGCGCGAGCTGGCGTTCAGAAACGCCCACGAATCCCAGCTGATCGCCAGCTTCCGCAAGCTCCGAGGCTTCGGTCCGGCGCACCAGGATCACTACCTGGATTGCGGGGTGTTTCAGCTGGCGGCGCCGCCAAGAAGCGAGCCGGATGGCAAGGAGGAGCGTCTGGTGCTGAGCAAGCCGAAGATCTATTCCTCGTCCGCGCCTCTGATACAGACCGCCGAATACGAGAGTCCGGGATTCTGCATGATGACCCTGCAGCATGCGCATTGCATCGGTGGCAGCAGCATCGTATTGCAGGGCACCTCGGCGATCTCCGCGCGCCACGCCAGCATGCAGTCCTGCGATGAACTGGTTACCAATGACGCCGTGATCGATGTCGCCGACGGTAAGGCGGTGGTGCAGTGGGCCAATGAACCCGCCGCAATCATTGCCGAAGCGGTGCATCTGTGTCACGAAGGCGGTGGAAGTTTCGAGCACTGGTTTCTGGAGGCCTTGCCCCGACTTGCGACCCTGCAAGCCGATCAGCCGCTGGATGCGGATGTGCCGGTTCTGATCAATCTCAGCGCTGACCCGTGGATCTACGAGGCGACCCGAATGCTGTGTGGAGAGAGCGTGCCTCTCATTCCTCTGGCGGCCGGTCATCGGCGGGAGGTTTCCCGCCTGATCTATCCCAGCGCGACGAACTGGCGCTCCAGCCAGCCGCGGCCGGAAAACAGCGTTGATCGACGGATCTACATCGAACCCGATGCTCTGGCGCGCTTCGGTGCCCAGTTGCAGAACATGCTTGGCCAACGGTGGCCGGATCTCAGATGCAGGCCGACCCGACGCCTGTTCGTATTCGACGAACAGGCCAATCGGCGTTTCGCGAATGTGCCCGAAGTGTTGCAGATTGCAGCTCAACTCGGGTTCGAAGTCCTGAACAGCCGGGATCTCAGCCTGGCGGAATTGCTGCAGGAAGTCCGCGGCAGCGGCATGGTCGTGGGCTTCAAGGGGCGCTCGATGGCCGCCTGTCTGGTGGCGGGTCATCCTGATGCGCTGTATCTGGTCCTTGAATCCGAACATGCCGTCAACGGAATGCAGTACTGGAGCACGCTGGCGGCACTGTGCGGGGTGAACATGCGCTGGCTGACCAGCCAGGGTGAGCGCGGATCCGGGGCGGCAAGAAAGCAGGTGATTCCGGAGCGGATTCTGCGCAATATGCTGCTCCATCTGGGCAGGGGAGACTGGCTGGGCTGCAATGCGCCCATGCAGGCCCTGTTCGAATTCGAGGCCTACACGCCGGTCCTTACCGCGGCTGCTGGTCTGCGTGCGGCCCAGGTGGATGCCTACTACTGGCGCGAGCGGGAACGCCTGCTGGAACGCTCAGTGCAACGCATACGCGAAAGTTTTGCCGCGGAGGATGCCGAAGAAAAGGTGTTGCAGACTTTTCAGGCGATCTATTCGCATGCCCTGTTCACTCACCGGGTCGCCCACATCGTATCGGCCCGCCACAACCATGGATTGCCGCCAGAGCTATGCCGCCTGCGCGACGAATCCCTGCAGCTGATCGGGCGGCCGGAGGTCGCTCTGGCGGTCTTGGCGCCTGCGCTGCTATTTGGACATCTGCTGGCGCGCAATGACCAATATCCCCTGATTCCGGACCCCACTTCGTGGCCGCTGGAACTCTGGCAGGCCTATCTGGCGAAGGTGCTCAACGAGCACTACGCGACCACCCAGGCAGAAGATACACGCTGTGTGGAGTTCAGTGTCAGCCTGTTGCAGTGGATGGATCAGCAGCTTGACAGCTTGCCGCGGGGGGCGCATTTCAATGCATTGCTGGACGCTGCGCAGCAGCTGAATCTGAATGAACTGTATTTGCTGGACGTGGATCTGTCGGAGGTGATTCGAGCCCGTGCACAGCTGATCGGCAAGCTCACCACTCTGTTGCCTGGTGCCCAGGCCGATCAGTTCGTCGCCGCCAAGCGAGGGAAACGCACCGCTGGTGGGGGACGCCGCATCCGCGTCGGTGTGCTGTGCCGGACCTTTCATCGTGGGCCCGACAGTGAGAGCGTGTTGGCCGCATTCAGCCAGGCGCCGGCCGACAAGTACGAGCTGTTCGCTTATACCGTCGATTTTCAGGATCGCATGATCAAGAAAGACGCGGACTTTGATGCCAAATTTCGCCGGGTCTTCCCGCATCGGCGGATCCTCCAGGGCCCTCTGGCCAATGACATCAGCGCCATGCGCAGGGATGAGCTGGACTTCTTCGTGCTGGCCAATGCAACCCGGTTCGGGATCAGTGATCTGGATCTGCTGCTCAGCCACCGGGTGGCACCGGTGCAGATCGGCCTGAATAGCATCCTGCCTGCGCCGACCGGTCTGCCAAGTTTTGACTATTTCATCACCGGTGCAGGAGGTGCGGAGGTCAGGGAAGCCGGGGCCAAGGAAAAATTCATCGAATTGCCTACGGCCCCGATCTGTTTCATGAAAAGAAAGGAACTGGATGCACGGCGTGTGGTGGGCCGCAAGCAGCTGGGTATTCCGGAGCAGGCGATCGTATTTTACTGCTCGGCGGCCGCGGTCAAGCTGCGCGAGCGCAGCTTGAAGTTGCAGTTGCAGGTCCTCAAGGCCTCCCCGGACGCCTACCTGGTGATCGCGGCCTTCAATCCGGGCTGGTCCGGTCGCTTCCATCAGCTGCCGTTCGAAACCCAGCTGGATCGCTTGTGTCAGGAGCTGGAAGTTCCGCGCAGCCGTGTCGTGCTGCTGGCCGAACTGACCATGGATGAAGCGCATGACGTGCAGGCCATGGCGGATATCTACCTGGCGCCATTTCCGCATGGGGGCGCGACATCGTCGACGATGTTCATGTATCTCGGCGGACCCGTGGTGGTCCTGCGGCGAGAGACGTCGCGCTCGATCGATCAGTTTCTCGTGGAATCCATCGGTTTGTCAGAACTCGTGGCCAGAACACCGGAGCAGTACGTGAAAATCGCCAGCGAACTGGCGCGCAAACCGGACTATCTCCAGCGGGTCAGATCACATCTGGCCGAGCGTATCCCCGGTGCCGGATTTTATGATGCCACCGAACATTCGCAGGCGATCATGAAAGTGCTGCAATCGCTGGAGGCGCAGGCTCTGGGTGAGTGAGTCCGTGCGCTTCAGGTGGTTCCTTCGATGATGTAGCGGGGGCGCGCCTTGAGCTCCCCGTAGATCTTGCCCAGGTACTCGCCTATCACGCCGAGGCAAAGAATCTGCACGCCGCCCAGGAAATAGGTGGGCAGCACGGTGGATGTCCAGCCGGGCACATTGTTGTCGGTGAACAGGGTAACCGCGAGCACCCACGCGCTCATGAACGAGGTGATGAGGAAGATCAGCAGCCCCATCACCCCGATCAGGCGCAACGGCACCATGGAGAATGACGTCATGCCATCCAGGGCGAAGCCCAGCATGCGGCGCAGCGGATACTTGGATTCTCCGGCGGCGCGGCTCTGCCGGTCATAGAGCACCGAACTGGCGCGAAACCCCAGCAAGGGAATCATCCCACGTAAGAACAGGTTGACCTCGCGATAGTGTTTCAGCTCCTCGATCGCGCGCCGGCTGAGCAGGCGAAAATCGCCGTGATTGCTGACCACTTCAGTGCCCATCAGCTTCATGAAGAGATAGAAAGCCAGGGCGCTGCTGCGCTTGAACAGCGAATCCTGGGAGCGATTTCGGCGGATGCCATAAACCACCTCATCGCCAGCCGCGAAATTTTTGAGCATCTGCGGTATGGCCTCGAGGTCATCCTGCAGGTCCGCGTCGAGGGTGATCACCGCATCGCCGGCCGCATGCATCAGGCCGGCCAGCAGTGCGTTCTGGTGTCCGTAATTGCGGGACAGCTTGATGCCGACCACCAGCTTGTCCCGGCTGGCCAGTTCCTGAATCAGGGCCCAGGTCGCATCCTTGCTGCCGTCGTCCACGTAGTGGATCTGGCTGTCCGAACTGATTTGCTGGCTGGCAATCAAGTCCTGCATCAGCTTGGAAAGCCGGGCGTGCGTGTCGGTGAGGACGGCGGATTCGTTGTAGCAGGGAATCACCAGTGAAAGTCGGGTCATGTCAGTGTGATGGCGCGTTTGCGAAGGTCCAGTGACGGTGGGCGAAGAAATTCCATAGCAGAACCAGGATCGTGGTCATGAACTGCGCCGGCAGGTACGGCCAGTTCACCACGGCGACCAGGATCTGCATCAGCAGCACATTCAGCAGCAGTCCACCCAGGGCGATCAGGACGAAACGCCATATCGCCCGCGTATGGCGCTGCGTGCTGGCAAAGGTCCAATGGTAGTTGGCCCAGTAATTGAACACCGAGCTTGCGCCGTATGCAATGCCTGAACTGGGAACCGCATCTGCGCCGAGGCATTCGACCTGCAGGATGAGCAGCCCGTACATCAGCGCGGTGGCGCTGCCGCCGACCAGCAGAAATCGGCTGAAATCTCTTGGCAGAGACATCAGAGCATCCACCAGCCAGGCAGCCAGCGCAGCCAGATCGTCCAGCTTGCAGGCACCGGCAGGCCGGAAATGCTCGGGAAGAACAGGACGAAAAGCACCGCGGACATGCCGATCACAAGCCAGGGAAGCACGCGCGCTCTGGCGGTCTCGATGGGCAAGCGATGCAGGCTGACTGCCAGTAGCAGAATCAGGAATGGTACGAGCGGATAGTAGTGATAGATGAAGCTGATACGGGAGACCAGGCACCAGGGCAGGTACAAGGTGGCCAGACAGGCCAGCAGCCAGAGGCGATCGCGTTGCGGCCAGGCCAGACGCTGGAATAGCAGGGCGACAAGCAGGATCAGACCGCCCCACCAGATTGCCGGGTTGCCCATCAGGGTGATGGAACTGCGCAGCGGCAGGCGGGTTTCATCCACGTATAGCCACAGGGGTTTGAGCGCCAGCGGCCAGGTGTAAAAGCCGGATGAAAACGGGTGGCTGCTGCTCAGATGGGCGTGGTAAGCGAACATGGAGCGCTGGGATTGCCAGATCTGGTGGATGCCGTCCAGCGAGAGCAGGGCCGGGGCTTCCGGCAGGCAGCGCAGAAAGGGGATGTAACTGAGCAGGTAGACGCACAGAGGGAGCAGGCCGAAGCAGAGCGAGGCGCTGATCATGAGGTGGCCGGGCGGAGATCGTCCCGGATCCGGGCTGCTGATCGAGCGCGCCAGGCTGATGAGGAATAGCGCAAAGATGCCGATGCCCAGATACAGCGCGCTCCATTTGACCGCGATTGCGGCGCCCAGGCAGAGGCCTGCGGCTGCCAGATCGGGGGTGCGCCGCCAGCCCGCCTGCCAGGCTACGGTCGGGTTGCGGCAGAACGCACGCCAGATGAACAGCGCGGCCAGCAGGATGAACAGGATCAGGAAGCTGTCTATGGTTGAATAGCGGCCGATGGCGAAACGTGAGAACTCGAACAGGGCGAGCAGGCCGCTGAGCCACATCGCGCGCAGCGAACCGGTGAGCATTCCGGCCCCCCAGATCAGGGCGAGCACGATCGCGCAGGTGGCTAGCACGCCCATGATCCGCATGCCCCAGGGATTCATCCCGAAGGATCGGATGCCCTGGGCGATCAGCCACTTGCCCAGGGGCGGGTGAGTGGTTTCGTAGACCGGCTGGCGATGCAGATATTCGTAGGCCGTGCGCGCGTGATAGATCTCGTCAAAATAGGTGCTGGCCAGATAGCCCTGCCCCGCGCGCCAGGTCCGCGCTTCGTCGAACAGCTCCGGGGCGTCGCTGCTGACCGGCACCAGCGGCCTGTCCTGGGCATCCAGCAGACCCACTTCCAGCAGTTGAAAGGCCTCGTGGCTGGCACCGGCCTGCAGGCGATACTCACGGCTTGGCGGCGCCGCTTCCAGGCTTAGTTCATGCAGTTTGTAGAAGTCCTTGAATTCCCGCTCCTCGAGCAGCACGTGCCAGTCGCCCTGGTGGCGGTATTCCAGCTGCAGGGTGCCCTCGCCATGCGCGCCGAATACCAGCAGTTTGCTCAATGCTTGCGCTTCCGGCAGGGCGAAATGCAGGGTTTCGTTCGCCATGGTCCTGCCATGGACCGGATGGTCGATGTTGCCCAGGCGCCAGGTGCCGAGGAACAGCGCGGCGCCTCCCAGGACCAGATAGGGCAACAGGCGCTGTGGCAAGGCGGGCGCCGCGTCCTGTCGGGGGGATTGCGGAATGGCCGGAATGCGGTGCAATCGGGTCAGCAGCCAGCTCAAGCCGGCGTCGACTCTGGCCGCGGAATAGCGCACGGCCAGCGTGAGCATGGCGAGCGCCAGATTGAAGCCGGATACCGCGCGGACGAAGCGGCTGTCCGGTGGCGCCGTTTCGCCGATATCGATATAGAAATGATAGACATAGGCCAGATTGGCCAGGCTGCCCAAAGTCCAGAGCACGAGCAGCAGACGGTGGATGCGTGAGCCGGACAGCAGGCACAGCAGGGGCAGCAGACTCAGCACATAGCGTTCATGCATGCGCGGCGCCAGCATGAACATGATCATGGTGGCCAGCACGAAGGCCCAGGCCGCGATCTCGGCACGTCGCGCGGGGTCGGTGTTCGCGCGCAAGGCGAGGCCGCTGAAGAGGCCGGTGAGGGTGAGGCCGCCGGTGGCCAGGATCAGCGCCCAGAGCTGGATGTCCAGGCCCAGCCACCGGCCGGGCTCGGCCGCCCAGTTCCAGCCCCACAGGGCCCAGACATTGTAGGCATTGACGCTGAGGTAGTTGTAGGTTTCCGCGGTGTTGAAGTACAGCCGGAAGATCCAGTCTAGGTCCTGATCCAGGGCGAAGGGCAGAATGATCAGGATGAAGCTGGCCAGTCCGATCAAGATCTGGCGCAGCGTGGCGATCAGCGGCTGTGAAAGCAGGACGGCCAGTCCACCCACACAGGCGAAAATCAGGCCCTGAGGCTTGAAGGCAATGGCCGCGCCGAGCAGCAGCGCGCTGAACCCCAGCCGTCCCTGTTTCCAGCCGACCCAGGCCGAGACCAGCAGCAGGGCAAGGATGGATTCTGTCTGTCCCCAGAGCGCCGAATCCAACATCACGGCCGGATTGAGCCAGTAGAGTGCGGCCGCGATCAGGCCGGTGCGGTGGTGCGTCCTGTCGTCCAGTGCCGATCTGGCGGCATGGCGGTAGATCAGCAGGCCGACCAGCAGATCTGCGCACAGGGCGGGGAGCTTGATCAGCGCAGTGAAATGCGTGCTCGATTCCAGGCCCAGCTGTCGCGCCAGCCAGCCCAGGGCCGCCAGCACATACATGTAGAGCGGCGGATAATCGGCAAAGTAGCCGGGCTGGTAGATCTGCCAGGGCGCCTGCGGATCCGAAAGCTTGAGTGCCCAGGCCTTATAGGTGCCGGTGTCATAGTGGAAGCCGCCATGCCAGAGCAGGGCGATCCGCAGCAGCAGCCCGGTTGCCAGCACCAGCAGGGCAAGGCGGCGTACATCGGCCGGCCCGGCGGGTGGCCTGGCGCTGTATCGCAGCCAGAATGCCAGCAGCGGCAGGCTGTAAAGCAGAACAAAAGTCTGCACGCTCATGCGGCCAGATCCGGGTTTGAGGGCCGCCCACGTGTCGCCACGCCCTCAGCATGGTTGGCCGGCGCCGGGTTGGCCCGATCCGCGTGGCCTGCATCTGCCGGCTGTTTTTGCTTCCAGTCGATGGCGTCCGGCGCGATCCTTGCCGAAATTTTCAAGCTGCTTGCTCTCTAATCGGCCGGAGCCAGACCGGCCCGCCACTGCTCAGGCGCCGAGTTCTGCGATGATCGCCAGGCTGGCCGCGGCCTTGTTCAGGGTATAGAAATGCAATTCTTCGACGCCGCCATCGCGCAGACGCCGACACAGTCTGGTGACCACGCGATGTCCCAGTGCTTTGAGGTCCGATTCATCGCTGGCTTCCAGCGCGGCCAGTTGCAGCCGCAGCCAGCGCGGAATTTCCGCGCCGCAGGCATCGGAGAAACGCGCCAGCTGACTGAAATTGCTGATCGGCATGATTCCAGGAATGATCGGGATTGTCACCCCGGCCCGGCTTGCGCGTTCGCGAAAGTCGAAGAACGCATCGGCATTGAAGAAGTACTGGGTGATTGCAGCATCGGCGCCACCCTCGACTTTGCGCAGGAAATTGTCGAAGTCGGATTGTGGGCTGCGTGCCTGCGGGTGCACTTCCGGGTAGCAGGCAACCGAAAGGTGGAAATGCTGGCCGTGCTCCTGGCGGATAAAGCGGAGCAGGTCGTTGGCGTAGCGGAATTCGCCCGGCGAGTACATGCCTGAGGGAATGTCGCCCCGCAGGACGACCAGGCGCTGGATGCCGATCTCCCGATAGCGCTGCAGCAGCCGGTTGACGCCCTCGCGGGTAGCGCCAATGCAACTGATGTGGGGCGTGGCAGGGCGCCCGGTGTCGCCGGCGATGGCCTTGACCGTATCGAACGTGCCTTCCAGGGTTGAGCCGCCGGCGCCGAAAGTGACCGAGAAATACTCGGGCTCATGTGCCGAAAGCGCCCGCCACGTCGCCTGCAGATTGGCCTTGCCCTGATCGGTACGCGGCGGGAAGAACTCGAAGCTGACTTTCATGGTTTCAGTAGCGGTAATGGGCCGGTTTGTAAGGGCCGGCAACCGGGATACCGACATAGGCGGCCTGCTCGTCGGTAAGCCGGGTCAGGCTGACGCCCAGTTTGCTCAGATGCAGTTCGGCCACCTTTTCATCCAGGTGCTTGGGCAGAACGTAGACATCCTTGCCGTACTGATCGCCGCGCGTGAACAGCTCGATTTGCGCCAGGACCTGATTGGTGAAGGAATTGGACATCACGAAACTCGGATGACCGGTGCCGCAGCCCAGATTGACCAGGCGACCTTCGGCCAGCAGGATGATGCGCTTGCCGTCCGGAAAGATGATGTGGTCGACCTGCGGCTTGATGTTTTCCCATTGGTATTGCTTCAGGCTGGCGCAATCGATCTCGTTGTCGAAATGGCCGATGTTGCAGACGATTGCCTGATTCTTCATCGCCAGCATGTGCTGATGGGTGATCACGTGATAATTGCCGGTCGCGGTGACGAAAATGTCTGCCAGCGGCGCTGCTTCTTCCATGGTGACCACCCGAAAACCTTCCATCGTCGCCTGCAGGGCGCAGATGGGATCAATCTCCGTGACCCAGACCTGGGCGCCGAGACCCTTGAGGGATTGCGCGCAGCCCTTGCCGACATCGCCATATCCGCAGACGACCGCGATCTTGCCGGCAATCATCACGTCGGTGGCGCGCTTGATGCCGTCAACCAGGGATTCGCGACAGCCGTAAAGATTGTCGAACTTGGACTTGGTGACGGAATCATTCACGTTGATGGCAGGGAAGGGCAATTCGCCGTCGCGCTGCATCTGATACAGCCGCGCGACGCCCGTGGTGGTTTCTTCGGTCACGCCGAGGATGTTGCCCAGAATCTTGCTGTAAAAGCCGGGGCGATGGCGCAGCCGGTCTCTGATCGAGGCGAACAGGGCTTCTTCTTCTTCGCTGGACGGCTTGCCCAGAACGCTGGGATCCTGCTCCGCCCTGGCGCCCAGAATGATGAGCAGGGTGGCATCGCCGCCGTCGTCCAGAATCATGTTCGGCGTGCCACCGTCGGCCCAGTCCATGATGCGGTGGGTGTATTCCCAGTATTCGGCCAGCGATTCGCCCTTGAATGCGAACACCGGTGTGCCCCCGGCGGCAATAGCGGCGGCGGCATGGTCCTGGGTCGAGAAGATATTGCAGGAAGCCCAACGCACCTCCGCGCCCAAAGCCTGCAGCGATTCGATCAGCACGGCGGTCTGAATTGTCATGTGCAGCGAGCCGGCGATGCGGGCTCCCTTGAGCGGCTGGCTGGCGGCGTATTCTTCGCGCACCGCCATCAGGCCGGGCATTTCGGTTTCTGCGATGGCGATTTCCTTGCGGCCGAATTCGGCCAGAGCCAGGTCGGCAACGATAAAGTCTTGATCAAGCGGTGTGGCGGGAGTGTTCATGAATTGGGTTCCGTCTGGGGTTGGGGCGGGAGGGCACATCGACCAGCGCGTTTGCGGGTTGCGGTCCTTGCCCGAGTGTCTGGCTGGAAAAGTCTCGTGCTTACAGGCCGGCGTCGGCGCGCAAGGCCTCAGCCTTGTCGGTCTTTTCCCATGGGAAAGCGAAGAAACGATCCTCGCCATAGCTCATTTCGACCGGTGTGCGGCCGAAATGCCCATAGGCCGCCGTCGCCCGATACATCGGGTGCAGCAGGTCCAGCATCGTGCTGATGGCATAGGGGCGCAGGTCGAAGTGCTGCCGGACGAGGCGCTCGATCAGGTGATCGGCGATCTTGCCGGTGCCGAAGGTGGTGACCGAAATCGAAGTCGGTTCAGCAACGCCAATGGCATAGCTGACCTGGATTTCGCAGCGTTCGGCAAGGCCGGCAGCGACGATGTTCTTGGCCACGTAGCGCCCCGCGTAGGCCGCCGAGCGGTCGACTTTCGATGGATCCTTGCCGGAGAAGGCGCCGCCGCCATGGCGTGCCATACCGCCATAGGTATCCACGATGATCTTGCGGCCGGTGAGACCGCAGTCGCCCACCGGGCCGCCGATGATGAACTGTCCGGTCGGGTTGATGTGGTACTTGGTCTCGCGCGTCAGCCATTCGGTCGGCAAGACTTTCTTGATAATCAGTTCCATCACGGCTTCGCGCAGATCAGCCTGGCTGACCTCCGGGCTGTGCTGGGTCGATAGCACGACCGCGTCGATCGCAACCGGCTTGCCGTCTCGATAGCGCAGGCTGACCTGGGACTTGGCGTCCGGTCGCAGCCAGGGCAATGCCAGGGACTTGCGCGCCTCGGCCTGCCGTTCAACCAGGCGGTGCGCGAACTGGATCGGCGCCGGCATCAGTTCATCGGTCTCGTTGCAAGCGTAGCCGAACATCAGGCCCTGATCACCAGCGCCCTGGTCCTCCGGTTTCTTGCGTTGCTCCTGCGCACCGTCAACGCCCATCGCGATATCGCCGCTCTGCTTGCCGATCAGATTGAGCACGCCACAGGTTGCGCCATCGAATCCGACATCCGATGAGGTGTAGCCGATGTCGATAATGACATTGCGCACCAGGTCTTCAAGATCCACCCAGGCGCTGGTGGTCACCTCTCCAGCGACGATGGCCACCCCGGTCTTGACCAGGGTTTCACAGGCGACGCGCGCATATTTGTCCTGATCAAGGATTGCATCGAGCACCGCATCGGAAATCTGATCCGCCACCTTGTCGGGATGGCCTTCGGAAACGGATTCTGACGTGAAGAGGTAGTCTTGAGCCATGGTGATATATCTGTTTATCCGGATAGATTGATAATAGTACGCTGAGGCAAAGGAAATTGCACGCCTTTGACCTGAGGATTTCGGTCAGGCGACACTGCCACTTTAGCTTTGCTCGGAAATGACCCATGGTATTGACACCTTCCCGGATGATGGCACTCGGCACCCCTGCGCCGGATTTCTCCTTGCCCGACACGGTTTCCGGAAAACAGCTGAGCCTGCGGGATGTGCAGGGTTCGGTTGCCACGGTGGTGATGTTCATCTGCAATCATTGTCCCTACGTCAAGCATGTGGAGCAGCAACTGGCCCTGCTGGCGCGGGATCACGCCGGTGGCCAGGTCGGTTTTGTCGCGATCAGCGCCAACGATGCGGCCGCCTATCCGGCGGATGGGCCGGAACAGATGCGCCAGACCGCTGCGCGTGTCGGCTATCCCTTTGCGTACCTCTATGATGAATCGCAGGTCGTGGCGCGTGCCTATGGCGCCGAATGCACGCCGGACTTCTTTGTTTTCGATGCGGCGCTGAACTGCGCCTACCGCGGACAGCTGGATGATTCCCGGCCGGGAAACGGGATTGCGGTGGATGGCCGGGACCTGCGCGCGGCGCTGGCCGCCCTGCTGGCGGGCAGGCGGCCGTCGGCCGATCAGAAACCGAGCGTGGGCTGCAACATCAAATGGAAATGAGGGCGTGCGCGATGCAGTCAAAGCACGGCACAATGGCGCAGGCCATGACTTGGCGTTTGCGCGAGCCCAGCCATTGCCGTCCCGTATCGATCGTTTCCAAGGCCAGGTGAGCCATGTTGTGCGACATTTCTGCGACGTCTGCGACCCCCGATGACGGCTTCCCCGGCCCCCTGCTGGATGTCAAGCCCGAGGGGGAACAAGAGGTGGTGCTGGCCGGGGGCTGTTTCTGGTGTGTTGAGGCGGTCTATCGACGCTTGCAGGGGGTGAGGGAAGTGGTGTCTGGCTACGCCGGGGGCTCCGCGCAGACGGCGAACTACCAGGCGGTCTGCAGCGGCAGCAGCGGCCATGCAGAGGCGGTTCGCATTCGTTTCGATTCCTCACAGACCCGGTATGGCGAGATCCTCAAGGTCTTCTTCGCGGTGGCGCATGATCCGACCCAGCTCGACCGTCAGGGCAACGACCGTGGCACCCAGTATCGTTCGTCCGTGTTCTATGCCGACGAGGAGCAGCGTCAGGTGGCGCAGGCCTATATCCACCAACTCGACCAGGCCGGCATTTTTGCCAAGCCGATCGTCACCCGGCTGGAGAGGCTGGAAGAATTCTATCCGGCCGAGGCCTATCACCAGAATTATGCGGAGCTGAATCCCGGGCAGCCCTATATCCAGGCCGTGGCGCAGCCGAAACTGGCCAAGTTGGCGGAAAAATTTGCCGACAAGCTCAAGGTCTGAGCCGCGCTGGCCGAGCTTCATTGCGCCCCTCGCTTGCCCGCGTTCATCCGCATCGGTGACAATACGTCCCCATTCTGCCGCATTGCTGCGGCATTATTTCAGAGAAATCAATGACTTCCAGAACGAGTCTGGCCAATGCGGTGCGCGCGCTGGCGATGGACGCGGTGCAGCGCGCGAATTCCGGCCATCCTGGCATGCCGATGGGCATGGCCGACATGGCCGAAGTGCTGTGGAACGACCATCTGCGGCATAACCCGGCCGATCCGACCTGGGCCAATCGGGACCGCTTCGTGGTGTCCAACGGCCATGGTTCCATGCTCCTGTATGCCCTGCTGCATCTGTCGGGCTACGACCTGCCGATGGATGAACTGAAGAACTTCCGGCAGCTGCATTCAAAAACACCGGGCCATCCTGAATTCGGCATCACGCCCGGGGTGGAAACCACCACCGGACCGCTGGGCCAGGGCCTGGCCAATGCGGTTGGTATGGCCCTGGCCGAACGCCTGCTGGCAGCCGAGTTCAATCGTGAAGGCTTCGACGTCGTCGATCACCAGACCTATGTATTCACCGGTGATGGCTGTTTGATGGAAGGCATCAGCCACGAGGTGTGTTCGCTGGCCGGAACTCTGGGTCTCGGCAAGTTGATCGTGCTCTATGATGACAACAACATTTCCATCGATGGCGAGGTCCCCGGCTGGTTTGCCGATGATACGGCGCAGCGTTTCGAGGCCTACGGCTGGCAGGTGGTGCGGAATGTTGATGGCCACAATCCAGAGGAAGTCGATCTGGCGCTGCGCAGCGCGCGGGAGGATGGCAGTCGGCCGACGCTGATCCAGTGCAAGACCCTGATCGGATTCGGCAGTCCGAACAAGCAGGGCACCGAGGCCACCCATGGGGCGCCGTTGGGCGAGGCGGAAATTGCGGCCACCCGCGAACACATCGGCTGGCCACATGCGCCTTTCGACATTCCAGACCAAATTCGCCAGGGCTGGGATGCCCGTGCCAAAGGTGCCAGCGCCCAGTCGGAATGGGAAAGTCTGATGGACGCCTATCGCCAAGCGCACCCGCAGTTGGCCGCGGAATTCGAGCGCCGCCTGCGCGATGAACGCCCGGCCGGGTTTGACGAGTTTTGCAGCGAACAGCTGCAGCGGATCCAGGCCGCCGCCGAACAGGTGGCGACCCGCAAGGCCTCGCTGCAGGCCCTGAACCTGCTCGGACCGAAGCTGCCGGAGCTGCTTGGCGGCTCGGCCGATCTGACCGGTTCCAATCTCACCCTGTTCAAGGGCGCCAAGTCGGTGCTGCCGGGCGAGGTTTCCGGCCAGTACATCTACTATGGCGTACGCGAATTCGGTATGTCGGCGATCATGAACGGACTGGTGCTGCACGGTGGTTTCATCCCGTACGGCGGGACCTTCCTCACCTTCTCCGACTATGCGCGCAATGCGGTACGCATGGCCGCCCTGATGAAGCAGGGCAGCATCTTCGTCTATACCCATGATTCCATCGGTCTGGGTGAAGATGGTCCCACCCATCAGCCGGTCGAGCATGTCGCCAGCCTGCGGCTGATCCCGAATCTGGAAACCTGGCGGCCCTGCGATGCGGTTGAGACCTTTGCCGCCTGGCAGCGCGCCATTGCGCGACGCAAGGGGCCGACGTCCCTGGCGCTGACCCGGCAGAATACGCCACCGCAGCCGCGTGACCCGGCGCAACTGAACGACATCCAGCGCGGCGGCTATATCTTGCAGGATTGCGACAATCCGCAGGCCATCCTGCTCGCCAGCGGCTCCGAAATCGGCCTGGTGGTGGCGGCCGCGCAGCAGCTCAGGACCGCAGGTGTGGGCGTGCGGGTGGTTTCGGTACCCTGTTTGGAGCTGTTTCAGGCCCAGGATCAGGCTTATCGTGACAGCGTGCTGACGCCAGCGGTCAAGGCCCGGTTGGCGGTTGAAGCCGGTGTTCCTGACAGCTGGTGGCGCCTGGTTGGTGATGGTGGCGATGTGATCGGGATGACCACATTCGGTGAATCGGCCCCGGCTGGCGAGCTGTTCGAATTTTTTGGTTTCACGGTCGAGAACATCGTGGAACGGATGAAGTCTCTGCTCGGCTGAGTCGGGCATCAAGTAAAAGGACAAGGATTATGACGGTCAAAGTGGGAATCAACGGGTATGGACGCATCGGACGCAATGTACTGCGGGCGCTGTATGAAGCCGGCCGCACCGATGAAGTCCAGATTGTGGCGATCAACGATCTGGGCAACGCCGAAACCAATGCGCACCTGACGCGCTTCGATACCGCCCATGGTCGATTCAATGCCGACGTGAAGGTCGAAGGCGATGAGATGGTCGTCAATGGGGACCGCATCAAGGTGCTCGCAGTTCGCAATCCGGCCGAACTGCCCTGGGGTGAACTTGGTGTCGATGTGGTGATGGAATGCACCGGCATCTTTGCCACCAAGGACAAAGCAGCGGCCCATCTGGCAGCCGGCGCGAAGAAAGTCATCGTCTCCCAGCCCGCCGGCTCGGATGTGAAGACCATCGTTTTCGGCGTGAACCACCAGAGCCTGACGGCCGCCGATCAGATCATCTCCAATGCATCCTGCACCACCAACTGCCTGGCTCCGCTGGTCAAGCCGCTGTCCAGTGCGATCGGCATCGAGACCGGTCTGATGACCACGATCCATGCCTATACCAATGATCAGGTGCTGACCGATGTCTATCACAGCGATCTGCGGCGCGCTCGTTCCGCCACGATGTCGATGATTCCGACCAAGACCGGCGCGGCCGCAGCGGTGGGCCTGGTGCTGCCCGAACTGGCGGGCAAGTTCGACGGTTTCGCCGTGCGGGTGCCGACCATCAATGTTTCCCTGGTGGATCTGACCTTCCAGGCATCGCGCGAAACTTCGGTCGAGGAAATCAATACGCTGATCCGCGCCGCGGCCGATGGCGAACTCAAGGGCATTCTGGCTTACAGCGATGGTCCGCTGGTGTCGGTCGATTTCAATCATGACCCGGCATCCAGCACCTACGATGCAACCATGACCAAGGTCGGGCACGGCGGTCGTCTGGTGAAGGTCTGTTCCTGGTATGACAACGAATGGGGTTTCTCCAACCGCATGCTGGATACCACCATCGCGCTGATGGCTGCGGCCTGAGTGCCCCCGGGCTGCCGGCAAGACCGGCAGCCCAAAGATTCCGGAAGCGGCCAGAATGGCGGAAATACGAAGGCATCATGATTTTGCGGCGTGGAAGGACGCGATGGAACTGGTTGCGGCGATCTATACCCTGACCAACGAATTCCCGCCAAACGAACGCAATGGCCTGACCGCCGATCTGCGTCGTTCGGCCACCAAGGTGCCCTCCCTGCTGGCGGAAGGGTCCGCCCGTGCCTCGCGCGGCGACCTGGTGAGCTACGTGGACGGGGCGCGCGGCGCCCTCGCCCAGGTTGAAACCCAGCTGGCCATCGCCTATCGGCTGGGTCTGGTGCAGCCGAACGAGGGGGTCGATCAACGCATCCCGCGCCTGTTTGAAAAACTGGTGGCGATGAGCAAAGCCCTGATGGCCGAGCGGGCCAAACCCTAACAGAGATAAAACATGACTGTACTGCGCATGATGGACCAGGACCTGGCAGGCAAGCGGGTATTAATCCGTCAGGATCTCAATGTGCCGGTGGCCGAAGGCAGGATCACTTCGGACGCCCGCCTCCGTGCCAGCCTGCCGACGCTGCGGGCAGCGCTGGATGCCGGTGCGGCAGTGATGGTCTGCTCCCATCTCGGTCGTCCCAAGGAAGGCGTTTTTGCCGCGGAGCATTCGCTGGCGCCGGTGGCGGCGTATCTGGGCGAACAGCTTGGCATTCCGGTACCGCTGGTGCGGAACTGGCGTGCTGGCGTCGACCTGCAGCCGGGCCAACTCGTTCTGCTCGAGAATGTGCGTTTCGAGCCGGGTGAAAAAGCCGATGACGAGGCCCTTGCGCGGGATCTGGCGAAGTTGTGCGATGTGTATGTGATGGATGCCTTCGGCACCGCGCACCGAGCTCAGGCTTCGACCCATGGCGTTGCCCGGTTTGCACCGGTGGCCTGTGCCGGCCCACTGCTGGCGGCCGAGCTTGAGGCCTTGGGCGCGGCCCTCAAGTCGCCCAAGCGGCCTCTGGTGGTGATTGTGGGGGGATCCAAGGTGTCGACCAAGCTGCAATTGCTGGAGAACCTGGCCGAGCTTGCGGATCGGCTGATCCTGGGCGGCGGAATCGCCAATACCTTTCTTGCCGCCGCCGGCCACCCGGTAGGCACTTCGCTATATGAGCCCGATCTGCTGGATGCGGCGCGGCATGTGATGCAGAGAATGCAGGCGCGAGGGGCAGAGATTCCGCTGCCGGTCGATGTGATCACCGCGACCGAGTTCTCTGCCGAGGCGCAGGCCCGAACACGCGATGTGGATGCCGTCGGCGCGGACGAGATGATTCTCGATGTCGGCCCGAAGACGCGCGAATTGCTGGCCAATACCCTCAATGGCGCCGGCACGATTGTCTGGAACGGGCCGGTTGGCGTGTTCGAGATCGAGCAGTTTGCTGGTGGGACCGCAGCGATGGCGCGGGCCATAGCCGACAGCTCCGCGTTTTCCATCGCAGGCGGAGGGGATACTCTGGCGGCGATCGACAAGTACCAGATTGCCGGGCAGATCTCCTATATCTCCACCGGCGGAGGAGCTTTTCTGGAATTCATGGAAGGCAAGGTTCTGCCAGCGGTAGCGATTCTGGAACAGCGCGCACAGGCCTGAGGCGCGCCAGCGGCCCGGCCGTGGCCAGGGGCCAGGCGATCAGAGGGGCGGAGACAGCAGGGGCTGGCGGCGGGGACCGTCGCCATTGAAACTCGCCCCCACTGGGGCCATGATGATCTGATGTTTCATGACCTCTGAGTGATGTACGCCATGATCGAGACCCTCCCCAGACTGCTCAAGCTCAGCGCGGGTGGTCTGCCCGTGGCCTGGATCGAATGGCAGCGTGCCGTCTGCCTGTACCTTGAGAACAAGGTGCTGTGGGAGGTGGGTGAACAGTCCATCGTGATTCGAGGAGGCTACAATCGCCTTTCGGGGCAACGCACCCTGTTCAATATGTCGCCCATCATCGCGGTCAATGATCGTTCGAGAATCTGGGAAAACGGTGGCATATTCCCGCTCACCCGGCGGCGGCTGTTTGCGCGTGATCGGGGACTGTGCCTGTACTGCGGTCACCATATTTCCGAGTCCGGAATGACTGTGGATCATGTGATTCCGAGAGCCCGTAAGGGACGTCATAGCTGGGAAAACGTGGTTTCGGCCTGCCGCTCCTGCAACCAGAAAAAAGGCTGCCGCAGTCCGGATGAGGCGAATATGCCGTTGCTCGCCGTGCCTTATGCACCGAATGTCGCGGAGATGCTGATTCTGTCCGGCCGGCAGGTGCTGAGCGACCAGATGGATTATCTCGAGAAGTTTGTCGATACCGCGGCCTGATCAGGGCTTGGGATCAGCGCGGCTCAAACATGTTCGGCGATGATGTCGAGCACTTCGCGGCCGTAGGCCTCGCGCTTCTTCTCGCCGATTCCGGAGATGCCTCCCAGCGCGTCCAGGCTGTTTGGCTTTTCTCCCGCCAGCGCGGCCAGGGTGGCATCGTGAAAAATGACATAGGGTGGCACGCCCAGATCCTCTGCGGTTTCCTTGCGCCATAAACGCAGGCGTTCGAACAGGTTCTCGTCCTGCGCATCGACCAGGGTCTGGCGGTTGATGCGGGTTTTTTCGCGCCGTGCCGCGGGTTCACGCAGTTGCAGGGTGCGCTGGCCGCGCAGGACTTCGGCCGCGCCGGTGCCCAGGCGCAGTCCGCCGTAGCCTTCAATGTCCACCGTCAGCAGGCCCATGGCGACGAGTTGCCTGAATAGCGCATTCCATTGTGTCTTGTTGAATTCGCGGCCACAGCCGAAAGTCTTGAGCTGATCATGTCCCAGGCGCTCGATTTTTTCGCTGGTTTGTCCGCGCAGCACGTCGATCAGATGGGCAACGCCGAAGCGCTGGCCGGTGCGAAAGACGGCGGACAGGGCTTTTTGTGCCGCAACAGTGCCGTCAAAGGTCTGCGGTGGCTGCAAACAGGTGTCACAGTTGCCGCAGGGCTGCGCCAGCGGATCGCCGAAATAGCGCAGCAGGGTCTGGCGCCTGCAACTAGTGACCTCGCACAAGCCGAGCAGCGCGTCGAGTTTGCGCCGTTCAAGCTGGCGGCGCTCTTCTGGACTGTCGCCGGATTCCAGCATCTGGCGGCGCCGCACCATGTCCTGTAGGCCATAGAGCATCAGGGTTTCTGCCGGGGCGCCGTCACGGCCGGCGCGTCCGGTTTCCTGATAGTAGGCCTCGATGGACGAAGGCATGTCCAGGTGGGCGACGAAGCGGATATCCGGCTTGTCGATGCCCATGCCAAAGGCCACTGTGGCGACCATGACCAGGCCATCCTCACGCAGGAAACGGTTCTGGTTGAACTGGCGGGTGTCCGCCGACAGTCCCGCATGGTACGGCAGAGCGGCGATTCCCTGCTGATTAAGCCACTCGGCCATGTCATTGGTGCCCGCCCGCGACAGGCAATAGACGATGCCAGCCTGCCGTGGATGGGCCTTGATCAGGCTGAGGATCTGCTCCTTGCCGCGGTTCTTTTCCTGAATCCGGTAACGGATATTGGGGCGGTCGAATCCGCCAATGAACTGCGCCGACTGTTCCAGGCCTAGTCGCTGACGGATTTCTTTGCGGGTGGGGTCGTCGGCGGTGGCGGTCAGGGCCAGGCGCGGTATGTTGGGGAAGAGTTCGACCAGGCGCGACAGCTCGCGGTATTCGGGCCGGAAATCATGGCCCCACTGGGAAACGCAATGGGCCTCATCAATGGCAAACAGCGCGATCTGGCTGTTTTGCAGCAGGGCCAGGGTGCGGGTCTGCAGCAGTCGCTCTGGTGCGCAGTACAGCAGGTCCAGCTGCGCGTGTTCCACGGCGTGTTCCACGTGGAGCTGTTCGTCCTGGGCCAGGCTGGAATTGAGGCAGGCCGCGCGCACGCCATTGGCCTTGAGCGCGTTGACCTGATCCTGCATCAGGGCGATCAGCGGCGAGACGACCACCGCCACGCCATCCCGCAGCAGGGCAGGTACCTGGTAGCACAGCGATTTCCCGCCCCCGGTGGGCATGATGACCAGCGCGCTATCGCCCGCCAGAACGGTGTCGATGACGCCCGCCTGTTCGCCGCGAAATTCAGAGTAGCCAAAAATATCACGTAGAACGGAATGTGGGGTCATGGTGTCGCGATGCGCAGCAGGGCGCGCCATTCTAATCCGGACGCTCTGGTGCGTCGAAGACTACGGCAGCGGACCAGGAGTGCTGGGAAAAGATACCAACCGGTATGTATCCTGCGCTAATATAGTCGGTCATTCCTTGCCCAAGCCTGCATGTTCTCCGCCTCCTTCCAAGCGGCCTTCCTGGTCAAATACAGATATCTCCTCGCGACCCTTAGCGTGCTTCTGCTGCTGCTGACCGCTGCCGGCGCGCAGAAACTGGTTTTCGAGAACGACTACAAGCTCTTCTTCACCGAGGATGATCCCCATCTGGTTGCCCACGAGGCGATGGAAGAGGCCTACACTAAAAGTGACAGCATCGCCTTTCTGCTCGGTGTCGAGGAGGGTGACCTGTTCACGCCGCGGCGCCTCGGCCTGATTGAGAGCCTGACCGCGCAGCTGTGGGCATTCCAGCGCGTGATCCGGGTCGACTCCATTGCCAACTTCCAGCATACCGAGGCAGAAGGCGATGACCTTGTGGTCTATCCTTTGTTCGAGGCCGCCGAATCCCTGGGCGCCGCGGAGATCGCGCGGCGCCGCGCCGTCGCTCTGGCCGAACCCAGCCTGGTGAACGCGATCCTGGCGCCCGACGGTACCGCAACCCTGGTCAATGCGCGGCTGGAAATGCCGACTGGCAGCAGTCAGGAACGCGGCGCCGCCACCATCGAGATCATGCGGGAAGCCCGCGCCATCAAGGCGGCTCTGGAGCAGGCCTATCCCGACGTGCAGGTGCATCTGATGGGCGTGCCAGCGATCGATCAGGCCTTCAACGATTCCACCGTCAAGGACATGCAGACCCTGGTGCCGGCGATGTTCCTGATCATGATCATCGTGACCGCATTGCTGCTGCGTTCGCTGCTGGGCACCGTTGCGGTGGTGCTGGTGATCCTGTTCACCTTGCCCGCCACCATGGGGTCGGTGGGCTGGCTGGGATTTGCCTTGAACCAGATCAATGTGTCCTCACCGATCATCATCATGACGCTGTGTGTGTGCGATGCCATCCATGTGCTGGTGAGCTATATCCAATTGCAGCGTGATGGCATGGATCCCGCCGCCGCGCGACTCAAAGCGCTGGAAATCAATATGCAGCCGGTGTTTCTCACCAGCCTGACTACCGCGATCGGCTTTCTGTGTCTGAATTTCAGCGATTCCCCCCCGTTTCGGGAACTGGGCACCTTCGTCGCGATCGGCGTGGTCTATGCCTGGGTGTTCAGCCTGACCATGTTGCCGGCCCTGATGGGTGGCCTGCGGGTGGCGCCATCACACGCCCATGAATCCAGATTCGTCGAACATCTGGGCGAGTGGGTGCTGCGTCGCCGTGTACCCTTGTTCTGGGGCGGGCTGGGGCTGGCCGTGTTCATGGTCGCCTGGGCGCCGCGCAATGAATTGTCGGACAGCACCTATCAATATTTCGATCCCGGCGTGCCGATTCGCGATGCCGCTGAATTCCTCGAAGACCGCGTAAGCGGTTTTGACACGATCGCTTTTTCCCTGCCGGCCGGCAGCAGCAATGGCGTCACCGACCCGCAATACCTGGCCCAGCTTGAGGCTTTTGCGAACTGGGCCAGCAGTCAGCCCCATGTCGCCCATGTGAACAGCTTCAGCCAGGTCCTCAAGCGACTGAACCGGGACATGCATGGCGGCGATCCGGCCTGGTACCGGGTGCCGGAAGATCCGGCGCTGGCGGCCCAGTATCTGTTGCTCTACGAATTGTCCCTGCCTTTTGGCCTGGATCTGGCGAACCAGCTGAATTTCGATAAATCGGCCACCCGTTTCGCCGTCACCCTGCGGCATGTGCGGGCCAAGGAGATCGTCGAGTTCGAAGCCAGTGCACGGCGTTGGCTGGAGACCAACGCCCCGGACCTGGCCGCGCCCGGTTCGGGGGTGACGGTGATGTTTGCGCACATCGGCCAGAACAATATCCGTAGCATGCTCAGTGGTTCCCTGGTGGCCTTGATCAGCATTTCCATCACCTTGATGCTGGCTTTGCGTTCCTGGCGGCTGGGCCTGCTGAGCCTGCTGCCCAATGCCCTGCCGTCGCTGATTGCATTCGGTTTCTGGGGCCTGTTCGTGCAGGAGGTGAATCTGGCGGTGGCCGCGATCTTCAGCATTTCCCTGGGGATCGTGGTGGATGACACCGTACACTTTTTGTCGAAATACGTGCGCGCCCGGCAGACCAACCATCAGTCCGCGGAACAGGCGGTGCGCTATGCCTATCGCACCGTCGGTACCGCCTTGCTGGTGACGACCACCATCCTGTGTCTGGGTTTCTCCATCCTCGGTTTCTCGGATTTCGTGGTCAACGAAATCACCGGCTTGCTCACCGCGCTCACCATTTCCATCGCCCTGATCTACGATCTGCTGTTCCTGCCGCCCCTGTTGATGCGTTTGGATCGCTGGCTGGGGCTCGATGGGCGAAATCCGGCCGCCTGAAGCGGCCCATGTACAATTCACATCATCTCAAGAATTCAGTGGACCATCATGCGCTTTGAAGGAACCGATCAATACGTCGCCACCGACGACCTCAAGCTGGCAGTGAATGCCGCCGTGACGCTGGAGCGTCCCTTGCTGATTAAGGGCGAGCCAGGCACCGGCAAGACCATGCTGGCCGAAGAAGTCGCCCGTTCCCTGGGGCGGCCATTTTTTGAATGGCATATCAAGTCGACGACCAAGGCACAGCAGGGCTTGTACGAGTACGATGCGGTATCGCGTCTGCGCGATTCCCAGCTCGGTGATGGTCGGGTTGGCGACATCAGCAACTACATCATCAAGGGCAAGCTTTGGGAATGCTTTGAACAGGAAGAGCAGCCGATCCTGCTGATTGACGAGATTGACAAGGCCGACATTGAGTTCCCCAACGACCTGCTGCGTGAACTGGACCGGATGGAATTTTATGTCTATGAGACCCAGCAACTGATCAAGGCGCGGCAACGGCCGTTGATCATCATCACCTCGAATAACGAAAAAGAGCTGCCGGATGCTTTCCTGCGTCGCTGTTTTTTCCACTACATCAGCTTTCCGGACGCCGAAACGATGCGCCAGATCGTTGCGGTGCATTTCCCGGGCATCAAACAGAGCCTGCTGAAAGAAGCCATGGATGTTTTTTTCGGGCTGCGGGAAATTCAGGGCCTGAAAAAGAAGCCCTCCACCTCGGAGTTGCTGGACTGGCTGAAGCTGCTGCTGGCCGAAGACATTCCGGCCGAAGCCCTGCGTGAAAAAGACGGCAAGAAGTCGCTGCCACCCCTGTATGGCGCCCTGATGAAGAACGAGCAGGACGTGCACCTGTTCGAGCGTCTGGTGTTCCTGAACCGGCGCGGTAGCTGAGTTCGCAATGATCGACCTGATCCAGCCTTATCAGCCCAGTGTGCTGGCCGCGGGCGGCATGGGCCTGTTGCTGTTCGTGCAGGTGATCGTCGCGGACATCGCGGCGATCTGGGCGCACACGGAGCCGGGTCGGCCGCTGGAGTTCAAGCCCGCCAGCTTTCATTTTCGAGCCAGTCGCAGCTATCACAACACCAATGAAAGCATCGCCGCTTTCATCCTGCTGTGGCTGTTCTGCGTGATGGTCGAAGCCCATCCGGCGACGGTCAATGCCATGGCCTGCTTGTATGTCGCCGGTCGGGTCGGCCACATGCTGTGCTACTACGCCGCCTGGAATCTTGCCCGGACCTTCAGTTTCGTTGCCGCATTGCTGGGATTGCTGGGGCTGATCGCAGCGGGAGTTCAAGCATGCTGAATGATTTCTTTTTTGCTTTGCGCAAAGCAGACCTCAAGCCCAGCGTGACCGAATATCTGACCCTGTTGGAGGCTTTGCAGAAACGCGTGGCATTCTGCTCCATCGACGAGTTTTACTATCTGGCCCGCGCCAGCCTGATCAAGGACGAAACCAAGTTCGACCGCTTCGACCGGGTTTTCGGCGCCTACTTCCAGGGGGTGGAAGAGGCCATGGACGATCTGCTGGCGGCGGAAATTCCGGCGGAATGGCTGCAGCAGATGAAGAGTCTGCAACTGTCCGAGGAAGAGATGAAAAAAATCCAGGCGCTGGGTGGCCTGGACAAGTTGATGGAAGAGCTCAAGAAGCGTCTGGAGGAGCAGAAGGAGCGCCACGAGGGCGGCAACAAATGGATTGGCACCGGCGGCACCTCGCCTTTTGGACACGGTGGCTACAATCCGGAAGGTGTCCGCATCGGTGGTAAAGGCGGCAACCGCAGTGCGGTCAAGGTCTGGGACCGGCGCGACTATGCCAATCTGGATGACAGCCTGGAGCTCGGAACTCGCAACATCAAGTTGGCGCTGCGTCGTCTGCGAAAATTTGCCCGTACCGGTGCGCAGGAGGTGCTTGATCTCGACGATACGATTCGCTCCACCGCGCGTAACGCAGGCTATCTGGATATCAAGATGGTGCCTGAGCGGCACAATGCGGTGAAGGTGCTGCTGTTTTTCGATGTGGGTGGGTCGATGGATCCTCATGTCCGTGTGTGCGAGGAACTGTTCTCGGCGGCGAGCAGCGAGTTCAAGCACATGGAGTATTTCTACTTCCACAATTTCGTTTACGAGCATGTCTGGAAGGACAACTACCGTCGCCACAACGAGAAAACCTCGACCTGGGACCTGATTCATCGCTTTGGCGAGGATTACAAGATCATCTTTGTCGGCGACGCGACGATGAGTCCTTATGAAATTACCTATCCCGGTGGCAGTGTCGAACACTGGAACGAGGAAGCGGGCTCAACCTGGATGCAGCGCCTGACCCAGCATTTCAAGCATGTGGTCTGGCTCAATCCGGAACCCGAGGCGCACTGGGATTACCACCCGTCGATCGAAGTGACCCGTGAACTGGTCGACAAGCGCATGTATCCGATGACCCTG
>JBFKDQ010000040.1:0-34354 GCA_041619555.1 Oceanococcus sp. | reverse complement strand
TGGCGGAGAGGGAGGGATTCGAACCCTCGAAGGACTTGCATCCTTGCCGGTTTTCAAGACCGGTGCATTCAACCGCTCTGCCACCTCTCCGGTGCGCGCTGATCCCATGCGGATGCGCATTCTACATGGCGATCGGTGCACGGTGAAGGCTTGGGCCCCCGGCCTCACGATATACTAGAGCGCTTTTTCCACCAATTGACCAAAATGCAAGCTCACTTGCGCGTTGCGCTGGGCGATGCCTGTCCATTACCAGACGAAAACCTGCTCGCCGAAGTCCGCTTCGGTACCGCCACCGGGAGCGCAGCGAATCCGCGTCTGTGGAGCACGGGCCTCCAACTGCTGCAAGGCGCGACCTGCGAGCGCTGGCTCGTGCGCGGCGACGTCAGCGACAGCTCTGCCGGGAACTGGCGCTTCAGCGAAGGAGAAGACTTTGCCTGGCTGGGCACCGAACTTCCGATCGACGATGCCGCGGATCTGGCCGCCCTGAGCGAGGACCTTTTCCTGCGTCTGCAAGCGTCGGCAAGCACGCTGGGCAAATCCCAGATCCATCGGGTCTGGGCCATCATTCCCGACATCCATCGCGGCGCTGGCGATGAGGAACGCTACAAGCAGTTCTGTCTCGGCCGTCATCTTGCGTACACCCGACTGGGGATGCGCCCCGGACACTACCCTGCGGCGACGGTCGTCGGCAGCCAGGATGGCGTCCTGCGCCTGCAGGCGATTGCCGCCAGCACGCCCGGCACCGCGGTCGAAAACCCGCTGCAGACCAGCGCTTATTGCTATCCACGGAACTATGGCCCGAAAAGCCCTTCCTTCAGTCGGGCGCTGAACAACTTCAGCCTGCTACTGATTTCCGGCACGGCGGCGGTTAGCGGCTCGGAAAGCCAGCACCCTGGCGACACCCTGGCGCAGATGCAGGACATCCGCAGCAATCTGGAGGCACTCGCCCAGGCCTCGCCGCGAGCCCCGCTGTGGCCGCAGGGCGCCAGCTACGGCCGCATCTATCTGCGCCGGCCCGCCGAAGCCCCGGCCGTCCGCGAACTGTGCACGCAGTTACTGCCGGTCTCGCAGACCTGGCCCATCCTGAGCGCCGCGATCTGCCGGGAAGAACTGCTGTGCGAGATTGAATCGGCCTGTCGCTAGAATTGGCAGCGACGATCACCACGCCCGGTCGGATTGACCGGGCGTGGTCGATCAATCAATGCTGCACTGACTGAACGAAACGATTTTCCAACGTCTTGACCCAGCTCAGACGACCACCTGACGGCGTTCTTCCCAGCGTCGCGACCCCTGGCGCCCCCTGGCCATCGGCATCTGCAAGGCCGACAATCTGGCTCCAGGATATGCTGTTGTTGCCCAACGTGATCTTCCCCGAATCATTGCCGTCCAGACTTCTCCACCGCACCTCGCGTCCAACCAGGCTGGCTAGGCGAGGTCTGTCGCCCGGAATCAGAATCAAGTTCGTAGGCTCTGAGTTGCTCACCGAACCAAAACTGACATTCCTGCGCTGCTGACGGTTGAGATCTTGTACCGTCAGGCGTGCCGTGCCACCGTCGCTGCCCAGCACCGCATAGGCATGCTGGCCGTTGGCATAACCCGCAGCAACGGCCTTGATTTGGAGCGGCCGATAGGTTTTCGGATAAAACAGGGCACTGATCAGTTGATTGTTCATGTTCTTTACCGTCACGCGTACAGCGCCTGAGGGCAGTTCAACGAGTACTGCGATTTGACTATTCGCTCCGTCCGCAATGACATCGGAGCCAATGTAGCGACCACTCTGGCCAAAAGTTACAGCCCCAAGACTGGCACCTCGCGTAGTTCGGATCTGCGCCCGAATCATGCCAGCGGCATCCAGACTGACCAGGACCAAAGCATCCGTGCCAGCCGAATCCACATCGGCAAGAACGTGCATGGCTCGATAATCGAGGCCGGGATCAATGGCCATCCCCGAAATGAACTCGCCACTTCGGGCATCACGAACCTGAACACGTGCCAAATTGCGATTCCGATCAAGCGCCAAGACCGCAAGACCATTGACGCCGCCGGCATCGGAAATCACGGCGACCATTTTGCCGGAGTAATCCCCGTTGTAGGCAATTTCCCTCAGCAGACTGCCGTCCTGGCCATCCCTGACCTGGATCTTGCGATCAAAGAGGTATGCCAGATCATCTCCGGACTGGCCAGCCTGTCCCGACAGGCCCAGCAGTACCGGCTCGAACGGTCGGTCGCCCTGAAGTTGTGGATCGGTATTGGCCTGGTACTCCTCCAGATTGCTGAACCCATCGCCATCCGGGTCGGCACCGGCGTCGTCCTGCCAGGGATCCAGCCCATGAGCAGTTTCGTAGTCATCCGGCATACCATCACCATCATCGTCAGGATCACAGACGTCACCCAGGCCATCACCGTCATGGTCTTCCTGATACGGGTTCGGCATTTGTGGACAATTATCCTGCGGCGTGGTGGTGGAACTGAATGCCCCCCAAACCCCGGCAATGTCCAGAATCGTATCAACCGTTTCCCCGGCAACGCCGCTGGACGTGTGCCGCAATCGAACCGTGTCTCCCGCCTGGCAAACTTGCTCTTCCAACTGATAATCACCGCCGTTGATGCTCATCATCCCCGTGCCGTGTGTGGAACACAGGACCGGCACGCTGACGCCCTGCACGGTGATCAGATTGGAGTCAAACTGAACGCCAGGCTCTACCTGGGGGTTGCTGAGAAAGAAAAATTCATCCGGCGTGCTGTCCTGGACCGGGTCCGGCGGCAGTACGACCGAAGATTCCGCCAATGTGGTCGTGCTCCAGATATCCGAAACACCGGCGATCGTCAGCGTGGTGTGATGCGAATGGTTCGGCAAAGCCGAACTGTAGTGCCGCAGGCGCACGGACTGGGCATTGAAAATAATTCCAGGGTGCAGCGTCCATTCTCCGCCGTCGATGCTGTATTCACCATGGCGCACAGATATCAGCGCAAGGGAATTCAGCCCAAGGATTTGCACCTCGCTGGAAGTCACCAGTTGATTCGGCAACAGGCTGGTCTTGTCCTGGAATTCAAATGGTTCGGGCGGCGGGTCGCAGGCATTGCCGACCCCGTCACTGTCATCGTCTTCCTGCCCCGGGTTGGCATCCTGCGGACAGTTGTCCAGTTCATCATCGATGCCATCATCATCCTGATCGTTATTGATCTCGATAAACAAAGGATGATCGGCGTCTCCATTTGTCGAACTCAAACCGAAATTGTCGGTCGCTGTCAGATAATACTCCAGGCCATCGCTGCTTACCGCCGCGCCAGGGATCTCGGCAAGAAAACGATCTCCCCCATCAGCCCTCATCACCTCGCGGACGTAACTCAGGGTGCCGAATCGACGATAGTACAGCGCCACCTCGGCGAGATGATTGGTACGATCCCGGGCGGTTGCGGACACGTGGATTGATCGCCCTTGGCGACCGGAGTGCACCGGCGCATGCGACAGCTCTGGCGGCTCGTTCGGCAGTACCCCGATTTGATACGGGTTGGAAGCCGGATTTGCCGTCGGGATGGAAGCCGTGATCTGGCTGTCGCTGGCCGTGACGTAATAGTCGACGCCCGGAGAATTGACCTCCGCCGCCGGAATCTGCACTTCCCATTCACCCGCACTTTCATTGCCGGAAACCAGAATCATCGCCAAGCTTGAGTATCCTCCTCCGGAGGTATTGCGATAGTACAGACGGACACTGTCCACCAACGGTGGCGCGACATCCTCGACTTCCACGCGGATGGTCAAGGCGACCTGGTCTAGCTGACTCTGCTCGCTCAAAGCGATCGTTTCCGGCGTCCGTGCAATGACCGGCTCGGCACCTGGTGCGTAGGTTCCCTGGACGAAAGCGGATTCCGGCGCACAGTTCAATTCCACCCGCACCACGCGAATCTGGCCATCCCGGACATCGTTGAACGTGCGATAACTGATCCGATAGGTTCCGCTGATCTGCTCCTGGATATAGGCAAGCACCTGATCAAAGGGATCAAGGATGTTGATCAGTTGATTCTCCGGATCGTCCACCAACGGTTCGAAATCCGCAAACAGCGATTCGTAAGTCACCGCAAACAGGGTCGCGCCGGCCACGTCCAGCGCTGCATCGGCCTCGCCGATGGTCGTCGCACCCTGACGCGGCGTCTCATCGGTGATGATGACGAAAACGCGCTGAGAACCCGGCCGGAAAGAAAATCCCGCTGCTGTTTCATCAATCGCCTGATAGCCCGGCTCGTGCCCCCCCGAAGTATTGTTTCGCTGCAAGACATCATTCAGGAAGTAGTCGGGATCCGTCGTCAGGCTGCCGCTGTCTTCAATGATCGGTTCACCGCCCAGGCTGGACTGACCGTAACGCGTCAGGCCCAGGGCTAGATCCACACCTGAATTGACCAAGGCATTGACAAAGTCGGTGATATTGTCCTCAACCGCCTGCTGTTCGTCCCCCATGCTGCCGCTGTTGTCAAAAATGAACACCACGTCGACCAGCCGTGACCCTCCACCTGAATCGGGCGGAATAACCTGGAAGTAGTCGGTTTGCAGCACATCGTCTTCAAATATGGCGAAGTTTTCCTGCGCCGCCGGATCCGGACAGGCCGCCACATGATCACGCACGACAACATCCATGAACACAAAAGGAAAGCTCTGCGCGTTCAGACTGATCAATGACATCTCGACCGGCGGAGGCACCTCCTCGTAAACCGCGATGTTATCGATGAACCAGCCATCACCGGTGACACTGCCGTCGGTTTGTAGGCGGAAGCGTAGCTGCACCTCAGAGCCCGCAAATGCGGTCAGGTTTTCTCTGCCTGCGACATACAGCGAAGATGAACTGCCAGAATTCTGGCTCAGAATTTCCCAGTTCGCACCGCCGTCTGCAGAAATCTCGACAAACATGGTGTCACAGCAGGATTCGGTGGCAAACCATTCATCGAACTCCAGAATAAAGGCCGATCCGCTCCCGCCGCTCAGCACGAAACTCGGCGAAATCAGTGCGTCATTGATGCGGTTCGGGTAATGACCACTCAGATTGGTGCCCGCGGCGCGCTGAGAGTCGCTACCAGCGGCCGGACCACTGACTGGTTCACCGATTTCCCAAACACCCCCGGTCGACCAAGCCGAAACATCCCCTTCAAAGTCTTCGGCGAACAGTTGCATCCTCGTTTCACCGCTCTTGCTGCCGGCCTGAGCACTACGGCCTGAAACGGCGCCACCGACCTGCATTAGAGCCTGTCGTTCCTGCGCCGTGATTCTCACAGGCAACCGATGGCTCCCCCCCTTGTCAATTGTCGCCGGCGAATCGGCGAGAGCCACGCTCGCGTGCAATAGCACGGCCATCAGGCCGATCAGGATGACTGACATCGAAAGGGCCGCCAAACCGGCGCCGCCCGTGGAATTTGAGCCACTGCGGAAACCTTCCCCCCAAATCGAACTACGGTTCTTGTTCATCGATTCCCCCCGTTATTGAACGCACGACCACCGCATCGCCCAGGGAGCTCGTCAACCAGAGTTACCGGCTGAACAGTCCATCGATAATTCTGTCTAGCCATACGACCGCACCCAAGCACACACAAGCAGCATTGACCCGCTCTGCATTTGTACCAAAGCGCGAACAGCCTTGCCGTGAACCAGTTCACAGTTTCAAGGCTGAATTCAATTCAGATTCAGCCCGTCGGGTACTGCAAAGATGGAAATGGCCCGGAGAATCCGAGGGGAAAAGCGCACGTATAACCACGCCATCCTTCCGCCTGCTCGCCAGTCGAAACTCTTACCAAAGGCACGCGATCATCTCGCGAGCATGGGGCTCAATAGGCATGCTAGGCACGGCCGAACAGGCGCCACTCACCTGGATTGCGAGGGCCGGCCTGCTGCATAACGAGCCCGCAGCGCCTCGGTGGCCGGTCGCAATTCCCGGTCCCAGTCCCCTGGCACGAATTCCGTTGCCCTGCCCACCTTTGTGTTGGCAATGCGAACCACGCTTCCATCTGCCCCATAGCGCGGCCATGGCCAGCGTGATGTGGAAGGATTGCCGCTTCTTGCGAAAGCCAGCCACGCTTGCATCATCGCATGCGCATGTTCAAGCTCGACGGGATTCAATGGCCCCGGTCGCCACCAGCGCCCGGTCGCGAAGATGGCCCGAACATCGGCGGCATGCCCGGGCGGCGGCCCCGAACGGCCGCCGGGCGACCAGGCGTAGCGATAGAGAAAG
This sequence comes from Oceanococcus sp., assembly GCA_041619555.1. GTDB lineage: Bacteria > Pseudomonadota > Gammaproteobacteria > Nevskiales > Oceanococcaceae > Oceanococcus. Next base: position 28,139 of record JBFKDQ010000040.1, on the reverse strand, counting down.
GTCTCCGCCCCATGCAGCTGCGCATGCAGCGAGGCCAGCAGATGGGCCGGCAAGGCGTAGACGAGATCTCGATATTGCTCGGCCAGGGGCGCGCGCGGCGAAGCTCTTTGCGGCCGCGGACTGCCAGCATCTTCGCCATCCGGATCCAGATCGGGCAGCGCCAGTTGCCTTCTGTACCCGGACATTTTCTGCACGGACAAGGCCTGCCCCCGACCTCCGACCACGGAAGCCTCGTTTTCCGCATAGCCCAGCAGCAGGGGCACCGGCCTGACCTCCGGCGCCGCCATGGCCGCCAGCAGGTTGGTCTGCGTCACCAGGGCGCCATCGCGGTATGGGTAATGTCGTGCCTCCGGACGAATCTGCCGCCCCTGAGCATTCCACTCCCCGCCAAAGGCACGCTGCAACTGCGCCGCGCTTACGCAATGCCGCAAGGCCGTGGCCAGCCCGAACTTCGTGCGGACCTGGGCGAAATTCAGGTCGACGAATGGCTCGACTGACGAAGCGCTGCCACAGGACTGCCGGGAATCCAGATCACGCACGAATTTTCTAGCGATTTTTTCCGCGCTGCCCCCCTGCTGCGCCTGCAGGGGCAGATGGCGACCGGCGCCGCCGCCCGACTGACTGATTGCCCGCTGGAACAGCGCCTCTTTCTGCAACGCCGGTGCGGTGAGCAGATGCAGCACACCGGCGCCGCCAGAAGAACTGCCGAACAGGGTCACGTTCTCGGGATCTCCACCGAAACGCTGGACGTGCATCTTCACCCAGCGCAGCAGGCTGACCTGATCCATCAAGCCGAAATTTGCCTGCCAGCCATCCTCATCTGCCAATTCTGGCAACCAGAAGAACCCCAGCGGACCAAGCCGATAATTGAAGGTGATGACCACCGCCCCCATGGCCGCCAGAGCACGACCATTCTGACCGGGGTGCGAACCTGAACCGCGTACCAGGCCGCCACCATGGATCCACACCATGACCGGCAGTTGCTGGCCAGCAAGCGGCGCCCAGAGATTGAGATACAGGCAGTCTTCGCTGCTGGCCATGGCGTGCTCTGGCGCCTCCTGCCCGGCACTGGCGACCTGAAAAGCCTTGCCTGGAATGCTGGACTGGGGACAGGCGGGCGCAGGAGCCAGGGCTGAAAACGGCGATTCGGGCAACTGCCGCGCCGGCTGTGAGGCGCGCCAGCGCCGCTCACCAACCGGCGCCTGCGCATAGGGGATGCCCAGTAACTCGATGATCTTCACGGCATCTTTCTGATCGTCCGGCGCGGGCGTGATTTCGATCAGCCGCCCCGTCAACTCCTGATCAGCGGCGAATGCGACCGAATACAGAGGCTCGGCGTCCGCTTGCGCGGGCCCGGCTTTGCCAATCACGGGGGCTTGCCGTGCCGAACAGTACGCAGGCGTTGCAAGGAGCGTCATGATCGCCAGCAGGCCCACCCCCGTCCGCAATCGGGATCGGCGCCTCCAAAACATGAGTTTCTTGCACCGGCCAGCCTGATTTGCAGATTTTCTGATCATCAATCGCAGTGTTTGAAAGGTCTTGCCGGCATGAATGCGCCCTGATCCAATCTCAACCGACGATCCTTCATCATGCCATGGGATACGGCCGTCGCGGTGCGCTTCAAGGCTCGACGATCTATGCCTGCACGCCGCTGACCGGGTCCTGATGGATCAGGACATCGGCTCCCGGCAACAAGGCCTGGATTTTCGCCTCTACGGTCTCGGTCAGGGCGTGGGCCTCGACGAAGGGCAGATCCTGATGCAATTCGATATGCATCTGCACGAAGCTGGCGGACCCGGCACTGCGGGTTCGCAGGGCATGCACGCCCAGTACGCCCTGCACGGCCAGCGCGCAATCCATGATTTGCCTGCGCATGGCATCCGGCAGTTCCCGGTCCATCAGTTCGTCCAGGGCGGAACGGGCCACGCCGTAAGCGCTGCGCAGCACGATGAACGCGATCGCGACACCGAACAGGGCATCGGCCCAGAACCACTGCAGGTGAACGCTGAGCAGCATGGCCAGGATCACCCCGGCATTGGCCAGAAGATCACCGAGGTAGTGCAGTGAATCGGCCGCCACCAGCAGCGAACCGGTCTGCCGATGGACACGCCGCTGGTACATCACCAGCAGGCCGCTCAGCAACATGGAGAACAGCATCACGCCGATGCCGACCCATTCCTGCTCGATTGGCTCTGGCCGGTACAGACGCTGCCCTGCCTGGATCACGAGAAAAGCCGCGGAGCCCGCAATGAAACAGGCCTGAGCCAGCGCCGCCAGACTTTCCGCCTTGCCATGGCCAAAGCGGTGCTCCTTGTCCGGTGGCGCCAGGGCATGACGCATCGCAAGCATGTTCAGCAGGGAGACCACAGCATCCATCGCAGAATCGACCAGACTGGACAACAGGGCAATCGAGCCTGTCATCACATAGGCGACGAGCTTGGCCAGGATCAGGGTGATCGCCACGCAGGTGGCAACCTCGATGGCGCGTTGCTGGGGCGCCTTCACGCGCGCCAGTCCAGGTAAGACGGCAGACCTTGCATTCAATCCATTTCCGTTCAATCCATGGCCCGCGCCAGGTACTTCAACTCATCTGGTGACGCGTGCGGTTCAGGCCCAGAATCTGCTGCAACCAGCCCTGGGGTGACTCGCCCGGTCAAGTGCGCAGCAGATGGCCCCTGGTTCCTGTCCCGGACCGACCCGTGTTGCTGGCGATGCCTGCGCGCGGGCATCGCCGAGCGTCATCCTGCAAAGCGATGACATCGTCGCCGCGCAATGCATAGCCGCCGGATTCTCTGATAAAAGCCTGGCATATGATATCCGGCACATCCTCCCCAGCAAAACAGCAGGCGTAGCCTGCTGCGGCTTCGAACCGCCAGGCCGGCGGCACCGCCAGATAGTGGCCCTCTTCATGTCGGTACAAAAGCATCGCCTGTCTCCTGTGTTGGCTTAACAAGACTCTGCTTTCCTAGAACGCAATTGATCGACGGGAGCGGACAACGGCTTGCGCTTGGCGCCGGCTGACAGCGAGAATCGCCTACCCCGGCCCCAATGTGAATGGCATGGTTTTCAAGATCGTCTCCATCCTGCTGTGTATTCTGACTTACATCCTGGCGGCCAACTTCGCCGCGCGCTTGATCCATCGCCTGGCCATCAGCAAAGGCATCCTGCCGGACCGGGCGGCTTTCATTACCAGAACCCTGAAAATCGGCCTGTTCTGCGCGCTCTTCAGCCTCGCCATCGTGGCCATTGGTCTGGGCTATGGTGAAATTTCGCTGTTCGTGTCATCCGTCTTTGCTGTCGTCGGCATTGCCCTGTTCGCCCAGTGGTCCATTCTGAGCAATCTGACCGCCAGCCTGATCATCTTTTTCGCTTTTCCCTACCGCGTCGGACACCGGGTGAAAGTGGTCGACAAGGACGACGACATCAGCGGCATCATCGAAGAAATCGAACCCTTTCATGTCCTGATCCGGCGCGACAATGGCGAACTCATCACCTATCCAAACAGCCTGATCCTGCAAAAAGCGGTGATCCGACTGGATTTGCGGCGTCCCACGCCCCCCGAAGCCCCTACCACGAGCGAGACCCCGGCGCCCCCGGCCAGCACCGCGCCCGCCCAGGAAACCACCAGATGAATGCACGCCGACACGTAAAAAGCCTGCCGAGCTTCGTGGCCGCCCTGCTCTGCGCCTGCGGCCCGGCGCCGGAATCAGACCAGTCCCGCTCGGCGGCCACGCCCGGCCGGGAAGAGACCCGCACGATCCGCAATGTTGAAGCCACAGGCATGGCCGGCGCGGCCATCGCCGATCGGATCGACGCCAGCCTGGAGGCCAATGACCAGCGCCTCAAGGATCTGGAAGCCGGCCAGAATGACTAGCCTAAGGTTGATTCCCTGCCCACTTGGAGAGGCGCGCTAGAAGCGATATTCCATACCAAGACGGAAGCTGCGACCCAGCAACCTGTAGGTGGACACATCGGTATTGGCCACATCGGCATTGGCGAGAAACGGCGGATCGCGATCCGTCACGTTGCTCAGACCCAGGCTGAGGCGGGCCTGAGCATGCCAGTCCCAGGACAGGCTCAGATCATGGTAAATGCGATCTGAAACCTGATTGACGGTGCCCGGAAACAGCTCGCCACCACGCTCTTCCAGCGCCCCGATCCATTGCAGGGCATAGCCGAAGTCCCACTCATTGAGTAACCAGTGCAGACGGTAACTGCCTTTCCAGCGGGGGATGGCACCGAACTTGTCGGGATCGTAACTGCCGGCACCAACGAAAGCCTGGGCGCCGGGGAAGGCAATCAACTCACGCTCCAGCACATGGCTGAGATACAGGGCATGGCGCAGGCGCCCCCGATTCACATCATGGCTGTAGCGCAGTTCCAGATCGAGACCGGCGGCGGTTTCGCTGGCAATGTTCTGCAACTGGCTTTGAACCTGGGTGATGGCGCCGCTGCCATCGCGTGTGATCCGGTCGCAGAATTGCGCGCTGCCGGTTTCAAGGCACTGCTGCAAGATGGTATTGGCACCCAGCGCGGCAATGCTGTCGTCGATTTCGACGCGGTAGTAATCGAGATTAACCACCAGTCCTCGCAGACTCTGGGGATGCCAGCTCACGCCCGCGGTCACGATTCGCGAATCTTCCGGCTGCAACTGCTGATTGCCGCCCTCCAGTTGAGGGGTTTCATTGCCGGTCTGGTCGAAGCTGCCATCCGCCGGCACGCCCTGGGCGACACAGCGGTCGATCTGGGTCTGCGTTAACTGGGAGAAATCGGCACAGGGATCATCCACGGCCGGGTTGGACTGCGACAGGCCGCCGAACAGCTCACCAATGGTCGGCGCGCGAAAGGCCTGGGCCAGCGCCAGCCGCATCACCACGTCCTCGACCGGCTGGTAGCGCAGCGAGGTATCGAACACGGCGGTCTGATCGAAATTCGAGAAATCCACCAGCCGCAGGCCGAGATCCAGGTCCAGCGCCTGCGCCCATCGGGTCTGGCGAAGCAGCGGCAGACCAAACTCCGCATACAGCTCATGGCTGTCGAACTGCCCGCGGGTGATGCTGCGCGCGGCCCCGGTGGTCTGCCCCGCCTGGGTCAGCGGGTCGGGCCGGTCTTCGCCCTTTTCTTTACGATATTCATAGCCAAAAGCGGCCAGCAGTGGCCCGGCGTCGAGTTCCAGCAACTCGCCGCTGAGGTTGGCGTTGATGACAGCCTGGGTGTTCTCGGCATGATCGGTCAGCTGCGGGGCGGCGACAAACGCCAGCATCGCGGCATCGATGGATCCCGCACCGCCAAACAGATTCAGCGGCACGCAATCGGCCACCACCTGCCCGGGGCTGCCACACAATGGCCCCTGTTGCGCGTCGACAAAAGACGGCCCCAACGCCAGCGCAAGCCGATCGGCCTGCAGATCGCCGCGCTGAATCTGGGTCACCCTGTTCTTGCCCCAGGCCACGCTGGCATCCCAGGACCAGCCGGCAAAATCGCCCTCCAGGCCCCACAGCATTCTCCAGGCCTGGTTGTCCTGTTCGTAACCACGGGCGCCCGCCTCCACCAGGCGGCGCCGCACGTCGCTCAAACGCTCACCAAACGGGTTGTAATGATTTTCCGCCGCCACTTCGACACCGGCCAGGCGGTTGCTGAAGAACGGCAGGGGCGCAAGCTCGGTGTCGCTGTCACGCTGCTGCCAGTTGAACTCGGCGATCAGTTGCAGCGCGGGCTGCAGTTGATGACGCCAGGCAGAAAACCAGGACACCCGCCGGGAATCCTGCCGCAAATCCTCAAAGGGGTTGAAGTTGTAACGATCATTGTCAGGCCCGCTGCCGACAAACGGCCGGAAATCCTCGACCTCTCGGCCATCTTCGCCTTGCCGCAAGGTCACACGCCCTTGCGAGGTTCGATAATTGCCGTTTGGCGGCGCCGAACTGCCGCCGGGCACGATCTGGTTGGCGGGACCCTCCACATCCAGCAGAGCGCGGGAAAAATCCCGATCGCCCTTGCCGAGGGCACCCTGATCGGCGAAGGTCAGGCCGGCCAGCCAATGACCATCGCCATAGTCCCGGGCATACAGGCCCGAGAGCTGCAACATCTCGCCATCGCCCCGGTCGGTGAGGCTGGTTTCTGCCCGCAAATCAAGCCCCACGCTGCTCTGACGGGTGATCACATTGATCACACCGGCGACCGCATCGGCCCCGTACTCCACCGATGCACCGGTCTTGAGAATTTCGATGCGCTCGATCATCGCGATCGGGATCATCGCCAGATCAACCAGCCCGCCCACCCCGTTGCCGCCAGGCAGAAAGCGGCGACCATTGACCAGGACCAGGCTGCGCTCGGCGCCAAGGCCTCGCAATTCCGCGGTTTCGATCCCGCGCGACTGACCACCGCCACTGTCGCGGGCATTCACCGTGGTCCCCAGCGGCGCGCCGGCCATGAAAGGCAGGGACTGCAGGAAACTGCCGAGGCTGGTAAACGGCGAATCGAGCAGCGTCTGACGATTCACCACGGTGACGGGATCGGCATCTGCCAGCCCGCTGTTCGCCAGTCTTGAGCCCGTGACAACCATATCGGGCATGGCTGCAGCCTCTTCATCCGACTGACTCAGGGCCGGCGCAACCGGATTCAGAAGAAAGCCGGCACAAACCAGACCTGGCCATCGTTTATTCAAAGGCAACATGGAAACTTCTCTTTATCCGCACCCTGAGGCATGCGGTGACATGAATTGATTCTAGATTCGACGATTTGCGCCAGATCGCGGCGTGAGGAACACCAGGCGCGCGGCGGACGCCTGGCCAGCCGCCCCCCGTTGCACGCGTTCGTTTGCGGCGCAGGAACTGAAGATTCTCCGACCGCAATCGCGCGCTAATGTTCAATTGTAGTGGATACACGGCCAGGATGCGGACGCGCCGGGCACCGCGCCCTGGTGCCGGCGACCTGCAAAGCGGCTGCCAGAAAGAGGCCGGCTTCGGCAGCCATCCCGTGTTCTCGAGCAGCCGGGTGAACGGGCCTGTTTGTTGCATACTGTGATCATGCCCGGCCAGTTCCTGGACTCTTCATGACCACATTGCGCACGCATTTGCAGGCCAATGACATCCTGTTTCGCGAAGGCGATGCAGGCGAGTGCGCCTATGTCATCGATCAGGGGCGCATTCGCATCGTGCGGGAAAACAATGGCGACCCGCTGATCCTGTCGGAACTGGGTCCGGGCGAATGCCTGGGTGAAATGGCCCTGATCAGCCATCAGCCCCGCATGGCCTCGGCCATTGCCAGCACGGCAACCGATCTCACGATCGTCACCCGCGAGCATCTGGATGAACGGCTCGCGAAATCGGATCCCTTGATCCGTCATTTGCTCCAACTGACCCTGCGACGCTATCACCAGATCATGGATGGCGAAGACGGCGAACACCGCAAGGAGACCGAGACCAACCCCGACGAGGCGCTGGCCATCACCCGGATGCGCACGGAAATGGAACTGGTCAGGGCGCTCGAAAATCAGGAATTCGAGCTTTATTTCCAGCCCATCGTGCGCCTTTCAGATCGCGTGACCGCGGGTTTCGAGGCCTTGCTGCGCTGGAACAAGCCCGGCGTCGGCCTGGTGGCGCCGGACCTCTTCATTCCAATTGCCGAGGACTGCCATATCATCGAGCAGATCGGGCAATGGATCATCGAAGAGGCCTGCCGCTGTCGCGGGCTGCTGCAGGCCCATTGGCCGGAACCACTGGCGGACGATTTCAGCGTCAGCGTGAATCTCGCCGCGCGTCAGATCCCCGATACCCTGCTGCTGCCCAGCATTGAGGCGGCAATGCAGCGCTACGACATCAAACCGAAAACCCTGCGCCTCGAGGTCACGGAATCCCAGATCATGGATGATTTCGATCATGCCCTGAGCGTGCTTGAGGCCATTCGTGCGCTGGGCTGTCGGGTTGCAATCGATGATTTCGGCACGGGCCACAGTTCGCTGGCCTATCTCAACCGCCTGCCGGTCGATACGCTGAAGATCGACAAAGCCTTTCTGCACAATGCGCTGACCGATCAATCCAGCCAGAAAATCATTGCCAGTGTCGCGGTGCTCGCCAAGAGCCTGACGCTAACCCTGATTGCCGAAGGCGCGGAAACAGAAGACGAAGTCGCGATGCTCAGCCGCCTGGGGGTCGAGCAGGTGCAGGGTTATTATTTCGGCCGACCAACCGCGATCCGCACGCTCGCCGAAGCCTGAATCCATCCGGTGGCACTCTCCGCCGCATGGAAAACTGGGATCGGATCACCCGGCGCCGTGCCGACGCGACTCTCGCAAACGGACGGCCTCGAAACTCTCAGCCCCCCCTTCAAGAAAAAAAAGGCCGAGCCCGGAATGCCGGGCTCGGCCTTAGGATCAGAGCTTGCCAGAGAACGGATTACTGACAGGTCTCCGGATCATTCATCGGCGTTAGCAGCATGAATCCGGGCGGCCCGGGCAGCGGCACAAACTCACCCGATTTGGTGACCAGCAGGAAATTGTCGACATTCAGATCAAAGCTTTGCTGCTGATCGTTGAACACCGTCACGCCGCCTTCATGCACGCCAACGATCACCCCGCCTTCCGGCACAATCCCTTTGGGCAGGTCACCCAGGCCCTGGCACTGATCTTCGCAGGCGACCACAAAGTAGTCGGTGCCTCGGATCCCGATGGTGGCGACCGGCGTGCGCATCGTATAGGCCGCCTTGTCACTCTGGCCAATCAGGCCCGTTACCGCGCGCAGCCCGCCCTTGAGCAAAGAGAAAATCGACCGGGCTTCGGAGGCATCGGCCTTGGCTGCGCCCTTCTGCCGCGGTCCTCCCTGGGGCGGGCGTTTGAAGGCGAACTCCTCGATCTTCATTTCCGAACCGGGACCGACGAGGATGCGGCTTTCATCGTCGAACAGCACATTCACGTAGCTATGGCGCCGGGTCGTGATGGTATCGCCGGATTGAACCTCACCGTTCTTGCGCAGACGACGCTGAGCACCGGCATCATCCTGCGCGAAAGCCTGACCCACCACCAGCACCGCCTTACCGGCGCGCTCCGCAGCGACGGCAGGCAGCACCATGAACACAGCCAGTCCTATACTGAAAATAAGCTTTTTCATGACCGTGCTCCTCTAGAATTTGTAGACAAGGGAAAGGCGCAGCGCATCGGCTTTGTTGCCGCCATCCCCGCTTGCCTTCATGTAGCTGATGCCACCCTTGAGATAGCTGCTGACGACCTCGCCCACGGTGTTGAGCTTGCCGAAGTTGACCCCGATTTCCTGCGCCGAATCGGTGAACAGGTCGTCACCGCTGTAGCGCGTATCGTTGACGAAATACTCCATCACCAGATCATCCGCGAGCAGCGTGCTGGGACCGGAGACCAGCACTCCGTTGGTGAATACCGTGTTGGATATATCCGGATCGGATTCATACTCTCCGATTTTCAGCTTCTCGGTGGAGTAGACGCCGAGCATGTTGCCGACATTCAAGGCCCACTCACCCAACTGGAAGGTGTAGCTGCTGGTCAGGGAGTAAGAAGACAGGGCGGACGCGGCGGCAAGATCTTCGGAACCGACAATGCTCAGCCCGGCACTCGGGGTCAGCGCCCAGCGGTCGTTCACCGGATAGCTGAATCCCACGCTCAGGGCCGCCTGATAGGCCACCGCGCCTTCGGTATCGCTCATGCTGATCGGAAAACTGAAAACCAGTTTCTTGCGCGGATCGCTGTCAAATACCACGGTGTAGGCCAGCGGCAAGGAGATCATCGTGGTCTTGAGCTTGTTGCCGCCTCCGGTAGCGGAAATCTGAGCGTACTGCAGGCCGATGCTGGCCTTGTTTTCGCCACGGACACGTTTCATCCGGTCGAAGTAATCGTCGTACAGGCTGTCCGAGGGCATGTCGCTCATCGTGCCCTCCATCTGCGCCACTTCGATCCAGGGCTTGGCCATGCCGGCGGCCGCCACTTCCTGCTGACAGGCAAAGCCGGCCTTGGCCAGCATGATCTGCTCGTTGCGTGCGCTGGTGCCACAGCCCCAGACCTGGGAAACCTTGTGGGTGAAGCCGCGCTCGTAATCCCGCTCGGCGGCGGCGGACTGGGCGCTGCCCGGATTGCCTGCGATTGGATCGGAAGGGGATTTCTTGGCGAGTAAGCGGTACAGCCGTGACACCAGATCGGCCGCATTGGATTCCAGATAATCCTTGAAATCGTTCAATTGCGCCTGACGACTGTTGCCCGCGAAATCCGTCTTCCGTTCATTGAGATCCGGAATGGAAAACTCCAGCCCAGGTTCACCGAACTCGGAAAAATTGAGTTCTATCGGCACCCCGCGGAAATTGATGACGCCGAATATCTTTTCCGATTCACCATCAACGCTTTCTTCTCTTTCATCAAAATCCGTGATGAAATCGATAATCTGCTGCGCGTTGGAAGCTTGTGAACTGCGGGAAAGATCGGCCCCTAGATAGCGGATCCCGTTGTCATCTTCGACCCGCTGAACCTGCGATTCGGAACCCGGCTCGTAGACGTAGACGTTGATCGTGTAGACATCGGCCGCCATCGCAACCTGTGAGAGCAGGATGCCAAGCAGCATGCCAGCCCCTATTCGCATTCTTTGCATTGCACTTCCCCTGTTGAATCGGAGCTGCCCTGCGACCCTATGTGCGTAGGATCAGCCCACCGCTTTCACTTAACTTTGCGCCTGCGAGCATAGCAACGCAAGGTGAAGGGCAGGTGAACGAAGGCGCAAGGCGCCCCCCCACCGCCGAGCCGGCGAAACGAAAACCAATCTGGCACATGACGAGGCTGAATCTGTGCTGCGCCTAGCGCTGGACTTGCGGGATCTCTGCCCTTGCTTTGAGCAGATGCATCACGAGCGCATGGCCCAGGCCCCAGGCCCCGTTGAGCATCAGCGCGGCGATGATGAGGGCCGGATCCCAGCCGCCGGCAACCGGCATTCCTTTCAGCGGGAACACCACCAGCAAGGCCAGCGTACTGGGGCCCAGCGCGCCCGCAGCCAGGGCCGTGAGCCAGTAGCTGGCGCCAACGCGTTGCTTGATCAGCCACCAGATGGGCAAGCCCCAGACCCCGCCCCAGAACGCCAGCGACACGACGGCCGGCAGACCGAACGGCGCCACCGGACTCAAGTTATAAGGCGCCGGCGCCGGGCCGAGCAGATGCAGAACACCGAGCAAAGGCTGATGGCACAACAGGGTTGCAAGGAAACCGGCTAAGAAAGCCTTGCCATAGGTCATGCTTCATCTCCAGATCTGGGGCCTGTCGACCCTAACGCGCCGGCGCTGAGATGGCAAAATCTGCCAGGATTTCTCACACAGCGACTGGCGGCAGACACCTCGCCCCCAGCCGTCCATCCACCACGCGAAACCGGTCCCATCACCGGCCGCTTGCGCTCCCGGAAGCCCAGCACATCATGACCCTCTTCGAACGCATCATCGCCGGCGAACTGCCGGCCAGCGAGGTCTACCGAGACGATCTTTGCATCGCCTTCATGGACATCCACCCGATGGCGAGCGGCCATGTGCTGGTGTGTCCGCTGCAAGGCAGCGCGCGCATGTCGGATCTGCCGCCGCCCACCCGCACCCATCTCTGGGCCGTTGCCGATCGGATTGCGTCGGCGCAACGACGGGCCTTGGGCAGCATCGCCCAGCACCTGCTGGTCAACGATGGCCCCGGCGCCAGTCAGAGCGTGCCTCATGTGCATATCCACGTCATCCCTCGCTATCGCGGAGATCGGCTGCGCACGGTGCTGCGCATCATCGCGCACATCGCGGTACTCAATCTGCCCTTGCCTATCAGCAGGCGGCAACGGAAGCGCCTGGATCGCCAGGCGCAGGTCATCGCCGCGGCCCTGGATGCAGATTGAATCTGCGCGACGGGCCTTGCACACTGCAGGCTGACTCACCTCAAAGATTACGAAAACATGATGCTGATTAGTGGAATCGTGCTGTGGTCCGTGCTCCATCTGAGCCTCGCGCTGAAACCGGACTGGCGGGCCGGGCTCGTTCAGCGCGTCGGCGCAGGGCCTTTCAAAGGGATGTTTTCTCTGCTGCTGCTCGGCGCCCTGGCCTTGATCGTGTTGGGCTGGAAAGCCTTTCCCGCCACCAGCCTGTATGTGCCCCCTGCCGGTTTACGCCATCTGACCATGCTGTTGATGCCGCTGGCCGTGATCCTCTTCTTCGCCGCGCGCCTGCCGACCAACCTCAAGCAGATCATTCGTCATCCGCAACTGACCGGGGTCAAGCTCTGGGCCGTCGCTCACCTGCTGGCCAATGGAGAAACCCGATCCGTACTGCTGTTCACCGGCCTGCTGGCCTGGGCCGTGCTCGAGGTGATCTTCATCAACCGGCGCGATGGAGCCTGGCAGAAGCCGGCGCCGGCCGGTAGCAGCAAGACGGTACTGCAGGTCATCATCGCGCTGATCATCACCGCAGCGCTGATCTTCGCCCACCCCTGGCTGGCTGGCGTGGCCCTGATCCCCGCCTGAGCAGCCGCTCTGCGCGGGCAGCGCAATCCCGTGCTCCCCGCAAGTTTTCAGCAAGCAGGCTCGCCCTGTGGCCAGCCCCTCTGCGCCTGCGCTGCGCCGGCAAATTAGCGGGTCAGCAGGCCGACGAAGAAAAGCAACCAGAGCGCAAGCAGTGCGAGCCCGCTGGCGATGAAAACGGCAAACCGCCTGGGTACGACATTGCCAACGAGATGGACGTAGCTGTGCAGACAGCGCAAGGCGACATACAGCCACGCAATAATCAGGCCCAGCAGGCTCACCTGGCCGGTCACGTACAGCATCAGCACGACAAGGTGGAACAGGGGCGGAACTTCAAAATGATTCTGCACATGACGTGACAGCAGGCGCAGGTGTTCAGGTTCTGCACCCTCGGTGTACAGGCGATAGTACTTCAGGCTGACCTCGCGGGATGCGGTGGCGCGATAACGCGCCACCCCCATACGCAGCATCATCGCAAGGGTCAGCGCGAACATCGCCACGCTAGGATAAAAAATCAGTTCTGGCGTCACTTGAATTCTCCCGTTTCATTGAGTGCAGTGGCTGCCAACGCGGAACCATGCGGCCCAGCAAGGCTGCCGCGTCGAGGTATTCTGGCAGGCCTCAGGCGTCCTTGAATTGCAGACGTGCCAGTCTTGCGTAGAGCCCGTCCTGGCGCACCAGTTCATCGTGTCGACCGCTGGCCACGATTTCGCCCTGGTCCAGGACGAGAATGCGATCGGCCTCCCGTACGGTGGCCAGACGATGGGCAATGACCAGCGTGGTGCGGTTGTGGGTCAGTTCCTCCAGGGCCTGATGCACCAGTTGCTCGGATTCCGCATCCAACGCGCTGGTCGCTTCGTCCAGCAAGATGACCGGCGCATCCTTCAACATGGCCCTGGCGATGGCAATGCGCTGACGCTGACCTCCAGACAGCCGGATCCCGCGCTCCCCCAGATCGCATTGATAACCGCCCGGCTGCGCCTGGATGAACTCATCCGCCGCCGCGTGTTGCGCAGCCGCCATGACTTCCGCATCCGAGGCTTCCAGCCTGCCATAACGGATGTTCTCCATCGCACTGTCCGCGAAAAGCACCGGATCCTGTGGCACGATCGCGATGTGGGCGCGCACATCCAGGGGATCACATTGGGCGATATCGACACCGTCGAAGCGGATGCAGCCCTGATTCAGGTCGTAATAGCGCAGTAGCAACTGAAACAAAGTGCTCTTGCCTGCCCCCGATGGCCCGACCAGCGCCACGGTTTCGCCGGGTTCAATCCGCAGATCGATGTTTCGCAGCACCAGCGTGTCCGGTTGCGCGGGGTAGGCAAAATTGAGCCCGCAAAACTCAAGGCGCCCCTGCAGTCGGGCCGGCAGGCGCTGAACCTGAACCGGAACTGCCAGAGCGGGCTGCACATCCAGCAGTTCCATCAGGCGTTCGGTCGCCCCCGCCGCACGCTGAATTTCACCCCAGCTTTCGCTCAGAGCCGCGATTGCACCCCCTGTAAACAAGGCATACAGCAGGAACTGACCCAGTTCGCCCCCGCTCAGAGCGCCCTGAACCACCGCCTGTGCACCGAACCACAGCACCAGGACCACCGCGCTGAACATCAGCAGGATGGCGATCAGCGTGAGCAGGGCCCGGGTTCTGATTCTGGATCGTGCCATGTCGAATGCGGCTTCGACCCGTTCGCCATATCGCGCCGCCTCGAAAGCCTCGCGGGTGTAGGACTGCACGGTGGTCATGGCGGCGAGGACCTGCTGTGCCAGGGAACTGGTGTCCGCCACCTTGTCCTGGCTGCTGCGAGACAGCGTCCTGACCCGACGCCCGAAATACAGGATCGGGACGATCACCAGTGGGATCGCCAGCAGGATGAAACCGGTCAGACGGGGACTGGTAATCATCAGCATGATCAGTCCACCGGCCAGGATCAGGATATTCCGTAGCACGATGGAAACACTGGATCCGATCACGCTCTGGATCAGGGTCGTATCCGTGGTCAGGCGGGAGAGAATCTCACCGGTGCGCATGGTCTCGTAGAATTCCGGACTCATGCCCAGCACATGGCCGTACACGTCGCGGCGCAGATCAGCGACGATGCGCTCGCCAATCCAGCTCACCAAGTAGTAACGCAGCGCGGTCGCCAGCGCGAGCACCACCGAAACCAGAAACATGCCGACGAAGGCGCGATTGATCTCGTCGGCCTTGGCGCTGGAAAAGCCCGCATCCAGCATGAAGCGCATCGCCACCGGCAGGGACAGCGTCGCGCCGGCGGCCACGAGCAGCGCGCAACTTGCGGCGATCAGCTCCCGTCGGTAGCGCCAGAGGTAGGGCCAGAGCCGGGCCAGCGGACGCAGCTTGCGAACCGGTGAGCTTGCCATGTGATGTTCCGGAAAATAGGCACAGATTAGACCATCGCAGGCCAGTTGCGGAAAACCGAGCTGCGCGATCAGTTGCCGATGACAAAATTTTGACAACCGAGCCCGCATTCTTCTGAAAAAATCAACCCGGGAGAATTCGATGGCGCGCCACTTCACACTGAGCCTGCTTGTATTGGGCCTTAGCGCCACCACCGCCTTTTCGGCTGTTGCCACACAGGCAGCAGAGAAGGACAGCATTGCATTCGGCGATCTGCTGGTACGAGGCTTGCAGCAGGCGCCGACCCAAGCCAGCGAAGCGGGGCAAACGCTGGCGCTGTCACAGTCAGAAGCGCTCAAACACGTCTACGCTAAGGCCGGTCACGCGGCCTTATGGACCGATGCCAATGGCTGGCGCCCGCACGCACACGCACTGCTGCGCTATCTCGGTGGCCTGACCGCTCACGGTATCAATCGCGACCTCTATCATTACGAACGGCTCCAGAACCTGCTGCGGGCGCCTGCAGCCGAGCATCGGGTCGAAGCTGAATTCCGCCTCAGCGACGCGTTCATTCGTCTGTACCGGGAATTCGGCCAGAGCGACGCAAGCCAGACGAAGACCGACATTCCCAGCCCCACCCAGTTCCTCAAACCGGCGCAAGCTCTCGATGCGCTGCTGCCCCTGCACCCGCAGTACTGGGCTCTGAGTCGGGCCCTGGTCGAGCAGCTGCAGCAAAGCCAGGATGCGGGGGTCGAAGCGCTGCACCTGCCGCGAATCCTGCGTGAGGGTGATGAAGCCCCGCAAATTCAGATCCTGGCGAATAAACTGCGTGCAAGCGGGGATTATCTCGGCCCGGACACCCGCCATTTCAGCGCGGAACTCAGTCATGCCCTGAAAGCCTTCCAGAAAAAGCGTGGCCTCGGCGTAGACGGGACACTGGGACCGATGACCGCTGCCGAATTAAATGCCAATCAGGACAGCAGGATCCAACAGTTGATCAGCAACCTGGAACGCTGGCGGTCAGCTCCCCGCCAGTTCGGCGACAGCCACATCGCCGTCAACATCGCCGCCCAGGAATTGCGGTATGTGCACGAGGGTGAGCTGGTCACACAGATGAAAGTGATCGTCGGCAAACCCAGCCGGCCGACGCCCGTCACCAGCAGTGCCGTGGCCGAGGTCGTGCTCAATCCCGACTGGACGGTGCCTTACCGCATCGCGGTGAAAGACAAGCTTCCGCTGATCCAGAAAGATCCGGGCTATATAGACCGCCATGGCTTCACCGTGCGGGAGGGCTGGCACCCGGATGCCGCCCAGGTTGACCCGAGCAGCATCGACTGGGCACAACTGAATGCGGACAACTTTCCCTATGTGCTGAGACAAAAGCCGGGCGCGAACAACGCTCTGGGCGTGGTGAAGTTCCTGTTCCCCAACCCGTACTCGGTGTATCTGCACGATACCCCGAATCACCAGCTGTTCCAGCGCAACCTGCGTCTGTTCAGTTCAGGCTGCGTGCGCCTGTCCGAACCCATGGAACTGGCGGGCTATCTTTTGCGCCACCATGGCAAGTCCACAGACACCATCGAATTGGGCTCGGCAGATGCTCGGACGCAAAGCCATATTCTGGCCAGCCCGGTGCCGGTGCACCTGCAATACTGGACCAGCTGGGTCGATGAAGAAGGCGAACTGGCCTTCCTGCCGGACATCTATGGCAAGGACGCCGCCTCGATGCGCCAACGTGGCGAAAGTGGACAGCTGCTTTCCGCCAACGAACTGCTGGCCCGCCTCGATAGCGGATCGACCACCTTGCTGGCCCAGGCCAGCACTGTGCAACCGTGATTAGGCTGGACTGATTGGGTTAGGTTGCGGCTGTCCGGGTTCAGTCGCTGATCGCATTCCAGTTGTCTGGCATTTTCGGATCGCAGTAGACCCGCGGCTGCAGAATTTTGACCTGCTCGCGCAGTGGCAGCACCATGCTTGACGGACGCCGGGATTTGTTCAACTGCAGCCATTTTTGCCGACGACCGACGCTGGCAAGCGAGAGTGAATGGTTCATGTCACTGATCTCCTGAGAAGTAATTTGCTACATTTTTCAGACAAATAAAAACGCCGTCGACGCTCACAGGGCCATGCCCTTGAAAATGACGACGCCACACAGCCAAGCATCCGGCCCCATTTCTATGATTGGATCTGGCCATTGCGGATTCAGCGGCTTGAGGAACTGGCGCATATTCGGCGGTTCCCCTTCCTGCACCAGCTGCTTGAAGGTCGCGCTCTGATCCCGCTCTCGCCGGATCACCACACACGACTTGTTCTCGGCCTGCCTTTGCGGATCAACAAAGATCAGATCTCCATC
Organism: Oceanococcus sp.; assembly: GCA_041619555.1. GTDB lineage: Bacteria > Pseudomonadota > Gammaproteobacteria > Nevskiales > Oceanococcaceae > Oceanococcus. Next base: position 10,948 of record JBFKDQ010000040.1, on the reverse strand, counting down.
CGAAAAGCTCAGACGACCGGCGGGGTTGTACATGGATTCTCCGCGCACCCGCAGCACGAAAGTACTGGAACTGTGACTGACCGGACAGGGCATCCAGTCATCAACATCATCGCCGCTGCCTGCGGGCGTTTCCATGCCATTCCAACTGCCAGCAGCGACCCAGGAAATGACCGGACACAGGCCCTGCTGACGCGGGCCGGGCTGTCGAGCTTCAGGCCCGGTTTCAGCCAGATCCAGCCAGCCTCTGGGTTTCCCGCACTGCCGTTCGATCTCGCGGGCGACCCGTTCGCCGAAACTGCCAACACCGCGAACCAGCTGTCCCACATAGGAAGGCGACTTGCCAATCAGATCTGCAAACTGCGCCTGATTGCCATTTGCATATTCGGCAATCAGGCGCTGCAGGTTCTGGCGGCGATGATGTTTGTACATGAAGAGAGTGTAGCGTATTACTACATTTCCGCACAAGTGTTTTTTTGCCAGCGCAATTGCCCCTCAGTTCGCAACAGGCAGGCTCAATCGCGCCAGCGCACCGCCCTGCGGATGATTTCTCAGGCTGACCCGGCCGCCGTGCAGGGCGACAATCTGTTTCACGAAGCTCAGTCCCAGGCCGCTGCCTTTCTCACCACCGCCCCGCGGCAGGGAATAGAAGCGCTGAAAAACCTTGTCCAGCGCGTAGCCCGGGATGCCCGGACCGAAATCGCGGACCTCGAGTTGCAGCCATGCACCCTCGCCTTCAGGGCACAAATTCCAGTTGATCTCGATCTGACCACCTGCGGATGAAAAACTCAGCGCGTTCTCGATCAGATTGACCAGCGACCGATGCAAAAGGAAAGCATCGCCGTAGAGCGCCACGCCCGCCGGCCCGGAGCGACTGACTTCGACCTGCCGCGCTGTGATTTGTGACTGCAGGCTCTTCAAGGCTTCCTGCACAAGCTCGGCGACAGGTACACGAGTCGGGGAATCCAGCGCTTCACGGTTCTCGATTTCAGCAAGCGCGAGCATGCGGCCGATCAGCTCGTTCAAACGCGCGGCTTCAGCACGGATATTGCTCAAGAAATGAGCTCGGTCTTCCACCGGAAGATTCTCGGTCAGGAGTTCTGCGGCGCCGGCGATCGCGGCGGTTGGGCTTTTCAGTTCATGGGTCAGCGCCTGAACGTACTCCTCCACATAGGTTTTGCCATCCAGGGCGCGGCGCAGGCGCGCCATGGCCTGCCCGACCTCGCCGATCTCGTTGTTTCCCAGGGCAGGCGCCGCGATGCGCTCGCCGCGTTGCAGCGCCTCGGCATAAAGCTGGAGGCGGCGCAATGGCAGGGAGACCCAGAGGTACAGCACCAGCGACAGCAGCAGGGCGATGAGCAGGATGATCGCAGCGGCCAGCGCGAAACGGGGAATGGCCGAGGCCAGAAAACGCTCGGCATTGCGGGTGGTCTTGCCAACACTGACCACGCCGACGATCTCGCCTTGGTGGCGTAGCGGCGCGGCAACATACATGGTCGAACCTTGCGGAAAGGACTCATCACCATGCGTGCTGCGCGCCCCGTATTCGCCCCGCAGGGTGTAGGACACATCGCGCCAGGCCGACAGATCCCGCCCCAGATCACGGTTCGGCTGCGAGTCGAACAAGACCCGGCCACGGGCGTTGGTCACGTACACCCGCAAATCCGCCCGCGTTTTCAGCAATCCGTATATCTGCGCGTGAAAGCGCTGATCCCGCAATCGGGCGAAACTGTCCTCCAGGGCCTGAACATCAATCTCGAGTTCACCCTCTTCCAGCTTGATTCCGCGCGATTCGATCTGGCTGGAGAGCAGCCAAGCCATGTCCACCATCAAGTCTTCCTGCGCCTCCATGTAGCGCGGCAACATGTCCGAACGCATCCAGTGAAACAGCGCATACACACCGAGGGCGATGCCCAGAACGAAGACCGCGAAGATGCGGTTGCGAATCGACATCAGGATGCGGCGAAGGCATAACCCACGCCACGATGGGTGATGATGTACTGCGTGCGCGGCTCGGCATCGCGAAGCTTCTGCCTGAGGGTCTTGATGTGCGTGTCCACCGTGCGATCAAACGCGCCGGCCGCATCGTCCCAGACCAGATCCAGTAACTGCTCGCGGCTGAACACCCTACCAGGTGCGGCAGCCAGCACCGCGAGGAGGTGAAATTCATAGCGTGTGAGACTCAGTACACGGCCATTGAGCCGGGCCTGCTGCCGAGCTTCGTCCAGTTGCAACCCGGCACCGATTGGTTCGACCAAACCATGATTTCGCAAGCGCGCGCGCACCCGCGCGGTCAGTTCACGCGGACTGAAGGGTTTCACCACATAGTCATCTGCACCGATCTCCAGCCCCACAACCTTGTCGATTTCATTGTCCCTGGCGGTGAGAAAAATGATCGGCACCTGCGAACTGCGCCGCACGGCCTTGCACAGTTCGAAGCCGCTGATGTCCGGCAAGCCGATATCCATGATGATCAGCGCAGGCGCCTGTTCCAGCAGCACAAGCAGGGCTTCGCCGCCGGTCCGACTCCAGTGCGCCGCGAAGCCTTCGCTTTTCAGCGCATAAACAATTGTGTCCGCGATCGCGGATTCATCCTCCACCACCAGAACGCTGTGCACTGCCATTGCATCCGTTTGAATTTGCGCACTTCACTTGGGCTTCATTCTAAACCCATGTATGAAGCCCAGGCTGAAAGTCAGACCCAACCCAGGAGATGACCATGCACGTCGCGCTACTGATGCTTGCTGCCCTTTTCGGTGGCAGTTTGCTTTCCCCCATCGCCCTTGCCGCAGGCGTACCGGTGACGGACGAACTACCGATGCGCCTGGCCGAGGTGCGACGCGGCAGCCTGATGTTCAGGACCGCTCAGACCGGCCAGTATCTGCCTGCTCCGCTGCTGTCCAGCGATGTGCGTATCCGCGTTACCGGCCCCATTGCGCGTACCGTGCTGACCCAGACCTTTCAGAATCCCGCACAAGCCTGGGCGGAAGCGATCTATGCTTTTCCTCTGCCAGAAACCGCGGCCGTGGATCATCTGCGCATGCGCATCGGTGAGCGCGTGGTTGAAGGTGAGATTCAGGAGAAAAAGACCGCCCGGAAGACCTATGAAGCAGCCAGATCGGCCGGCCAGCGTAGCGTCCTCGTGGAGCAGCACCGGCCCAATCTGTTCACCACTGAGGTCGCGAATATCGCCCCGCAAAGCGAGATTCAGATCGAGATCGAGTATCAGCAGGAACTGCGCTGGCGCGATGGGCAGTTCTCCCTGCGCTTTCCGATGGCGATCACGCCGCGCTTCAATCCCCGCGCCACAGGGCTTGAGCAGAATCTCGGGACGATCAACGGCTGGGCCTTGCTGCCCGGAGAATTGCCCAATGCCGTCGGCATGAGCCCGGCGAGTGCTGCTCAGGACGAGACCACCAAACCAGTCAATTTGAACCCCACCAGACTGAGCATTGATCTGCAGCCCGGCTTCGCCCTGGCCAGCATTGACAGCCCCTATCACCCCATCCAGGAACAATGGCAAGGTGATCGCGTCATCGTCACCTTGGCGGACCAAACCACCGCCGCCGACCGGGATTTCGAGTTGCGCTGGCGCCCTACCCCTGCCTCCGAACCACAGGCCGCCTACTTCATCGAATCCGGCCCCGAAGGTGATTACGGCCTGTTGATGCTGATGCCTCCCCAGGACGGCTTTGCACAGCGTCATGCTCGGCCACGCGAGATGATTCTGATCATCGATACCTCCGGCTCGATGGGCGGCGAGCCCATTCGCGCCGCCCGCGCCGCACTCCTGAATGCCCTGGCCACCCTGCAGCCCGAAGACCATTTCAATCTGATCGAGTTCAGCAGCCGAGCCCGTGCGCTGTTCCCCCAGGCCATGCCGGCGGACCCAACGAATCTGCGCCAGGCGAAAGAGTTCACCCAGGCCTTGCGCGCCGGTGGCGGCACCCAGATGCGGCCCGCCCTGGAGCTTGGTCTGGCGCAGAGCGACCCGGAAGCGGAGCCTCGTTTACGGCAGATCGTCTTCATCACCGATGGCGCGGTCAGCAATGAAGCCGAACTGATGAGCCTGATCCATCAAAGACTGGGCCAGTCCCGGCTGTTCACGGTCGGCATCGGCTCGGCCCCCAACGCCCATTTCATGACCGAGGCGGCGCACTTCGGGCGCGGCAGCTTCAGCTATGTCGCCAATGCGGCGGAGGTGGAAGTGGCCATGAAACTCTTGTTGCGCCAGATCGCACGCCCCGCGCTCACCGATCTCAAGCTGCAACTCCCGGTCCCCGCCGATGCATTTCCCGATCCATTGCCTGATGTGTATCTTGCTGAACCAATCCACGTCGTCATGCAATTTCCACAGCCCCCTGAAAACGCTGAACTCATCGGCAGGATTGGGCAGCATCCGTGGACCAGGCGACTTGAATTGCACGGCGGAAGCCAGCAACGCGGAATCAGCGTGCTCTGGGCCCGCCGCAAAATCGCGTACTGGAATCGTCAGGCCCGCCAGGGTCTGCCCGAAGAACTGCTTCGCAGCGAGGTGCAGAAGCTTGGCTTGAAACACCACCTGGTCAGTGCCTATACCAGTCTGGTCGCAGTGGACCGCACGCCGGCGCGCAATCCCGAACTCCAGTCGCTGAAACCGCATGCGCTGGATGGCAATCTGCCCGCAGGCATGCAGCCCCAGGCGCAAGCTCAACTGGCCCGCGGAGCGACCGCTGCATCGCTATTCATCAGCATCGGCCTGATGATGCTGCTCGGCGGACTGCTGATGCACCGCGGCACAACGCAGCGATGAGCGCACGCACCAGGCTGCCCCTGTTCCTGCTTCTCAGCGGCTGCGCCCTGCTGCTGCACGGAGGCTGGATTCACGCCAAGGCGATGCTGGCCCAAGCCCTGCTGGAGCGGTCATGGCAACTCACGCTGCAGGACGCAAGGAGCCACCGCCCCTGGCCCTGGGCCGATCACTGGCCGGTCGCGCGCCTGCAGTGGCCGCAGCGCGACCTCAGCGCGATTGTACTGGAAGGTGACAGCGGCGCCGTACTGGCATTCGCGCCAGGCCACACCCCGACTTCCGGTCTGCCGGGCGATGGACGCACCAGCATCATCAGCGGACATCGAGACACCCATTTCAAACATCTTGCCCTGGTCGAGCCGGGTGAAGAGGTGATCCTGCAAACCCCGACCCGCCATCAGCGCTATACCGTCAAACAGCGGCTTATGGTCGATAGCCGCGAACATCAACTGGCGATCCGCGCTGACAATCGCCTGGTGCTGGTCACCTGCTGGCCAGATCATCCATTGGACAGTCGCGGCCCCATGCGTCTGGTGCTGGTCGCAGACCCCGCCAGCCCGGTGGCTTGGTGAAGACGCGGTGTGCGACGCAACAACGCAAAAGCGCCGACCAGACGGTCGGCGCCTACAAACTCAAGTCAAAGCTCGCACCGGCCCAACATCCCGCGAGGCTAGGGCCCAAAGCGCGATCCGGGGCTCAGCCGATCCTTCGCCACCTACAGCCATGCAGGCGGCGGCGTCAATCGGCCAGCCTCAGAACTGATAGCGAACGTAGAACTGCGCCAGATCCCGATCACGCAGAAGGTTCTGCGACCCACCACCACTCCACCACGCATAACCGGGGAAGAAGGCCCAGTTGTTCTTGTAGCGAATCTCACAGTTGATGATGAAGTTCTTCCGACCCTCGATGAAGTTCTCACCGGGGCCCGGCGCGATTCCCTTCACGTCATGGGCCAGGATGATGAAAGGCTGCAGGCTGATGCCCGGCGCGATGGATTCATAGCGCAGAAGCGAGATGATGCGATAACCCCAGGAGAACGCGGTCGAATACGAATTCGTTTCCTGCTGTGGATTGAAGCGCATGCCATCGCCAATGTAATTGGCATCCGTGTTCGTCCCGACACAGATTCCCGGCAGACATCCAGGTGCATCCATGCGCGCACGTGCCAGTTCCTCCATGGTGGTTTCACTGCCATCGGGAACGATGACATCCTGATCCACCACCCCGGCACTGGCATGCCTGTACGTTCCGGGCGCGTCGACCTGGTACAGGTAGTTTTCAGGCATGTTGAGGACCTGGGTGGCGCCAGCTTCGAAAAAGAAAATGACCTGATCCGCACCAATCGGATTGTCGGTCTTGCCCAGAATGTAGGTCGCACCCAGGTTGTACTGCAGCGCTTTGACATGCTCCCAGCCTCGAATATAGCCGTTCGGGTCATTCTCACCCACGGTCATGCCGCGATAGCTGGTGATGAAACTGGGATAGGAGCGCTGCACGGATGGCGCGTCCCCGCCATTGCCGGTTGGACCGCCGAGATCCCCTTCCGAAGGAATCAGATTGAAGGTGTTGGGCCCGCTCTGACTCATGGGATCGCCAAACGCCCCACCACAGGCCTGAGGAAAATCATAGTCCGGGTGCAGGGCTCGGTGACAGGACGTCAAGGTCGGCCCAAGTGCGGCAAAGGTGAGATCTTCCGGATCCACCTGGACCGGCATGTTGGGCCGATAAGCCAATTCACCCTGGATGGATAGATCCCCCATCGTGGTGTTGAAACTGATGCCGTACAGCTTCAGGTCTTCGGGATATTCGAGCTGGAATTCGACCTCGTCAAGCGGTACCGCATCGGTGACTTCACCCGAGCCTACCAGTTGCAACTGACTGTCAATGCCAGCAAGACCGCCGAGCTGCCCGGCAAGTTCGCTGGTCGGTCCGCCAAGGGAATCCAGGATGAGGTCAGCGCTGGTGCTGGCCGCAATCGCATTGGCAATCGGCAGATTCGGACAGGCCAGTGCCAGCGTGCCGGTGTTGAAGGCCTCGACGTCGTTATTGGAGCCGGTCGGATCACCGTCAGCACCATCGGCGGGATGGGTCCGCGCACAGGAGAGATCGGACGCATAGAAGCTCGCGAACGGCAGCTTCGAATGATAATTCATGAAGTAGAAACCGACGTCGGTTCCGTTGTTGAAATCCTCGGCAAAATATTTGAACGCAATCCCGTACTGACCGCTGTCGCTCGCCTCGTTGTCGCGACGACGATAGATGGAGGTGGTGGAATCGGTCAATCCGGAAAGCGGATTGTTCAGTGGCGTTCCAATTCGGTAAGGATCCTCGGCCGGACCGCCAAAGCTGATGCTCGCAATCTGCCCACCGGCATAATTCGTGCCCACGTCCACGGTCGAGAAGAAACCACCCGGCGCCGGGGCCTCGACCGGATCCCATTCGTACTGATAATAGGCTTCCACCGAAAGATTGTCAGTGACACCGGTGGAGGCGAATATCATTCCGACCGGAGTAAACACCTCTTCGGGCACAAAGCCGGTGCGGAACAAATTATTCGCGTTGACCGGATTCGCCTGATTGAGGGAATTGATCACCAGCAGCGTGGATTCTCCCCAGGACAGACTCTGGCGCCCGACTTTGAGCGTCATTTCGCGGTCGCCCGGCAGCGGAATGAAGCCGTAGAAATACGCGTCCATTAATTGGAAATCAGTCCCAATCTGGCGAAGGACCTCAGGATCCGATCGCTTTTCGTAGTACGGCCCTGGCGCGCCTCCGTACATCAACCGGCCGTCGGTACCCGGCCCTTCCGTGGCCGGATCACCCGGGCGCAAGCGGTTTGGATGGTATTCGTCAAAGTCATTATTGACGAAATCATAGAAGTACAACCAGCGTCCGAAAAATCCGTATTCATCGTACGTCAGACTCAGGTCCTGGGTGACTTTCAAGGGTGCCTGAATCAGATCGTAACGGTCGTAATTCCAGTTGCCGTTATCGGCATTCGGTGTGAACTGCCCGGTGTTGCCGATTCCATCCAGCACGCCAGCACCCAGATCGTCAGCGATTCCGGTGAGGGCCTGGGCCGGCAGAATATCGTTCTGGTTGATGCCTTGGCAGGAGTTGAAATTAATTTCTTCGCCATCCCGTGCGGCCACGGTACGCGTGCCGCAAAGAGAAGGAATCAGATTCGCCTTGCCAAGCAGATCACTGGAACGATCCTGCATGCGCATCGCGGCCCCCAGGGTCACGGAAGTGTTCAATACTCCGCTGATCCCCTCGCCATAATCCAACTCGATCTGCAAAGCGTGAACTGAAGTCAACGGCGACAGAACTAGACAAATCGCGCCAAGACAACGACTCGCCTGACTCATCGCGGGACCCGCGTTCAACTTCCGCATACTCTAATCTCCCCAAAGATATTGACTGCGGCCTTTCCGGCCGCAACACCCAGAGTGCCATTGTAATGAAAAATGCATTCCTGCCAACAAAAAAGCCCCGCTATCGACGGGGCTTTCCAATGCTGCAATGCGAACCGGCTCAAACGTCGGATGAATCGGCCTCGACGTCAGGACGGCCCACCAGTTCCACGTAGGCCATGGGGGCACTGTCGCCACGGCGGAATCCGGCTTTGAGAATGCGCAGATAGCCGCCAGGGCGGCCCTGGTAGCGCGGCCCCAGTTCATTGAACAGTTTGCCAACCGTTTCCTTGTTGCGCAGGCGGGAAAAAACCAGGCGACGATTAGCGACCGAATCTTCCCGCGCCCGAGTAATCAATGGTTCCGCAATACGACGCAGTTCCTTGGCCCGGGGCAGCGTGGTCTTGATCAGTTCATGTTCGATCAGCGAGTTCGTCAGATTCTGCAACATCGCCTTGCGATGAGCAGTGCCTCTGCCGAGCTGACGTCCAGTGGTACGATGACGCATCTTCGTATTTCCTCAGGCCTTGGCTTCGCCGCTTGGCGAAGTCCAGCTTTCCAGTTCCATTCCCAGACTCAACCCTTGTTGGGCGAGTACATCCTTGATCTCGTTCAGCGATTTCTTGCCGAGATTCGGCGTCTTCATCAACTCGACTTCCGAGCGCTGCACCAAGTCACCCACATAGTAGATGTTTTCGGCTTTCAGACAGTTTGCCGAACGGACGGTCAGCTCAAGCTCATCAATCGGGCGCATCAGGGCCGGATTGACATCCTCGACCTCTGCGGGCGCCTGCGGGGCAACCACCGTACCCTCATCAAGATCGACAAACACCGACAACTGATCGCACAAAATCCCGGCAGCCACCCGCACCGCTTCAGCCGGTGCGATTCCGCCATTGGTGTGCACATCAAGAATCAACTTATCCAAATTAGTGCGCTGCTCAACACGTGCGGCATCCACGCTGTAGCTGACCCGACGAACTGGGCTGTAGGACGCATCGAGTCGCAATCCGCCAACCAATTCGGTGTCCTCTTCCGAGACCATCGAATTGGAAACCGCGGGTACATAACCGCGGCCCCGCGTCACGGTCAGCGCCATGTCGATGGCGCCACCGGTCAGGTGGGCCAGATGCAGATCAGGATTGACAATTTCCACGTCGTGGTCGAGCTGGATATCGCCGGCCCTCACCGCCCCTTCGCCCGACTTTTTCAAGGTCAGGTGGGCGACTTCACGATTGTTCATCCGAACCGCAACATTCTTCAGGTTCAGCAGGATATCCAGGACATCTTCCTGAACGCCTTCAATGGTCGAATATTCATGCACGATGCCATCGATTTCCACCTGGGTAATCGCTGCCCCGGGAATCGACGACAACATGATCCGCCGCAAGGCGTTGCCCAGCGTATGACCAAAGCCACGCTCAAGAGGCTCCAGCACGATCTTCGCGCGATTCGGGCCGAGTTCTTCAACTTCGACCAATCTAGGTTTCAATAATTCGGAGACGCCACTCATGCGTTCACCTCTATGTTCTGTATCGCAAAAGGCATCAAGACTTACTTGGAGTAAAGCTCGACAACCAGATTTTCGTTGATATCTTCAAGGAACTGATCGCGATCAGGAATGGACTTGAAAGTCCCTTCCAGCTTCTTGTCGTCGACCTCGACCCATTCCTTCAGTCCAACCTGAATGGCGACATCCAGCGCATCCTTGATCCGGAGCTGCTTTTTCGCCCGTTCACGGACGGACACGATATCGCCTGCACACACCTGGTACGACGGAATGTTCACCGTCTGACCATTCACCATGATCGCCTTGTGATTGACGAGCTGGCGTGCTTCCGAACGGGTCGCCGCGAAGCCCATGCGATACACCACGTTATCCAGCCGACGTTCCAGCATCTGCAGCAGCAAGGAACCTGTCGCTCCCTTCTGGCGCGCAGCCTTCTTGTAATAGTTGCGGAACTGGCGTTCCAGCACGCCATACATCTGCCGCAATTTCTGTTTCTCACGCAGCTGCAGACCATAGTCCGACAGACGCGCGCCACGCCGCGCGCCATGCTGTCCGGGCGGCGAATCCAGACGGCATTTGCCATCCAGACTGCGACCACGACTCTTCAGGAACAGATCGGTGCCGGCACGGCGCGCCTGTTTGCACTTGGCTCCAGTAAACTTTGCCATGATTAAATCCTCAGACCCGACGACGTTTCGGCGGACGGCATCCATTGTGCGGAATCGGCGTCACGTCCGTGATGTTGGTAATACGAAAACCATTGGCGTTCAGCGAACGAATCGCCGATTCACGTCCTGGCCCCGGGCCCTTAACCCGCACTTCCAGGTTCCGCACACCATGCTCGGCTGCCACCGTACCGGCTTTCTCAGCCGCAACCTGCGCGGCGAAAGGCGTGCTCTTGCGCGAACCTTTGAATCCGCTGCCACCACTGGTTGCCCAAGCCAGGGCATTGCCCTGCCGGTCAGTGATCATGATGATGGTATTGTTGAAGGTTGCATGAATATGCGCGACACCTTCGGAAATGTTCTTCTTGACGCGCTTCTTGCCACGCGCGGCACTCTTAGGCTGGGCCATTCGGTCTTACCTTCAATTATTTACGAATCGGACGACGCGGGCCCTTGCGGGTCCGGGCGTTCGTCTGAGTCTGTTGCCCACGCACGGGCAAACCACGACGATGACGCAGGCCGCGATAGCAACCCAGATCCATCAGACGCTTGATGTTCATCGATACCTCCCGTC
>JBFKDQ010000039.1:0-34474 GCA_041619555.1 Oceanococcus sp. | reverse complement strand
GGGCGGATGCACGGTGTAGGCCAGCTTGATGCCGTCACGCATGGTGATATAGCCGTAGCCGTTGGAGGTCATCTCCTGGCTGTAGATGCTCGGATCCCACGGCGCGGAGCTTTGATCACGGACCGTGATCGGCCTGGAGGTTTTCCCCTCAGAAACGACGGTATACCCCTCGCCCGGCGGAAGGTTGCGGAACAGGCTCCCGCCGTGCTCATTCGCGGTCCGCGGATTGGGTGTGGCAAAGCCGTTGACGTCAAACAGCTCGATACGCTGGCCAGCGGGATCCAGCAGGGTGACCGCAGCGCCCGGCGTGAGACCGGTCACATAGACTTGCTTGACGCTGCCCTTGGCCTCGAAAGCCCAGGCGTGGTTGGCAAATAAAATCGCTATTCCTAAAAGAACGGCGGTGGCTTCTACTCGAATCAGATTCAACTGACGCATTCTGGTCTCCCCAATTTTCGCGCGGACTTGCACGCTTTTTTATGGTGGAACGGTGGCACAAATGCTTTCGCTTGACCAGCCTGCCGACCGGGACGCAACACATGGGCCACATGTCGGTTGGATTGGCGCGCGGCTGCTCGCGGCAATGGTCGCGATTCACCGCGTGAAAGCACGCGAAAAGTTTTCTTTGTCACAACAGGGAACCTCTGGCCTGACAAATCCGTGTCCAGTGAGGTCGCACTGACAATCAAAGGATGCGCGCTGCCAGCAGGCCGGCGCAGTTCATCAATTTCCAACAAGAGAATTCGATCTATGCTGCTTAAAAAGGGGGCGGTGGCCCTTTCGCTATTGTTTTTGTCGCAGGGGCTGATGGCCGCGCAGCAGGGGGAAGGGACCTTGACGCTGGCCGAGCGGACGCTGGAGTTTTCCAATGCGACGCCGGCAGTCGGAGCCAATCTGACGACAGATCCAGCACGCTCCTGTGTCGAAGGCGCATTGCCCTGTGATCAGTATGCGCTGGGAGTTGCATTGCCGGACGATCTGACCGACTACTTCCCGGCTGCTCAGGTAAAGATCTACATGGATGCCACCGGCCCGACGGGGCAGGATGACATCGATCTGTATCTGCTGGATGCCGATGGCAATCAGCTGCAGTCTTCCGGCAATTTCCAGTCGCCCGAATTCATTTCGTTTCTGGCCGATGGCGGCAGCAAGAATTTCATCGTCGAAGTGCAGCTCTATATTGCCCTGGGGGCCACCTACAATCTGAACATCAGTCTGGATCTCGGTGAAGCCAATCCGGAATTCACCGAGCTGGAGGTGAGTGAATGGCTGGCTGACAATGGCGCGTCATTCTCACGCAGCGATGAGCTGCTGGCCAGCTGTCAGGCACCGGGCGTGACCGTGCTGACCGACGCCGAGGGCGACGGCGGCCTGACGCTGGTGCCGTATCCCGGCACCGATCTGCTGCAGGCCGACATCTACCAGACCACGGATGCCGATGGCGCGCCTGAAATCGTCATCACGCTGAAGGTGGATGATCTGTCTTCGCCCCTGCCGCAGTCGGTGTACTTCGTTTCTTTCCAGACCTATTACGGCGATGTTCGTGGCGTGCGCATGGAAGTGGACAGCGAAGGCACGGCCAGCTTCTGGTCTTATCTGGTTGGCGAGGATTCCGATGGCGATCGTGAGGGGCATTTCGTGGAAAGCGCCAAGCCGGCACGGGCGGCAAGCCACTACACCGCGGATGGGCTGATCACCTGGCACGTGTCTCCGGATGATCTGGTGCTGCTGCTGCCGGGCGACACGCTCAGCGGATTCAATGCCGGTGCAACCAGCTTCGTCGGTGTGGAAGGGGCCGGAATCTCCTTTAACAATGACGCGATGCCGGATGGCCTGGCCCGCCAGGGTGAGTTCGAGTACCTGGCCGCCGAAGACTGCATGGCATCCAGTCGCAGCCGGGTGATCGGCGCCGAGGCGCTGTCCGGTCGTGGTGGTGCCCTGGGCTGGTTCCTGGTCATGCTCGGCATGCTGCAGCTGGCGCGTCGCCGCTGATCTTGCTCTTTTCGCTTGACTCCGAGAAAGCCCGGCCCGGATGCCGGGCTTTTTCGTGTGGGCAAGGCTCAAGTGCGGCGACCGGATCGGAGGCGCTCTGCGAGCGGGATCATGAAGGGCATGGGTCAGGCCGTGGCGTGGCGTGGTCGGTGCGCCGGGAGCCTCCGGTCGCGAGGGGATGGGGTGTTCACTTTGGCATGACACCGGAAGGTCTAGGCTCGGAGATCCAAAGTTCCCTTGGGTTTCGCTTGGCACATCATTCTGTTATTTCCGGGCCCGTCTCCGCCGATTAGAAATGGGCCGATCCGCCTGCGACCGAGGAATCTGAGGCGAGGCAGCCGGCGATGATCGCGCGGATTCGTTCCGACATGGTCGATCGCATCTGGCGAGGATTGTTCATGCTCGCGGTCGTCGGTGTCCCTATTTCCGTATCTCGGAGTCTGTTTACCGGCTGGCTGCCCATGTACGCCGCCCACCTGGTAATCGGCGGGCTGGTCGTTCTAGGCTTTGTCTACCGACACCAGATGGCGTATATGGCGCGGGTGGGCTTGATCGTGCTGTGCTTCTGGGCGGTCGGCCTCACCGGCGCGTTCACTCTTGGCCTGCTTGGGGCTGGTCTGTGGTGGTTGTCGATGAGCACACTGATCGTCAGCGTGCTGATCTCGATTCGCTGGGGCGTCGTGGCCTTGGCGGTGGCGACCCTGGTGCTCTGCATCGTCGCCGCCGGCTTCATCAGCGGCGTACTCGGCCTGCATTTCGATGCCAATGAATACGTTCGCCTGCCGGCATCCTGGCTCACGCTTCTGGTAGGGACGACAGTGATGCCGGTGATCGTGTTCTTTGCGATCGCGGGCTATCAGCAGGCGACGGAGGATTTGTTGCAGCAGGTTGAGGCGCAGCGCGTGAAGATCGAACATCTTGCCACGCATGATGCCTTGACTGGCCTGCCCACCGGAGCCGTGGCCCAGGATCGGCTCAGGCAGGCGTTGATTTCACGCCTGCGACGCAAACGCAAAGTGGCCTTGCTGTTTCTGGATCTCGATGGTTTCAAGGCCGTTAATGACGGTCATGGGCACGAGGCCGGTGATGTGGTGCTCCAACAGGTGGCGCAACGCTTGCGAGGCGGGGTCAGGGCGCAGGACACGGTTTCGCGCAAGAGCGGCGACGAATTCACACTGATACTGGAGGACATTCTGGATACCGAGAGTGCGCTGCTGCTGGCACGAAAGCTGCGCGAAGCGGTGGCGCAACCCATCGCGTGGAACGAGACTCATCTGACTGTGGGGGCCAGTATTGGTGTGGCCCTGGCCCCGGATCATGCCTTGGATGAGGCGGAACTCATGCGCAGGGCCGATGCGGCGATGTATGCGGCCAAGGCCAAGGGCAAGAATCGCGTGTGTCTGGCGAAGCGGGAGCGTGGTTGAGTCGACGCTGCCAGTGCAGCGCAGCGTTCGTGCGTTGCGAGCCAGGGATTGCGTGGGCATCTGGCTCCTGATCGGGCATTGATTTCCCGCCGCAAGGGTGTTCGCCGGCAGAATCCGGTGCGGCACGGGCTTGAACTGCGGAGTGTCGATCCGTCAAGCTTGGCGGTCACGCCATCTCCCAAGAGCCATGCAGCACGTTCCCGCATTGACCGGATTGCGCGGCCTGGCCTTGCTGTTGGTGCTGCTGTATCACGCCAATCTTCTGGCGGCCGGCTGGGTCGGGGTCCAGCTTTTCTTCGTGCTTTCCGGTTATCTCATCACCGCCGTGCTGTTCGGCCTGAAGGACCACAGCGCACATCCTTTGCGCCGCTTTTTCTGGCGTCGGGTGCTGCGGATTCTGCCGGCGTATTTCGCCTATCTGCTGCTGGTGAGCCTGCTGGCCGGCTGGCCGGAGTCCGCGCAGCGGCAGATCCCCTATGCGCTCAGCTTCACCTACAACCTGTATCGCAGCATCGAGCCTGCGGACAAAAGTCGGCTGTTCGATCACCTGTGGTCCCTGTCCATCGAGGAGCAGTTCTATCTGCTGTGGCCGTGGCTGGTGCTGGGCCTGAGCCGGGCGCGGCTGCGCTGGGTTCTGGTGCTGCTGATCTGTGCCGGCCCGTTTTTACGCGCCGCGCTGGGCGTGACCAACTGGGGCGGAAGTGCGACCCGGGGCTATCTGGTGGGCATCAATACGCTTTCACACCTGGATGCCTTTGCCTGTGGAGCGATCCTGCACTGCATTCCGCAAATCTTGCGGCGGTATGCCGGTGGGCTGGCCCTGCTGCTCGTTGTATGCACGGTTGTTGCCGGGGTGCTGCAAACCGGCCTGCTGTGGTCGCCCGCCCAGGAGTTTGGCGCGTATCTGACCCTGGGCTTGCCCAATGGCTTGCCGGAGCGCGGACACTACATCTGGGGCTACAGTCTGATCAATCTGGCGTCCGCCGCCTGCATTGCTCATCTGGTCTGGGCCAGGCCTGCGGCGGTGCTGTTGAGCTGTCGGCCATTGCAAGCCGTGGGGCGGGTGTCCTACGCCGCCTATCTATGGCACTTCCCCCTGGCCCACCTGCTGTCACCGCTGGTTTTCGTCATCCATGAGGCCACCGGCTGGGGGCTGTATGCCAGTCTGCTGCTCTGGCTGCCGGTGTATCTTTTAGCGGTGCTGGGGATCGCGGCCGCTTCGTGGTGGGCGATCGAAAAACCACTTTTAAGGTATAAAGACCGATGCGCGTAATCCTGAGTGCCCTGATTGTCCTCCTTGCGGCCTGCAGTCAGCCCGCACCGCCCACCGCGGCGGATTTCCGCATGCCGGAACAAGCGGATGCCCGGATCAAGTCGAGTTCGGTCAGGGCCCTGGCCGCCAATGGTAAGGACGAGTTCGGTCAGGGTCTGAGCGAGGCCACCGTCCAGGCCTTGCGCAGCAGTGGCATCGATAGCAGCGGGCAGTTTCGCTACGAAACCGCCGATGGCGGACGCTACCGTGTGCGCGTCGATGTGTACCCCGATGCGGCGGAAGCAGGGCGGCGATTTCGTGGTCGCCACATGCCCGAAGCGCTGGCCATGACGGAAAAACTTTCGCTTGGTGACGATGGCTTTATCTACCAGAACCAGTATGTCGGCTTTCTGATCGGTCCGGTCGCGGTGGAAATGCGGGCCAAGCCGCCGCATGACGGTCTGGCCGATTTTGCCCGCGCCTATGCAGCCTTCGTGCGGGCAAGACTGCATCAATGAACTATAGTACGCAGCTGAATTTTAGGAGATTGGATGTGAAGCGCACCCCACCGGCCATGCTCTTGCTGGCCCTGACTGCCTTTTCCGGATGGGCCGCAGAGCCCGCATCACAGGATGTCACCATCCCCACGACGGCGGGTGAAGTGGTTGTTCTGGAATGGACCGGCACCGCCCAGCCGGGCGCGATCGGCGCCGGCACCAATACCTGCGATCTGCCGGGTTCGGAAGGTTTTTATGACACCCATACGATCAATCTTGGCGTGCCGGCCGGCGCCTACGATGCGATTGCGCTGTCCGCGACCTTCCGTATCGAATGGGAGACCGCGGGCTCGGATCTGGTGCTTTCGGTCATCAAGGATGGCAGTACCGCGGGCTCCAGCGACGGCGGCTCTCCGTTCGAGGAGGTTTCCCTGCAGAATCCGGCCGCCGGCGTGTTCGAGGCGGTGGCCTGTGCGTTTGCCGCTGCCGAGCAGACCCCTTACCGCGGTCGTCTGACCCTGTCCGCCACGAGCAAGGATGCGGACAATTCGCCGGTCGCCGGCACCGGCAATGCCGCAGGTCTGGCGCCGCGTTTCCACAATTACGCGCCGGACTATGCAGCGCAGGGTTTTGGCATGTTCGGTGGCGAGGCCACGGTGGACGTGAACAGCAACACCGGCAGCATCTTCTACCTGGGCTTTCTTGAAACCATGCGCCTGCAGCTGGACGACTCCACCTCACCGGCGCAGCAGACCTGGGAGCTGAAAAGCGGCACCCTGAACAGCCAGGCCACCTCGGATCCGATTCTGGTCGCCGATCGCGCTACCGGTCGGGTTTTCGCCCAACAGCTGATTGTGGGCGAGGGCAACAGTCTCACCGAATACAGCGATGATGACGGCGAGAGCTGGCAGCCCAGCCAGGGCGGCGGTTTCCGCTCGGGCGCCGACCACCAGTCTCTGGGCGTGGGGCCGTATCCGGTCGAAGGCAATGGCGCCCTGATTCCGCATCCGCTGTATCCTAATGCGGTGTACTACTGTTCGCAGGATGTGGCGCTGGTGTTCTGCTCGCGTTCCGATGACGGCGGCGTGACCTTTGGTGCCGGCGTGCCGATCTACACCCTGGCCGACTGTCAGGGCCTGCACGGCCACATCAAGGTCTCCGGTGACGGCATTGTTTACGTGCCGATTTCCGGCTGCCCGTCGGGTCTGGTGGATGCCGCCAATTCACGGCCGGCCATAGCCGTGTCCGAAGATGCCGGGGTGACCTGGGAAATCCGCCCGGTCAATACGGCGGCACTCGGCTCCGGTGGTCATGGCTCCGATCCTTCCATCGGCATTGCGAGCGACAATTCCATTTACATGGGGTATGTCAGTGCGCTGGACAACCACATGCACATGGTTCGCAGCGTGGATCGTGGCCTGAGCTGGCAGGATGATGTGGATCTGGGCGCGCTGGCCGGCCTCACCGCCGCCGAGTTCCCGGCCGCGGTGGCCGGTGATCCGGATCGTGCCGCGGTGGCCTTTTTTGCCACCACCTACACCGGTGATGGCGACCCGAATGGCGAGGCCTTCCCCGGCGCATGGCATCTGTATGTCGCCAGCACTTTCGATCAGGGCAAGACCTATCACGTGACCAATGCCAGTGTCGATCCCATCCAGCGCGGCGGGTTGTGCAGTGGCGGCTTCTGCCGCAATCTGCTGGACTTCTTCGATGCGGTGATCGACGAAGAGGGTCGCATCCTGGTGGGATACGAAGATGGCTGTATTGGCGGCTGTGGCGCCGGGTCGCATCCGACTTTCAGCGATCAGACTGTGATTGCCCGGCAGTCGGGCGGGCCGCGCCTGCTGGCTGCATTTGATCCGGTCGAGCCGCGGGTGCCTGGCGCACCGCGGATTGAAGGCTATCGCAGCAATGATTTCGCGGTGATTGAATGGCCGGCGACCGATGATGGCGGCAGTGCGGTGCAAAGCTATCAGGTGTATCGCGGCACCAGTGCGAATGCCCTGAGCCTGCATGCCAGCGTGGGCAACAAGACCTCCTTGCTGGATCTGGGGCTGAACCCGGGACTCACCTATTATTATGAGGTCAGCGCGGTGAATGCGCAGGGTGAGGGCGCGCGCGGCAATCAGCTGGCGCTGGCCGAGAACGCCAATCGGCCGCGTCTGGCGGATGCCTGCACTTTGCCCGGTCGTCTGATGGCCATCGACCAGCTTGGCGAATCCGAAGCGCGGTCGGGTGGTCGTGATCTGACCGAGGTGTTCGTCGCCGAGCCCGAAGACCAGCCTGGGATGCTGGCCGTTACCTTGGCCACGGAAATTGCCCTGCCGCCGGATCAGAACGGGTCTTCGTTCTCGGTTTATTTCGATGTGGCGCCGAATCGGGATCGTTTCCGCCTGAATCTGACCGCGGGCAGTTCCAGCCTGGAACGCCTGATTCCGGATCCCGGAACCGGGAATCTCGACGGCAGCGAGGATCTGGGGCCGCTGGATGGTGCGAGCTACGGCAGCGACGGGGCGGTGACCCTGGTCGTGGACAAGGCCCGTCTGGGCGTGGATAACGGCGACGTTCTGCTGCAGGTCTATGCGGAAACCACACCGGGCGCGTCGGGTTCGAACGTCCTGACCGAAGAGGCGGGGTATTTCGACTATCGGATCCAGGGCAATGATTTCTGTGCCAATGGATTTGTCATCGCCCCGCCCGGCGACTCCGGTCCGGCGCCGACGCCGGTGCCCACGACGCCACCGAACCCGGCGCCGATCAATGACGGCAGTGGCTTTGGTCGAGGTGGCAGCCTGGGCTGGCTGGGTCTGGCCCTGCTGTTGTGCGGCTCGGCGCGCCGCCGTCGTCCGGCTTAGGTCTTTTACATCTCATCGCAAAAGCCCGAACCATGGTTCGGGCTTTTTTCTGCCTGCGAAAAATCGACGCGATGGCCATGCAGCCTGCCGAAAAAGGCTGGTCTGGCTGTCATGCCGTAGAAAAACGGGCTGGCGAGGTGCGAATGGCGCCCATTGACCTCGTGCGTGGCACGAGTTCTGCAAGGATGACATTTTGTTGACGCCCGCTGGCGTTAAATGGCTGCAACACAAAGAGAAGACGCCAGACCTGTGGGAGGTCATGAAGCGTTTTCCGGAGCCAGCAGACCATGAACATTTTCACTTTCATCGCCATTCGCCCGATCCGTTGCCTGAGCGCCGTGCTCGGCCTGTTGTTGCTGCCGGTGGCCGGGCAGGCCGCAGAGGCCAAGAAAGATCCAGTGGCCTATGTGTTCTCGGGCTGGTCCGAAACCATCACCGGCAATGCGGTCGTGCAGCGCTGGATGGCGCGTGGTGAGGAAGGGCGTGGCATGGCGAGTGCCGAGCGTCGCACCACCGCCGGCATGATCGGCGAGCTCAGCCGTGATCGTGGGGCCCTGCGCCGGATCAAGAACGGTCTCGGCGTTGATTACCGCATCGCCTCGGCAGGCGGCCTGCATTTGAATGTCTACAGCCGCAATCGTCCGAATGGCAAGGGCGTACGCAAAACCCTGAATGCATTTGCCGGCGCCGAGCATGCGCAGGTGCAGCGCTGGACGCTGGGGGCCTCCCTGCAGCAGGTGCGCACCGAAGAGGGCGATCGTTTCATCAGTCTGGTGCCGCAGCTGGTGGTGAATCCTGATGGCGCCCATGCCGCGATGCAGCGCTGGAGATTCAGCATGGAATACGGCTACTGGTTCGGTGGTGGCAAGCGCGCTGCGGTGGCGGAGCGGGTCCTTCAGGTGCAGATCAGCGCCCGGTTCTGAAATTCGAAAACCATGCTTGTGCCGGAGTGCCGTCGCTGCAGTCCCGGCGCGAGCGCAAGCCCCCAGGCCCATTTGTCACTGCAGGCCCAATGGGGCTGGATTTCTGCCGCAGATCGCCTATGGTGAGAGATCCTCACACATCAGATGCCCGCCGTGGTTCAGTCCGACAATGCCCAGATCTTGCTGCGCCAATACGTCGCCTCACTTCCGCATAGCAGCGCCCTGGGCCAGGAAATTGTTCGGATCGGTCGGGGCGAGGTGCGCATGCGGCAACCCTATGCGCACGGGCTGCTCGGCGATCCGCAACAAGGCCTGATCCATACCTCGGTGCAGTTCAGTCTGGTGGACTCCGCCCTGGGAGCGGCGGTGCTCAGTGGCTTCGAACGGATGGAAGCCATCGCGACCCTGGATCTGCGTATGGATTACCACCGTCCGGCGGTGGCCGATTTAGATCTGTTTGTCGATGCGCGAATTGACCGGATCAGCCGGCAGATCGTTTTCGTGTCCGCCCAGGTCTGGCAGAAAGAGCCGCAAGAGATCACCGCGATGGCGCGCGCCACCTTCATGCGCGGCGCCAGCCGCCGTTCCGCGGTCGCTGAGCATGGCTGAATTCCTGTCTCCTGCATTCGCCGATCTGCGTGGCCGCATCCCCTATGCCGCCCGTCTTGGGATCGAATTCGACTCGCAAGACGAGGTCTTTCACCTGCCTTTTCGCGCGGAACTGGTGGGCAACCGCAGGCTGCCGGCGATCCACGGTGGCGTCATCGGCGGCTTCATGGAGAACGCCGCCCTGATCTGGCTCGGCATGACCGAAGACCAGGGGCGGGTGCCCAGCCCCATCGATTTCGCCATCGATTACTTGCGTTCGGCCAGAGCCCGAGACTGCTTCGCCCGCTGCGAGGTGCTGCGTCAGGGGCGACGCGTGGCACAGGTGCAGATTCGCTGCTGGCAACGGCAGGAGGCAACCCCGGTCGCGGTCGCACGGGGGCATTATTTATTGCAGTTGACGCAAAAAGGCGCGACCGAGGCCGCGCCCTGATTCCTGCGAAGGGATCGGGAAGGGCAGGCGCTTAAGCCTGCACCGAACCCGATCCGTCTCTTACATGCGGCGTTGCCGCCGATTCATGCCAAGGCCGAGTCCCAGCAGACCCAGCAGGAGCAGCCATTGCGGCGACAGGGCGCCACCACCGGGCTTGCGTGCGCTGTTGCCGCCGGTTTCGCCGCCGCCGGTGCTTGGTGCTTCTCCGGCCTGGCGGACTTCAATCATCTTTTCCGCCCGGTTGGCGCTGGTGGTGCCGGCGCTGTCGGTGACGGTCAGACGGACCGAGTAGGCGCCCGCTTGGGTGTAGGTGTAACGCTGGGTGACGCTGGCCTGCCCGGCAAAGTCGCCGCTGCGGGTGCTGCCATCGCCGAAGCTGATGCTGAACTCATCCAGGCTTGCATCGCCGGCCGCCTGGCCACCCAGGGTGAAGATGATCTCCAGCGGGGCTTCGCCGCCAGTGCGTGAGGCTTGCAGGCGCGCCAGGGTAAGTTCGTCGCTGCGTGATGTGGAGCAATCCACACTGCCGCGTACGACATAGCCGCCAGGACCGGCCGTATCACGGCTCGGGGCACTGGGTGCACCAACTCTGGCCCGCGCATCGAATCCGGTGATCACTTCGCCGGGTGCTGGGGTGCCGAAGAACTCGGCCGGGACCACATGCACGATGGTGCCGTCACTTCCCACGCTGCTGCGGGGATCCAGGGTGCCTTCCTCGTTGAAGACCAGAACGCCAGCGGCTTCGTCAACGAAGGTTCCGTAAACGTGGCGGGGCAGGCCGGTGGTGACGTCAAGCGCGATGTAGCGATTGGCCTCACGCAGATCCTGGAACAGCAGCGGATAGAAGGCGCTGACCGGTGGGGTGCCGGCGGTAAAATTCACCAGTTTGTAGGTCAGGGCGAAGAATCCGGCCAGTTCCGGCGGTTCGGCCACGGCCAGATACTCGATATCGGTATCATCCGCGGCACCGTCGCCGATCGCATCCAGGGCGATGATCTCGCCCGGCAGCAGACAGGTGTCCACCTCCTCGATTTCGGCCACTGGCAAGGCGATGACATTGCTGTCGCCGCTATTGCCGGTGGAGTTGATAGCAACCACCTTGTAATAGTAATTCTCCACCGCAGGATCCGTGCTGCCGTCGACGAAGCGCTCGCGACCGTCGGTCATGCCGACCATCAGATACGGTCCGGCCGGATCGGTCGCACGATAAACCTCGTAAGCCAGGATGCTGGCGCCGCCGTCGTCCGGGGCATTCCAGCGTAAGTCGGCCTCGATCGTTGTCCGGGTAGACAGCTCGCTGCGGATGCAGGCCGCGGCCGGCGCCAGTGGCGTGTTGCCATTGAATCGCGTGGCCTGCAGCTCGGCGTCAAAGGCGGAGAGCAGAGAGCGTCCACCGGATTGGCGTGCGATCACGCCATTGTCGGAGAAGGTGTTTTTCAGCGGATTGCCGACACAGGTGCCGATGCAGCCATCGGCATGGCCGAACAGCACCCGACCCTTGTCATCCATGACGATGTCGTTGAAGTCGAGCAGATTGCGGTTGCTTCCGCAGGTGGTGCCGGAAAGGCAAATCCCGCCTGCGCCCTGGACCGGATCCTTGGGTGAGACATTCACCGTATGCCAGCTCTCGCCGCCGTCGTAGGTCATCGAGACATACGGATACCAGATGCCCTGGTAATCGCTGTTTGATGCGGTGGCGCCGGGGGAGGGGTCGTCCGAGCCGAGCCAGGCGCAGGCCGCCCGATCGCCGTCACCGGCTACCGCGGTCGGGAACACCGCGTATTCAATGTCGTGTTCCAGGCCCAGTTCACGATAGTTTTCCCAGGTGTCGCCCTTGTCGCGGGAAACCGCCACGCGAGGCTGGTAGTCCTGGTCGTTGACGTAGCAGAAATAGACGCTGCCATCATTGGCCACACCAACGCCGGGATCATCTCCACCGCTGGTTTCCGGTACGATCTTGACCGACCAGGTCTGGCCGCTGTCCTCGGAGACCGAAACCGCCTGCTGGTCGCCGCAAGAGCCGAAAGGCACATACACCGTGCCATCGTTGGCCACCTGTACATGACCATGCAGGGCGCCGATGTCGCCGCCGCAATCCAGCGTCGGACTGTAAATCGGGATGCCGGGGCCGAAGCTCAGGCCGCCGTCATCGGAGCGGGCGCAGAACGCCGCGCCAATCGACTGCGAGCAGTAATACACCGCGTAGCCGTCCGGATTGGCGAGTCCGAGGTAATTCTCCGAGTAGGGGCCGGTGCCGACGCTCTGGTGGTCGGCGCCGCCATTGGGCGGGCCGATCTGCGCCGGGATCCAGGTGTCGCCATCATCATCGGTGAAGGAGAAAATGCTGTTGGCGCCGGAGAGTTGCGACTGGAAGGTGCGGCCGACCGATTGTTCGGTCTCCAGAATCGGGTCCAGGGTGTTGACGTTCAGCTCATAGGGTGTGTGCACCCAGGTCGGTTCGCAGCTTTCCGGCAGTGGATTGCCGGCGGCATCGACGGCGCCGGTATTTTCCGCGAAGCTCACCCGATCAACCTCCAGTCCGGCGACAAACATCGCATTGCCGCTGGCCGGGTTGTAGCCCAGAGTGGGCTCGCCGGCGCCGTTCGCCACCCCATTGGGTGACTGGAAATAGTGAAAACGAGGGGGCAGGCCGCTGGCCAGGGTCGGTGGCTCGCCACCGCCGCCGGTCTCGGTCGGCACCTGCAGGCTGATCGTGACATTGGCGCTGCCACCGGCGACCAGGAAGGGCAGGACTTCCACTCTGAACTGCGTCGAGCCGCCACCGGCCGGCGCGATGATGGTCTCGGCCGAGGGCGGTGCGTTGCCCGAATTGTTGATTTGGGCGCCACTGTCATCGAGCAGGAACAGGTCATAGTCCTCTGCCGGAAGCGCCGCCGTGAGGTAGATCTTGATCGTCGCACTGGGATTGGTCGTGGCGAAATCCGCCGGCAGTTCGACGCTCAGATCGAAGCGGTCACACTGGGGCGAATCGGGGCAGTTACCGGTGGCGGGATCCGAGACCAGCGAGGGGCCGGAGACGAAACTGATTTCCGGATTGTCCAGGGACAGGCTGCCGCTGGCCGGTTCGGCAGCCCAGGCATGGCCTCCGATCAACAACGCGGACAGCAGGGCAAGGCGATTTCTCATCATGTTTCTCTCGGGGTGGCCAGTTTGCCCGGGAGTTAACGCCTTTACGTGCAAATTTTCGGTGAAGAGCGGGCTGCCACGGCGAGGTCGTGCAGCGGAAACGCGGTTTTTGTGTCGT
This sequence comes from Oceanococcus sp., assembly GCA_041619555.1. Lineage (GTDB taxonomy): Bacteria > Pseudomonadota > Gammaproteobacteria > Nevskiales > Oceanococcaceae > Oceanococcus. The sequence goes on along the minus strand of JBFKDQ010000039.1, from coordinate 21,227 downwards.
TTGAGTCCAGCGGACTGATCAACGCCCAATCAGGCCAATTGGTCAGGATTCGGCGCAGGCCAGATCGATGCCTTGGGCGGTGATGTCTGCGATCCAGCGGATCTCTTCTTCGCTGATCACGTACGGTGGCATCCAGTACACCACATTGCCCAGCGGACGCAGCAGAGCGCCGCGTTCCAGGCCATGGCGATAAACCCGCAGCCCACGTCTTTCCTTCCAGTCATAGGGCGTGCGGCTGGCCTTGTCCTTCACCATCTCGATGGCCAGGATCATGCCGCTTTGCCGCACATCGGCCACATGTGGATGATCGATGAGCGGGGCGGCGGCCTGCGCCATGCAGGCCGCCAGCTGGCGGTTGTGGCGGATCGTGTCCTGGGACTCGAACAGGTCCAGGGTGGCATTGGCCACGGCGCAGGCCAGCGGATTGCCGGTATAGGAATGGGAGTGCAGGAAGGCGCGCAGGGTCTGGTATTCGTCGTAGAAGGCGTCATACACCTCGTTGTCGGTCAGGACCACCGCCAGCGGCAGCCAGCCGCCGGTCAGTCCCTTGGACAGACACATGAAATCGGGGCGGATGTCCGCCTGCTCGCAGGCGAACATCGTGCCGGTGCGGCCGAAGCCGACGGCGATTTCATCGGCGATCAGGTGGACCTCGAATTCATCGCACAGGGCGCGCAGGCCGCGCAGGTATTCAGCATCGTGCATGCGCATGTTGCCGGCACATTGCACCAGGGGCTCCAGAATGACGGCGCAGACCTCATGGCCGTTCTGCTCCAGGGCGGCGCGCATCTCCTGCAGCTTGCGACGGGCGTGCTCTTGCGGGCTTTCCCCTTCTTCACGCAGATAGTTGTCCGGCCCGCTGACACAGATGCCGTCCAGTAGCAGGGACTGATAGGTTTCCCGGTACAAGGCGACATCGCCGACGCTCAGCGCGCCCAGGGTCTCGCCATGGTAGGCATTGCTCAGATTGATGAAGCGGCTACGCGTCTGTCCCCGATTGCGCCAGTAATGAAAACTCATCTTCAGCGCCACTTCGATCGCCGCCGAGCCGTTGTCGGCGAAAAAGACCTTGCCGAAACCCGGTGGCGCCAGGCGCAGCAGGCGCTCGGCCAGGGTCACCGCCGGCTCATGGGTGTGGCCGGCAAAAATCACATGCTCAAGTTTGTTGGCCTGCTCGCTCAGGGCCTGGGCAATATACGGGTGGGCGTGGCCGAAGATGTTCACCCACCAGGAGCTGATGATGTCGAGGTAGCGCTTGCCGGCGGTGTCCTCGATCCAGGCCCCTTCGCCGCGTGCGACCTCGATCAATGGCAGGGTTTCGTGATCCTTCATCTGGGTGCAGGGGTGCCAGATGCAGGCCAGGTCACGTTCGGCAAGGCTTGGTTTCATGGTCGCGGTCGCTTGAAAACGGGGCGGGTGGGAGACTTTAATCGGTATCCGTGACGCTGCGCAGTTGCGCCCGCGCGGTGGCCGGCCACAGCAGATACACGCCGAGGCCGACAAGCAGGCCGGGCAGGCCTTCATACAGCAGGCCGTGCCAGTCCAATGCGCGCCAGAGCAGGGCGGTGGCCAAGGCGCTTGCGCTCATCACGATGGCCTGGGTCTGCGAGGGGCGGCCACCGAAAGCCAGGCACAGGGCGATGGGGCCGAACAGACAGGCCAGTGCCGACCAGGACAGGATCACTAGGCTGAACACCGATTGGGTGTTCGCCAGGGCCCACAGCAGGGCCAGTGCGGTGATCGCGATCGTGGCCAGCTTGAGAAGCCAGGTTTTCTCGATCTTGCGCGGCAGCAGGTCATGGGTGAGGGTGGCCGAACAGCTCAGAACCAGGGAGTCCGCAGTGGATAAGGTAGCGGCGAAAATGCCGGCCAGAATCAAACCGACCAGAGCTGGAGACAGCAGATTCATCGCCATGGTCGGCAAGGCCAGTTCCGCATCGAAGTTGCCGGTGTCGCTGAGCAGCACGCGTGAAAGCATGCCAACTGCGGTGGCCATGGCATAGAAAGCGGTGAACCACAGGTAATACCACAGGCGCATCTGCAGCATGCTGCGCGGGCTGTCCAGGGTCAGGAAGCGAACCATGATATGCGGCTGGCCGATCACCGACAGGCCGGCGACCAGCCAGCCCAGCGCGAAGATCAGGCCGCCCGCCAAGCCTGGCACGGCCAGATCCTTGGGGAACCAGTCGAGAAAGCCTTCAACCTCGCCCATGGCCTGCAGCGCGCCGCCCGGGCCGCCAAGGCTCTGGGTGGCGGTCCACAGCAGCAGTCCCATCGCTCCCAGCATCACGAAAGATTGCGCCGCATCGGTCCAGATTGAGGCGCGGATGCCGCCGGCGATGCAATAGGACGCCACCAGCACCGCGCCGATCACCGCACCGGCCCAGATCGGCCAATCGAACAGCACATGCAAAGCCTTGCTGCCGGCGACCAGCTGGGCGCTGGTGTAGGCGAGGAGGAACAGCAGGGAGGCCGCGCCCGCCAGGCGTTGCCAATGCCGCTGCGGATCGCCGTGCCAGGCAGCCAGCACTCCGGCCAGGCTGACCTCGCCACTGCGTTCGCTGGCCTCGCGCAGCTGGCGGTGAACCAGCAGGGACGCCAGCAGGTCGCCAGCGATCCAGCCCAGCATCAGCCAGATCGAGGCCAGACCGGTGACATAGGTGTAACCGATCACGCCGATGAACATGTAGCCGCTGTTATTGGTGGCGACCGCCGAAAGACCCACCAGCCAGGGCGGGATGGCCTGGCTGGCGAGGTAGTAGTCGGCTTTGGTGCCACGCGAAGCGAGGCTGGAGCTCAGGCCGATCAGCACGAAGGCCGCCAGGAAGACAAGAAAGCTTAAGATCACCGGACGGGCTCCGAGTTGTGTTGATCAGGCTGCGCAGATGGCGTCGCCGTGGTCGTGAATTTCGACCAGATGGCGGTGCAGGCTTTTGACTGCGGCCTCGTAGTCGGTGCTGTCGATCACGAATTGCATGTCGACCTGACGCATCGCCTGATGCATGGCCAGAATGCTGATGCCGGCTTCGGCCAGGGCGGCCACCGCCTTGGACAGCATGCCGGGTACTTTCATGTCGCTGCCGATGGCGGAAACGATGGCCACCTTGCGGACCTGGATCTCGCTTTCCGGAAAGGTTTCTTCCAGCATGCAGCGGATCCGTTTGACCGTCTTCAGATTGGTCGACAGGTAGTGGGTGATGGTGTTGGCATTGATGTCCTTGGTCACGATGCCGGCGCGGAAGCGCTGCGTGGCCTTGAGGAACTCGCCGTCATAGTGGGCGATCAGGCCGGTCATTTCCTGGTCGAAACATTCCACCGCATAGACATTGCGCCGGCCGGCGATGATCTCCACGCAGGGTGTTTCGCTGACGTATTCGCAGGTGACCAAGGTGCCGCCGTGCTCGGGCTCGAAGGTGTTCTTGACCCGCAAGGGGATGTCGTGTTGCCGCAGACCCTTGGCCGCACGGGGGTGGATGGCCTCCATGCCCAGGTTCGCGAGCTGATCGGCGACATCGTAATTGGTGCGCCCGATCGGTACCGCATTGTCCGCGCCGACCACGCGCGGATCGGCGCTGCTGAGATGGTATTCCTTGTGGATCACGGCCTCGCGGGCGCCGGTCAGCACCGCGATGCGGCTGAAGGTCATCTCCGAGTAGCCGCGATCGAACTGGGCCATCAGGCCGCCGTCGCAGTGGGCATAGCCAGTGACGATGGGCAGTTCGCTGGCCAGGTCGATGTCGGCAAAAACCTGCAGGATGTGCTCATCCAGGCTCAGGTGTTCGGCCGCACTCCAGCCGGACAGATCGACGAAACGCGCCCGAATGCCATCGCGCCGCAGCAGGCTGGCGGTATTGAAGGCGCTATGAGCCTCGCCGATGCTGGCGAGCATTTCACGCACCGTCTGCAGATGCGTGTCCAGGGCGAAGTGACCGTGTTCGCACAGGTGCTGCAGGTCGGTCAGGCAGCGCTGGGCTTCGTCCAGGCGTTCGCCGATGAAGCTGTTGCTGCGCGACAGCAGCAGGTCGTCGTCAAAGAGTTCGGCATTGATCGCCTGCATGCGCTCGCGGACGTGATCCAGCGCGGCGGACCAGTCGGCGTCCTGGTCCGCATTGGCGAACAGGGCAAACACGCCGGGTTTGCCGGTGTGTTTGCTTTCCAGCAGCAAATCGGTCATCCCGCCATAGGCGGAGACGACAAAAATGCGTTGATACGGATCGGCCAGGCGACCCTGCTGCAGGACGACGCTGTCGCGCACCGCAGCATAATCGCTCATCGATGTGCCGCCAATCTTTTCGACCGTGTGCTTGTTTTTCATTGGGACCAACGGTTTCTTGGGAGTGGGGAGTATCGAAGTGGTTTGTGACATGGATCAGGGGTGGATTCAGGCGGCGTCAAAGAAATCACGTTCTTCGGGCACGGGATTGCTGGCGGTCAGGATCTCCGCCACGCTGGATTCCAGGATGTCCAGGCCGGCTTTGAGGTTCTCGTCGGAAATGATCAGCGGGCACAGGCATTTGACAACCTGGTCGTCGGCGCCGCTGGTTTCGATGATCAGGCCCTTCTTGAACGCGGCACTGGTGATCTGACCGGCGAGGTCGCCGCTGACGCAGTTCAGGCCCTGGAACAGTCCGCGGCCGGTGGCGGTGAGATTGCCGTTGCCATAGTCATTGACCAGCTTGTTCAGGCGCTTGCTGACGTACTCCCCTTTGCGCTGGATATCCTTGGCGAAGCGGTCATCCGACCAGAAGTGGTCGATGGCGGCCTTGGCGGTGACGAAGGCCATGTTGTTGCCACGGAAGGTGCCGTTGTGTTCGCCGGGTCGCCACTGGTCGAGTTCGGGTTTCATCAGCACGACCGCAAAAGGCAGGCCGTAGCCGCTCAGTGACTTCGACATGGTGACAATATCCGGTTTGATGCCGGCTTCCTCAAAGCTGAAGAAGTGACCGGTCCGGCCGCAGCCGGCCTGGATGTCGTCCACGATCAGCAAGACGTCATGCGCCTTGCAGACCGCTTCCAACTGCCGCAGCCAGTCGAGGCTGGCCACATTGATGCCGCCCTCACCCTGCACGGTTTCGACGATCACAGCCGCCGGCAGATCCACACCGCTGCTGGAATCCGACAGCAACTTGTCGAGGTAGGCGGTGGTGTCGATGTCTTCGCCCAGGTAGCCGTCATACGGTGCGCGGACCACGCCGTTCAGGCTGACGCCGGCGGCGCCACGATGATGGGAATTGCCGGTCAGGGCCAGCGAACCCAGAGACACGCCATGAAAACCGTTGGTGAAAGCGACGATGGTCTCCCGGCCCTTGACGTTGCGAGCGATCTTGATCGCCGCCTCAACCGCATTGGTGCCGGTCGGGCCGGTGAACTGCACGATGTATTCAAGATTACGCGGTTTGAATATTTTTTCGTTCAGGGTTTCGAGAAACTCGCCCTTGGCCTTGGTGTGCAGATCCAGACCATGGGTGATGCCATCGGCTTCAATATATTCGAGCAGTTTCTGTTTGAAGACCGGATGATTGTGGCCGTAATTCAGGGTGCCCGCGCCGGCCAGAAAATCCAGGTAGCGGGTGCCATCATTATCGAATAAGAACTCGCCTTGGGCCTTGTTGAAAAGGCGCGGAAAGGCGCGGGCATAACTGCGAACTTCGGATTCGATTTCGTCAAAGATTTTCATGATGTATATGGGCTCAGGAAGGGGTGGTAAATGGGCCGATGCGCAGCAGATGTTCGTCATCGTGCGCGCCATCGAAATGGGTCTGGCATTCGAAGTGGAGTTGGGAATTCAATTCGGCTCCCAGATCGCGGGCAAAGCTTCGGAACAGCGCCCAGGAGGCAGCGTTGTCCGGGGTGATCGTGGTTTCCAGAAAGCGCAGTCCGGTCGCGGCGGGGGCGTGCAGGATGTGCTGGATCATGCGTCGCGCCAGACCCTGGCCGCGGGCTCTCTGATCGACGGCCACCTGCCAGAGGAAGTAGGTATCGTGTTGATTGGGAATGCGATAGCCGGAAATGAAGCCGACCATGTCAGGCCCCATGAAGGCAGCAACCGAGGTGTCGGCAAAGTGGCTGCAATGCAGCAGATTGCAATAGCGGGAGTTCTCGTCCAGCGGCTGGCAGCGCTTGATCAGCTGATGCAGCGCGGGGCCGTCTGCGGCGGTGGGCGTTCTTAATTTGATGTTGGAAGCAGTTTCGGTAGGTGGCTCTGTATTCGTCACTTTTGTTTTTGGTCAAGCCTGTTTAGCAGGCTCGAGCATCCGTTTTGTATGAATCGTTGGCGCGTTATCCTCAATGTTTCGCGCTCAGTGCCGGATTTGACTCCGGCGGCGACCGCACGCAATGTGCTGATGTCTTCCGCTCCGGATTGGCCGCCTGGAATCCGGAATTAATTCTTCTTTCATCCGGCTCTGATTCAGATTGAATTCAGGCCGCATGTGCTGGCTGCAATGGCATTGGAATGCCGGCAGTATTGAATGCGAATATTAAGATCGCGTTTGATCTAGCTCGCAAGGGCCGAAGATCTTATCAATTTATTTGCCTCAAGTCCAGCTGGCCGGTTGCTGTTTGCGCCCGGATCCGGTAGGCGCCGGCGCGAGTCCGCACGCCAGAAAATTGATCAGGGCGTCGCGCTACGTAAGCAATCCGGGGGCCGCAACCGGTGCCTCATGTGCTCGATTGTGCGCCATACAGGAGGGTAGGGCGGGGCTGAAATGCTTTCCCGGCAGCGAGTGAATTTGACTACCATGGGCGCATGAAAGAATTCACGATCCATCCGATGCAATCGGCCTGGCTGACGCTGGAGAGCCAGGCGACACCCATGCATGTCGGCGGTCTGCTGTACTTTCAGCCACCGTCGCGCGCCGGTGCCGATTTCGTTCAGCAACTGGCGCGGCGCCTGCGTGCCCATGGCGAGGCGGTGGAGCCATGGAATTGCCGGCTACGGCGCGGACACGGGCTGCTGGCCCGGGCGAAGCTGGAGCCGGTGGATGAACTGGACATCGATTACCACTTCCGCCATTCGGCCCTGCCGGCGCCTGGTGGCGAGCGGCAGATGGGGGAACTGGTCTCACGTCTGCATGCGCACCCGATGGATCTTGGCAAGCCCCTGTGGGAGGTGCATCTGATCGAAGGGCTGCAGGGCGGACGCTTCGCGCTGTACATCAAGTTGCACGCGGTGCTGCTGGACGCGCCGACCATCCTGCAGGCGCTCAAGGTCATGCTGGGCACGCTGGCCGATGATGATGAGATCCGGCCGCTATGGCAGCAGGCTTTGCCGCGCCGCCGCGCCGCCGAGAACTCGCAGGCGCCGTGGCCGGCGCTGTTACGCAGTCTGGGCCAGCGCCTGGGCGGGGACGCATTCCGGCGGGGCGATGGACAGCCCGTGCCGCGCTCGGCGCTCAACGACCGGGTCAGCGGACAGCGTCGCTTCGCCACCCAGCAGTACCCGGTGGAGCGCTTGCGCCCCCTGGCCGCCGCGCTGGGTGCCAGCGAAGAGGAACTGCTGTACTACCTTTGTGCCAGCGCGCTGCGACGTTTTTTCCGCGAGTTCAACGCTTTGCCCGAGCGGTCTTTGATCGCGCTGGTGGCGGACCGGGGGCGCCGGGATGATCGGCTCAGTCCGCTGTTCATCCCCCTGGCGACGCACAAGGCGAACAAGGGGCAACGACTTGAGGACATCCAGCGCTCCCTGCGAATGGCGCGTCAGCAGTTCGCCATGCTGCGAACGGCCGATGCCCAGGCCGAGGCGATCCTGGATACCTTGCCGTATCTGCTGCGTCAGGCGCTTGGCGTCGATCATCAGTTGCCGCCGATGTTCAATGTGGGGATTGCCCAGCTGTCTTTGGGCGATGAGGTCCGCTATCTGGGCGGGGCGAAGCTGGAGGCCATCTTCCCGATGCCGATGCTGTTGCAGGGCGGGGCCTTGAATCTGGTGTTCATGCGCTACGCGCAGACCTGGAATGTCGGCCTGTGCGGGGCGCGCGAGAATCTGCCGCATCTGCAGCGCATGGCGGTGTACATGGGGCTGGCGCTGGAAGAACTGGAAGCATTGCAGGAGGCCTTGAGCCATGAATAAGCTCCTCAAGCTGGGCCTGGACCAGGCTCTGGCGATCAATCAGCGCACTGCCGCAAGCCTGAGCAATGGCGCGGAGTGGTTGTTCCAGCGCGAGCGTCTGGTGAAATCCGGCCGCACCTGGTTCGAACTGGTTTACGATGGTGACCCGATGTCGGTGCGCTATTACGGTCTTCCGGATGAAGCCGAGATCGAGCTGAGCGATGGCCGCAAGTTGCCGATCCAAAGACAGCAGCATGCGGTACCCCTGCTGCTGGTACCCCCTCTGGGGGTGACGACCGAGACCTTCGATCTGATGCCGCGCCGCAGTCTGGTGCGTTACATGGCCGCCCGGGGCTTCCGCACCTATCTGGTCGATTGGGGTAAGCCACGCAGGGAACATGCGCGTCTGGGCATGCATGACTATGCCCACACCATGATGAGTACCGCCCTGGCTCAGGTGCGCAAACACAGTGGCTCGCAAGACGTCTCCCTGATGGGCTGGTGCATGGGCGGCTTGCTCTGCCTGCTGCATCAGGGCCTGAATCAGGATCCGCAGATCCGCAATCTGGTCACCGTGGCCAGTCCGATCGACATGCGGGGCGGCGGCATCGTGGCCGGCGCGGCGCAGGCCTTAAACATGCCGGCCCGACTGATTCGGCGCTACACCCGGCTGCGGATGCAGATGCTAGATCCGGCCCTGCTGCATGCGCCGGCCTGGGCGACCACCCTGGCGTTCAAGCTCACCGATCCAGTGGGCAGCGTGACCACCTACTGGGATCTGGTCACCCGTCTGTGGGACCGCGAATTTGTCGAGTCCCACACCACCACCTCGAACTATCTCAACAACATGTTGCTGTATCCGGGCGGCGTGATCCGGGACATGACGGTGAAAATGGCAGTCGACAACCAGATGGCCAGTGGCGAGATCGAAATTGGCGGTCGCCTGGCCGAACTCCGCCGCATCGAATCGGCGATGCTCGCCTTCGCCGGCAAAACCGACCATCTCGTGCCGCCGGCGATTGCGGCGCGAATCGTCGAGATCGTCGCATCCAAGGACAAGGAATTCCGCGTCGCGCCGGGCGGTCACATGGGCGTGATCCTGGGCAGCAAGGCGGCCGACGCGGTCTGGGCCGAGTCCAGCGAATGGCTGGCGGCACGCTCGGCTCAGGCCTAGGGCAGCAGAATTTCCTGGCGTCGTTGACGCATTCTGCAAGCCCGAGGCGGATCGCGGTGCGGAGCCGTGTGGCGATCTGATCGATCCTGGGCGATCCTGGGCGAGGCAGGTGCCGCCGATGGTTGCCTCGGCTTGAGGTCAGGCCATGGCGGGTTTAGGATGTCAAGTCCCGATTGGCTAGGTTTGCAGCGGAGTCGCACAGGAAATCAAATCCAGATGAGGTGAAGGTTTTCCGATCGCTTGCGCGACCGCATGGCCTGACGATCCCCAGCAACTTGTTGCACTTGTTCCGGTCCGGGCTGGCACACGTCATGCGGAAGGGGAAATGTATGGACACCAAAGCCATTCGCCGTTTCTTGTTGCTGTTGGCGCTATCGCTTGCAGCGCCAGCGTGGAGCGCGGAATTTTCCACCCTGCCGGCGACCCATGATCTGAGCCTGGCGCTGGATCCCCAGGATGCGAGCGTGGTCCTGATCCGCTTGCCCGGATCGTGGCCGATCAAGACCCGCAGCCACCTGGTCTATCGTGAGGGTGAGAGTGGTGAAACGCGTTCCTTCGAGGTGCGCGGGCAGCGCCTCCTGCGCCTCAGGCTGAGGTCCTCGCTGAGCCGATATTCCGTGCAGGTGCTGGGGCAGACGGCTGGCGGGCAGTGGCTGCGAACCCTACAGGAGCATTTTCGGGCGCTTGATCTGCCGGGTTTTCTGCACCGCCCGGCGCAGGAAAAGCCCGCCGTTGCGGCTGCCAAGGTCCTGGTTCGGAACGACTGGCAGGTTGAACTGGCCGTGGATGCGGGGGCATTTCCAGATCTGGATGTGATCGCCGACATCCAGGCCCAGGGTCTGCCCTTTGATGGCGGTCCGGAACATCACCCCTTGCTGGCGGCCGCCAATTTCGTCCTGGACGAGGATGCGCGGCGGCAGAATCTCCTGCACGTGCAGATCCCGGATGAGGCCGCTGCGGCCCGCCGTCTGGTCGATGTGGTGTTCGTGCATGACGATTCAGGCAGCCTTGATGACGAGGCGGCCCAGGTCAAGGCCAATATTCAGGCCTTTCTCGATCAACTGGCGGCGCAGCAGTTCGACTTCCGGGTCGGTTTGCTGCCCTATGGTGGTGGCGGCGGATTCAGCGATCCGGGCGGGCGGCTGCTCAATGATGGCAATCTCACGTCCGATCCCGCGGTGCTGATCGCGCAAATCGATCAGATGCGATTCGATGGCGGCAATGAACGCGCTTTCGACGGCCTGGATCTGGCGGCCCGGGCGACGCACTGGCGCAGTTCAGCCCAGCGCGTGCTGATCCTGATTACGGATGAGGATAACGATCGTGGTGCGGTGGACGAGGCCAGCCTGATCGGCACTTTGAGAGCCCAGAATCTGAGCGTCTACGGCCTGACCGCAGGGCACCAGGAATACGGCCGGATTGCTGCGGCCACCAATGGACGAGTTTTCGACATTCGTTCCGATTTCTCGTCCATCCTGCAGGAGATCGGTGCCGATATTGCGGCCCGTTACGTGCTCAATTACCGCAGCGACAATCCCTCTCTGGATGGCAGTCTGCGCACGCTGGACATGACCATTGCAGGCGTGGATCGCGATGGCGAAGCTTTCAACGAAAGCTTCAGCACCCAGTTCCAGGTGGCGGCGCCGCTGCAGATCAGCCTGTTGCCGGAAACGGCCGCATTGAGCCTGCGCGGGCAGCGGCCCGGCGTGCCCCTGCGCATTCAAGCCTTGCTGCGCAATCTACCGCAGGAGGCTGCGGTGCGGCTGTTCTATCGCGCCGGCAGCGCCAGCAGCTTTGTCGCCCTGCCGATGTCAGATGTTGGCGACGGCGTGTTCGCCGCCGAGGTGCCGGCGGCGGCGGTTGAGGCGCCCGAGCTGGCGTACTACATCGCGGTCAGCAGCGCCGCAGGCTCCAGCAGCTTGCCGGCCTCGGATCCGGCCCTGCGGCCACTGTCCATCGGCGTGCTGCCGAATCTGCCGCCGCGCATCACTCATGCCCCGGTGCGTAGCGCGGCGGTGGGGCAGGGCGTGGAGATCCGGGCCCGGATCGAGGACAGCAGCAATTTCATCGCCGCGGCGAGCCTGTTCTATCGCAGTATCGGCCAGCCGGCTTTCATCGAGATCGAGCAGAATTTCGCGGCTACCGGGATTGATTTTGTGGCCAGCATTCCGGCTGCGGCAGTGGGTGCCCGGGGCTTGGAATACTATCTGGTGGCGCAGGATGATTTCGGCGTGCGCAGCCAGTACGGCACGGCCGGCCAGCCCTTGCGCATTTTCATTGGCGAACAGCCGCAGGGCAGCCAGTCCGAGATCGTCAACGGCAGCATCGAGGTTTTTGCCGACAAGTTCACCGATCCGGCCGGCAGCGAGGACGGCGTGTTGCGGATCGCCAGCGGCAACGTGCGTCTGGCCCGGGTGGGTGGTGAGGCGATCCTGGCGTATTCCGGCGCGCTCAGGATTGATCATGCGGCGCAGACGATCACCGCGCTGGGCCAGGGTGAGCTGAGCGCACTGGGGATCCGGCTCGGCGAACGCCAGCTCAATCTGTCCCTGTGGCAGGGCGACTGGCTGCTGCGGGCCTTGCCGGTCGAGCCGGCGCTGGAGTTGATCGGCGGCGAGCCCGGTCTGCAGCTGGCCGGCCTGGCGTTGCAGATGGATCCGGCGAGCACCCGTTTCATCGTGCTGGGCGATGCCCTGGAATTGCGCGGCGCGACATTGCCGTTCCTGCCTCTGTTCTCCAGAGCGCTCAGACCGGCGGCGGTGGAGCCGCACCTGGCCCTGGAATCGATCGTGCTGTCGCGCGCGGCGGACATGGGAACGCGTTTGATCGACATCGATGTTTCGGCGCGCGGCGCCGCCGGTCTGCTGGGCGAGCATTTCGACTCGCAAGGCCGGTTGGCGCTGGCCTGGTCACCCTGGGCTCTGGCCGATGTGAGCCTGCAGCTGGATCTGTTCGCCCCGGATCTCAAGCTCGCAGGCCGGCTGGTCAATCTGGATCCTGAGGGCCTCGTCCGCTTTCAGGCCGAGGCGATGATGGATGTGGCATCCCTGGCGCCGATGCTGGAACGGATGGCCATAGCGACCCGGGCGCCGCGTGGACAGGGCCTGCAGATCGCACCAGAGGCCCCGCTCGGCGCCCAGATCTATGAGGCCGCCCTGGCCATTTCCGAGCTGCTGCCAGATGCGCGGCCGGAATTCGCTGGCAGTGCTTTGTTGCGTCTGGATGATCCGACGCAGATTGTGGGTCGTGCCGAACGCTTGCTGGGCAATGCGCGGGTGCTGGAAATGCTGGGCCATCTGCGCGCCGACCATTGTGGCGGCGTGGACATCAGCGGCAGCGCCCTGTTCATGAATCAGCCGCTGGACCAGATGCAGGCGTATTTTGCGGACGGGCGCTTAGCACTGTCCGGCAGGCTGCGGATCGCGGATCTGTTGCAGGGCGACCTGAACTTGGCGGCCACCGCCGGGCCGCAAGAGGTGGAATTCAACGGCCAGTGGCAGGGGCAGCTGAGCGTGCCGATGCAGCAGCCCCTGCTGGGCGGGCTGCAACTGCCGGCCGCAAAAGCGGATGTTCATCTGCGCCTGTGTGCGGCACAGGCCAGCTGTGCAGGCGTGCAGCGTTTCCTGATTCAGGCGCATCATTACCAGATGCGGCCGGTCTTTGAGCTTGATCTGAGCAAACCCGCGCGGCCGCAATTGCGACTTTCATCCTGGCGTCAGCAGCAATTGATCAAGCCCGTGGTGGGTGCAGAGCAAGTGCTGATGCAGGAGTTCACGTTGGCGGATGCCGCACAGGAAATGCTCGTGGTGGTGCGTGGTAGCCAGGGGCTGCCGCAATTTGACTTGCTGCTGCCCGATGGCCGGCGCCTGCAGCCCGAATCCAGTCGTCCGCTGATCGGTCCCACCGACCCGGGAGCCGATGCCCTGGGGCAGGTCTATCTGGACCACCCGACACGCCATGAGGCCTACTATGCCTTGCGTGAGCCTGTGGCAGGCGAATATCAGCTTGAAGTGGCCAACGCCGGGGAGCTGGGTGCGCTGACGGTGGAAATCCTGCTGCCAGATGTGGCGCCCGAGCTTGAGCTCGGCAGTTTTGGTGGTGATCAGCTCTGGGATGGCGCAAGCCCGATCCGTATCGCCTATCGCCTCACGGACCCGGACAGCGTGGCGCGAGCGGCCTTGTACATCGATGCCGATGGCACCGGCGCCGACGGGATGCGCATCGCCGAGGGTCTGGTCGAGACTGACAATGGCAGTGTCGACTGGTTGCCGCCTGCCGACCTGCCCAGCGGCGAGTATTTCCTCTACGCCAAGGCCGAGGATGGCGCGTCCTTGCCTGTCGTGCGCTATGCGGATGCGCGCATCCTGATCCAGAACCCGGCGGCGCCAGCGCCGCCAACGGATCTTGCCGTAACGGAGGCGGGGGGGCTGATGAGCTTGCGCTGGTCGCCCCCTGCTGCAGACGGGATCTGTGGCTACCGGGTGCTGCTGATGACGCCCGATGGCCGCCAGCACCGCTTCAGCCTGCCGCGGCAGGCCCATTTCAATCTGGATTCATTGACCGCAGGGCAAAACTACCTCTTGCGGGTGGTGGCGGTGGGGGCCAACGGGCTGGCCAGCTTGCCCAGTGCGCCGCTGGAGTTCACGCCCGCATCGGCGGCCGATACCGGAGCGCCGGATCTGCGCGTGAAACCCGGTTCATTGCAGCTCAGTAGCGCGACCGACGGCAGTGGCGTGCTGCACTTCGGGATCGAAAATACTGCCCAGTTTGCCGCCTTTGATGCCCGGGTGCGTTGTTTCTATGGAGAAATTTCCGCGCCAGCGCTGATCCAGAGTCAGCGCACCGGCAGCGTGGCCGGCGCCGGCGAGCTTGAATTGCAATGCCAGCTGCCTGCCGAACTGCTGGTGCAGCCGGCGCAGACCTTGTTCGTGTTGATCGATCGGGTCACGCTGACCGAACTGAATACCGGCAATAATTCAGCACTGATCACCAACACCCTCGGGCCGGCGCCAGCGGTACGTGCCGGCGATGATGCTGCGACCACCGATGCGGGCAGGAGCGTGCCCATTGATGTGCTGTTCAACGATGCGGACCCCGGTGGTGCACCCTTGCAGGTTCAGGGCTTCAGCCAGCCCGCCCATGGCACGGTCAGTCGTCTGGGGCGTGTGCTGCTGTACACGCCACAGTCGGACTATGCCGGCGAGGACAGTTTTGTCTATACCGCGCTGGCCAGCACAGGCAATCAGGGTGAGGGGCGGGTGACGATCCGGGTGAATCCGGTGGATGGCAGCGCCACCCAGGAGGATGACGGCTATTTCGGGCTGGGACGCACCTCGCCGGCGCTGCTGCTGTTCTTGTTGCTGTGGCGGCTGGGGCGCAGCCTGCGCTCAGGGCGGCGAGGCGCCGCCGCGCCTTAGCGTTTGGCGTTAGCGGCCCCAGAGCCAGGTTGCTGCGGGTGTGGTCGTCGATCTGCCATCGCGATGGGCTGCTTGCGCCTGGAGCTCGGCGTCAGCCCACAGTGCTCAGGTATCGAGCCGGAATAGCAATTCGGCCAGATCTGGCTGCCAGCGAAAACGGCGCAGATTGACCCGGTTATTCTTCACCTCCACCCCTTCGGCGTGCAGCAGAGCGCTTTGCCGCAAGGCATCCGGCGCGTACGCAGGGAAGGCCAGTTCGCCGGAGGCCCGCAGCACCCGGTGCCAGGGGATCGATGCATTTCCTGGTGTCAGGCCCAGCACGCGGCCGACCATGCGGGCGCGGCCGGGCAGGCCGGCGAGATCCGCGATCTGGCCGTAGCTTGCGACCTTGCCGGGCGGGATTGCGCGCACCGTATCCCGGATGCGGACATGGCGGGGGTCGGCTGCGCTTGGGTCACGCGGTGATTTCATGCGGGTGATGCTTTGGCGCCGAATCGCTGCCAGACCGGCGTCAGGCGGTGGGATAGGGGCGCCAGCCGGCCGAGACCCAACCAGATTTGCTCCGGGGCGTGAAAATCAGAGCCCATCGAGGCCAGCAAATCATGCTGAAGGGCCTGTTCGGTCAGCAGGGCCAGATCATGCGCCTGCTGGTTCGCGCCGCAGCTGACCTCCAGGCCGTCGCCGCCGGCCTGCTTGAAGGCCTGAAGCATGCGCTGGCGCCAGGCGCCGCTGAATTTGTAGCTCAGCGGGTGGGCCAGCACCGCCAGGCCACCCGCGCCATGAATCGCCTGGATGGCCTCTTCCAGCGAGATCCAGTCAATGCGGACGCAGGCCGGTTTGCCGGCGCCCAGGTGGCGCTTGAAAGCCTGCTTGAGATCGCTCACCAGCGCATCTTCGACCAGCAGGCGGGCAAAATGCGTACGGGTGATCTGACCGCCGCCGGCGGCCTGCCGGGCGCGTTCGAAAGCATTTTTCAGGCCCAGGCCATGCAGCTTCGAGGCGATGGTTTGGGCGCGCTGCAGACGCAGGGCCTGAAGCCTGGCAAGAATTTTCTGCAGCGGCGCATTGTCGGGCTCGATATCCAGGCCGACCACATGCAGGGTCTTGCCGGCCCAGCTGACCGAAAGCTCGATGCCAGTGATGAAATCTATGCCCAGACGGCGGGCGTTCAGGGCGGCTTCTGCAAGGCCGGCGGTGGTGTCGTGATCGGTCAGAGCCAGCAGTTCGACCTTGGCTTCGGCGGCCTGTTCGAGCAGGGCCCGGGGACTCAGGCGGCCGTCCGAGGCGGTGGAGTGGCAGTGCAGGTCGGCACGGCAATAGGCGCCGTGTGGGTGGCTGAAGTCCGGCATCAGCAGCTCAGGTCCGGTCGCAACACCCGTCCGTCTGTCCGGTGCACGCGATGACGGCCGGGCAGGGATTGGTATCTTGGATTGAGGCGCGATTTGCGGCGCCCGCTGGAACGGCCGGGTTTGTCATTCATTCAGGATCTCGATCCGCTGCTCAAGGGGGCGCAGCATGCCACGGCCCGATGCTGTGGCCGCGGCGAACGGGTTAAGCTGCGTATCCCAAGACGACAAGCTGGAGTATCGACGGTGGAATATCTGCACAGCATGATCCGCGTACGCGATCTGGACAAGGCCCTGTATTTTTTCTGCCAGGCCATGGGGATGCGCGAAATCAGCCGATATGACAACGAAAAGGGGCGCTTCAGCCTGGTTTTTCTGGCCGCCGGCGCCGATGTAGAAAGGGCCAAGGCCGACAAGGCGCCGATGCTGGAGCTCACGTGGAACTGGGACCCGGAGGACTACGGCAGTGCGCGAAATTTCGGTCACCTGGCCTATCGGGTCGATGACATTTATGCCACCTGTGAACGCCTGATGGATCACCATGTGACGATTTCCCGTCCGCCACGCGATGGGCATATGGCCTTCGTGCGTTCACCGGACCGGATCTCCATCGAATTGCTGCAGAAAGGCGAGCCGCTGCCACCGCGCGAGCCCTGGGCTTCGATGCCGAATGTCGGCGTCTGGTAAGGCCTGGTCAGCATGGAGTGTTTGATCCGTGAGTGAGTGCATCGTGAGCCTGATCGTGGCCGTGGCCGAGAACGGCATCATCGGCAAGGACGGCGATCTGCCCTGGCGGCTGCCGGCTGATCTGAAGCATTTCAAGGCGATGACGCTGGGCAAGCCGGTGCTGATGGGGCGGCGAACCTGGGATGAACTGGGCAAGCCCCTGCCGGGACGGCGCAATGTCGTGATCAGCCGGCAGGCGAATTTCCAGGCGCCAGGCGCCGAGCTTGTGGGCACGCTGGAAGCCGCACTCGCGCTGGTGGCGCAGGAGCCCGAGGTGATGGTGATTGGCGGGGCGCAGATCTATGCCCAGGCCCTGCCGCAGGTCCGGCGCATCTACCGCACCCTGGTGCTGGGGCAGCCCGAGGGTGACACCTGGTTTCCAGAGCTGGACTGGTCGGCCTGGCGACTGGTGGAGGAAACCAGCCAGCCGGCTGATGAGCGCCACGCCTACGGGATGCGGATGCAGCGTTTCGAGCGTCTTGCGGCGGGTTGATGCAGGTCCTGTGCGCGTTGTCGGATCTGCCTGAGGACGGTGCCGCGCGCCTGGCTTTTCCCGGCGATACCCATGGTCACGGGCTGTGCGTCGTGCGCAGGCAGGGGCGTTTGCACGCCTATCTCAATCGCTGTCCGCACAGGCAGGCGCCGATGGACTGGCTGCCTGGTCGCTTTCTGGATGCCTCCGGAAAGTTCATCCAGTGCGCCCTGCATGGTGCCCGCTTCGAAATCAAGAATGGCCGGTGCGTGGCCGGACCCTGTCTGGGCCAGCACTTGCAGGCGGTCCGGCTCTTGATTGATGGCGGGCAGGTGCTGCTGGATGAAACTGTCCTGCCGCCCGATGCGGCGCAGGACGGCCGCGCCGGCCGTCCCTCCCGCTGATCCTCGGTGATCCTCAGTTCAGCTTGCGGTGCCTCACCTTGTCGCTGGCGCCGGCTTCGACCCCCTTGCGTTTGAGATGGTCGTCGGCGTAATCCTGATAATTGCCTTCATGGAAGATCACCGTGCCATCATCTTCAACCGCGAGGATATGGGTGCTGATGCGGTCCAGGAACCAGCGATCATGGGAGATCACCAGCACGCAACCCGGGAATTCCAGCAGCGCTTCTTCCAGTGCGCGCAGGGTTTCCACATCCAGATCATTGGTGGGTTCATCCAGCAGCAGGACATTGCCGCCCTGGCGCAGCAGCTTGGCCAGGTGCACGCGGTTGCGCTCGCCGCCCGAGAGCTCGCCGACGCGTTTCTGCTGGTCCGAACCCTTGAAGTTGAAGCGGCCGCAATACGCACGCGATTGCACCTCGTAGTTGCCGACCTGGATGATGTCCTGGCCGTCGCTGATCTCTTCCCAGGCGGTTTTCTTCGCATCCAGCGCGTCACGACTCTGATCGACATAGGCGATGTTCACCGTTTCGCCGGTGCGGATGCTGCCGCTGTCCGGGCTTTCCTGGCCGGTGAGCATGCGGAACAGGGTGGTCTTGCCGGCGCCGTTGTGGCCGATGATGCCGACAATGGCGCCGCGCGGCACCTTGAAGCTCACATCCTTGTACAGTACCCGATCGCCGTAGGCCTTGCTGACATTCTCCAGTTCGAAGACCAGCTCACCCAGCCGGGGACCCGGCGGGATGTAGATTTCGCGGGTTTCGTTGCGGCGCTGATAATCCTGCGACTGCAATTCCTCGAACTGCTTCAGGCGCGCCTTGCTCTTGGACTGGCGACCCTTGGGGTTGCTGCGCACCCAGTCCAGCTCCTCGGCCATGGCTTTCTGTCGGGCGGATTCGGATTTCTCCTCGCGCGCCAGGCGCTGTTCCTTCTGTTCCAGCCAGGAAGAGTAGTTGCCCTCGTAGGGAATGCCATGGCCGCGATCCAGTTCCAGGATCCAGCCGGCGGCATTGTCGAGGAAGTAACGATCATGGGTGACCGCGACAACGGTGCCCTTGAAATTGCACAGGAAGCTTTCCAGCCAGGCCACCGATTCCGCATCCAGGTGGTTGGTGGGTTCGTCCAGCAGCAGCATGTCAGGCTCTGACAGGAGCAGACGGCAGAGGGCGACGCGGCGGCGCTCGCCACCGGACAGCGTGCTCACGTCCGCATCCCAGGGCGGCAGGTTGAGGGCATGGGCCGCCTGTTCCAGCTTGCGATCCAATTCCCAGGCATCGGCCGCCTCGATCTTGTCCTGCAACTCGCCCTGCTCGGCCATCAGCGCTTCGAAATCGGCTTCCGGGTCCGCCATCGCCTCGCTGACCGCATCGAACCGGGTCAGCAGGGCCTTGATTTCAGCCACGCCGTCTTCGACATTGCCACGCACATCCTTGGCCTCGTCCAGGGCCGGCTCCTGCGGCAGATAGCCGATCTTGATGCCGGGCTGGGGGTGGGCCTCGCCGATGTAATCCTTGTCGACCCCGGCCATGATGCGTAGCAGTGTCGATTTGCCCGCGCCGTTGTAACCCAGCACGCCAATCTTGGCTCCGGGCAGAAAATAGAGCGAAATGTCCCGCAGGATCTGTTTCTTGGGCGGGACAATCTTGCCCACCTTGTTCATGCTGTAAACGTATTGGCTCATGGAATGCTCGCAAAGCTGGGGTGGCGAAACGGGGGCGAATTATTGGTGAATCGGCAACAGCCTACAACTACAGCACCGGCAGGGAGAGGTCGAGCACCGGTCTGGGGGCGGGCGGCGCAATCTGCGGATGCGACGGTGCCGGCGGGACGGCCAATTCGGTTTCCTGGGCGCGACTGATCCAGTTCAGCACATCGAGGTAGGTGCGGATATTGCCGACGTACACTTCGGCTTCCTTGCCGCGGGCGTAGCCGTAACGGGTCTTGCGGTACCAGTTGGGACGGCTGAGCAGCTCCAGGTGCTGGCGCACGTCGACCCAGGTGTCGGGATTGCCGCCCAGCTCGCGGGTGAGCTCACGCGCATCCAGTAGATGGCCGAAACCCATGTTGTACGCCGCCAGCGCCATCCAGACCCGATCGGGCTCCGGCACGCTGGCCGGAATGCGGTCCAGTTGCATGCGGAAATAACGTGCGCCGCCTTCGATGCTTTGCTGCGGGTCGGTTCGTTTCTTGATCTTCACGAAGCGGGCCGTATCACGTGTCAGCATCATCAGGCCGCGGACGCCGGTGGGACTCACTGCTTTGGCATCCCAGTGCGATTCCTGATAACTGATTGCCGCCAGCAATCGCCAGTCGATGCCCTGTGCCGCCCCGGCCGCTTCGAACATCTCGCGGTACAGGGGCAGACGGGTTTCCAGGTGCTGCGACAGCGTGCGGCTGCTGACGAAGTCCAGCCGATCGACATGGCCGAAGTAGCGGTCGTTGAATTGCGCCAGTTCGCCGGAATCCCGCATTTCCGTGAGGAAGCGGGTGGCCACGTTGTAGAGGCTGGCATCACGATGATGGCGGAAAGCCCAGGCCTTGCGCACCGGCGTGCTCAAATCGAAAACCTCGGCCAGTTGAGGGTAGTAGCGCTGGGTCATCGCGATCAGGTCGGAATCCGCGATGGTGAATTTCAGCTCGCCTGCGCCGACCTGTGCGAGCAGGTCTTCGGCGCTTTGCCCGGCCACGCTCACCCATTGCAGATTCGGGTACATTGGCTGCAGTCGGCTGAGCAACTCGATGTGGGCCGAATCCTCGGGAATATGAACCGCTTCGGATAGATCATTGAGGCTGCGTGGGCGGCCGCTGCCCCGGTGGTAGACCAGCTTGGGGGTCAACTCGCGCACCGCGGGAGAAAACAGCAGATTGCGTGAACGCCCGTCGGTGATGGTGAGGTTGGCCGCCGCCAGGTGAGCCTGCTGCGCCGACACCGCTTCCAGCGCGTCCTGCCCGGAGTCGAACACCGACATCTGCAGGCTGACTCCCAGCCAGTTGGCGAAGCGCAGTGCCAGATCGTATTCGAATCCCGTCTCGCCGCTGCCGGATTCATAATAAGTGGTGGGACTGTTGATCGTGGCCACCTTCAGCACGCCGAGGCGATGGATCTGTTCCAGTTTCGACACGCTGGGCGCGCAGGTGCTCAAAAGCGCGAGTTCGCCAACGAACAGACCCAGCGTCAGCACCTTGAGCAATGCCGTCTTCATCGCAAAAAAATGGCGTAATCACAGGGTATCGGCGTCATTCGCCGATTGTATCGCCTTCCTCGCGCCCCGGTGTGAAGCGCAAGGCTTGGAAACTCGGCGCTGAAACCGTAAACTTGCGCGCCCGCCACGGTCCCGATGCGGAAGACGCACAAGTCCGCCAGATCGTGACAGGGAACGACCAGGAGAGGTGGCAGAGTGGTCGAATGTGCCTGACTCGAAATCAGGTGTACGTGTAAGCGTACCGTGGGTTCGAATCCCACCCTCTCCGCCATATTGAAGTATCAGGATGTCTCAATCCTGCGTAAAAGCCCCGTCCTGCGGGGCTTTTTGCGTTGCGGGAGATCTCGCAATGTCTCGAGCTATCTCACGCGGATGTGGGTCAGATTGGTGGGCAAAAAGTGCTGTAGGCCGCCCTACCAAGACGCAGTCCCACATGAG
>JBFKDQ010000038.1:0-36780 GCA_041619555.1 Oceanococcus sp. | reverse complement strand
CGTTCGCTTGAATGCTCTCTTAATTAATGGCTTCGCCACTTCTCAGGGAGCACCCGCACAAATTACTTGCTTGATTTTTAAAGAACTTTTGACGCATCAGCCAGAGCATGTTGCTGCAGTTGCTGCGTCAGGGAGGGCGTATTATAGAGACGAATCTCAGGCCGTCAACGTTTCATGACACTTTTTTTACAACCGCCTTAAAAACAGATGTTTAGAGTTCGCGTCAATGCTTTGACAAAGCGATCCGCGCGATCCGGCGCTTGCCTACCTGAAGCAGAACCTCATCACCAGCCCTGAACTCTCTTCCACCATCGCTCACACGCTCCTCGTCAACACGCACCGCACCCTGCTTCAGCATTCGCAGAGCCTCTGAGGTACTGGCCACCAATTCCGCAGCCTTGAGAAGATGTGCAAGACCGATGCCGTCATCAGAGACCAGAAGCGAAACCTCGGGAATGTCGTCCGGCAACTGACCACGACTGAACCTGCGATCAAAGGCCTCACGCGCCTGCCGCGCCGCTTCGTCCGAATGGAAACGCGCCGTAATCTCTTCAGCCAGATCCATTTTGACCTTTTTTGGATGGGCCTCGCCAGCGGCCACTGCCTGCCGCAGACCAGCCAGTTCCTCCAGAGGACGGAAGCTCAGCAGCTCGTAATACCGCCACATCAGGTCATCTGAAATTGACATCAGCTTGCCGAACATTTCTCCAGCCGGCTCATTGATACCCACATAGTTGTTCAGAGACTTGGACATTTTTTGCACGCCGTCCAGCCCTTCCAGGATCGGCATGGTCAGAACCAGCTGCGGCTCCTGACCGGCGCCGGACTGCAACTGCCGGCCCACCAGCAGATTGAATTTTTGATCGGTCCCACCGAGCTCGACATCCGCATTAAGCGCCACCGAGTCCTGCCCCTGCATCAAGGGATAGAGGAACTCATGAATTGCGATGGGCTGTCCGGAGCGGTAGCGCTTGTCGAAATCGTCCCGCTCGAGCATGCGCGCCACCGTATACTGGGCAGCCAACCTGATCGTGTCGCTGGCTGACATCTGACCTAGCCAACTCGAATTGAACTCGATGCGGGTCCTCGCCGGATCCAGCACCTTATAGATCTGCTCAGCATAGGTTCGGGCGTTTTCCCTGACCTGCTCTTCCGTCAGCGGCTGACGCGTCACGTTCTTCCCGGTCGGGTCGCCAATTCGACCGGTAAAATCCCCGATCAGAAAAACCACATCGTGACCCCGCTCCTGAAACTGCCGCATCTTGTTCAGCAGCACCGTATGACCAAGATGCAGATCCGGCGCCGTGGGATCAAAACCTGCCTTGATCACCAGCGGTCGACCACCTTGCTCCGACTTCTGCAGGCGCTCGAGCAAACCGTTTTCCGGGATCAGCTCGGCGACACCACGCATCAACTCGGCGACTTGATTCTCTAGATTCATTAGTTGTGTAATTTTCGATTGTTAGGGCCACATGCTTTCAGCACACTCTAATAACGGCCCGTATCTATATGATAAGCATAGCTGTCTGCAGAAAAATCACGTATGCTTCCGCCTAATACCTACTCGAATTGCAACGCCGGTATTGGGGGATCCACGCCATGCGCTCGAATTACATTGTACCGGAGGCTGCAAGCAGCCTGCGGAATCGGCCGGCCACGAAGCTGGTTGCCGGGCTGTTTGCGCTGGGAATCGCGCTCTATCTGCTGGACTCTCCGACACCGTCGAACGAGTTAGACTCGTCCCACAGCGACGCACCGAACCCACCGGCGGAAGAGATCCGGCTGGCAAGCAGCCTGGAACAGAACCAGGCGGAAGAAGCCTCGTTTTTCAGCGACCTGGCCCCGATCAGCAACGCCGAGGCCAGCATCCATCGGCCAGTTGAGATCTCGCAACAGCCGCTCGACCCGACCGAGGCCGCTGCGACAGAAGCAGACCCTGCCCTACAGGCCTCGGACCAGGAACTGAGCAGCACAGCCGACGCCCCCGTCGAGCCGCGAATCTACAAGCAGGTCATCGTCAAGCCGGGCGACTCCCTTTCCACCCTGTTCGCTCGCCACGATCTCAAGACCAGAGACTGGCTGGCCCTGTCCCGCCTGCCTGGCGAAGCCCGGCGCCTGCTCAAGCTGCAACCCGGCGATCAGCTCAAACTGCAGCTGAACGAGCAGCAAGATTTGCTCGCCCTGGACGTTAGCCTGGACGCCACCCGGTCCTTGCGCCTGGAACGCGAAGCGGAAAGCGAATTCACGCAATCGATCATCGAGCAGGCGATCGAAGTGCGCGAGGTGCTGGTCGAAGGACAGATCGAGAATTCCCTATTTCTAGCCGCCAAAGCCGCCGGACTGTCGGATCGACTGACCATGGAACTCACCGAGATCTTTGCCTGGGACATCGATTTCGCGCTGGACATACGAACTGGCGACAGCTTTCGCGTAGTGTTTGAAGAGATCCTGAGCAACGGCGAAAAGATCAAGGAAGGCAATATCCTCGCGGCCGAATTCCGCAACCGGGGCGAACTCAGCCAGGCCGTCCGCTACACCAACGAGCAAGGCCGTAGCGCCTACTACACCCCCGACGGGCAACCGATGAAGAAAGCCTTCCTGCGCTCGCCAGTCGACTTCACCCGGATCAGCTCACGTTTCTCCAGTGGCCGCAAGCACCCGATCCTGAATCGCATTCGCGCCCACCGCGGGGTGGATTACGCTGCGGCACGCGGCACACCGATCCGGTCCGCCGGCGATGGCAAGGTGGTTTTCGCCGGCGTCAAGGGCGGCTACGGGAACGTACTGATCGTCCAGCATGCAGGCAAATACAAGACCTTGTACGCGCACATGCAGAACTTCCACCGTGGCATTCGCCGCGGAAGCCATGTCAATCAGGGCCAGGTAATCGGCTACGTCGGCAGTTCAGGGCTCGCCACCGGCCCTCACCTGCACTACGAATTCCTGATCAATGACTCCCACGTCAATCCGCTGACCGTCAAATTGCCCAGCTCTCCGAAGATTCCGAGCCAGGCCATGGCTCATTTCAAGGACCAAACCAGCACGCTGCTGGCGAAGCTCGAGCCGAATCGGACCACGACCGAACTGGCAGACGCTCGCTAGGCTAAAGACTCAATGTTGCCGCCCAGGACCGGGCCCGACAGCACGAAAACTCAGACCGAGAACGAGGAACCGCAACCGCAGGTCGTGCTCGCATTGGGGTTGCGGATCACGAACTGGGCCCCGTTCACGTCATCCTTGTAGTCGATTTCGGCGCCGATCAGATACTGAAAGCTCATCGGATCAATCAGCAGGGACACCCCTTCGCGATCGACTCGGGTATCGCCCTCTTCCTGTGATTCGTCGAAAGTGAATCCGTACTGAAAACCGGAACAGCCGCCGCCAGAAACGAACACGCGAAGTTTCAGATTGGGATTGGCCTCGTCCTCCATCAGCGCCTTCACCTTGAGGGCTGCGGACTGTGTAAACACCAGGGGCTCGCTCATTGTTTGCTCTCTTCGGCGCTCGGCGCCGAAATCAATTCATTCCAGACAAAGGTGGCGGACACTTCCCTTCGCCGCTCGCCATGCGGCCTGGCCTGCACTTCAATGCGCAGAGGTGTCAGCTTATCCGGCAAACGGAACTGCCCGTACATCTCCGTATAGTATCGAAATTTGTACGTCCAGGCGTAGTTTTCTCCCACCATCAGACTCCCCATATCCAGGGTCTGCACCTTTCCGGCCGGATCCACTGCCACGAGATCGACCTGCAAATCTCCCGTTGCATCGGCCGCCTGGCGCACGGACTGCAGCAGGGTCAAGCGGAACTGGAATCGCCGCAAACCAAGCGGATCCAGTTCCAGCTTGTAGATTCGAACACCGACGCTCGTGTCCTCCGGCGTGACGATGCCGCGGTAGAAGGCCAGTTGCTCGGTCAGCTTGCTGATCTCGGACGCCTTGTCGACGAGCAAGGCGTGGACCCCATGACAGCTTTCCTGCTCGACCAGGACCGACTGCTTCATGTAAGCGAGCTCCTCGCGCAATCGACGCGTTTCCTTGTTCATCACCTCAACCCGCCGGGCGCAGGCGGCCGCGGCGCCCGCCGCCACATGCTCAAGTTGCGGGGGCGGCGCCTCCGGGGCGACGGGATCCAGCCCGTAACGCCCGAACAGCAGGCCGCCCAGGAACAGCAAGACGCCCCCAACCCCCAGGCCAGCCCATCTTGATGGCGAACTCACGGCAGCAGGGGCGCCAGTTGCAGACTCTCAGCCTCGGGCAGACCGCACATGAGGTTCATGCAATGGATGGCCTGACCCGCCGCACCACGCACCAGATTATCAATCACGCAAAACACCATCACCCGATCACCGCGCCGCGTAACCGCCAGTCTCGCCATGTTCGACCCTCGCACACTGCGGGTCTGCGGATGGCTGCCCGCGGGCATCACATCGACGAACCTCGCATCGGCGTAGGCCGCCTCGAACAGGCTTTGCAGGTCACATTCAGGCTGTCGCAGCACGGCATAAACGCTGGCATGAATGCCGCGAATTTGCGGCAGCAGATGAGGCTGAAACAGACAACTCACCGGCAGTTGA
Organism: Oceanococcus sp.; assembly: GCA_041619555.1. Lineage (GTDB taxonomy): Bacteria > Pseudomonadota > Gammaproteobacteria > Nevskiales > Oceanococcaceae > Oceanococcus. Next base: position 32,207 of record JBFKDQ010000038.1, on the reverse strand, counting down.
GCGATATCCGACAGGGCCTGATCGATTTCCGGCTGATGCCGATGCCCGCTGCTGGCATACGCGGCAAAACTGTCCGCCACCTCACAATACAGCGTGCCCAGTTTCGCCGCCCGCCCTGCGCCCGAGACGCCGGATTTGCAATCGGCGATGATGCCATCGAGTTCAATTGCATTGGCCTGCAACAAGGGCATCAAGGCGAGCTCAACCGCCGTCGGATAACACCCCGGACAGGCCACCAGATCCGCGTTGGCGATGTGCGGCGCGGCGAACTCCGGCAGGCCGTAGACTGCCCTGGACAGGAGTTCCGGCGCCGTGTGCGGCTGGCCATACCAGGCCTGCCAGAGTTCCGCATCGCGCAGTCGGAAGTCGGCTGACAGATCAATGACCTTGACGCCCTGCGCCAGCAACTGCGGAACCGCGGCCATGGCGGCGCCATGCGGCGTGGCGAAGAACACCACATCGGCCAGGCTCGCAAGCTCTGCCGGAGAGTTCTCGACAAAACACAGATCAACATGGCCGCGCAGATGAGGAAAAATTTCCGCCACTGGACGCCCCGCCTCCTGCCTGGAAGTCACTGCTGTGATCTGGACATGCGCGTGCGCGCTGAGCAAACGCAAGAGTTCGGCGCCGGCATAACCCGTTGCACCAACAATCGCGACACGTAGCTTTTCGGTCATGGTCGTTCGCAATAAAAAAATGCGCGACAAGGTAACATGCGCCGCGCGATGAAAGGCAATCCCCGTTGGTCCAATCCGCTGAAACTCATGTTCCCGACCGCAAGCGTGCCGGGCATTGCCGCGATGTCGCTACTGGGCAGCCTGTGCGGCATCCTGGCCGGCCTCGCCATCTCGCTCCTGCACGTCCTGATCGACTGGGCACGAGCAATCTTCAAACAGGAGTCCGGCACGCCGGGCGGTCTCATCGGCCAGATTCCGCCGCAGCTGCTTGCGCCATTGATTGGCGGCATCCTACTCGGCCTGATCTACCAGATCACCAAACCCCGACATCGCAATAGCGGCCTTGTCCACATCGTTGAACGCCTGCTCTATCACCAGGGGCAACTGCCCAGCCGCAACACCCTGATCAATTTCCTTGGCACCGTTCTGGCAGTGGGCTCCGGCCAGATCGTGGGCCGCGAAGGCGCCGCCTCGCACATCGGCGCAGCCGGCGGCAGCGCCATTGGCAAGTATTTCGAATTGCCGAACAGCACGGTCCGCGCCCTCGTGGGTTGCGGTGCCGCCGCCGGAATTGCCGCCTCCTTCAATACCCCCCTGGCCGGCGTGATCTTCACGATGGAAGTCATCGTCATGGAATACTCCGTGATGGGTCTTGCGCCGACGATCCTGGCGGCCGTCAGCGCCAATGCGGTTGCCCACGTCTGGCTGAGCTCGCATCCGCAGCTCAGCCTGGGCAGCCTGAGCCCTCAATCGCTCGAACAGATTCCGATGCTGCTGTCTGCCGGCATCATCCTCGGCCTGTGTGCGGCGTTCTACTGCCGCGGCATCGGCTGGCTCACAGCACGCCTGCAACAGGTCCCGATCGGCCTGAGCATGGGCATGACCGGAGCGCTGACCGCCGGCCTGTGCCTCGCACTGCCCCTGCTGTTTCGCGACGGCTTCGAGAACATCAACACCGCCCTGGCCGGAGAACTGGGACTGGTCCCCTCGCTCGCGCTCGCCGGCGCGGTCCTCGCCTGCTCCAGCCTCGCCATCGCGAGCACGATTCCAGGCGGAGTGATCATGCCCAGCATGCTGGCTGGTGCCTGTCTGGGCAGTGCCCTTGGACACTGGGGCCACCTGGTACTTGGCCTGCCTCAATCCGATGCCGCGTTCTACGCCCTGCTCGGGCTTGGCGCCATGATGGGGGCCGTACTGCAAGCACCACTGACCGCGCTGATTGTCATTCTCGAGCTTTCCGGCCAGACGGAGATGGTGTTCTCGGCCATGCTGACCGTCATTACCGCCGTGCTGGTCAGCCGCCAGGCCAGCGGCAGCGAATCGATCGTTGCGCTGCTGCTGCGCAGCCGTGGCCTGGATTTTCGCAATGACCCGGTATCGCAATCGCTTCGACGCATCAGCGTGATGCCGGCGATGAATCGGAATTTTGTCGCCACCGAAGAAGAAATCGAATTGAAAGCCGTACGGGAACTGTTACACGCGCGTCCCGACTGGGCTCTGGTGCGCCCTGAAAGCGGCAACCCTTATGTGGTCGGCGCCGCCGATATCCTGCATGCCCTGAGCGCCGCGGAAGCCGACAAGCGACCGGATGATTACCGCATCAGCCTCGCCAAAATTCCGGCAGACCGACGCCAGTGTGCACCGGTGCATCTGCGCGCCTCCCTGCAGGAAGCCCTGGAAAGCCTCGAAACCAGCGGCGCGGAAGCGCTGTTTGTCGAACGACAGACTCGGCATGGACAGATGGTCACCTACGGCATCCTGACCCGCAAAGCCATCGAAAAAGCCTATCGTCCCTGATGCCGTCGGCGCCATTCCTGCAAGCCCGGCGCGACCGGCCCGAATTGCCGCGGCTCATCGGACTACAATCCGGGCCCAACAAGCCCGCCCTCTGGATCCACGGCCACCAAGCAGCGTGCGCCCAGGGGAAACACCTATGATTTCGCCGCAGAACGGGAAAGCGGCACGACGCTGACAAGAGGTTTCACCCATGCTCTGGATCAAGGCCTTCCATATCATTTTCATGGTGACCTGGTTTGCCGGCCTGTTCTACCTGCCGCGCCTGTTCATCTACCACACGGAGGCCGGTGACGATCAAACCGGCCGCGAACGATTTCGGACCATGGAACGTCGCCTGCTAGTGATGACCCATATTGGCGGCAGCCTGACGGCGATTTTCGGCTTCTGGCTGCTGCTGATGTACCGCGGCGACCTGGTTCATGCAGGCTGGTTCCAGCTCAAGTTCCTGCTGGTGCTCGGCCTGGTTGCTTACCACGCCGCCTGCGTGGTGCATGTCCGCCGATTCGCAGACGAGCAGAATCGTCACTCCAGCCGATATTTCCGCCTCTTTAACGAACTGCCCTCGGTCGTGCTCATCGGCATCGTGCTGCTGGCCGTTCTCAAACCCTTCTAGCTTGACCGGTGCCCCGGCAGGCGGCGCCGGTGCGTTCAGCGCACTTGGGATTGCAGGTAGTTCTGCAGGCCCAGTCGGCCAATCAATTCCAGTTGGGTTTCCAGCCAGTCGATGTGCTCTTCTTCGCTTTCCTGGATCCGCACGAAAATCTCGCGACTGACGTAGTCTCCGACGCTCTCGCAGTACGCGATCGCCTCCTTATAGAGGGGATGCGCATCAAGCTCCAGCATCAGATCCGCGCGCAGGCATTCTTCCACATCCTCGCCAATGCGCAGCCGCCCCAGATCCTGGAAATTAGGCAGGCCCTCAAGAAAAAGCACTCGCTCGGTCAGGGTGTCCGCGTGCTTCATTTCATCGATGGACTCTTCGTACTCATGCTTCGCCAGCGCCTCCAGCCCCCAGTTCTTGTACATGCGCGAGTGAAGAAAGTACTGATTGATCGCGGTCAGTTCCGCTTTCAAACCACGATTCAGATACTCGATGACCTTGGTATCGCCCTGCATTGCCCGATCCTCTCCTTAAAGCCAGAAGGGTCGCAGAGCGCCTCCGACAAGTCAAGCTAAGCTTTTGTTTTATATGCGTTTAGTAAGATTGATGCGAATCATTCGGATTTGCATCAAGCCACGTCGGCCAGCGCGTTGTTCGCCACCGAGGCCACCGCCCTCTCCAGAACCTGCTTGGCGTCCGGCAGACACTTGCCACAGCGTGTTCCGGTGCGCGTTTGCACGCACAGCTGCTTGATGTTGCGCACGCCTTCGCGAGCGACCTGTTCGATGCGCCGCTCATTGACGGCGTGGCAGACACAGATATACATGGAACTTTTATAGATGCAAATGCGAATCGTTGTCAACTGCATCCGCTCCGTCGCGGCCTGCAAATGCGAATCGTTGTCATTTGCATTTATCGACGTTATGCTTCCACCTCTCGTTGTTTACCAATCCATCAGCCAACACAAGGTTTTTCGCATGACACGACACCTCCTCGCCGGAGCCTCACTTGGGCTCCTGAGTTGCGGATCGGCCCTGGCCACCCCCAGCCTGGAACAGCTCAATGCCATCGTCAGCGCCCAGCAAGAACAGATCGAGGCCTTGCAACAGGACTCCAGACCCAGCGCCTCACGAACTTATCTGGGCGGGTACGGCGAACTGCATGCCAATTTCAACAAGGATGGCAGCGACGAAGTTGATTTCCATCGTTTTGTTCTGCTCATCGGCCATGATTTCACCGCTCGCATACGTTTTCGCAGCGAACTTGAACTCGAGCACTCCCTGGCCGGCGACGGCAAGCCAGGCGAGGTCGAACTGGAGCAGGCTTACATCGAATACGATCTGCGTCCGGGCAGCGTGGTTCGCGGCGGGCTGATGCTGGTGCCGGTTGGCATCCTCAATGAAACCCATGAGCCGGCCACTTTCTATGGTGTGGAACGCAACCGGGTAGAAAACAAGATCATCCCCTCCACCTGGTGGGAAGCCGGCGCGGGCTATAGCCAGAGCTTTGCTGAATCGGGACTCAGCTACGACCTTTTCGTGCACAGCGGAATGGCCACCGACCTCACCTCCAGTTCGCCGATTCGCAGCGGGCGCCAGAAAGTGGCTGAGGCCACTGCAGACGATTGGGCCACAACCGCCCGAATCACCTATCAGGGCGTCCCGGGTCTGCAGCTCTCTGCCAGCTTGCAATACCAGAAAGATCTGTCCCAGGTAGCAGGCGACGGCATCGATGATGCGACCCTGTTCAGCACCCACGCCATCCTCAATCGAGGGATGTTCAGCGCCCGCGCCCTGTACGCCCAGTGGGACATCAATGGCGCCACCGCGACCGCCATGGGCAAGGACCAGATCATGGGCTGGTACCTTGAGCCCAGCATCCGCCCCTGCGAGCACTGGGGCGTATTCCTGCGCTACAGCGGCCTCGAGCAGGCACGTGACCAGGAAGAAACGAACTGGGTCGCCGGTCTCAATGTCTGGCCGCACGATCAGGTGGTCATCAAAGCGGACTACAACCGGCGGGAAAACCCCGATCAGTCTGTGGACCGCTCCATCAACCTGGGCCTGGGCTATCACTTCTAGTCGTGAAGAGAATCCTGATCACGCTGCTGTTGAGCTGGGCGTTTGCTGCGCAGGCGGAAAACACGATTCTGTCGCCAGATGACTTCCTGACCGCCAGCTTTCCCCAGGCCCGGCCGCCTGCACAGATGCTCTGGCTGACCGGAAACTTGCGGGAGGCCGCCACCGAAGTCCTCGGCCACCCACCGCAAAGCCTGCGGGTGCGCTACTGGCGGACAGAATCGCGGAGCGCGTGGATTCTTGAAGCCATCGGCAAGGAATCGCCCATTACCGCTGGCTTCGTGGTTGAAAACGGCCATCTGCAACGCGCAGAAGTGTTGATCTATCGGGAAAGCCGCGGAGGCGAAATTCGCTTCCGCAGCTTTCTGGCACAATTCCCGGGTCTGCGACTGCAAGGGAACAAACTGGACCGCTCCATCGACAACATCACCAGCGCCACGCTTTCCGTCAATGCAATGAAACGCATGGCGCGCCTCGCCCTGCTCCTCGATCAACATACGCTCTGATGCGTCGCAAGCTGTCGAAATGGCATCGGCGCATCGGCCTGTTGAGCCTCGGCCTGCTCAGCTGGCTCGCGGTGACCGGCGTCCTGCTCAACCATGCGCGGCTATTCGGCCTGGACACGCCGATCGGAGCCCCCTGGATTGCCGATCTGTACGGCATTGAGTCGCGCTGCGCCACATCGGCATGGAATCTGGAAGATCAGCGCCTGATCGACTGTGGCGACAGCCTGCTGCTGGATGAACAACTGCTGCCGCAAACCCCCGGACCAAGCCTGGGCGCATTGCGCTGGACGCCTGACATCAATGCCGTTGCGGTGGAAACCGGACTGCTGTTGCTCACCCCCGCGGGCGAGCGCATCGAGTGGATCAGCACCGATCTGTTGCCTGGACGGCCTCTGCGGCTCGGCCGCTTCGAGCAAGGCCTGATCCTGCAAACTCCAGCCGGCATATTCGCCGCCAACGAGATGCTGGACCAATGGCAAAGCCTCCGCGGCGACGAAAACGTGCACTGGGCCCATACCGCACCATTGGACCGTGACAGCCTGTCCCGCGCGCAGTCACTGGCCGCGGTCGGTCAGCTCTCCTGGGGCAAGCTGATCCAGGATCTGCACAGCGGCCGGATCATTGGCCTCGCCGGCACGATTCTGGCCGATCTGGGCGCCTTGTCCATCATCGTCCTGGCCATTCTCGGACTTTTCATGACCCGGACGACGACAGCGCGCAGGCATCAGGCCCCAGCAGCCCCTCCAGCTGACGCAGGGCGCGACGATACACCGAGCGCTTGAAGAAGATCACGTCATTCGGTGGAAACCAGTAATCCACCCAGCGCCACTGATCAAATTCGGGTTTCTCGGCACAGTCAAATCGCACCTCTGCCTCATCGCCAATCAGACGCAGCAGATACCACTTCTGCTTCTGTCCGATGCACAGCGGCTGTTTGTGCCGGCGGATATAACGTAAAGGCAGACGATAGCGCAGCCATCCCCGGGTACAGCCCATTATTTCAACATCGTGGCGTCCGAGCCCGAGCTCTTCATGCAACTCCCGATACAAGGCCTGCTCCGGCGACTCGCCGCGCTGTATTCCGCCCTGCGGGAACTGCCAAGCATCTTGACCGACCCGCTTGGCCCACAAGACCTGCTTGTGCGGCCCTAGCACCACGATGCCGACGTTAGGACGAAATCCATCAGCGTCGATCATGGCATCTCTTAAATTTCTGAACTGATGCCATTCTTCCACAAGCCACCGACGAGGCCAAATTGACCCGTCAGAAGGCCTGTCCATGGCGGACGCGCTGGCCGCGAACTTTCTGCGTCGCAGGCGCATAGGTCACAATATGCGCCCCGATTCCGCTGGAACTGAACATGCAACTGGCCCTTTTCGATCTGGACAACACCCTGCTCGCGGGCGACAGCGACTACCTGTGGGGTCGCTTTCTGGTCAAGCAGGGCCTGGTCGATGGCGCCAGCTACGAGGCACAGAACCGTCAGTTCTATGAAGACTACAAGGCCGGCGAACTGGACATTCACGAGTTTGCCCGCTTCAGCCTCGGACGTCTGGGACAGTTCGATGCAGATACCTTGTCCAGCCTGCGCCAATGCTTCGTCGACACCGTCATCCGAACCATCGTCGCACCTGGCGCCCTGCCCCTGTTACAGCAGCACCGTGAGGCCGGTCACGAATTGCTGATCATCACCGCGACCAACAGTTTCATCACCCGACCGATTGCTGATCACCTGGCCGTTCCCACCCTGATCGGCACCGACGGCGAACAGCGCAATGGCCGCTTCACCGGCAACATCGAGGGCACGCCGTGCTTCCAGGCAGGCAAGATCGAGAAACTCCAGCACTGGCTGCAAGGACGGCCCAAGGTGCAGGAAAGCTGGTTCTACAGCGATTCGATCAACGACGCGCCACTGCTGGAATGGGCAACCCATCCACATGCCGTTGACCCCTGCCCCAAACTCCAGCAGCTCGCCCGGCAACGCAACTGGCCGATCATCAGCCTGCGCTGAGGCTCCGGAGCCCAAGCCCTGTTCGGCTCAGGCCGTGTTTGCCACCATGCGCTCCAGCAGATCGGCATGCAGGGCGGCGTTCGCGGCGACCACGCTGCGGGTATGCAGTCCGATCGGCGCACCGTCGAGATCGCAAATCCGCCCTCCCGCTTCGCGCAGAATCACGGTATTGGCGGCGATGTCGAGAATATTCACATCCGATTCCAGCACCGCATCGATGCGCCCGGCCGCCAGCAGGTGGTAATGGTAGAAATCCCCATAGCCCCGAATCCGGTGGACCTTGCCGATCAATTCACCCAACGCCGCCCAGCGCGAAGGCGTGGCCGCCAGCGACGCGATATTGCCGGTCGACAAGGTGGCCCAGGGCCATTCCTCCACTTCGCTCACCTGTAGAGACTCGCCATTCAGATAGGCACCCTGACCCAGCTCGGCCCAGGCCACCTCATCGAACAGCGGCGCAGAGGAAACTCCGAGCACCAGTTCACCACCACGCATCAGGGCGATCTGAGTAGAAATGAAAGGATAGCCACGGACAAAACTCTTGGTGCCATCCAGCGGATCGATCAGCCAGATCGCTTCGGCATCCATGTCGTACTGCCCGGTCTCCTCGCCGTAGAAACCGTAATCCGGGCAGGCCGCATCGAGGATCTCCCGTATGCGGTGTTCGCAGGCCACATCGACCTCGGTCACCGGACTCTGGTCCGACTTGATCGTGACCTCGACGTTCTTGCGGTAGGCGGCGCGAATGATCTCGCCCGCAGCATGGGCCGCGGCCAAGGCCGCATTCAATTCCTTGCTTTGCACTTCACTCTCGTCCCTGTTTGGCGGCGCGCATCATAGCAAGCCCTTCTGCGCCGATGTTCAGCCTCAGCGCCGCGCCTGCTCCAGCAATTCACACAGGCGCTGCGCGCCATCGAGCATGCGCGGGGTGAACCGCAACATCCAGTCTGGTCGAATTGCGTGCAAATGCCCTTCGGCCACTGCCGGCAACTGCGGCCAGCGCCGCCAGCGCGCCATCGAAGGCCTCAGATCAGCACTCTGACCGCTGGCAATGATCACCTGCGGCCGCGCCGCCAGCACCGCCTCTTCGCTCACGCGCGGCGCCAGCGGCAACGCACCGGCAAACACGTTCTCACCGCCACACAGGCGGATTAAGTCATTCACCGCATGCGTGCCATTCAGGGTCTGCAGGGGCTGGTGCCAGATCTGATAGAACACCCGCACCGCCGGCCGCGCGCTGTACTGCTGCGCCAGGGCATCCCGGCGCCGTCGAAAGGCTTCCGCCGCCGCCCGCGCCTCGGCTTCCCGCCCGGTCAACACACCCAGGCGCAGCAGCCCCTCGGCCACGGCAGCCAGATCGCGCGGCTCTTCCACGAACACCGCCAATCCGAGATTCTCCAACTGGGCGATCAGCGCCGTGCTGTTGCCGGACTGCCAGGCCAGAACCAGATCTGGACGCAGGCCGAGGATCGCCTCCGCACTGAGACTGCTGTAGCCACCCACGCTGGGAATCGATTGGGCCTCCGGCGGAAAGTCGATGAAATCCACCGCGCCGACAATTTGCGACCCCGCCCCGATGACAAAAAGATTCTCGACGAAATGTGGCGCCAGCGCGACGATCCGCTGGGCCGGCGCCGACAGGTTCAACTGCTGGCCGCGCACATCACGCAGGGCGACCGGATCCGCGCCGGCCTGCGCCATCCAGACCAGTCCGACCAGCATCCCGACCAGACCGACAAGCCTTTTCGACGCCACCGGAACAGGTTCAAAACGCATGGGGGTTGTGATAGATCAGGCGCGAAATACCCCGCTCCTCGAGGTGCTCAATGCCACTCAAACAGGCGTACGGCACATCCAGCGTGAAGATGCGCTTGAGTTCCATGCCCAGCACAAGCGCCAGCAGCGCGCGAATCACGCCACCATGGGCAACCAGCAACACACGTTCATCACGAGACATGGAAAGACAACGTGCGAATGCGGCAGCCACCCGGGCCTGCATCTGCACCACGGATTCCCCGCCCGGCGCCGGCGAGCCCACCGGGTCACGATAGAAACTCTCCACCGCAGCCGGATCGCGTGCCAGCAGATCTGCTCGCTCCTGGCCTTCCCAATCCCCGAAATTCAGCTCGCGCCAGTCCTCGTCAACCCGGAGCGGCAGCCCCAGGACCCGCGCCTGCTCCTCGGCGAAGCGTCGGCACCGCTGCAAGGGTGAACTGACAATCCCCTGCCACGTGCCGGCGCCATGGCTGTCCACAGCCCGCTGCATCTGGGCCCAACCCGCTGTTGTCAGGGCGACATCCGTGGACCCGCGAAAAATCTCTCCACCTTCGCATTCACCATGTCGCAAGATATCAATCTGTACCATTCATGCACTCTGTTATTCAGACGATCACCGGGCGACCCGTCAGCGGATGCGGCAGGATCACGGCCTGCACCGAAAACACCGCCGCGATCAATTCCGACGTCAACACGGCCTGCGGCGGGCCGAGCGCGGCGAGGCCACCGCAATGCAGCACGCCGACCTGATCAGCATGGCCCAAGGCCAGATTCAGATCATGCAGCACCAGCATGATCGCCAGCCCCTCATCTGCCAATTGCCGCAACAGCACCATCAATTCGATCCGGTGCGCCCAATCCAGCCCGGCAGTTGGCTCGTCCAGCAACAGGACACCCCGCTCACACTGGTCATGCTGCGGCCAAACCTGGCTCAGCACCCGCGCCAGCTGCACGCGCTGGCGCTCGCCGCCGGACAAGCGCGGATAGGGTTTGTCCGCCAGCGACCAGACGCCCAGGGCGCGCATCGCGCGTTCAACCAATTCGCCATCCGCCCGAGCTCCGCTGGCATGGGGAATGCGTCCGAGGCCGACAACCTCGCGCGCGCGAAAAGGGAAACTCAGGCTGGAGTGCTGCGGCAGCACCGCCAGGCAGCGCGCCCGCTCCCGCGCAGACCACCGGGCCAGCGGCCGGCCGAGCAGATGCACTTCCCCGGCATCCGCCGTCCATTCCCCGCTGGCCAGTTTGATCAGCGAAGATTTCCCCGCACCATTGGGACCGAGCAGACACATCAGCTGGCCGGCCTCAAGATCCAGATTGATGCCGGCCAGGCAATTGCGGGCACCCAAATTGAGCTCCACATCACGCAGGCGCAGATGGCTCATGCGGGCAGGAACAGCTGACGCTGACGCAGCAGAGACAGAAACAGGGGCGCGCCCAGCAAAGCCGTCAGGATGCCCAGCGGCAGTTCCGCCGGTGGCAGCAGGCTACGGGCCAGCACATCGGCAAGCACCAGGAGCAAGGCACCGGCCAGACCCGATGCGGGCAGCAGCAAGCGATGTTGTGGCCCAAGCCACAAGCGCAACATATGCGGCACGATCAGGCCGATGAAGGCGATCACGCCGGCCAGCGCGACCGCTGCAGCCACGGCCAGAACAACCAGCACGATCAGCTGCCGCTGCACGGCGGTCACATCAACCCCCAGATGGCGTGCCTCGGATTCCCCCAGCAGCAGGGCATCCAGCGCCAGGGCCTGGCGCGGCAGCAATAGCAACGCCGGCAACATCAGAACGGCCGCCATCTGGACCTGCTGCCAGCTGGCACCGGTGAGCCCGCCCATCTGCCACAGGCTGATGCGCCGCAGCGCTTCATTGTCGACGACAAAAGCCAACGCGCTGTTGACCGCTCCAGCCAGGGCGGCCACCGCCAGCCCCACCAGCAGCATCATCACCACTGAGGTCCCGCCACCTGCGCTGGCCATGCGGTATACCAGCGCGCTGGTGATCAGTCCGCCCAGGAACGCACCGGCGATCAGACCCGACAGCCCCAGGGTGCCAGCCCCCACGCCGAACATGCTGAGACCGGCGATCACCACGCTGGCGCCCAGTGACGCACCGCTGGTCACACCGATGATCGAGGGATCTGCCAAGGGATTGCGAAACAGGCCTTGCATGGCCGCCCCGGTCATCGCCAAGGCCGCGCCGATCAGCCCCGCCAGCAGGACACGGGGCAGCCGCAATTGCCAGAGGATCAAGGCCTGGCCGGCATTCGCCTGCCCCAGCGGATCGCGCAACAAGGCCACCCAGTCCAGCCTGGTCACGCCGCTGCCCAGCGCCAGCGCCAGCCCGATCAGCAGCAGGCCCGTGAGGCCAGTCAATACCTTACGGGCAGATGGATGATGCGATGGCATCGGGGCAACCAGGCTCGAATGAAAAAACGGCCTGCATGATAGCAAGCGCCCGCGTATCATTCGCGACCTCGGGTGCGCTGCCAGGCAGGCGGCGTGAAACGGGAAGTCCGTGCAAACCGGACGCTGCCCCCGCAACGGTAAATGGTTCGGGAGCGCCACAGGCCACCAGCACGCGCTGGGAAGGCGGCGCTCCAGCACGCCATGAGTCCGGAGACCGGCCCGGGACCCACCATTCATGCCTGCGGGGTCGCAGGCCAAGGAGACATCATGCTCAACCTTTTCGCTCGCGCTCTGTTGCTGGCCCTGTCTGCGTGTTCCATCGCCAGCGCACAAACCACCCTGGACACCCTGGTGGTCACCGGCAACCGCACCGATACGCCCGTGTTTCGCCTCTCCGACACCATCAGTGTGATCGACCGAGAGCTGATCGAGGCCAGCCAGGCCAGTTCTCTCGCCGAATTGCTGGCATCGCGCGCCGGCCTGGAAGTCCTGGACTACTATGGCGACGGCAGCCGCGCCAATGTCGGCCTGCGCGGCTTCGGCGAAAACGCCGCCTCCAATGCCCTGGTCCTGGTCGACGGCCAGATGCTCAACAACCCCGACATCGGCAATCCGGACCTGGGCCGAATCCGCCTGGAAGACATCGAGCGCATCGAGATCCTTGATGGCGGCACCGCCTTATGGGGCAATCAGGCGGTTGGCGGGGTCATTCACATCGTCACACGGACCAGCAAACCCGATCAGCTCAGCGTCGATTTCGGCAGTTTCAATGCCGTGGATGTGCGGGCGCAAAGCGGTCTGTCTGGCGAAACCTGGCGCATCGGGCTGGCCGGCAGCCATCGCGAGTCCGACAATTACCGCCGCAACAACGCCCTTGAGCGTCAATCGGCGGCAATCGACGCGCGGCTTGAAGGCAGCCTGGCCCAGGCCTGGCTGCGACTGGAACACAGCGACGAATTCCTGCGTACGCCAGGCGGCCTGTTCGCCGACGAGGTGGCGGCGGACCGGCGCCAGTCGGCCGCGGATTTTGCCGGCGATTTTTCCAGCCTGCGCAACCTCAATGCCAACGCCGGCTTCAGCGCCGACATCGGCCATGACACCCGTTTCGATGCGCGCATCGGCCGCTATGCCAGCGATGGCCGTTTCAAGCTGAGCTTCCGCGGCTTTGCCGCGGACCCCGCCTCACAGGACCGCCTGCTGCTCAGTTTCAACCCGCAGTGGACCCATCGCTTCTCGCTGCGCGAGGAGGCCGGGCACCTGGCCCTGGGCGCCGACCTGCAACGCGCTGACTACCGCCTGCAATCCCAATTCGGTATCCAGCGCAACGAGCAGAAAGTCAACGATCTCTATCTCACCAGCCTGCTGCCATTGCATGCCCGGCTCGATCTGAACGCCAGCCTGCGCCATTCCGTGATCAGGGATGAGATTGCCGACCCCGGCCCCTTCGCAACCCTGCCGGAGGGCAAGACCTATCGCCACGAGGAAACTCTCGGCTCCCTCGGCTTGAATCTGCGTCTCAACCAACAACTCTCGCTGTTTGCCGGCGGCGATCAGGTCCTGCGCTATCCTAAAGTCGACGAGTATTTCGGCTCCGGCTTCACCGCCGACACGATCGGCCTGCTGCCGCAGACCGGCGACAACCTGGAACTCGGCGCGCGCTTCGCCGCCCGCACCGTGCAAGGCAGTCTGATGCTGTACCGTCTGGTTCTCGACAATGAAATTGTCTATGACCCGACAAGCTTCACCAACACCAACCTGGACCGCACCCGCCGCCATGGTCTGACCGCCCAGACCCGGATCAGCCCGGATCCGCGCTGGAGTCTGGATCTGTCCTACAGCCGCATCAATGCCCGCATCCGCGGCGCCGACCGCATTCCGTTGGTGGCACGTCAGCACGGGCAGGCCAGCTTGAACCTGCAGCTGCACAATGACATCAAGCTGCAGGCACAGCTGCGCGCTTCCGGTGACCGCCTGGCCGGCGGCGACAACGACGGATCCGCCCGCAGGCTGCCCGGATTCGCCATCCTCAACCTGGCCGCGCGTTACCGCCAAGGCCCGCTGCAACTGGGCCTGAAGCTGGCCAATGTGCTGGACAAGCACTATTCCGCCGTCGGCTTTGAAGATGGCACCAGCGGCGAGGTGGCCGAATTTCCGCTGCCCGGCTTCAACGCCCAGCTCAGCTTCGCCTACGATTTCCACTGAGATGTGGGCGGCGGGACCCTGCGCGGTCCCGCCCGTTACAATAGGCACTGACTTTTCGCGGCCGAAACGCCCTCATGCTGAGCCTGCACCGCTGGACCCTGGCCCACCCCGGCCGCGTCGTTTTCCTGAGCATCCTGTTCACGCTGATCGCCATGAGCGGCCTGAGCCGGCTGAGTTCCACCACCGACTACCGGGCCTATTTCGGCCCCAATAATCCGGAACTCAAGGCCTTTGAGGCGCTGGAACATCAGTTCGAGCAGAAGGAAGCCCTGATCATCGCCATCGAGTCCGTAGGCGAAGATCTTTTCTCGCCACGCCATCTTGTGGCTCTGCGCGAATTCACCGCCACCGGCTGGACCCTGCCCTATGCGATGCGCTCGCAGTCGCTGGCGAATTTCCAGCACAGTCACGCCGAAGGGGACGACATCATTGTCGAAGCCCTGGTGCCTGACGGCCCGATCAGTCCGGAACAGGCCGCCCGCATTCGCGCCACGGCGCTGAATTCGGACGAGTTGCGCGACCGCCTGGTCTCGGCTGACGGCCGCGTTGTTGCGGTCGTGGTCAATACCCCCCTGCCGCACCAGGATCCGGAAGCCGAAGTTCCCGAGGTGGCCAACGCGCTGCGCGCCGCCATTGCCGACTACTCCGCCCGCTACCCGGACCTGCGCTTCCACGCCAGCGGCGTGGTGATGCTCAACGATGCGATGGCGCAAACCACCGAGTACGACCTGCGCCATCTGTTCCCCCTGATCTATGTGCTGATCCTGGTCGGCCTGATCCTGTATTTCCGCGCCCTGTTGCCGGCCCTGCTGACCTTGGCGGTGATCCTGATGTCCTCGCTGGTCGCCTACGGCGTCGCCGGCTGGCTCGGCATCGTACTGACCGCCGCCTCCATGGCCAGCGGCCTGATCGTGACCACCCTGGCCGTGGCCGACTGCGTCCACGTCCTGGTGAGCTGGCAAAAGCGCATCGACCGCGGCGATGACAAGGCTTCGGCCATGCTGGAAAGCCTGCGCATCAACACCCAGCCGGTGTTCCTGACCAGCATCACCACCGCCATCGGCTTTCTGTCTCTGCTCTTTGCCGACTCGCCGCCCTTTCGTGACCTCGGCCTGATTGTCGCTGCCGGCGTGCTGGCGGCCTTGGCAGCCTCACTGTTCACCTTGCCGGCGCTGAGCATGCTGCTGCCGCTGAAGCTCCGCCGCGCTAGCGGAACAACCCGTTGGCCGGCGGCACTGGCGGAGTTCACCATTGCCCGTCAGGCAGCCTTGTTCTGGGGCGGCACGATCCTGATCCTGGTACTCGGCGCGGGCATCATGCACAACCGGTTTGGCGACAACTACGCCGAATACTTCGCCGAGCGCATTCCCTTTCGCCAGGACACGGACTTCATCAACCAGCGCTTGACCGGCATGCAGAACCTGCAGTTCGTCCTGCATGCCGAGGAGCCTGGCGGCATCAACGATCCGGATTTCCTCAAGCGCATGAAAGCCTTCCAGGCCTGGTTCGAAGCGCAGCCTGAAACCCGCAAGGTCATCAGCCTGGTGGCCTTACACGAACGGCTGAACAAGACCATGCATGGCGATGACCCCGCCTTCAAGCGTCTGCCCGAAAGCCAGACACTCGCCGCCCAGTATCTGTTCTTCTACGAGATGTCCCTGCCTGCGGGCCTGGGTCTGAACACCTTGTATGACCCCGACAAGCAGCACACCCTGATGGTGGTTCTCCTCGACACCATCGATGCCGGCCGGCTCGCCGCCCTCAATGCGCGCGCATTGAGCTGGCTTGAAGCACAGCAACCCGAGTGGTTCTACGACCCCAGCGGGGGGGCCGGCATTGGCCTGATGTTCGCCCGCATATCAGAACGCAATTTCCGCAGCATGCTGACCGGCCTGGCAGTGGCCATCGTGCTGATCTGCGGCCTGATGACCCTGCTGATGCGATCCTGGCGCATCGGCCTGATCAGCATCATTCCCAATCTGGCGCCGGGCGCGATGGCCTTCGGCCTGTGGGGCTACAGTGTCGGCACGGTCGGCATCAGCCTCGCCGTGGTCGGTTCCATGACCCTGGGCATCGTGGTCGACGACAGCATTCATTTTCTCAGCAAGTACCTGCGCGCGCGACGCGAACACCAGGCCAGCCCGGAACAAGCCGTCCACTATGCGTTTGAAACCGTTGGCTCCGCCCTGGTCCTGACCTCGGCGATCCTGCTCGGCGGCTTCCTCGCGATCAGCCTGTCAGCCTACCAGTTGACCGCCCATATGGGCCTGCTCACCGCCATTACCATCGGTCTGGCCCTCGTGGCAGACTTTCTGTTTCTGCCCCCCTTGTTGCTACGCCTGGACCGAAGCTCTCGATGAGTCTGGAAATCACGCAAAGTGCCGCGATCTGCCGCCTGCTCGCCGACGCCACCCGGCAACGCCTGCTGCTGCTGCTGGAGAGCGAGGAACTCAGCGTCGCCGAGCTCACCGAAATCACCGGCCTGACGCAGAGCCGCATTTCCACCCACCTGGGAAAATTGCGCGACCACGACATGGTCAGCGATCGTCGCCAGGGCACCAATGTGTACTACTCGACCCCACCGGCGGGACACACTGCCTTGCAGCGGATCTGGAGCGCCCTGCGCCAGGACATCAATGGCGACGAACTGAGCAGCGACCGCGAACGCATGCAGGAAGTCGTGCGGCGAAGGGCCCCGGCACTGACCTGGGCGGAATCGATCGCCGGCCAGATGGAGCTGCACTACTCCCCGGGACGCACCTGGGAAGCCACCGTTCACGCCCTGCTGCCGCTGATCGAACTGGGCGACGTGCTCGACATCGCCGCTGGCGACGGAGTGCTGGCCGGCCTCCTCGCGCCGCGCTGCCGCTCGATGACCTGCGTCGACCTCAGCGCCAAGCTGGTGGCGGCGGGCAGCGCACGCCTGGCCGATTTTCGGCAGGCTCGCTACCTGCAGGGCGACATGCATCAGCTGCCCCTGCCCGACTGCCGTTTCGATACGATCTTCCTGTTGCACGCCCTGACCTACAGCAACCGGCCGCAACTGGCGCTGAACGAAGTGGGCCGCCTGCTCCGGCCCGGCGGGCGCGCGATCATCTGCACCCTGGCACGGCATGAACACAAGGCCACGGTGGCGAGCTACGATCACGTCAACCAGGGCTTTGACTGCGCGGAACTCGAAGCCATGCTGGAAATGGCAGGACTGGATCACCGGCACTGTGAACTCAGCCTGCGCGAGGCGCAGTCGCCCTATTTCGGCGTCATCACCGCGATCGCCAGCAAGCCGTTGATCGCGGAATGAGTCCGGGCACCTTCTGGCGACACATTTTTGCGCTGATGGACGGTCTCAGCGGCGCCACCCTGGGCCTGCTGTTTTACGGCGGCTGGGCGGTTTTTGCCAACTGGCCTCATGGGCAATGGGTGGCACTACGCTCGGGTCTGGCCCAGGGCAGCATGAGCTTCGTCGTCACCCTCACCGGCGTCATCCTGATGCGGGCTCTGTTCCGCCCGCCGGGTCCGAACTGGCTGCGCGCCGGCCGTGCGGCCATCGGTGGCCTCGGGCTCATTTACGGACTGATTCTGACCGTACACTGGCGTCTGGGCACGCCGGAAATCTTTCTCAGCCTGCTGCCCGGCCTTCCCATCACGATCGGCTTTTGCGTGTTTTTCTGTGCCAGCCTGGCACGCTTTGCGCAAGCCGGACCGGCCGGCAGTCCATGATCCCGCTTCCTAGAATTTTGCCAAGGACCCTCGCGACGTGTCAGAGCAACTGATCAACGACAACATCAACGCGCTACAACAGGCGGAACAGCTGCTGCTCGCAGTGATTCGCGATGGCATCAACTACGCCGACCGGATTGGCCCCCATCTTCGTCATGTGCTCGATCACTACGACAGTTTTCTTGCCGGTCTGCCCCGGGGCGCACTGGACTATGATGAGCGCCGCCGCGACCGCGTCACGGAAACACGGGTCGCTCGCGCCCAGCAGCGCATCGAAAAAATCCAGCGGGGCTTGCGCGAACTGAACCCGCAAAGCTGGCCGCGAGAACTGCAGGTGCGCCTGGCGACCTCGCCAGAGCATCCGGTGCAATGCGTGCGCTCCACCCCGGAGCGCGAACTGCAGTTCCTGCAAAGCCATGCCGTGCACCATTACGCACTGATCCGCCTGCAACTGGAAATCCGCGGCTGCGCGCTGGATGCAGATTTCGGCAAAGCCCCTTCAAGCTTGCGTTTCGAACGCGCCCAGGCCGGCTGAACATAGTGCTGAACTTGCGCCAACGCTGGCGCATCCGCATCGCGCGCATGCAGCGCTGGGAATTCTGGCCGACGTGGCTGTTCTATCTGCCGATCATCGTCTGGATTTTCATGCTGGGCCTGCGCCACCGACATTTCACCGCATTCAGCGCGGCGAATCCTGGCATGGACGAGGGGGGCGTGGTGGGCGAGCGCAAGAGTCCCCTGCTGCTCGCCTTGCGCAAGCGACTTCCGGATGCCACCCCGCCGCTGTGTCTGCTGCCGGCCGGCCTTGCGCCAGAGCAGCGCATCGACCAGGCCCTGAAATTTGCCCGCGGGACCTACCCGGTGGTCCTGAAGCCCGAAATCGGTCAGCGTGGCCGCGGCGTGCTGATTGCGCGTTCGGCCGGGCAATTGCGCGACTATCTGCAGCACGCTGACTTCGATGTGATCGTGCAGGCCTTCGTGGCCGGCAAGGAATTCGGCGCTTTCGTCTACCGCGAACCCGCCACCGACAGCATCAGGATCTATTCGCTCACGGCCAAGGAACTGATGCATGTTCATGGTGACGGGCAGCGCAATCTGGCCGAGTTGATCATGGCACATCCACGCGCCTGGCTGATGGCGCCAAGCCTGTTCCGCACCCATGCCGGGCAATTGCATCGGGTACTGGATAAGGGCGCCGAGTTCTACCTGGTCGAGGTGGGCAGCCACTGCCGTGGCGCGGTCTTCCTCAATGCGCAGAAACTCATCACCCCGGCACTGGAACGACGCCTCGGCGAGATCGTTGCCGCCCTGCCGGATTTCCATTTCGGCCGCCTGGATCTGATCGCAACAGACCGCCGCGCGCTACGTGAAGGGCGTGAGCTCCAGATCCTGGAGGTCAACGGCGTGAGCGCCGAAGCCGCACACGTGTATCACCCGGGAACGCCCTTGCTCACCGGCTACCGTAGCTTCTTTCGCCAGTGGCAACTGGCCTTCGAGATCGGCGCACACAACCGTCGCCATGGCGCCATCGCCGTTTCCCCATGGCGCCTGTTGCAGCTTTTTCTCGAGGATCTGGGCCGCTTCGACGAGGCGGAACGCGCGGTCAAGGCCGCCAGGGCGACCTCCTGAGGCCCGCCGCTGCATCGCGTCCGGCACAGACTTCAGGCCATGTAATGGAAACAAATCACGGCGCCAAACGTGATTGACTCAGCGACCTGCACATCGCCGCCTGCGCCAGACAAAATGCGCACGGCCGGAGACCGCAGATGCAAGCGTGCAAGCCACACGCAACTGCCTCACCCGGACGAAAACTGCGACGCATTAGGACACCATTGATGAAATCATTCCTGCGCCCATCCTGCATCCTTCTCGGCCTGAGCCTCTGCGGCCTGGTCCAGGCCGCCAGCGGCCCCTGGCTGGAACGAGCTCAACTCGACCAGATTCCCACCGTGCGCATGCAGGCCAGCGCCCAGCCCGCCGCACAGGCGCCAGCACGGGCGCTGAACTACGCGCAGACCATGCCCCTGCGCCTGGACAGCCGCAGCACCGGGCAATGGACCCAGGACGGTGCCGATGCGCTCTGGCGCCTGCGGCTGGAAAGCGAAAATGCGGTCAACCTGAGCGTCACCCTGGGCCGGCTCGAACTGCCCGAGCATGCCGAATTGCGGTTGTACGATGGCGCCGGCTATCTGTGGCAGGGGCCCTTCACGCACGACGCGCTGATGCGGCATGAACGTTTCTGGTCGCCCCTGGTCCCCGGCCCAAGCCTGTTGCTGGAACTGCGCATCCCGGCCATTTGGCAGCAGGATACCAGCCTCGAAATCCAGGCCCTGCATCACGGTTACCGGGATCTTCGCACCACCGCCAAGTCCGGCAGTTGCAACATCGATGTCGCCTGCAGCCGCGCCGACCCCTGGACCGATGCCAGCCGTGCCACCGCCCGCATTACCATCGGCGGACGGCGGCTGTGCAGCGCGGTCTTGCTGAACAACACCCGCAATGACGGAACCCCTCTGCTGCTCACGGCGCGGCATTGCGGCATCGGCGAAAGTGACGAATTTCCGCCGAGTTCCGTCGTCGTTTACTGGAACTACGAAACCAGCCAGTGCGGCGGCGACCCAAACGGCAGCCTGCGCCAGAACCAGACCGGCAGCAGCTTGCTGGCCGAGGGCGCCGCGGCGGACTTCAGCCTGGTGCGCCTGGACCAGGCCCCTCCTGCCGCCTACCAGGTGTATTACGCCGGTTGGGATGCCCGCGGCCTGACACCAACCAGCGGCGTCAGCACCCATCATCCATCCGGCGACGAAAAGCGCATCAGTTTTTTCGATGAACCCGCCAGCGCACAGCGCGCCAATGTCGACGGCCAGCCGGTGGAGTCCTGGTCGGTGCGCTGGAGCGCCGGCGTCACCGAAGCAGGCTCTTCCGGCGCCGGGCTCTGGGATTCCAGCCATCGTGTGATCGGCCAGCTGTCCGGCGGCAATTCTTCCTGTTCCAACCCGCAAGGCAGCGATGTATTCGGACGTCTTGATGTGGCCTGGGACGAGGGCAGCAGCCCCGCCGGACGCCTGCAGCCCTGGCTGGATCCGGACAACAACGGCATCCGCGCACTCGACGGCCTGGACAGCGGCGCTCAGACGCTTGCGGTGCAGAACGACCGCTACCTCGGCCTGCCGGCCGATCGCCAACAGGTCCGGCTGGATGTTCTGAGCAATGATGGCGGCCAGTGGCCATTGCAAGTACTGCAGGTCGAGGCTGAACACGGCCAGGTGGCATTCCAAGGCGCCGATCTGATCTACACCTTTGCGCCAGGCCAGGACTCCGACACCTTGCGTTATCAGCTGGTCAACCGCTGGGGCGAGACCGCCAGCGCCGAGGTCCGGCTCGACAAGCGCCAGGCCCCGCTCCGCGGCGGCGCGCTGGGCTGGTTCGTCATCGTGCTGTTGCTGGGACGACGCGCTTGGCGCTGAAACTGCAACAGGTGAACTGGCACCAGGCCGGCGATCGCTGCCTGCGGATCCGCCATGAGGTGTTCGTACGCGAACAAGGCATCCCTCTGGCGATCGAGGTGGATGGGCGCGACCCTGAGTGCAGCCATGTTCTCGCCAGTCGCGACGCCCAGGACGTGGGCACCGCCCGCCTCCTGTCAGATGCGCATATCGGCCGCGTCGCGGTGCTTCCAGCCCATCGCGGCCACGGCGTCGGCGCCCGGATGATGGAAGCCCTGTGCCGCATTGCGGCCGCTCAGGGCCATGCATGCGTACACTTGTCATCGCAAAGCTCGGCCATCGACTTCTACCTCAAGCTTGGCTTCGAGATCGAAGGCGATGAATTCATCGAGGCCGGTATCCCCCACCGGAACATGTGCCGCCCGCTCTAATCTTTACCCCAGTTCCCCATGCCCCAAACACCCTCACAGCCCAGCGCCATCCTGATTCGTCCGGCCCCGATGGGGCGCCGCCTGGCCGCCGCAGGCTACGATTTCCTGCTCCTGCTGGGGCTGTGGGTCGCCGCCGGCTTCGTCGCGGTGGGCGTGCATGGCGGCAAAGCGGCGTCAGGTGCCGACCCTCTGTTTCAGGGCAGCCTGCTGGGCATCGCCCTGATTTTCAACGCCTGGTTCTGGACCCACGGGGGCCAGACCCTGGGCATGCGCGCCTGGCGCCTGCAAGTGCGCAAGGAAGGCGGTGGCACGATCAGTTGGGGGCGGGCCGGCCTGCGCTTTCTGGTCGCCCTGTTTGCCTGGTCCTGCGCCGGGCTGGGCGTGCTCTGGGCGCTGATCCATCCCGAGAACAAGACCTGGCAGGACCTGCTCAGCGGCACCGAAACCATTCTTCTGCCCGCCCCCAGCGCCGACCAGAAAATCCCGCGCTGAAGGGCGCCCGGGGCTAGTAGCGCGGCGGCCGGCGGGCATGGCGGAAAAACGCCCAGGCATCAGCCTGCAATGCGGATTCCAGCGCATGCTCCTGCGACTCGGGCAGATGATGGAAGAAATCCAGACCGGTGCGGGCCTCGATGTCGTCGATACTGACCAGGAACTGATCCAGCGCCTCGGTCCCGGCAACCTCTTGCGGCACGATGAAGGCCAGGGCCTGGATTCCGCCGCGCCACTCGCGCAACCAGATACGGAAAAATCCCGATGGGATCGCCACGCCGCTGCCCAGCCGGGCGCGTTGCCGCGCATCATCGAATACCGGTCCCTGTACGACCCACAGGGGGCCTTCCAGATTGGCATAGACATCGGTTTCGATCTCTTCCAGGCGCTGCCACAGCTTTTGATTCATTGTCGCTTTCTGCGGCACGATATTGCTCATTCGAAAGCTGGCCACCTGCGCCTCTCGACCATGGAAACGCGACATCGCGTAATTCGGCGCCAGATGGCCTCGATCATAGCCGCTGCCGCGATAGGCCTCGGCATCGATGCGCCGGAGCGTGCGTCGATCCACGGCAAAATGCCCGGGCCGCTTCGCCGCAGGCGCCTGTACACGCTCATCCAGCCGGTAGGCCGCCCACAGCGGCAGCGCCCAGCGCTCGGAGTAACCCAATACGAATCCCGGCGCGTCGATCACGTGAAACCAGCTTCGATGCCAGGGCCAGGGGCACAGGGCCTGCGCGCGGGGCAGCCCCGCATAGCTGTCCGGATGGAGTCGCAGGCCATCAGCGATCATCCACAGCAACAGCAGCATCGGTGAGGCCAGCATGATCAGTGCGGCCGAGCGCAGCACCTGGCGCCGCAATGCAAACCTCAAGACAGTCTCGGAACAGGCAAAAAAAAGCGGCCTGACGGCCGCTTTTTTGGATCAGGCCGGACAGCCCTAGAAATCATATCCGAAGTGAACTCCGGCATTGTAGCCACGGACATTGACGTTATCGGAGCTGTTGTACACCATGAAACCGGCACCAATCCCGAGGCCGGCAAGAATCGAGTCCTCATCACCCAGCAATTCGCCGAGCCTGAATTGCATGTTCACGCCATAGGCGACTCCCGTATTGCTGCTGGAGACGCTGGTATAGCCAGTGACATTGCCATTGTCGTCGGTGACCGCGCGCGGAATGGAAGCATCCACGGAGGCAAAACCAATCGGAAACAGAACATCCAGCCAGTCGGTCAGCTGCGCCCGAGGACTGATGAACGCGCCGAAATAGCTTTCGACCTCTGCGGTATCCGGTCCGGCGACCGAATCACCACTGACCGAGCCCTGAACTTCGACCGCGAAGTCCTCCCCCAGCCACATGCCAGCACGCAAACGAACGCTGGAACCATCGCCATCCAGCCGTTCGGTCGCGCCCAGCGTTGCGCCATTTTCGGACTCCGGCGCCGGCGTGGCGCGGGTGAGTGATACGGTATGCTGGATGAAGTCAGCGCCTGCGAAGACGGAATATCCCTCTCCGGCCTGAACTGTCGCGGCAAATGTCATTGCGGCCGCGATCGCGGCACATTGCTTTTTCATGGGCTCCCCTTGCGTATATTCGCCTTGCGAGACACCGTCTGCGGACTGCTAAACTCGACAGATCGGCACTGACCCGCATGCGCGGATAGGTGAATCATTACTGAATTTTTAACGACATGCCACCCCCCGCCGACAATCGCAGGCAGAAAACATGAAGTATTGCACCGAGTGCGGCGGCACGCTGGTCCATCGGATTCCTGCCGGAGACAGTCTGAACCGGCATGTCTGCAGCCAGTGCGGGCATATTCACTACCTCAATCCGCGTGTCATCACCGGCAGCATTCCGGTGTGGCAGGACAAGGTTTTGATGTGCCGCCGGGCGATCGAGCCCCGACTGGGCTACTGGACTTTGCCTGCGGGCTTTCTCGAAATTGGCGAAACCGCGGCCGAGGGTGCCGCCCGGGAAACCATGGAAGAGGCCCGTGCCCGGGTCGAGATCGGCCCTTTGTTCTGCTTTATCAATGTGACCTACATCGGACAGATCTACACCTTCTATCGCGCCACTCTGCTTGATCTGTCGTTCGCACCGGGACCGGAAAGCCTGGAGGTGGAACTGATGCGCGAGGATGAAATTCCGTGGTCCGAACTGGCCTTCCCCACGATCAAGATCGCACTGGAAGATTTCTTCGCCGATCGGCGCCGCAAGCGCTTTGAAATGCACCAACATGATTTGAAGATCGCGCCTTTTCGTCGCGGTGGCTGACGGCAGGACCCGGATTAATTAGAATCCGCGCTGAAGAATCAGAACCTCGGAGTTCACATGACCTTTGTAGTCACCGAAAACTGCATCAAATGCAAATACACCGACTGTGTTGAAGTCTGCCCCGTTGATTGCTTCCACGAGGGGCCGAATTTCCTGGTGATCGACCCCGAGGAATGCATCGACTGCACCCTGTGCGAACCGGAATGTCCGGCCGAAGCCATTTTCGCCGAGGATGACCTGCCGGAAGATCAAGCCCATTTCATGGACCTCAACGCGGCCCTGTCCAAGGCCTGGCCGGTCATTCGGGAGCAGAAAGATCCGCCACCTGATGCCGCCGACTGGGACGGCAAGCCGGGCAAACTGGACTTGCTGGAACAGTAGTCCATGAACAGGCACAAGCTGCGCTTCGAAAAACGCCGTCGGAGAGCTTTCATCGGAGCCAGCTTGTCCGCCCCTCTGTTGAGCGCCTACTCATCTCCAGCACCATCGCTGATCCGGCAGAGGGGGAGCCAGCGGACCCGCCGCAGGCCTTCGCCCATGGCATTGCCAGCGGCGACCCACTGAGCAAAGGCAAAGCCTCTGCACCAGGCGGGGATGCACCACCGTCGCGGCCTGGCCGACGCACCCGGCGCGGGCTTCAGGCCCCTCCTGCGGGACGCCGAGCGGCCCGACCGATCACCTCAGGCAGCGCGATGCTGCGAGCGGACCTCGACGCGCTCCGGCGTGCGCAAGGAACCGACCGGTGAAACCTCACCGTCCAGGGTGAACTGAAAATGGTAGCGATGACCGGGCACAAGTCCCGTGACCTGCACCCGCACCCGGAAGTTGTCCTCCGCTCGCGCCAGGCACAAGCCGTACCGAAGAGGCTCGCGCTCGCCTTCCGCGTGAACCTCCCAGAGCAGGCCGCAAATGCGTTCGTTCGCAGCGCGAACCCGAGTCGTGATCAGCGCGGCGTGGGGACCGACCGCCTCGCAGCCCACGCCATCGGGAAAGCCCGCTGACCAGTTCATGCCACAATCCTTGTGTTGCATGATTCTTCTCCTTTATCCAGCTTCTTCTTGAACTATTCTGATCCGGCCAGCAGTGTGCATGACCCGCATGACAATTCGATGGCAGCGCAATTAACCATGAAACGCTTGCCGATTTACCAGATTGACGCCTTCAGCAGCGATTGTTTCGGCGGCAACCCTGCCGCGATCATCCCGCTGGATGCATGGCTACCGCAGGCCTGCCTGCAACGCATCGCGGACGAGAACAATCTTTCCGAAACAGCGTTTTTGGTGCCGGATACTCAGACCGACTTCCAGCTGCGTTGGTTCGCTCCCAAGGCCGAAGTCGATCTCTGCGGTCACGCCACCCTGGCGAGCGCATGGTGGCTTTTCAATGAACAAGACTGGCCTCGGGATGAACTGCGTTTCACTTCCCGCAGCGGCGTGCTGACCGCCCGGCGCTGCGCACAAGGGGTAGAAATCCAGCTGCCCAGCCGGGCCTCACAACGGCTGCCGAAGGTGCCCCCCCGGCTCAGTCAGGCCCTGGGACGCCCCCCCGAGGCCGTGCTCAGCGGCGCCAATCTGATCGCCGTGTACCCGAATCAGCAGGACATCGAATGCCTGCAACCGGATTTTCATGCTTTGAAAGCCTTCCACCCCCAGGGCATCCTCGTCACTGCGCCAGGGCACAGCTGTGACTTCGTATCGCGCTACTTCGTCCCATCTTTCGGCATTGATGAAGACCCGGTCACCGGCTCGGCCCACGCCGACCTCGCACCCTATTGGGCTCAGCGCCTGGGCCAGCATCAATTTTCCGCCCGTCAGCTCTCCGCCCGTGGCGGCAAGCTCGAGGTGCAGATCATCGATCAGCAGGTGCTGCTGCGGGGTACATGTGCACTCTATCTTCGCGGCGAGATTCAATTCGAAGATCCGTCCACCTCACCGTAAAGCCGCGCTCAAAAACCGTGCAAGCTGGTTATCATGCGCAAGACTTCTCAGCTAACCGTGTCCTGATGCCCCCGATCGAGTTCTGGTTCGACTACGTCTCTCACAATGCCTACCTGGGATGGCACAGCCTGCAATCCCTGGCTCACCGGCATCAGCGTCCCATTCTCGCGCAACCGGTGGTCTTCGCCGGCCTGCTGACGCACTACGGCACCAAGGGCCCTGCCGAGCTCAAGGAAAAGAACCTGTGGATGATCAAGAACGTCCTGCGCAAGGCCCAGCGGGCCCAGATCCCGCTGAAACCGCCGCACAGTCATCCCTTCAATCCTCTGCTCAGCCTGCGCACCACGCTCGCCGTCACTGACCCCGAGCAGCGCAACCGTCTGGTCTCCACGCTGTTCACCGCGATCTGGGCAGAAGGGCGGGATCCCTGTGCACCCAAGACCATCATTGAGGCCGCTGCGCGGGCCGAGCTCGATGGCCCCAAACTGATCGCGATTGCTGAAGATCCGGACACCAAGGACGCCCTGCACGGCCAGACTCGCCAGGCCATTCGGCATGGCATCTTCGGCGTGCCCAGCTTCGTTGTGGGCGGCGAGGTCTTCTGGGGCTATGACGACCTTGAATACCTGGACCTGCATTTGGCCGGACAGGACCCGCTTGCCAGCGCCCTGATTCAGCCCTGGCTCAAGGTGCGACCATCGGCTCGACGCCGCCAGCGCGAAGACTGAGCCCACCCCTGCCCGACACCGGCAGGCACCGATCCATCAAATGGAGAGTCGCAGCCCTTTAGCCATTCGCCAGCTTGCTGCGACTGGCCCGGATGCGCGCCTTTTCCGCGTCGTAGTTTGGCACCAGCGTACCGAATGCGCGGTCGGTCCAGCTCAGAAACCCGGCAAAATTCCCCTTGATTTTGGAATGATGGAAATCATGATGCAGAGCGCCGTCGGAAAACGGCAACAGATGCGTCGGCGACCAGGGAAAATCGTAGCCGCAATGCCCTTCAGCAGCTTCCCATTGCCGGAACAGCACCCAGAGCCAGAGGGTGAACACGTGCACGCCCAGAAGGAGCGGACCGACCATCGCAATCAGAGCGGTCAGACCGTATTCGACGGGATGACTGTAATGCCCCGCAATGGCCCGCGGCGCGTAGATCCGATGATGCACGCCATGCACATGCTTGAGCAGCCAGCGCGTGTGCATCGCACGATGCATCCAGTAGAACAGGAAGTCATCGAGATAGATGATCACCACCAGTTGAAGCAGGATCAGCCACCAGGCCGGTAGCGGGCCAAGATGCACCCCGCTCAGACGCAGTAAGGGCCACAGCAACAAGACCCCAATGAAAGCCCAAAGATTGTTGCTGGCCCATTGCCGCAGGGCCTCACCAAGACCCACATGCCGATCGTGCCGGGACTGGATCTTGTAACGCCGCGCCCAGACCGGATCGGCATGGGACAGCCAGGTCAGCGGCAGAGCAAACAGCAGGAACCCGAACATGCTCAGTAGCGACGACGCCACGGGAAACCACCAGAACAGGGGCTCGCGATACCAGCCCAGCACGGTATTGAATAGATCCATCTGTGCCTCATCTCCGGAACACCTGGGTGCGCCAAACGTCTTCGAGCGCAGGACGTCCCTGCTGCCAATCCAGCCCTGTATTTTCGCATGTCCAGCGATCCCTGGCCATTCAGCAGATAGCCAATACGCAAGCTGGTGAGCTGGCAGTGCCGCCCCCGTCCGACTGCAATGGCTTGAGATTTGCTTTTTCAATCCATCGAACGACGCCTAGACTCGTATCAACTCCGATTCATGCGCACACCAGACACGCATTTGAACAGAAGAGAAATCGTGAGATTGCCAAGTCGTTTCCATTGCTTTCTCATTGGAGGCGTCATTACGCTCAGTGCTTGCACCAACGACCATACGTAGACACCGGTGCATGAGGACATCAATACCTTAACCCGCGATGAGGTCGTTGAGCGCGTCGCAACGGGCGCAACCGCCAATGACGTTCCCGCCCAAGAGGTCAGGACCCAGTCGATTTTCAACGCCCCCCCGACCACCGAGCAAGTTGGCCTGCTTTTTGCTGCATTGCAGCGAAAATCGACGGAAGCAAAACCGGATGCGAACCACGAAAACAGCGGCGCCAGAACCGCAGATCAAAGGCTTTGGCCGGGTGAACACCTGCACCGGCACCGACACTGCGGCGACATCCTGGTGCATCGTGCCGGACGCTGGTGCACACCGGTTGCATCCCGCGACATCGCTGCACGCAGCATTCCAGGATTGAGCCAAGGACACCTCGGCATGGCCACGAACAAACGGCAACTCAGAATCGCCTGCGTCGGCATGGACGCCGACAACGAGCGCCCCATCATTTCCGCGGTCGAGATGACATCCAGCCGCCTGGGTGTCAACTTCGACTGGAGCACGGCGGCGCAGGCGGACATCTGCATCGTCAACGTCGCTGCGGCCGATCCCACCGAACTTGATGCGGTCGTGATCCGCTACAGCGAACGTCAGAATGGCCGGGCCGTGGATCTGGTGAGGCCGGTCCGCGTCGGGCAGCTGATCGGCGCCCTGCAGCAGGCCATTACCACGCTGGATCAACGTCTCGCCGCCGCGGCCGCCGCCCCGAAACCGCGACGCTATCGCGGCCAGATCATTGAGGCCGATCCGCGCGACGCGGCTACCCGCAATGTCGCTGACAGCACGCCCCAGTCGACGCCCCCGCCTGGCAAAAAGACCGTGATCTATCGCGGGGTCCGGATTACGCGCTGAGCGAAATGCGATCAGCAGCGCCTGGAGCAAGCTCAGACCACCGGCCGACAGAGCCGACCTACTCCAGGCTTCAATGCCGCGCGACACGCAACGTGGGTTGGCGATCCAATTCACCAGAGCAGGCAAATCAACCGCCGAGTGATTCCCCGCAAAGCTCGGCTTGGGCCTGACACAGCGATCCATCAAACCAGAATCTCAGCCAATCGTCGTTCGATGGACATGATTTCCAAGGCCCAAATGGCTCTTGCTAATCCGCTAGATGGCGTTCACGCATTGCACAGCGCTACCCCAAGCCACGGGCAAAAAAAACGCGAGATCATCGACCTACAGGCAGGATGCAGCCTGATGATCAACGAAACTCGCGTTTCCGCTGTCTGGCGGAGAAGGAGGGATTCGAACCCTCGATGGGAGTTAAAGCCCATACTCCCTTAGCAGGGGAGTATGCACTGTTTTTGTGCATTCGCCGATGTCTTTTATATCAATAGGTTATGCCGTTTCGGTTCGTCGAAATTCGCTGTAAATCGCAGATAGTTTTCCGTATATTTACCGTACGGACATCGGCGGACAAGAAAATGGCGAATAAACACGACATCACCAGCGCAACATCACGATCAAGACTCACGCCCCGACGAGAACCATACTGGAGGGTCATATCCAAGGGCCTCGCAGTCGGCTACCGCGTGACCAAGTCATTCGATGGAGGAATATGGCAAGCCCGATGGCGTGACCCTGAAACTGGCAAGCACCTGACGTGCAGCCTGGGTCAGTTCACGGACATCACGTCAGCCGATGGACGCAAGACCGAAGAACGGGCGATTGACCAAGCCACAAATGCCGCCTTGCGCTGGGCTGCAGATGTGCGCGTAGGCGTGCAGAACGTCCGGGCCACGCTCTGGGACGCGTGCGAGCACTACATAAAGACCGCCCTATCCAACCGACCCAAGGCCAAGAAAGCGGCGACCACCAGCTTTAACTACCGGATCAAGAGCCACCCTATCGGCAAGGTGGCTATCACGAACATTCAACGCCGCCACCTGCGGGACTGGATGCAGGATTGCGTGGACATGACCCTCGCCAAGACCGAAGCGGAAGCAGACGACCCGGACGCACTGCGCCGGGCGCGAGACTCTGCAAACCGTGATTTCCGCCACCTGCGCGCTGCACTCAATCTAGCGGTGTCAGACGGCATGGCTGGCGAAGGCTGCAAGGCCGCATGGTCTACGGGCGTGGCATTTGCCGGAACCACCAAGAGCCGTGACAACTATCTGACCAATACCCAGACGCAAGCCTGGATTGAAGCCACCCCCGCCCCGTTGTCGGACTTCCTCAGGGGGCTGATGCTGACCGCTGCGCGCCCTGGAGAACTGGCTCTGGCCCGCGTGCAGGACTTCGACGCACAGGCCGGCACGCTGACCCTGCGAACCGGCAAGCGCAAGGAAAACCATTCTGCCGTCCTGCGCACCATCCCGCTGCAAGATGCTGCTATTGATCTATTGAAGCGAATCAGCAAAGCGAAAATTGCCCGCGCCCCATTGTTTGCCGACCCGAACGGCAACCCCTGGACACGCCAGACCTGGCAACCCTGCCGCGACTCGGCCGCCATTGCCGGACTACCAAACGGCACAATCGCCTATGACCTGCGCCATGCTGCGATTAGCCGATGGCTGGCCGGCGGCCTGTCCGTGTTTGAGGTCGCCAAGCTGGCCGGAACTAGCGTGGACATGATCGAAAAGCACTACGGCCACCTGTTGCAAGGCGTGACCGCGAACCGCCTGGATAAGGCTGCGGCAGCGACGGCGGAGCATTGAGCCATGACAAAGAAGAAAGACACTCGCCAAGGCGATGAAATACGTGGCCGGGGATTCACCAAGTACAGGACAGTCAAACGCGAATCCATCAGCCTTGCCGAGCCGATCACCCCGGCAACCATTGAAAAAATCGAATCACTGAATGAAGAACTGACCCCGCCGCCAATATCAGATGAATTCGTCAGAATCGCTAAACAAGCGGGCGAGCAACTTCGAGCATCGGGCCTGCCGGGATCATGCAAGGTCCAATGGAATCCGGACAACCCCAATGAATTCGAAGAAGCCGGACCCGGCCACCAGCACAGGACCGGCTGGTCCGCCGGATGGATAGATAAATTCATCATCGGCGCTCTGGACAGCGACAGGGACTCAAACGAAGGAATCCTGGCCCGCGTCATTACTCACGCGACTTTGGCAGACAATGAAAAGCTAAGCACCGATCTACGCATACGAGAAGCTTACATGCTGGGCAGAGCAATAACCGAGCTAAAGCTCTACAAATTCAGCGAAGTTTCGGGCAGCAACCGGGGAGAAAATCCGAATAATCGCGGCAGCAGATGGCAGGCCGAATTCAGCACGCGTGCGAAAAACCTCATCACCTTGAGCATGACCAATCAACAAGCCTGGAATGCAATCCCAATAGAAATCGACGATGGCGATTATGACAAGTATGACTTGTGGCGAACCAAGGACGGGAAGTCTGTCTACTTGCCGGTTATAGACGAGACGCGGAGCAGGATCACCTTCGAACAGAACTGGAAAAAATGGATAGGCAAAAGCGAATAGCCCGTATTCACTAGACCTCATGCCGAAAACTTCACCTGCGGCCACCAAAAGCCGCCGGGACGCGAGGCAAATCGCCCGCATTCCGCCATGTTTACGCACTGGAGGTGCAAGTCATGAAGCAACCGGAATCCAAAAACCAACCCTCACCGGTTTACGACGTAGGCCAGTTCCTTCGAGCGTACCCGATCGGGCGCACGAAGTTTTACCAGGAGATCGCCGCCGGGCGCATTCGCGTCATGAAGGTGGGCCGCCGCACTCTCATCACCAAGGAGGCCGCCGCTAAATGGCAGGCATTGTGCGAGCAAGCCGCAACCGGGGAGGCCGCATAACATGAGCACAAAGAAAAGCCACCCGGAGGCGGCCTTGCAGAATCAGTCTCGGCAGACGATTGAGCAAGGCCATTCTACCACCCCGCGCTTGCCAGAGATCGGCACCATGCACAGCCGCGCGCTGGCCCGGATGCTGGCCGGG
>JBFKDQ010000037.1:0-36947 GCA_041619555.1 Oceanococcus sp. | reverse complement strand
TGAAGGGCCGTTGAAGACTACGACGTTGATAGGCTGGGTGTGGAAGTGCAGCAATGCATGCAGCTAACCAGTACTAATTGCCCGTGAGGCTTGATCATATAACGCTCAAGCACTCTTGATGACAAGACTCATTGTGTTGCTTATATCTATTCGAATTCGAGCTGCTCCCGACATCCGTCGGGAGCGACTCAGCCAGTTTGCTTGGCGGCCATAGAGCGTTGGACCCACCCGATCCCATCCCGAACTCGGAAGTGAAACGACGCATCGCCGATGGTAGTGTGGGGCTTCCCCATGTGAGAGTAGGTCACCGCCAGGCTTTTAATACCAACCCCCGGTCTCTTCGAGATCGGGGGTTTTGTTTTTTTGTATGCTCTTGGAACATGCTGGCTTGTCGGCGTCGATGTCGGGTCAGCCGGCTTGAATATACTCGGCGCTCATGCTTGCATTTTTTTCGCGGCAGCCATGGCATGGTCAGTTGCCTATCCGTATCTAGGAAACGGAGTGTCATTTGATCGTGCTGATCGGTGGTTTTGGTCGAGACTGCCAATGGCAGTGTCGGCGCTGCTCTGCCTTGCCTGGCCAGTTTGGGCGGCTCAGGAGCGTCCGGCGCGCCAGGATTTGACTGCGCTGGCGCTTGAGGAATTGCTGGACATCAATCTGCATTCCGCCATGAAGGTGAGCCGTCCCCTGTTAACGACCCCGTCAGCGGTCTATGTACTCAACGCTGACGCCATACGACGATCAGGGGCCCGAAGTGTTCCGGAACTTCTCCGGCTTATTCCCGGGGTGGAGGTGACGCGATTCGGGACCGGCAAATGGGGGATCGGAATCCGTGGGTTCAATGGCGGGGTGTTTACCAATCGGCTGCTGATCTTGCTGGATGGTCGCAGTGTCTTTTCGCCCGCCAAGATTGGCATGTTCTGGGACAGTCTGGATATCTTTGTGCCGGATATCGAGAGAATTGTCGTGGTTCGTGGCCCAGGTGCTGCGCTGTGGGGCAGCAATGCGTTCAACGGCGTGATCAACATCGTGACTCGGAGCGCGAAGGCCAATGAAAAGGGCTTCGGCTATGCGGGGGGAGGGCTTGGCGAGCAGGCTTTTGCGGGACTTTCCTATTCCCATTTGCTGAAATCGAACTGGCGCTCCCGTGTGCATGCCAAAGCCTTTTTGCATGACGCCTCGGAAGCGTCCTCCGGGCAGTCCAATGGGGATGCCTGGCGTGGATTTGCCGCCGGCTGGCGAGTGGATGGCGCAATTGATGACACGAATCAACTGAATCTGCAGTTGGATGCTCATCGAGGTCTGGCAGGAGAAACAATTTTATTGCCACGTGTGCAGCCCCCGGTGGGTGGCGAACTGGTGCGCGGTGAGGTGGTCTACTCGGGGGCGAGCATGCAGGGGCGATGGGAGCGCCGCTGGAATTGGGATCACCAGTCGCGACTGAGTGTATTTCTCGATCATGTGGAACGCCGGGATTTGCTGTTCGATCTGCGCACGAATACGCTGGAACTGGACTGGCAGTCTGATATCAGCAGGGGCCCGGGTCGCCGATACAGCGCAGGCCTGAGCTATCGCATGACCTGGGACCGGCTGCCGGATCAGTATTTGCGTTTTACTCCCGCTGAGCGAGCCTATGCGCTGGTTTCGGTTTTTGGCCAGCTGGAGCAGGTGCTGGTACCGGGCGCTCTGGAAATGATTCTTGGGGCGAAGCTGGAGCGGAATGAATTCAGTGGCTCGGAGTTTCAGCCCAATGTGCGTTTGCTTTGGACCGCACATCCCGAGTGGGTCCTGTGGGCAGCACTGTCGCGTGCCCAGCGCAGTCCCAGTCGTACCGAACATGATGTGCGCATCGACTACGATCTGGTGGCTCTGCCCGATGATCGCTGGTTACAGCTGCAGATCCGTGGCGATTCAGCATTCAGATCAGAACGCTTGAGCGCCGTGGATATGGGGTTCAGGTACCGGCCTCGCCACGATTTGCATGTTGATGTAGCTCTTTTCCGGAATGATTACCGAGGCTTGCGCACACTGGAGCCGGGTGAAATGGAAGCGGCAGAGCAATCACCGCCCGATGCGTATTTGCCGCTTTATGCGCGCAATGGAGCGAACGCCGTGAGCTGGGGGGGCGAAGTGCTGCTGCAGTTGATGCCGCGATCAAACTGGCAACTGGAAATGTCCTATTCCCACGTGCGGATTCGGGTTGACCCGCGCAACAGTCTGGATTCTCAGGCGCGCAATGCGGAAACGGAGAGCCCGAAAAACCGGGTGGTATTGAGGTCGGCCTGGGATTTGAGCCGGCAGGACGAGATCAATAGCGTCCTGCGCTATGTGGGCGCGGTGGAACGACATCGAATCGATGCGTATCTTGAACTGGACGTGAACTGGGTGCGGCGCTTGAACCGGAATCTGGAAGTCACGCTTGGTGGCCGCAACCTGCTGCATGCGACCCATGAAGAATTCGTCGATCCGGTGGTGGGGACGCCGCGCACACAGGTCAGGCGCGAAGCCTATCTGCAGATGGCCTGGCGCTTCTGAAACCTGCACGCCGGCGTCGGCTCAATGAAAATCTCTTGAATGCAGGCTAAGCTGATCCACCCATTCATCCTGATCCTGCAGGCTTTCGACGATTAGATGCTGGACGCCGTCCCGGTTTTCCAGCACGCCAGCGGCGATCAGCAGTCGTGAATGCAGCACCGCCCGACGCTGGCTGACCAGGATTTCCGGTTTGATGATCAAATTGCTGTTGCCGGTTTCGTCCTCCAGGGTCATGAAGATGATGCCCTGGGCGGTACCGGGCCGCTGCCGGTTGCTGACCAATCCGCCAATACGGCAGGGGCTGAGATGGGGCATCGAGCGACTTTGCCGGGCACTCAGGCAGCCCAGGGCGCTAAGTCGCGCACGCAGCAGACAGATCGGGTGACGTCCAAGGGTATAACCGAGCCGTCTGTAGTCGGCCAGCAGATTGTCGCTGGTCGTTGGGCGGCGCAGCGTCGCGGTTTCTTTGACACGCATGTCCAGTTCGAGTGCGGTCGGGGATTCGCTGCCCTGGGTCTGCCAATGTGCTTGATGGCGATTGCCGGCGAGACTGCGCAGCGCACCGGCTTCGGCCAGCAGTTGCCGGTCTGAGCGATCAATGCGGGCATTTCGGTTCAGTGCGCTGATGCTT
Source organism: Oceanococcus sp. (assembly GCA_041619555.1). GTDB lineage: Bacteria > Pseudomonadota > Gammaproteobacteria > Nevskiales > Oceanococcaceae > Oceanococcus. Next base: position 33,781 of record JBFKDQ010000037.1, on the reverse strand, counting down.
GCACAGGGGCGGGCATGGACGATGCGCTGCCCGCAGTCATGGCTCAAGCCCTTGATTCTATTCAATCCCAGGCGAACCGACGGATTGCGGCCCGGTTCTGCCTCCAGGGTGGATTCCCAGTCGCTGAAACTGACATCGGCGCCGCGGACTTCCACGCCATGACGGCGGGCGTCCTGGATCAGCTGGGAGGGAGAATAGAAGCCCATTGGCTGGCTGTTCAGCAAGCTGGTCAGAAAGGCTGCGGGTTGGAAGCATTTCAGCCAGGCCGAAACATAGACCAGCACGGCAAAACTGGCGGCGTGAGACTCGGGAAAGCCATATTCTGCAAAGCCCTGGATCTGCTGATGGATCTGCTCGGCGAAGGCGGCATCGTAACCCCGTTTGGCCATGCCCTGTTTGAGCCTGGACTCGAATTTTTCCAGGCTGCCGGTGCGTCGCCAAGCGGCCATGGAGCGACGGACCTGATCGGCCTCGCCGGGGCTGAAGCCGGCGGCTTCGACGCAGATCTCCATGACCTGCTCCTGGAATATGGGGATGCCCAACGTGCGTTCCAGGATGCGACGCAGGCGGGCGGGGTAGCGCACCGGTTCCCGGCCCATGCGCCGGTTCAGATAAGGGTGCACCATGCCGCCCTGAATCGGACCGGGTCGCACGATCGCGGTTTCGATCACCAGATCGTAGAATTCCTGTGGCCGCAATCGCGGCAGCATGGACATCTGGGCGCGTGATTCCACTTGAAAAACGCCGACCGAATCGGCGCGTTGCAGCATTGCATACACCTTGCGGGCTTCATCGGGGCGCGCCTTCTCGCCACGTCGAATGCGGTCAATATCCAGGACCATGCCCTTGTGCTTTTGCAGCAAGTCGAAACTCTTACGGATGGCGGTGAGCATGCCGAGCGCCAGGCAGTCGATTTTCAGCAGTCCCAGGGCATCAAGATCATCCTTGTCCCATTGCAGGATCGTGCGGTCGGGCATCGCTGCATTCTCTATCGGAACCAGTGCTTCCAGAGCCTGATCTGAAATCACGAAGCCGCCGACGTGCTGGGACAGATGGCGCGGGAAGCCGATCAATTCTCGGACCAGCGTCTGCAGTTGTTGCAGAACCGGCGCATCGGGATCGTAATCGAGTTCCCGCAGGCGCTCGGGCAGGCTGTCCTGATCATCCCACCACGCCAGGGTTTTGCTGATGCGATCCACATCCTGTAGCGACAGGCCCAACGCCTTGCCAACATCGCGCAGCGCGCTGCGGCTTTGATATCGAATGACAGTGGCGGCAATGGCGGCCCGGTCGCGGCCGTATCTTGCATAGATATGCTGGATGACTTCTTCGCGGCGTTGATGTTCGAAGTCGATGTCGATGTCCGGCGGCTCGTTGCGTTCTCTTGACATGAATCGCTCGAACAGGGGGCTTACTTTCATGTCCGCCGGGTCGACCGCGGTGATGCCAAGGGCAAAGCAAACACAGGAATTGGCGGCCGAGCCGCGTCCTTGGCACAGAATTCCGCGTGCGCGCGCCCACTGCACAATCTCGTGTACGGTGAGGAAATAGTGCTCGTATTTCAGCTCCGTGATCAGTTGCAGTTCATGCTCGATCAGACGCCGTACCGCTTCCGGCGTGCCCCCCGGCCAGCGTTGTTGCAGGCCCTGCTCGGTCAGGGTCCGCAGATGCTGGCTGGCGGTGAGGCCGCTCGGCACCGATTCCGCCGGGTAACGATAGTGCAGTTCCTGCAGGGAAAACCGGCAACGCCGGGCGATCTGCAGACTCTCCCGTAGTAGCGCCTCAGGGTAAATCCGCTGCAACGTACTGAGCGGGCGCAAATGTCGCTCACCGTTGGCAAACAGACGATGACCGGCCTGCGTCAGCGTGCAGGCATGGCGAATTGCACACAGCGTATCCTGCAGTGGTCGCCGGCTTCGCACATGCATGTGGACATCACCGCAGGCGACCAGCGGGACGTCGCTGCGCTGGCTGAGGGCCTGGGCCCGCTGCAGTTGTGCGGGATCGTCGGGCCCGCAGTGCAGCTCGACCGCGCTCCATAGACGTGCAGGGAAGTGTTGCCGCAACCAGCGAGCCTGTTCCAGTTGCCGCGTGTCGCTGTCCGCGGCCTGTGGCAGGAACAGGGCCAGACAATCGGGGGCTGCAAGCAGATCCTCCCGTTCGATGTGATACTGCCCCTTGCGTGCCCGCCGTCGGCCGCGCGTGATCAGGCGACATAATTGCGCATAGGCACTGCAATCTGGCACCAGCAGAACGAGCTGAAGGCCATCGGCGCAGCGCAATTCGCTGCCCAGGATCAGGTGCAGGCCGAGTTGCTGGGCCTGCTGATGGGCACGCACCACGCCGGCGAGGGAGCATTCATCGGTCAGGGCCAGCGCCTGATAGCCCAGGGTATGGGCCTGACGGACCAGTTCCTGCGGATGAGAGGCGCCGCGCAGAAAACTGAAATTGCTCAAGCAGTGCAGTTCAGCATAGCGCGGTGTCATGGCGGCATGCGTCAGCGCATCAGGCGAATAGGCCATGAATGAACCACTGTCGGGGCGGTGCATGCTGGCGGAAAACCCAGACCCTCTGCCCCTGCCGGGTCTGCGCCCGGTAGTAGTCGCGTCGGCATTCCTGTTCCCACCAGCCGGTCTCCAGACGTTCCACGGCGCTGAGGCATTGCAAGTCGGAATAGGCGACAGGCTCAGGCTCCGACAGCAGCCACAGCGGTCTGGGCCTGTGCTCGCCGGCGCCGTCTCGTCCCCGGCCGGCCTCGGTGCATCGCCAGGCCTGTTCTGGCGCATGGGTCTGGCAACTGGCCAGGCCGTGGAGTCGGGATGGTCCGAGTCTGGCGGCGAGGCGTTCGAGCAGCGCACTGTGCTGCTCTGGTTGAGTGGCTTCCCAGAAGCCCTTCTGAGCGGTGCTGAGGGGCAGAAATTGCGTTGCCCGAACTTCAATGGCGCAGATTTGAGCCGGCAGTGCTTGCTGGCGAAGAAGTTCGCTCAGCAGGCTCATCCAGTGCCCCACATCGCGGCTGCCCGACTGCAGGCCGAGAATGAGGTGGGTGGCGGGATCCCGTGCATGTCTGAAGCGTAGATCGATCTGGCTGACGACGCAGTCCAGGCCGCGCAAGGTGGCGGCCAGATCCAGAAACAGACGTTCCAGGCCGAGGCTCAGGATCTGGCGGCAGCGTGTGGGCACGGCGATGTCCAGTTCGCGTTGATAAGTCGCCGGCGGAACGTATGTGGGAAGTGGGTCCGGGCGGCTGCCAAGCAACTGCTCCAGCTGATGGCCGCGCTCCTTCCCGTAGCGCTGATTGAAGCCTCGTCGCGGAAGATCCAGGCAGTCGCCGATGGTTCGTGCCCCCACCGACAAAATTCTCTCCTGCAGCCGCTCTGGCCAGGCCAGGGCTTGCAAGGGCAAGGGACGCAGGGATTGAATGAACTCCTGGGGTGAGCGTGCGGCTGCAGCATGGCCGGCTCGAGCCAGTACCTGGGCCCCCAGCGGGGTGGGGGCGATCCCCAGTTGGGCCTGATACGCCATCTGATCCAGGCCCTGCGCGATTTGCCGGCGCAGTTGGGCCAGGCCATGGAACAGTTTCAGACTGCCGCCGATTTCGAGCAGGATGGCCTGCGGTGGGACAAGGCTGATTCTGGGGCTGAATTGCAGGCACCAGGCGGCCAGCGACTCCAGCGCGCGGGATTCCGCTTCGCTCTGTTGCGGCAGGCATTGCAGGAACGGGCAGATGGCCAGCGCACTGCGGCCGGGCATGCCCGCCAAAATGCCATGGCTGATCGCCATGGCATTGCCATGCAGAATGCGCTGCTCGGCATCAAGCACGGCCAGCGGCGACTCAGGCTGCTCGATCTGCAGCGCGTCGAGCGGTAGCCGGGGAAGATGGATGCAGAGCCAAAGCATGGGGGGTGGATGGTGATGCAAGGGGCAGAATCAGACTGGTGGGCTGGGCGCCGCGACATTTGAGCAGGCGCAGATACAGGCCCTGTTCTGCCGGGGCCAGATACAGTCGCAGGGCAGCGGGCGAGGGCTGGCGGCTAAAACGCGGCGGTCGGAACAGGAACAGTCGGGCGCCGCCGGATTCAGCTGCCAACTGCAGGCGACGCAGCACCCGACTGTCTTCGCCCGCGTGCCAGGCCAATACATGCGAGCTGAGTCCGGCGCGCAGGATCTGTTCCAGGGCCCAGAGGCTGTCCTTGGGCGTTTTGGCCTGAACGACCAGCAGCTTTTCAAGGTCGATGCCGGCGGCTGCCAGAGCGGGCGCGTAAGGAATATAAGGCGGGGCGACCCAGCTCTGGAACTGATGGCGCAAGGCGGGCAACAACAGACTGAGTTCGCCGATCCCTGCCTGAGTGGGCAGCAATTCGATCAGGCTGCCGGCCGGCCAGCCCCGACCGGGTAATTTTTCGTCCAGCGCGGCAAAGCCGGTGCGCTGACCGTTCAGGCTGACGGGCAGCCTGCCGCGCCAGATCCTGGGATCACGGAGCAGTTCGTCCAGTGCCCGTGTCATGGCGCGGCATGTTGTCGGATCAGGCCAACCACCAGGCCCTCGATGCCCAGTTCGCGTTCACGCAGATCGATACGGATCGGTGCGAAATCAGGGTTGGCCGGCAGCAGTTCCACGAGGTCCCCGTCACGCTGAAAACGCTTCACCGTGACTTCTTCATCCAGACGGGCGACAACGATCTGGCCATTGCGTGCTTCCGGTGTCTGATGGACCGCCAGCAGATCGCCATCGGCAATGCCGACATCCCGCATGCTCTGGCCATGCACCTGTAACAGATAATCTGCTCTGGGCTTGAACAGGCTTGGGTCCACTGCATGGTGGGTTTGGATGTTTTCCACCGCGAGGATGGGCGCGCCGGCAGCCACTCGCCCGATCAAGGGGAGGCTGTCGCTCGGTGGTGCGGTATGCAGCAGCTGTAGGCCACGGGCATTGCCTGGCTGGCGATGCAATACACCCTTTTTTTCCAGTGCCCGCAGATGGTCAACGGTTGCGGTACGTGAGCGAAATCCCATGGCTGTGGTGATTTCGGCCTGGGTCGGGGGGCGCTGATGGTGCGAGATATGGTTCTGGATAAAGTCCAGAATTTGCTGCTGGCGACGGGTCAGGGCAGGGGTATTCATACTGTCATTATAGACAGTAAGTGGGGTTTGTCGGCAAAATTTTGCACCGAATTTGACCGGGATGCCGAAACAGCAGCAAAAATCGGCTAAAATGCACCGTTTTACGCCGGCGGAGCCCTGCTCAGTCGTCCCGCTTTTGACCAGAACCATGCAATTAGACCTCGCCCTGAACAAGTCGATGCTGCTGACTGCCAAGGTCGGAGCGTCGCTGCGGTCGCGTGTCGACACGGGAAAAATTTGAACATCCTGCGCCAGGCTTTTGCCTGGCGTTCTTTTTTGTAAGACGAGTACAGGTACAGATGGGAATTTCCGAAGATCTGAAACAGCAGCTTGGGCTGCCCAATGTCACGTTGAAATACGGCTTGAGCAAAGAAGAGCTGTTTCATGAGGCGATCCTGCATGATCGCGGCCGTGTGATGGCTGATGGTCCCGATGATGCGCAGAAAGCTTTCGCCACCAAGCTTGGTGTGGAAGGTCCTCTGATTTTCTACACCGATCCGGCATGCACAGGTCGGCCGGTCAAGGACACCTATGCGGTTGCGTGGCCCGAAGTGGATGACAAGATCTGGTGGAAGGATGACTTCAAGAAGTTCGATCCCGCCCACATTGATGATCTGTACGGCCGGGTGATCGAGCACCTCAATGCCAAGGCCGGTCACATGTACGTGACCGATCAGTACTCCGGCTGGATTCCGAGCTACTCGGTGCCGCTGCGTTTTGTCGGTGAATACGCCTCTCACGCGATGTTCATCGAGAACATGTTTGTCGATGATGTGCCCGGGGTCGAAAATGAAGACGCCAAGCGCTGGACCATCCTCAATGTGCCGAGTTTTCACTGCGATCCCGCGCGTGATGGCACCAGTTCCAATCGTGTGGTGATTCTGGATTTCCGCAACCGTCGGGTGATGGTGCTGGGCCGGGCGGATTATTGCGGCATCAACAAGAAAGCCATGTTCACGGTGATGAACTATCTGCTGCCGGAACGGGGCGAAATGCCGATGCATTCCTCGGCCAACATCGGCAAAGACGGTCATTCCGCGATCCTGTTCGGCCTGTCGGGCACCGGCAAGACCACCTTGTCCGCGGACCCCGACCGCCTGCTGATCGGTGATGACGAACATGCCTGGACCGACGAGGGCGTGTCCAACTTCGAAGGTGGTTGCTACGCCAAGCTGATCGATCTGAACAAGGAAGCCGAGCCCGTGATTGCTGCGGCCTTGTCGATGAAGGGCACCCTGATCGAAAATGTGCCGCCGCTGCCTGGCAAGTCGCTGGCTGAAACCGATCCGCAGGAATTGGATCTTGCCGACGATTCGATTACCGAAAACACCCGGTTCTCCTATCCGTTGTCCTGCAACCCCGGGGTCGCAGAAGGGGCGCGTGGCCCGCACCCGAATACCTTGATTCTTTTAACCGCGGATGCTTTCGGTGTGCTGCCGCCGGTGTCGATTCTCGACGACGAGGATGTGATCTATCACTTCGTTTCCGGTTTCACCTCCAAGTTGGCCGGGACCGAGGTGGGAATCACCGAACCCAAGGCGGCGTTTTCGGCCTGCTTCGGCGCGCCGTTCATGGCGCGGCCGCCTTCTGTCTATGCCAAGCTGCTGGTCGACAAGGTCGACAAGTACAAGGTGCGCTGCATCCTGCTGAACACCGGCTGGACCGGTGGCGGCTATGGTGTCGGCAAGCGGATTTCGATCAAGGCGACCCGTGCCATGCTCAATGCAGCCCTGGCCGGGGAACTGCATGCCGAAGGCATGGAATACGATACCCATCCGATCTTTGGTCTGAAAATGCCCAAGTCCTGCCCCGGCGTTGATGCCGAACTCCTGGATCCGCGCAATGGCTGGAGTGATCAGGCCAAATACGAGGAAAAGGCCCAGCAACTCAAGGCCATGTTCCAGAAAAACTTCGACGCCAAGGGCTTTGCCGAACTGGGGATCAAGCCTGCGATGTAATCTGCATGCAAGGGGCTTGTATTTTTGCCGTGCTGTCGGTAATGTACGCGCCCCTCGCCTCGCAGTTTCAGGCTGTGAGCGCAGCGGGCGGTTAGCTCAGGGGTAGAGCACTGCTTTCACACGGCAGGGGTCACAAGTTCAAATCTTGTACCGCCCACCAATTCAATCGAACAACAACGCCTCCTCCATGGAGGCGTTGTTGTTTTTGTAGGCAGTGAACGGGCAGAACGACACGGCCAGATCGCGCGCAGGATTTTTCGCAAACTCTGCGGAAGTGCAACTCAGCTTGGTATTGGGCAGGCCTGCCGAATCAGTGGTGATTCAGGTATCGGTCCCTTTGTTCCTGCGGCGTGAGTGGTTTCTCCTTCCGATACGCCCGCCTGAATGCACGATGATATTCGTGCTCTTCAGTGGGCGGGCGAGAAGTTTCCGTGCCACCCGGATGATCGGGGCAGGATAGTTGAACAGCACGGGGCATGGAAAGAACGCCTCGTAGGGCCCGGTCCGTCGTGATGAGCATGAGCGAATTCAATTGCCAGAGGGTGCGTCTCTCCCTGCATGGGCTTGCGACAGAGCTGCACCGTGGGCGCAACCTACGTCTTCCCCGTGCCGGTGGGCCTGAAAGTAGCGGCCGCCAACTGCGTCTCACCCGTGAGGCAGCTGACGAAGGCGCTCTCGCCGGGGCTGGCGGTGTGATGGGGATTGACGTAGGTATCTGAAATGGCCTGCGGCTCGGTGATTATCCAGATCATCCTCGGCGGCACAGGCCGGGACCAAGGTTTGGGCAAAAGTCTGGCAGAACTGCTTGCTCAGGAAGCAATCTTCTGGTGCTTGTCATTTGATCTATATTTCGAAGATAATAGAAATATGGATAATGCAACTGCCACGATGCGTCTCGCAGCGCTCGCCCAGGAGACCCGCCTGGAAATTTTTCGCGCGCTGGTTCAGGCCGGGCCAGCAGGACTGAATCCCGGGGTGCTGGGGGAAAAGCTGGGCACGGCTCAGGCCACGCTGTCCTTTCACCTCAAGGAACTGAAGAACTCCGGGTTGATTCAGATGCGTCAAGAGAGCCGGTTCAAATTCTATTTCGCTGATTTCAGCGCCATGAACGAATTGCTGGCCTTTCTCACCGAGAACTGCTGCGGAGGCGACATCGCCGCTTGCGATCTCTCTTCCAACTGCAAGGAAAACACGCCATGAAAAGATTTCACGTTCACATTGCCGTGCCTGATCTGGGGCAGAGCATCGCCTTTTATAGCAAGCTGTTCGGCGCCGCGCCGGATGTCGCCAAGACCGACTACGCGAAATGGATGCTGGATGATCCCCGGGTCAATTTCGCCATCTCGGCGCGCGGCGCGGCCAGCGGCGTCAATCACCTGGGTTTTCAGGTGGGTAGCGAAGAAGAATTGAGCGGCTTGCGGGAACAGGCGGAGAAGGCCGATCTGGGCGCGGTGGAAGAGGCCGGGGCGGCGTGCTGCTATGCCAACTCGAACAAGCACTGGATCACCGACCCGGCCGGTATCCCCTGGGAAACTTTTCATACCCTGGGCGAGATTCCGGTGTTCGGCCAGAACGCTGTGCCTGTCGCCGACACGCCGTCGGCCAGCGTGTGCTGTCCGCCCTCCGAGCCCCGCAAGCCGGAGACCCGATCCGCCTGCTGCGGATAAGCGACTTCCTCTCCAGAAGCGGTCCGCAACGCTCCATCATGGACGGAGCATTCCCTAACTCATGAACACCTCGTCCCATGTCCCTTTTTGAACGTTATCTGAGCCTCTGGGTCGCCATCTGCATCGTCATCGGCATTGCCCTGGGGCATTGGCTTCCGGGCGTTTTTCAGGCGGTCGGTGGCATGGAACTCGCCAAGGTCAACCTGCCGGTCGCGGCGCTGATCTGGCTGATGATCATTCCCATGCTGGTCAAGATCGACTTTGCCGCCCTGCATCAGGTCAGGCAGTACTGGCGCGGCATCGGAGTGACGCTGTTCGTCAACTGGGCGATCAAGCCGTTTTCGATGGCCTTGCTGGGTTGGATCTTCATCGCAACGCTGTTCCGGGATTATCTGCCGGCCGAGCAGATCGACTCCTATATTGCCGGTCTGATCCTGCTGGCGGCCGCGCCCTGTACGGCGATGGTGTTTATCTGGAGCAATCTGTCGGATGGCGAGCCGCATTTCACCCTGAGCCAGGTGGCCCTCAATGACCTGATCATGGTCTTTGCGTTCGCGCCGATCGTCGGTCTGCTGCTGGGACTGGCATCCATCACGGTGCCCTGGGACACGCTGCTGATGTCGGTGGGGCTGTACATCGTCGTGCCGGTGATCCTGGCCCAACTGATCCGTCGGCGCATCCTGGCCACGGGAGGGGAATCGCGCCTGCAGGCGGTCTTGCAGACCCTGCAACCCTTGTCAGTGCTGGCGCTGCTGGCCACCCTGGTCCTGCTGTTCGGGTTCCAGGGCGAGCAAATCGTCACGCAGCCGCTGGTCATTGCCCTGCTTGCCGTCCCCATCCTGATCCAGGTCTATTTCAATTCCGGTCTGGCCTATCTTCTCAACCGTAGGCTCGGCGAAGCGCATTGCGTGGCCGCGCCGTCAGCCCTGATCGGGGCGAGCAATTTTTTCGAACTGGCTGTGGCGGCGGCGATTGCCCTGTTCGGTTTCGAGTCCGGCGCGGCGCTGGCAACCGTTGTCGGCGTGTTGATCGAGGTGCCGGTGATGCTGTCCGTGGTGCGCATTGTCAATGCGACCAAGCCCTGGTACGAGCGAGGCCTGGCCCGATGATGAAGATCCTGTATATCTGTACGCACAACCGTTGCCGCAGCATCCTGTCGGAGGCGATCACCAATCATTGGGCCTGGGGCCGGATCAAGGCGCGCAGTGCTGGCAGCCAGCCGGCCGGGGAGGTGCATCCGCTGTCGCTCAAGTATCTGCAGGAGGCCGGTATCGCCACGCGGGGCTTGAAAAGCCAATCCTGGGATGAATTCGAAAACTTCAATCCGGATGTCGTCATCACGCTCTGCGATTCGGCCGCGGGTGAAGCCTGTCCGCTCTGGTTCGGCAAGGCCCTCAAGCTGCATTGGGGGCTGGCCGATCCGTCCCGGCTGGAGGGGGGCGAGGAGGCTGTCGCGCAGGCCTTTCGCAACACCATGCAGGAGATCCGGCAGCGCGTGGAGGGCCTTCTTGTGGTGGCGGAACTCGATCACGAAGCACGTGCCGATGCGCTGCGCCAGCTGGTCGGCCGCCCCTAAACCCTTCGTTCCTGAGGCAGGCGCACGCCGCCCTGCCCGATTTTCCTTGATGAGTTTGTCGTCAAGGCCTTGGCGAGGGCTGCCTGGAGTGAGGGCGTGTGATCCGCTCGCCGCGGGGGGCATGCACGGGAAATTCATCCGCCTTATTTCAAGAGCAAGCTGCGCTTGTCAGGGCTCAGGATCGCCCGCTCTTGCAGATTGAGTTCTGGCCGATTGAAGCGGATGGTCAGCGATTTCTCCTCCCTGCCGGTACCGAAGAGTTCGGCCCGGAACTGAATCCTGGTCGCGTTCATGGGCACCGGAAAGCGGCCGGTCACGACGATCTGGGCGGCGGTGTGCGCCGGCCTGCCATGACCGAATGTGGGGGAAAGCAGGGGCCCACGTAGTCTTTCTTCCTCGCCATCGACGATTAGCGTGATGCCTTGCAGCGCTTGCGCCAGAATCGCGCCGTGATGGGATTGAAGTTCTCCGGCGGACAGCAGGCCGTCGCCGTTGTCATCCACGTTGTGGAACGCCGTGACGGGTACGGACAAGACCATGTATACGCCATCGTCCGTGAGATTGAGCGTGCCGTGCTGTGCCACCATCAGGTGCGCCTGCGCGGCGAAGACGGTGACCAGCCCGACGCACAGGGCCGGCAGTCGGGAAATGAGCGGGATGCGGGAGACGTGCATGTGGTCGCCTTGGTGATTGCTAGCGGTTGGTCTATCGGGGCGGGGTTGGCGCGCCACTGCTCCCAACAAGCTGCCCTTTTACGCAGCGCTGAAAATACGGGTAGGAATCCGTCGCGTAGTAGTGATAGATCCCCTCGGGGAACTCCGGCGTCACGCCGAAACGGCCGTTGCATTCGTCGAGATCCCCCGAGCCTGCTGCAAAGACCCAATCCTGGCGAAAGGTCCCCAGCGGATAGTCCGTCGTCGACGGGCGGGATTCCGGCACCTGCGTAATCAACCTGTAGCTGCCCTGCATGGCGACGATGGCCGAGGCGGCGTCCTGAGGGTCGCCATGGCCGTAGCGGGCATAGACCGGGAAGCCGTCCGCCGCCCAGCCGATCAGGGTCATGCGGGCGTCGTTACCGCCGCGCTTTTCGATCAGGCGTTCGGGCATGCCGTGGTAATGATAGGTGCCGTCCGGTTGCACGTGGGCGTTGTTCATGCCGGTGCCGAAGTCGAAGCGGCTCTGGCCCAGTGCTTCGATACTCCAGTTGCCACTCGGATCCCCCAGGCTGCAGTACTGGCCGCTGTCATCGCAGGAGCCGCCGGTGCCTGGATCGAACTTGACCCCGTTCAGAGCAAAGGCGATGACGCCCCGCGGTCCGCCCAGTTCGGTCGCGCTGTCGGTGGCGACCGGGTCCAGGCTCAAGCTGGCGGAGACGTCCTGTTCAACAATGGTGTGGGGATTGTCCGGGTTGGGAAAACTGCCGACCTCGTGATCGGGGATGCCGTTGGCGATCAGATCGCGTGTGGTCCCAGGGCAGGTCCACTGCGAGGTGCTGGTGTAGGTGAGCGAGGTCTGGTTATTCGGCGTCACGTCGCTGTAGTCACACAGCACGGCACCGGTCAGGCCGGTGCCGGTGGCCGCATTATCGCTGCTCGCCGCGCCATCATCCGGGTCGGTCGGGCCTGCGCCGTCGTTGCATGCCGCGATGAGCAGGCTGATCAGTACCGCGGTGCCGACCAGCCGGTGTCTACCGTCCCGAATGTCTACCGCGCCGGCGTGATTCCGTCTGGCCAGAGTCAGAGACGTGGCGGTGGTGTTTGGTTTCATGCGATGTCCTGATGCTTGCGATCGAAAAGGGGGGTGACAATCAAACGCAGCAGACGCGAAATTCCGTCGCGGAATTCGGCCTGAGGTCGATGGCAGCCCTGCCGGCTCCTCATCGCGGCGGCCGTTCCGGTGGCGCTGCGTGATGCGGCGGCCGGGGCATGCCGCGGCGGCGTCCGATCAGTTCCGCCAGTGCCTGGCGCTGTTCCGGCGTCAGCCGGGAGGCTACTTCACCGATTTTCTGATGCGCGAAGGCGGCCCTGTCCGCTTCCGCCTGGCGCAATTCGGCGAAGGCCGCCGCCAGCCGGTCGGCATCGAAGGGCTGCGCGGTCAGCGCGCCGCGAACCTCGCCACGACGTTGTCGTAGCGCGTCCATGGAGTCACGAAAGCCGGGTAACTCACGTGGGTCGATCTGGCGAAACAGCGCCCGTGCTTCGGGCGGCAGGGGGGGCGGCCGGTGCCCAGGTTCGGGGCCTGGTGCGAACACGTTGGTCACCAGCGCGGCAATGCAGAAGGCGTTGACGGCCAGGGAGATGCCAAGCGCCACACCCCAGAGTCGATGGCTATTCATAGGTCCAATCCTGCGAGCTGTCCAGACCGGCGACGGTCCAGACGGAATCCTGTGCGATGCTTGTGGTGTTGCCGTTCTGGCCAAGCCACAGTGGCGTGCCGATGCCCAGGCTTACGCTGAGGGCAAAGGCCGGGCCGGCGATGCGCCAGCCGCCCAGCACCTGCAGCAATTCGCGCCAGGGCTGGGGACGGCTGACGATGCTGGTGATGATGCGCTGCTGCACCGCCATGTCCGCGGGCGCGACCTGGTAGCTGTCGAGCCACTGGTTGAGATCCTGGTTGTCTGTGTCTGTGTCTGTGTCTGTGTCTGTGTCTGGTGTGGGCATGCCTATGCCTCCCTCTCGGTGGCGAGTTTTTGTCTGAGCGTGCGGCGGGCGCGTCCGAGCAACGATTCCACCGCCTCTACGCTGATCTCCAGTGCCTGCGCTGCCTCGATGTTGTTCATGCCGTGGTAGTGGCTCAGGATCATGGCGCAGCGCTGCCGTTCGGGCAGGGCCAACAGGGCGGCCCGCACACGCTGTGCTTGCGCCGCGGAGTCGGCGGCCTGATCGGGCATGGGCTCCGGGCTGATCAGAACCTCGTTCAAGTCCTCGGTCGGCCGTTGCCGGCGCCAGCGATCCCGGGTCTGATTCATCGCGACCTGAAACAGCCAGGTGCGGTATTTTGCCCGACCCGGCCGCCATTTTCGGGCTTGCTGCCAGGCTTTGGTGAAAGTGTCCTGGGCGATGTCCTCGGCATCGGCGCGGTTGCCAGTCATCCGCTCGATAAAGGCGAGCATGTCGTTCAGGTGCCGTTGCACCAGTTGCGCAAATGCGGCCTGGTCGCCCGCAGCCATGCGGGCGACCAGTTCCTCATCGTCAACCGGTGAGGCCAAGATTAGCGCCGGTCGTGACGTGGGCGATGTTCGCCGCGAGCGGGGCGGTCGGCCGCGCTGAGCAGGCCGTCGTCATTGCGGTCGCGTGACATGAGATGTTCCACGATCTGCGCGCTGAACTCGTCCAGTCCGACCACGCCATCGCCGTTGGCATCGGCTGCGTCCAGTCGGCGCTGCATGTGTTCCTGCCGGCGCCGCTCATGGGCCGCCTGCATTTCTCGCAGCGTGATGATGCCGTCGCCATCGGCGTCCAACTCCTGGGCGCGGCTGGCGGCGCCACTTTCGGCTTCCGCGCGAGTCACGCTGCCATCTTGATCGATGTCGAATTTCTCGAGATGCGGTGGGCGTGCGAAGGCCGCGCCTGCGGCCAGCGTCAGCAATCCGATTCCGAGAGCGGTGGTGGTCTTGTTCATGGTTTCTCCTGATGATGACTGAAATTTGCCGTAGAGTGCGGCTTCATCAGTACAACGCGGCATGCGCGAGATTCCGTCGCGGTGCATGCGTGCCGAGATGCGGTGCAGGATTGGCCGTGAGAACCCGAGGTCCTCGAGAGACCGGAGCTCACGTCCTGGCCGAGGACAAAGTTGTCGTCCATTTCCTGCTGAATGCGGGCCAGCACGTCCGGGTTCTTCAGGGCGTAGTGCACCAGGCAGCCCACGGTGTTGGCGACGGTATCCAGTCCGGCCAGATAGGGGGCGACTGCCATCAGGATCAGCTTGCGATGCGGCTTGATGGCGGGCTGATCGCGGTTCGCTTATCTCACGTCATCGATGATGGTGCGGGCATCGTGATCGTGGCTGTCTCATGGCGGCTTGAGTCATTGCATGCGTGAGAGTTCTTCAGCTTAGGCGCTGGCGCAAAGCCCGCTGCATTTGGACGATGCCTGCGCGCCATCAAGCCCGTGCTGGCATGCAGTCAATCCTCACGGTGTGGCCGACGTCCAGGAGGCGTTGGTTTTTCGCTATTCGCCTTGGGCGTCGGCCCTGGGTCGGCAGGGACTCCAGCGCCGCCGGCATGAGGCTTGGGCTCTCGCGGTGATGCGCAGAGCGGGGCTTGTGTACACTGCTGAACCTGTCAATTCCAGCGGGAAGCATCGCGTGAAGATTCCTCGAATCCTGATTTGCGCCATGTTGTGCTGTGTGGCCGGACTGGCCCGCGGCGATGAGGACTGGGACAGTTTATTCGGCGAGGAAACGCCGTCAGCTGCGACGCCATCGGGCGAATCGGGAGAGTCGGACAAGTCAGCTGGGCCAGATCGGCCAGCGTCACCTGCGGCACGGGAGCCCGGAAGTCTGACGGTGGCCGACCCGGTGCCGACTCCGGCTCCCGCGCCGGCTCGTCGCCGCATCGAGGAGATCATCGTCACGGCGCAAAAGACCAAGCAGACCCTGCAGGAGGTGCCGGTCTCCGTCAGCACCGTCGATGCGCAAAGCCTCCGGGAGGCCGGCATCATCGGGCCCGAAGGGATCGAGAATCAGGTCCCCAATCTGGAAATGGACGGTGACCCGCAAGCACCCAATATCGGCATCCGCGGATTTTCAACCGACAGCTTCAATGTGGGGCTGGAGCCCTCGGTCGGGATCATGCTGGATCAGCTGTTCATTGGCCGGACCGAGTTCATCCCCGACGGTCTATTCGACATGCAGCGGGTCGAGGTTCTGCGTGGGCCTCAGGGCACCTTGTTCGGCAAGAATACGATCGCCGGCGTGCTGATTTTCAGCAGCGCAGAGCCAACGCCGGAGCACGAGGGGCAATTCCTGCTCAGCGCGGGCGAGCGAGGGCTGCTGCGTGGGGAACTGGGCGCCAGCCTGCCCATCGGCGACCGCCTGAGCAGCCGCCTTGCGGCGACGCACTGGCGCAGCGATGGCGATGTCGAGAACAGTTTTCTGCAGCGCGACGAACTGGCCGTTGAACAGACCGCCGGGCGGGTGAAATTGCGCGCCGAGGCAACAGACCGTCTCGCTTTGCAGCTGTCCGCGCAGTATTCGACGTCGGCGCACACTTACCCCGGCTGGCAGCTGTATCGGCTGGATCCCGATGCTCTGGCCTACGCCCAAGGCAAGCATGCGGCGACCGAGGACGATCCTTTCGATCAGCACACGGCTTTCGATCTGCCCGCCTATGTCGATCGGGATTCCGATCTCGTGCACGGCTTGGCCGAATACGATGTTGGCGATCTGTTCGGGGCATCGGATGTGCTGTTTACCGCCGTGCTCGGTCAGGCGGGTGTGGTCAATGACATCCTCATGGACTATGACGTCAGCGCCGCGGATCTGGTCGCGGTCAAAGCCGATTTCGACTATCGGCAGCAGTCCCTGGAACTGCGTCTGAATGGACGCGCACCGACCCCCTGGGGAGGCGGTCTGGAGTTCGTGGCTGGCCTGTTCGGGTTTGCGTCCGACATGGACACGCTGGTCAATGTGAGCATCGGCACCGACATCACCGATTTCGCGCTGAGCCCGGCGGGTGCCGAGGCTCTGGGCGCGCCGGATTCGCCCAGTGGCAGCAATCCGCTGGGTCTGATTCTGAATGCCGCCTCGCTCCCGGGGCCGGACTACAACGACGGTGTGCGCAGCCACTTCATTCAGGATACCCAGAGCTATGCCGCATTCGGTCAGGCCACATGGTTCTTTGCGCCGCGCTGGGCCGCCATCATCGGGCTGCGATACGGCAGGGAAACCAAGGGGGCGTATCTGGATGTGGAGTCTTACGGTCCCGGCATCACCGGTGCGATTGTCGGTGCCGAGCGGGTGCAGCAGCCGCTGGCGCGGGATGAGGAGGAAATCTCGCCCAAGCTGGGTCTGCGGCTGGAGCTCAGTGACGAGATCGCCAGCTATTTCAGCTGGACGCGCGGATTCAAGAGCGGTGGATTCAATGCGATCAGTTTTCAGGGATCCAATCTGGAGTTTCGCCCGGAGCGGGCCGATGCCTGGGAGCTGGGTCTGAAGAGCCGCTGGCTGGACCGCAGCCTGTCGCTCAATGCCGCGCTGTACTACACCGAAGTGACCGACATGCAGGTGGTCAATTTCAACGGTGTGGGTTTTGATGTGTTCAATGCCGATGGTGCACAGCTTCAGGGACTGGAACTCGACCTGAGCTATCTGCCGCCGTGGCAGTGGCTTAGTCTGGATGCCGCCCTCGGCCTGTCTGAAGCGGTTTATCAGCGTTATCCGAATGGTCCGCCGACCGCCCGGCAAGCGGATGAGGCCGGCCCGACCGACTCGCCGGTGCAGGATCTGAGCGGCCGTACCCTGCCGCGAGCGCCGGAGGTCTCGGCCTCATTCAGGCCCAGCATTTCACTGCCGCTGGGAGCGTGGTTTGGCCGGCCGCTGGGCTTGCGTATCGGCCTGGACGCCAGCTACCGTGGTGATCAGTACCTGGAGCTGGATCTGGATGACAGCTCCCGGCAGTCGGCTTACTGGCTGTACGGGGCGCGCATGATCCTGGGGCCGCAGGAGGGCAGCTGGGCCGTGATTCTCAATGGCAGCAATCTGGGCGACGCGAAAGCGCTGAACTTCGTGGCCGACCACAACCTGTATGCGCATTCCTATTTTTCCAATCAGATTCCGCCCCGGCTGATCAGCCTGTCATACAGCCTGCAGTGGTAACTCCATGCGCAGGGCATCGGCGACCTTGCCGGTCGGCCCGGAAAATGTGCGCTCGCGCACAAGCCTGAAACCCAGGCGCCTATACAGCGCCTCGGCGCGTGGATTATCGACGGCGACATCCAGCGCGCAGGCCTGCAGGCCGGAATTCTTGGCCTGGCGTTGATGATGCCGGATGAGTCGTTCGCCGATGCCCTGGCCGCGCCACTGTGGCGCCACGCCGAGGTTGGCCATATACAGCTGATGTCTGCCCGGTGGGGGCAGGAGTCTGGCCAGTTGCATCGACCGACGGATGACCGCGGGCAGGTGTCGAAGGGGGAAAAAACCGAGCACCTGCCGGATCAGGCCCCGATTCAGACGCGGATACTCGCGGTCCGTATAGAAGGAACCCACCGCCAGGATCTCCTCATCGCAGGTCACCACCGCATGGCAGTCCCAGGAAAACAGGCCGCCATGGGATTCGAAACAGGAACGCAGAAACGCCCGGGCCGGATGGCCGGGGCAGGAGAATCCGTAATCAAAGGCGCGCGGCCCGGAGCTGTAAATCAGATCGATGACCGCAGAGGCATCGGCCGGACGGGCCTGACGAATCTGCAGCTTGTCCAGATGGGGCATGGCACCGGCCGGAAGAAGCAGGCCGGATTCTTCCTGCCACGCCGATGGCCGGCCGTGAGCAACAGCACTCCCCACGTTCATTCAGGGCGCGACGGGCGGCGACGCGGGCGGCAGGATGGCCTGGCGCGCCTGGATCTGGGTTTTCAGGGTCCAGGGGTCGAGGTGTTCCAATTCCTCGTCTATGAAAGCCGGGGCGAACAGGCGGGCTTCACTGGACTCCATCCAGCGGGCGATGAGCAGGCCGAAGGCGCCATCTTCATCACCGATGATCTGCATCCCGAGTTCCGTTTCGGCCAAGGCCGGCGAGGCCAGGCTCAGGGCGGCGATCAGGAACAGGGCAGGGCGGCTCAGGCTTGCGGGGCGCGACGTTGGGGCTTGCATGCGGACAGGCTCCTTACGGGGTTTTGTCGAGGCGGCTGCGAGATTCGCCAAGAATCAGCCGGGCCATGATCAGATAGC
The DNA here is from genome assembly GCA_041619555.1 of Oceanococcus sp. Taxonomy (GTDB): domain Bacteria; phylum Pseudomonadota; class Gammaproteobacteria; order Nevskiales; family Oceanococcaceae; genus Oceanococcus. Next base: position 15,569 of record JBFKDQ010000037.1, on the reverse strand, counting down.
GAGTGGTGCGGGTTCTTTGCTGGTCCAGCCAGCTCCAGATGAAGCGATTCAAGCTTCTCTGCTGCACCGCGCGTTCGGCGGTGATGTTCTGCAGCAGGCGGCCAGAGCGCTGCGCCAGTTCCGGTGCGTGTTCCGCTGCCATCGCCAGGGCTTCAGCCTCGCTCAGCACGGTCATGGCCTGCAGGATGGTCAGGGTTTCCTGATCGGTCAGCAGATGCTGCATGTACGCGTTGTCGGGCACGGCCATGGCCGGATCCAGCCACCAGCGCCGGGGGTTGGTCCAGGCCTGCCAGGCATTCGGATAGGGCGGCCAGGCGCTGGCGGCGATCTTCTCGGCATCCAGTGCCTTGCCCTGACGGGTGCGGGCATGGATGTCGACGAGGGCGGCGCGCACCGCTTCCAGGCGTGCCACCGCAATCTCGCCGTAGCCGATGGCGCGTTTGTTCTCGCCCATCTGGGCCAGGGCATAGGGTATGGCCACCAGGGCTTCCTGTACCGCCGGCTCCAGGGGGTCGCCATCGCGCAGTTCGCTCCAGGCGGTGACCGCGCTGAGCAGGGCTTTGGACTTGGCCCGTTTCGATCCCGGAGCCTGCATCACGCGATCGATGTGTTGGGCAAACGCTGGCCTGAGATCTCCGGCCTGGGCGGGGGGCGGTGAGGTGCCGGCCAGTGTCGCAATCTCGGCCCAACCCTTGGCCAGCAGGGCCTGATGGCGATAGGGGCTGGAACGGGGCAGCCGCGTCAGGCTGTTCAGAGCCTGGTCAGCCTGCCCCTGCCGAAGATGGAGGTAGCCCAGTTTGAGATTGGCCAGATCTCGCAGGCTGCGGCTTTCCGCTCCGCCGCCGGTCCCGCTGCCGATGGTGTCCAGCAGGCCCGCGCCGGCATCGACAAGGCCTGATCTGACCAGATCGACCGCCAGGTTGTAGCGCCAGATCAGCGGTGCATCGCTGGCGGTGTTCAGCCCGCTTTCCACCCCTGCCTGGCCGGCCACCTGGATGCGATAGTCCAGGATCTGACGTTTTGCCTGCTGCGCCCCGGGCGCGTACTGCCGGGGGCGGTCCAGATAGGCTTTGGCGCTCTGAAAGTCGCCGCGCGCCAGGGCCAGTTCGGCCGCCTGCAGCAAGGCTTCGGTGCCCATGGGGCCGGCGATGGGTGACTGCGCCAACTGGAAATACATGGCCTCGGCCGCGCGATCCAGGCCCCAGGCCTGCAAGCCGCCGGCGAGCTGCAGACTGTACTCCGGACGTTCGGTCATCGCCGGGTCGAACTGGGCCAGATCCTGAAGCTGGCCCAGCGCACGTCCGGCGCGTCCATTTGCGAGCTCGAATTCCGCTGCCCGCAGCAGATCGGCGCCGGGCAGAGCGGGGCTGATGCCAAGGCGCGGCGCGCCGGTTGCCACGGTATCGAGTTGTACGCGCACGCCGAGGGGCCAGCCACTGAGCTGCAGGGTCTGGCTGTGGGTGATGGCATCCATGGCCTTGCCGTCTGCACCGATCAGCTGGATCTCCAGGCGAATCCGGTGCTGGCCTGGCTGCAGCGGCGCCAGGCCGAGCTGCTGCACCGCGCCGCCGAGCAGCAATGAAGATTCCTTGGCGTTGTACTGGTAATCCGACCACAAGGCGTCATTCAGCCATACCCGGGTGCGCTGCAGGCGGATGTCGTTCAGGCGGTTCTGCAGCAGCACGATGGCCTGGCCGCTGAGCTGGCGCTTGTCGGCCAGGCTGACGGTGTACAGCGCCAGCGCGTGCTGCTTGATGGATTCGAGGCGTGCGTTGGCCTGTGCCGGCTGCGGCTGGCCCAACAGGCCCGCCAGCAACAGCAGCCCGGCGATCCAAGGGCGAGCACTGTGGTTTCGCGCTCGTCGAGAAACGGGTTTGTGCCCGTCTGATCCGGTTCTGTTCATGCAGCCCCCACAGCTGTCGTCATCGTAGTCGGGACGCAGCCACAGGCGGCTGGCCGCGGTGCTGGCAGTCCTGCTGTACCGGCGCGGTGTCGGTCGGGTCGGGCCGGCCGGGTCATGGGCTATCTGCCACCAATTCATCCGGGTATCATGCACGTTTCAGTCCGTAATTCATCATGATCCGACGCCCCTGGCAAATCTCGAAGTCTGCTTTGTCCGCCCTCAGCCTCCGCGTGGAGGTGGCTCGGTGGCTTTGAGCGGCGCGCAGCGGCGCGAACTCAAGGCGCGGGCGCACAAGCTCAAGGCTGTGGTCCAGACCGGTGGCAAGGGAGTCACCGCCGCGGTGCTGGCCGAAGCGGATGCGGCGATTGAGCATCATGAGCTGATCAAGCTGCGGCTTGCCGGTATCGAGCGTGAGGCCCGCGATGAAGTGGTGAAGTCCCTGGCCCGGGATCTGCGTGCGGAGGTCGTCGGGGTGATCGGCGCCGTGGTGATTCTCTACCGGCCCGCTCGCGACAAACCGAAAAAGCCAGGCTGAGCCCTGCTGCCGGGCGGATCGGCAAGCGGCCTTCGCAGTCGTTACACTGGGGCCGAACGGATTGATCGGAGTCGGCATGATCAAGTTTGAAGTGAGTCCGCGTGGCATCCTGAGCCTCCAGTTGGAGGGGTCTCTGGCTTCCGCGAATGTGCGGGTGTTGTCGGATCAGACCCTGGCGGCGGTGCATCGCGCCGGCGAGCTCAAAGGATTGCTGATCCAGGTTTCCCAGTTCCCGCCCTGGCGTGATTTCGTCTCGTTCATGGATCATCTGCGCTTCATCCAGGAACAGAAAGACAACTTCCGGCGTGTGGCGGTGGTGACCGCCACCACCCCGGTGGCATTTTCGCGTCAACTGGCGGCGTATTTTCCTCAGGCCTCGGTCGAGCGTTTCGCCGCGCACAGCATCGGTCGGGCGCAGGCCTGGCTGGATGACGGGGCGCAGTCGCAAGCCGAGACTGCCAGCGCGGCAGCAGCGGTCCCTGCTGCGAACAAGCCACCGCCGGAGCCTGATGTCCTGAGCCTGGATGATGGAGCCACCGAGGCTGGAGAAGAGGATGACTGGTTTGTCTGAGCCCGATCGTCCTGCGGATCAGAAATCCAGCAGCACCGGCTTGACCAGGGTTTCATAAGCATCGAAAGGCATCTGTATCAATTCCTTGTGATTGCCGGCGTTGAAGCAGATTTGCTCGGTGCGGGCGAGCCGGGTGGATACGAAGACTTCCATGTCATAGAAACTTCCGATCGGCGGCATGGCGCCGATTTCGCAGTCCGCAAAGCGGCCGGCGAACTCGTCCTCGGTGGCCAGCGTGACTTCCCTGGCGCCGCAAGCGCGCCGCAGTTTTTCCGTATCGACGGCCAGATTTCCCCGCGTCACGGCCATGGCCAGCCTGCCATCAATCCGGACGATGACCGTTTTCGCAAGATTGAGACCGGACACATGAGCCGAGGCGGCGATCTGCTGTGCGGTATAGGCGGCGGAATGCCGGATGCTGGCGTAACGAATTTTTTCTACATCGAGCAGACGGGTCAGTTTTTCCAGCGCCAAGACACACCTCCTGGTGATCGGTGTTGGTGAGTATGGCTCCGGTGGTGAGACGGCCCATGACCTGGATCAAGGGCCGCACTTCCGTCGAGTGGTCGCGATCAGTCGTGATACCGCTGCGGTTCGGGTTCCACCCATTCATTGATTGGCACCAGACTCAGCGCCCAGTCCAGGGGCAACAGGCCGCCGATCAGGCCGGTGACCGGCTCCAGCAAGCCGCCGAGCAATCCGCCATCGGATGTGGTGGAACTCTCGTTCGTGGAGCTTGAACTTTCGGTGCTGTCACTGCTGACCTGACTGTGATCCGTGGTCGTTTCCCATGGCAGTGAGCGGCTCCAGATGTAGGCGCGGCTCCAGATGTAGGCGCGGCTCCAGATGTAGGCACGGCTCCAGATGTAGGCACGGCTCCAGATGTAGGCGCGGCTCCAGATGTAGGCGCGGCTCCAGATGTAGGCATCGCCATTGAGCTCGGTGGGCTCGCCGTTTTCATCGCGAACGACGAAACGGCCTTCCTCGTCTTCCTGCACCGGGCCGGCAAAATGCATTTCACCCGCCAGGTCGGCGGCGATGTCCAGGCCCTGGTTCGCACAGCCCGTGGCGGTGCTGTCCACCGCATCCTGGGCATTGATCAGGCCTGCGCCCTGCTGGAACACGGAATACATGGCGTCATCGCCATTCATCGCCGCGTAGGTGGCGCTGGCCAGGCGGCATTTCACATCGTCGGGTTGCAGGGAGGGATCGGCCTGCAGCATCAGAGCTACAACCCCACTGACCACCGCTGCGGATTGCGAGGTGCCGGACATCTTGAAGTGACGATTGTCTTCGAGCAGGTATTTCTTGTGCCCTGCCACGATCTTCGCATCCGAGGGCATGATGCCCATCAGGTGGCCGCCCGGCGCCAGGATGTCCGGTTTGACGAAGCCTTCGAAGGTGGGGCCGACCGAGGAGAACGAGGAGAGAAAGTCATCGGTCTTGTCGTAGGGCGTGTAATTGTCATCGGCAGAGCCGACGGTGATCACATACGGGACATTGCCGGGCACGCCGACCGTCATCGGTTCAGGGCCCGCGTTGCCGGCCGAAGCCACGACCACGATGCCGGCCTGCCAGGCCGCCATCACCGCCTGATTCAGCGGATCTTCCCAGTAGTAGGACTGCGGCGGCGCGCTGAAGGACATGTTCAGCACCCGGATGTTGTATTGATCTTTATGCTGCACGATCCAGTCGATGCCAGTGATGACATCGAGATAGGTGGAGCTGCCGTTTTCATCGAAAGCTTTCACATCCACCAGGTTCACGTTCGGGGCGATGCCCTGAAAATCACCGCTAGGGGTGACGAAGTTGCTGGCGGCAACGGTGGCGATGTGGGTGCCGTGGCCGCTTTCATCCCCTTCACCGTCTTCCAGCACGTTGTGGGTGGCCAGCACGCGCTGATTACTCAGCCGCAGGCCCTTGTCCAGGCCATTGTGCTGCCAGATCCCGGAATCCAGAAAGGCAATGCTAACGCCGCTGCCATCAATGCCGCGAGCATGCAGCTGGTCGGCGTCGATCCAGTCCGGGTAGTTGGTTTCCTTGGGCTGCCAGGCGACCAGACCGTCGCTTAAGTCCAGCTCTACGGTCGACAGCAGGCGGCCAAACAGGCCGGAAATTTCAAGGTTGCGATTGCCATGCAGGCGCAGGTCGGGAAACTCCCGTTGCAGCTGCTCGCGTTGCGCTGGCGTGAGGGCGGCGCCGACGCCGCGAATCACCTGCAGTTCGACCAGCACCCTGCCGGCGACCAGCGTCACGGCGGCGCGGGCCTGCTCCACGCTATCGGCCTGCACGATGTAGCGTGCGGTCTGCACCTCGACGCGTTGTGGCTGCGGTGCGGGGGCGGTGGGGGAAGCGCTGGCTGTCGTCATGCCAGAAATCGCGATCACTGATATTGCCAAAATGCCTAGTTTCACAACAGCCTCTTCCAACGCCCAGTACAAGATGATCTAAGGCCTGGTCACGATGGCGCTACGCGATTTGGCCCGCAAGCTGGACCGTCGCAAAGGCCATAGGAGGCGCTCAACTGGCGGTCTGGGCACGACTTTGCGCGAGGCGGCGTGAAGATTGCGTCAAAGTTTTGGCGGCGCTGCAAAAATTTCTCTTCGACAGGCCCGCAGGCCACCTGCGCTACCTAGCTTCGACCCGCTCTGGCTTGGTGTGAGCCGCGTGGAGAGAAAAGCCGTCCTTGCCGGACGGAATTCGAAGTCGATGATGGCTTTTGGGCAAAAGAGACAGCGCCGCGAGGGGCTGTTTTCCGGCCGCAGAGCCGCGTTCACGTCCGGATGGGGGCTGCCTCAGCGCGGCGGTAGCTGGCGGACGAAGGCGAGGTCGCCAAACAGGCGTGATTCGCTGAAGTCCGATTCGGCATCCAGGGTCCGGCGCAGGCGCTGCGCCCGCTCTTCGTCAAAGGTCACGCCGATCAGTCGCTTGAGTCCAGGCGGGGCGCTCAGGCGAAACTGGTCTGCTCGGCAAAATGCTCGATCGCGCGCAGCACGTCACGGCGGGAGATCTGGCCGACCAGGCGGTTGTCATCCACCACGGGATAACGCTTGAAATGATGTCCCATGAACATCTTCGCCACATCGAGGATATTGGTCTGGGCATCGACGGTGACGACGCCGCTGCTCATGTATTCCTTGACCGTGCCGCGTAGTTCGCCGTAGTAGGCTGCATCCAGGGCCACCTTGAGGCAGTCCTTTTCGGACAGAATGCCGATGATCTCGCCCATGTGATCGACGACCGGGGCGCCGGAGATGCCGTGTTCCAGCATCAGCTTGATCGCATCGAGAATTTCCTGGTCAGGTTTGAAGGTGACCAGATTGGCTTCCATATAGTCTTTTACGGTCAAAGAATGCAGCATGCCCGTCTCCCATTGTGTGCCGGCCTATGCCGTGCATGCATTGTGACATGCGACGCCGCCGGGGTTAATACTCAAAGCCGGATTCCGCTCAGCCAGGCCAACAGCCACTGTGGCCACAGGCCCAGCCAGAAGACCAGCACAAAGCTCGCCGCCAGGGTAGCGAGACTGCCAGGACCGGGTGCCGGCAGATCTTGGGCTGCGGATTGCTGGGTCGCGCTCGGGCGCTGGAACATCATGATGGTTAGACGCAGATAGACGTACAGGCCGATGGCGCTGCCGGCGACCACGGCAATGACCAGCGTCCAGGCTTGCCAGCTCACGCCGACTGCCAGCACGTAGAATTTGGCGATGAAGCCGGCGGTCATCGGAATCCCCGCGAGCGACAGCAGCATCGGGGTCATCACACTGGTCAGGCCCGGGTGGCGCCAGAACAGGCCGCGGAAATCCTCGATCTCCTCGGCGTCCGGGCCGTTGGCGGCCGGCAGCAGGCCGAGCACGCCGAAGGCCCCCAAAGTGGTGGCGAAATAGGCGGCGAGATAGAACAGCAAGGCTTCGGCAGCGAGATTCCCGCCGAGCAGAATCGGGACCATCAGATAGCCCAGATGGGCGATGGATGAATAGGCCAGCAGGCGTTTGACATTGCCGCACTGCAGGGCCAGCAGGTTGCCGGCGAGAATGGAAGCAACGGCGAGGATCGAGAGCAGCAGGAGCAGGCTGGTGGAGGCCTGAACCTGGCTGAGAAAACGCAGCAGCACGGCGGCCACCGCACCTTTGGACAGGGTGGCGAGCAGGGCGGTGACCGGGGCGGGGGCGCCGCTATAGACATCTGGCGTCCACAGGTGGAAGGGCACCAAAGACAGCTTGAAGCCAAGCCCGGCAATCAGCAGGGCCGCGCCGATGCCGGCGAGGCGGGCATCGCTGGCCGGAACTTGCGCCAGCGCTGCCGCGATCTGCGCGAAGGCCAGGCTGCCGCTGGCGGCATACAGCAGTGCCATCCCGAACAGCAGGGTGGCCGAGGCCGCCGCCGACAGCAGCAGATACTTCGCCAGCGCTTCCAGGGCGCGGGGACTGGTCCGGGGGTTGGCGATCATGCCGTACAGGGCGATGGTCATGATCTCCAGTCCCAGCAGCACCGCTGCGGCATGGCGAGCGCCACCCAGCACGGCGGCGCCGAGCACCGCGAGCAGGAGCAGCAGATGCATCTCCGCGCAGGGTGTCTTGCGTCTGTGCTGATAGTCGTGCAGCAGCAGGTTCACGGCCAGGCCGGCCGCGATCATGAGGCTTTGCAGGCTGCGGGCATAGGCGTCGAAACACAGCAGGGCCGTGATGCGATCGGCCGCCGGCGCGATGCCACAGGCTGCCAGTGCCAGCAGCAGCGCAAGGCTGCTGCTGGCCGCGGTGAGCCGCTCATCGCGCCGCGCTGCGATCTGCAACATCAGCAGTACGCTGCCCGCCGCCAGGATCAGCAGCGGCAGCAGGGAATACAGCAGCGCAGGTTTCATCCGCCGCCTCCGGAGAAGCTGTAGACCAGTCCTTGCAGCGTGGTGTGTGCGGTATCCAGCAAAGGTTGCGGATACAGGCCCATGCCCAGCAGCAAGGCCATCAGGGCCAGCATCATGCCCTGCTCACGTGGCACGAGATCCTGCATGTTCGCCAGGTCGCCGGGCGGGCCGTGCAGGCTGCGCTGGATCAGCAGCAAAGCGTACACCGCGCCCACGATCATGCCGCTGGCAGCCAGCGCGGTGAGCAGTGGCGCGACCTGGAAGGCACCGAAGAGAATCAGGATCTCGCCGATGAAATTGCCCATGCCGGGCAGGCCGAGGGAGGCCAGGGAGAAGAACATCAGGGCGGTGGCGAATTTTGGCGCGGCCTTGGCCAGACCGCCCATGCGGGAAAACTCGCGGGTGTGGATGCGTTCGTACAGGGCGCCGCACAGGACGAACAGGGCGCCGGTACTGATGCCATGGGCGAGCATCTGGATCACCACGCCCTGCATCGCCATCAGGTTGCCGGCATACAGGCCCAGCAGGATGAAACCCATGTGGGAGATGCTGGTGTAAGCCACGAATCTTTTGATATCGGTTTGCGCCAGCGCCAGGCAGGCGCCGTAGAGGATGCCGGCGACGCCGATCAGCATGGCGGTGCTGGCGAACTGCGCCGAGGCTTCCGGAAACAGCGTGATGGAGAAACGCATCAGGCCGAAGGCGCCGGTCTTGAGCAGCACCCCGGCCAGATCCACGCTGCCGGCGGTCGGGGCCTGGGAATGCGCATCCGGCAGCCAGGAATGAAAGGGCAGGGCTGGCAGCTTCACCGCAAACGCGACAAAAAAGCCCAGCATCAGCCAGTACTGTGCCTGCGCGGAGAGCTCGGCTTGCAGAAGATCGATGTAGTTGAAGCTCCACAGGCCGCTGCTCTGGTGGTGCAGGAAAACCAGGGCGAGGATTGCGCAGAGCATGATCAGGCCGGAGGCCTGCGTGAAGATGAAGAACTTGGTGGCTGCATACACGCGCCCCCGGCCGCCCGGATTTTCGTGTCCCCATAGCGCGATCAGGAAATACATCGGCACCAGCATCCATTCCCACAACAGGAAGAACAGGAACAGATCCAGGGCGAGGAACACGCCGATGACGCCGGCCAGGTTCCACAGCAGATTCATGTGAAAGAAACCGACATGCTGCTGGATTTCGCGCCAGGAACACAGCACGGCGACCAGGCCGAGAACGACGGTCAGGCCGATCAGCAGCAGGCCAAGTCCGTCCAGGCCCAGATGCAGACTGATCCCGAAACGCGGGATCCAGGGACGCTCAAACTCCCAGAGGAAGACCGGTTCGCCGTGGCTGATGCCGCCATGCAGATCCGCTTGAGCCCACAGGAACAGCAGCAGGATCAGATCCAGGCCAAAGCAGAACGCGGCGATCCAGCGCGGCCAGCCGAGGCCGAAGCGTTCGGTCCACCAGCACATCGCGCCGCCGGCCATGGGAATCAGAACCAGCACCGGCAGCCACAGGCCTAAATCCATAAAGCGCTCCCGCAAAGCAGGATCAGTCCGCAGGCCAGGGCGCGGACATACCAGCGCAGATGGCCGGTCTGGCTGCGAATGATCAGGCGGTGGCCGGCGCGGGTGAGTGCCGCGAGCAGCGTATACGGCGCATCAAGTAGGTCCGCGCGATTGATCCGGGCCAGCGTGAGCCAGGGACGCTGCAGCAGGTGTTCGTACAGGACATCAAAGCCCCAGCCGGATGCCGCCAGGCGGCGCCAGCCGACCAGTTCGGGGGCGTGCTGCGGGCGTCGGCCAAACCGGTACCAAGCCAGTGCGATGCCACCCAGCCCGACGGCGATCTGCAGTAGCAATATGCCGAGTGGATGCGGCGGGTCCAGTGTCGGCAGCACGTCGAGTGCCGGGATGCTGATAAATCCGCCAATGATCGAGAGCAGCATCAGCACCAGCAGTGGAATGCGCTCGGCCAGAGATGAGGGATGCGGCCTTTCGGAGGTTTGCGAGCCCCGAGCCGGTCCGAAGAAAACGATGAAAATCAGCCGGAAACTGTACAGGCCGGTGAGCAGAGCGCCGCTCACGCCGATGCCCCACCACAGCGGATGGTCCTGCGCCCAGACCGCGAACAGGATGGCGTCTTTGCTGTAGAAGCCGGCGCTGACAAAGGGCAGGGCGGACAGGGCGGCCGAGCCGATCAGGAAGCTCCAGAAAGCCAGCGGCAGACGTTTGCGCAGCCCGCCCATGCGGAAGATGTCCTGCTCATGATGCAGGGCCAGGATGACGCTGCCGGCAGCCATGAACAGCAAGGCCTTGAAGAAGGCATGGGTCATCAGATGAAAGATGGCCGCGCTGTAGGCGCCGGCGCCGAGGGCAAGAAACATGTAGCCGATCTGACTCATGGTCGAATAGGCCAGAATGCGCTTGATGTCTCTCTGGAACAGGGCGGCGCCACTGGCCAGCAGCAGGCTGGCCGCGCCAACCCAGCCCACGGTCGACAGGGCCAGCGGCGACAGTTCGAACAGGCCGTGCATACGGGCAATCAGATAGACCCCGGCGGTGACCATGGTGGCGGCATGAATCAGCGCGGAGACCGGGGTCGGGCCGGCCATCGCATCGGGCAGCCAGGTTTGCAGCGGGAGCTGGGCGGACTTGCCGACCGCGCCGCCGAGCAGCAGCAGAGCACAGGCGGTCGCCAGCTCATGCCCCTGCGGCCATTGTTCCTGGGCGCGGGCAAGCACGGTCTGGATCTCCAGGCTGCCGAGTTCCCGGAACAGCAGGAACAGGCCGATGGCCATCAGGGTGTCGCCAACCCGGGTGGTGATGAAGGCCTTGCGTGCCGCATGGCCATTGGCCGGATCGTGATGCCAGAAGCCGATCAGCAGATAAGAGCACAGGCCCACGGCCTCCCAGCCGAAATACAGGCTGAGCAGATTGTCGCCCAGCACCAGCAACAGCATCGCGGCCACGAACAGGTTCATGTAGGCGAAGAAGCGCCGGTACCCCGGGTCGCCCTGCATGTACCAGGCGGCATAGAGGTGGATCAGTGCACCGACCCCGGTGATGACGCCGAGCATGGTCAGGGAAAGGCCATCGAGATACAGGGCCAGGCCGACCTGCAGGCCATCCACCGTGAACCAGTTCCACAGCCACACCGTTGTGGCCTGCGGCTTGAGCAGGTAGCCATGCGTCAGCAAAGCGGTCAGGATCGCAGCGATGCTGATGGAGCCGACCCCAATGCGCATCACCGCGGCCTGCGACAGGCCGCGCAGGGCAAACAGCAGCAGAGCGCCGCACAAGGGCGCGGCGATCACCCCGAACAGCATCACTCGCGCAGCTCCCGCAGCGCGTCCAGATCGACATCGCCACAATGGCGGACGATCTGCAGGGCCAGGGCCAGGCCAACCGCGGCCTCCGCCGCCGCCAGGCTGAGACTGAGGAGGAACATGATCTGGCCATCGGGCTGGGCCCAGCGACTGCCGGCGACGATGAAGGCCAGGGCGCTGGCATTGAGCATGATTTCCACACTCATCAGCGCGAAGATCAGATTGCGGCGCAGCAGCAGGCCGCACAGGCCGAGACAAAACAGGCTGGCGCAGAGCAGCAGCGCATGATCCAGCGGTACGGCGCTCATGCCTGGCGCCCCAGATGAAAGGCGCTGATGAGGCCGGCCAGCAGCAGGAATGAGGCCAGTTCCACGGCCAGCAGATAAGGGCCGTACAGGGCGATGCCGACGGCTTTGGCGCTGATCGCTTCGGGCGCAAGCCGGCCTTCGGCGCCACCGAGGGCGGTGGCCAGGCAGGCCAGCAGCAGGCCGCTCAACAGGGCCGGCCCGAGCCAGTAGCGCGGCGCCAGCCAGGCCTTCTCCCGGGCCTCGCTTCGCGGGCCGATATTGAGCAGCATCAGCACGAAGACAAAAATCACCATGATCGCGCCGGCATACACCATGACCTCGACTGCGGCCGCGAAGGCGGCGCCGAGGCTCAGCATGACGAGGGCAGCGGCGAGCAAGGAGACGATCAGATACAGCAGGGCATGCACCGCATGGCTGCGGCTGATCGCAAGGCCGGTGGCGAGCACGGCGATGCTGGCGCCGGCATAGAACAACAGGTTCATCGGGCTTCTCCTGCGGCAGGGATCGCCGCCGTGCATTGCCAGAAAGGAGATGCACCGGTTGTCATGGCATCAGGCTCTTGGGATCCACAGGCGGGGCTTCGTTTGCCGCCTCGCCCTTGTCCTTGCCGTGGATGGCGAGGCCTGCCTGTCGATAGAAGCTGTAGCCGGGATATTTTCCCGGCCCGTTGATCAGCAAGTCCTCCTTTTCGTAGACCAGATTGCGGCGCTCGTATTCCGCCATTTCGTAGTCGGGTGTCAGCTGGATTGCATAGGTTGGGCAGGCCTCCTCGCACAGGCCGCAATAGATGCAGCGGGAGAAATTGATGCGGAACCATTGCGGGTACCAGCGCCCATCCTCGCTCTCGGTTTTCTGTAGCGCGATGCAGTCCACCGGGCAGGCGACCGCGCAGAGATTGCAGGACACGCAGCGTTCTTCGCCGTCCGGATCGCGCGTGAGCACGATCCGCCCGCGATAGCGTGGCGGCAGATCCGGGCGCTGTTCGGGGTACTGGATCGTAGCCTTGCGGCTGAAGCTGTGGCGCAGCACCCGCCACAGCGAAATCAGCTGGCTTGTGAATCCGTTCCACAGCGCCCGGATCATGGCTGTGCCCCGGCGACGACAAAGGCACCGGTCAACACCGTGTTCAGCAGGGTCAGCGGCAGCATCACCTTCCAGCCAAAGCCCATCAACTGGTCATAGCGTGGCCGCGGCAGCGCCGCCCGCAGCAGGATGAACAGGACGATGAACAGCAGGGTCTTCAGGCTGAACCACAGCAGCGGCGCTTCAGGCAGGCCGAATGGCGCGAGCCAGCCGCCGAGGAACAGCGTGCTGAGCATGCCGGCAATGAGGATCAGGCCGGCGTATTCGCCGATGAAGAACATGCCGAATTTGCCGCCGGAATATTCGGTATGAAAGCCGGCGGTGAGTTCATGTTCGGCTTCCGGCAGGTCCAGTGGCAGGCGGTGGGTTTCCGCCAGGCCGGCGATCAGGAAAGTCACGAAGCCGACGAACTGCGGCACGATATACCAGCCCTCGCGCTGGGCCAGCACGATCTGCGTCAGGCTGAAGCTGCCGGCCTGGATCACCACGCCCATCAGCGCCAGGCCCATGAAGACCTCGTAGGTGATCGTCTGCGCCGAGGCCCGCATGCCGCCGAGCAGGGCATATTTACTGTTGGACGCCCAGCCGCCCAGCATCACCGCGTACACGCCCAGGGACATGATGGCGAGGAAGAACAGCAGGCCGATGTTCCAGTCCGCTGCAATGTGAAACTCCGGTGTGATCGGCACGATGGCAAAGGCCATCAGGGCCACGCCCATCGCCACGCAAGGCGCCAGAATGAAGACCGGGCGATCGGCGAAAGGCGGAATCCAGTCGTCCTTGCTGAGGATCTTGATCATGTCGGCAAAAATCTGACCCAGGCCCAGCGGACCGAGCCGGTTCGGGCCCCAGCGATCCTGCCAGATGCCCAGCAGGCGGCGCTCGAACCAGATCAGACTGGCGGCCAGTGCCAGCAGGCCCAGCAGGATGCCACCAGCGCTGAGCGCAGCCGCCATCATGCGGGGGACACCATGCTGAGTTCGGCGCGCTGGCCAAATACATCCGGAGGGATGCCGGGCAGGCCGAATGGCAGGCCGACGCCATTCGGGTCCAGGTCGTTGCGCAGCACGAGTGGCAGTTCCAGGCGGCACTCAGCGGTCTGCAGCCGGCAGATCGCGCCGGCTGACAGGCCATGTTTTTTCGCCGTGGCCGGGTGCAGGGCGATGTAAGGCCGGACGAGCCCGCGCGCGATCACCGCAGGGGCTCGCGCCGAGAGTTCCTCGGAGCCGAAAATGTGGTGCAGCGGCACCGTCTGCAACTGGCTAGTCGCGCCCGGCGGTGTGGCATGGGGGGGGTCGGTGGGCGTCGCATCGGAGGAAAACAGCAGGACGCCGGCATCGCCACCGCGCAGGGCGCCTTTGATCTCGGCCTGGAATTTATTCACGGACTGGATGGAATTCCAGCCCGGGGACCAGAACAGCGGGATGCTCGCGGCCGGCCGGTCGAGCGCGGTGGGTGCGCCTTCCATGGAAAAGCTGAACGGGCTGTCCGGGTCTGCCGGTGGTTGTGGCTCCCGCATGCTGTGGTTCGCATGTTCGGCGGTGCGACCGCTGCGGCGATGCGACTGGCGTGGAATCGGGCTGCCCTGCAGGCGGAAATCCTGCCCCGGCGCGCAGTCGACGAGGCCTGCCAGCGCCGGGAATGCATGGCCGCAGGCGGAGATGAGCTCATCCAGGCAGTTACCCAGATCCACTTCAAGCCGATGCCCGACCTGCTGCAACCAGCACCAGCTCTCGCGTTGATCACCTGCCGGCATGAAGGTCTGCACATGGCGCTGGGCGCGGCCGCAATGGTTGACGAAGCTGCCATCGCCCTCGAAGACGCTGGCCGCAGGGATCAGCAGATCGGCTTCTGGCCTGGCCAGATGATCCAGAACCACCAGTTTTTCCACCCGGCTCATCAGCGCATCCAGACGGGGGGCGGGCAGGCGTCGCTGCAGGTCGTTCTCCATCACGATGAGGCAGCGCAGGCGGCCGGTCTCGGCGCGCGCGCACAGGGCATCGAGATTCTGGCCACCCAGCAGGGCGGTGCCCAGGCTGTTGACTTCGGGCAGAGCAAGGCTGAATCCCAGGCGGCGGCCGCTGGCGCGGAAATAGGCCTGTGCGACCGCGGCGCTGGCCGTCAGTACCGCGCCTGAGCAGCAACCGGTGCCGCTGATGAGCAGCGGATTTTCGGCCTGCAGCAGGGCGGCCGCGATGTCGGCCGCTTGCGCCTTCATGGCCTGGCTGAGTCGCGCGGGGACAGGCGCGTCGGCATCCAGGGCATGGGCGATGGCATGGCCCAGGCGCGCAATGCCCGTCGGCGTGCCGCGCCAGGCCATGGTCGCCAGCGCATCCAGCGCGGTTGCTGCTGGCGTGGCGATGAACAGCGGGCTGCGATCCTGTTGCGCGAGCAGGCGTACGGAATGATCCTGCCACACCGGCACATGGGCCTGGCGGGCTTTCTCGAAGCTTGAGTTGCGCGTCATCTGGCGCAGGGCCAGTTCGAGTCGCGGCGCGCTGTTGCCGATGTCCTCGCCCAGGACCAGGGCCGCATCGGCGGCCTCGATGTCCCGCATCTGCGCGATCCGCACCGGCGCTTCACGCAGCAGGCTCAGGGCCTGGTCATTCAGCGCCGCGGCCGCGGCGGTTTCCCCGCGGTAGAACTTGTCCGCCCCCAGCAGGGCGTACAGGGCGAAATTGCTCTCCACGCTGGCACGGGGCGAGCCGACGCCCGCGACCTCGCCGTCGGCAATCCAGCCGGCCAGTTGCTCGATCGCCTGGCGCGGCGAAAGCGTCTGTGTGCCGGCGCTCTGCAGGCGCGCTTGTTGCGGTCGCTCGGGGTCGTTGGTGTAGGCATAACCATAGCGGCCACGGTCGCAGAGAAAGTAGCCGTTCACCGCGCCGTTGTAGCGGTTCTCGATGCGCCTGATCTGGCCATAGCGCTCCCCGGGCAGCAGATTGCAGCCCACCGCACAGTGCACACAAATGCTTGGGGCCTGCTGCAGATCC
>JBFKDQ010000036.1:0-37261 GCA_041619555.1 Oceanococcus sp. | reverse complement strand
GAAGAGATGTTCTGCGACACGTCGATGAAGATCTCGGACTTGGAGGCCACTTCGTCGAAGCGCCGGGTGGCCAGGTCCATGGATTTGGCCGACTTGCCCTGTTGCTCGACCATGTCGCCAAGCTGCGTGCGGTAGGTCGCCATCCAGCTGATCAGCTCGACCACGGCCTGGTTGAAGCCGCCCAGCTTCTCCCAGAACTGGCCGCTGAACTGGGTGTTGAACTGCCGGATCAGCTCTTCCAGCACGCTCATCAGGCCCTTCGGACTGTAGTCCACCTGGCGCTTGGTATTCTCTTCCAGCGCGCGATGGATGCTCTTGAGCGCCTGCTCGGTACCCGTGTGGGCGGAACGCAACTCCTCGACAATGCCATCGCGGGCCCCCTCCGGCCCGACCAGCGCCATGCGCAGGTCGTCGATCGCATCCGCCACCGTCGTCGCCAGCTGGCCGATATTGCCGGACAGTCCGCCACCCACCTCGCCAAATGAACCGGCCACGCTGTTGGCCAGATCCTGCAGACCATTGTTGAGGCTGTCCATGCTCGCCATCACGCCCGACACATCCTCGCCGATGCCCTGACGCAGGGCATCGGTCGTGCGGGCCAGGGCGGTGGCCAGATCCATCTGCCCCTGCTGCAGCTGCTGGCCGAGCTGTGCGCTCGCCCCTTCCGGCCCCACCAGCGCATCGCGCAGATCCTTCACCGCGGTCGCGATCTGGGCGGCAATCAGATCGCGATTGCCGGCCATCGCCTCGGCCACCTGTTTGGCGCTCTGGCCGCCGGCCGCTTCCAGCTGCTCTTCCAGACGCACCATTTCCGTGCCCAGACCGTCCTTCAGACCCTCCATCATCTTCGCCAGAGCCGCGGACGAGGCCAGCTGCGCGTTCTGCAGCTGCTGTCCCAGGGATTGCACCTCGCCGTCCGGCCCAAGCAGCGCATCGCGCATCTGCGTCACCGCACCGGCGATCTGCGCGGTCATCAGATCGCGATTGCCCTCCAGCACCTCGGCCAGGGCTTCGCGATTTTCCTCGAAAACCTTGGCCAGGCGTTCGCCCATGGCCGTGCTGTCTTCGCCCAGTTTCTCCAGGCCGCCGAGCACCGAGCCGGTTTCCTGCGCCAGCGCACCGCGCAGGCCTTCCACCAGCTTGGCCATCGCGCCGGCGGACTCGAGCTGGGCCTGACTGAGTTGCTCGCCCAGCGTGGCCGTACCTTCGCCGAGCTTGTCGAGACGGCCCAGCACCGCGCCGGTCTCCTCGCCCAGCGCACTGCGCAAACCGTCCAGCAGCCGCGCCATCGCGCCGGCCGATTCCAGCTGCGCCTTCTGCATCTGCTGCGCCAACGAGGCCTGCCCTTCGGCATCCGGCCCCACCAGCGCATCGCGGATCTCGCCGACCGCAGCAGCCACCTGGGCCGCCAGCACATCGCGATTGCTCTCCAGGGCTTCTGCCAGGGCCTCGCGATTCTCGGCGAACACCTTGGCGAGTCGGTCGCCCAGGGAATCGGTCCCCGCGCCCAGCTTCTGCAAGCCGCCGACCAGCGCATCGGTGTCGCCGGCCATGGACTGCCGCAGACCATCAACCAGCTTGGCCATCGCCGCGGTGGACTCCAGCTGCGCCGCGCTGAGCTGCTCGCCCAGCGAGGCGGTGCCTTCGCCAAGCCTGTCCAGCTTGCCCAGCACCGCACCGGCTTCCTCGCCCAGCGCGCTGCGCAGGCCTTGCACCAGCTTGGCCATCGCCGCGGCCGATTCCAGCTGCGCCTGACTCAACTGCTCGCCCAGCGTGCTGGCGCCTTCGCCGAGCTTGTCCAGCTTGCCCAGCACCGCACCGGCTTCCTCGCCCAGCGCGCTGCGCAGGCCTTCCAGCAAGCGGGCCATCGCACCGGCAGATTCCAGCTGGGCTTTCTGCATCTGTTGTCCCAGTGAAGCCTGAGCCTCTGCATCGGGGCCGACCAAGGCATCGCGAATGTCGCTGACGCCAGTGGCAATCTGCGCCGCCAGCAGATCGCGATTGCCTTCCAGCGCCTCTGCCAGGGCTTCGCGATTTTCGGCAAACACCTTGGCCAGGCGTTCGCCCAGCCCCGTGGTGTCCTCGCCCAGTTTCTCCAGGCCACCAAGCACCGCGCCGGTTTCCTTGGCCATTGCCTGACGCAGCCCATCCACCAGTTTGGCCATGGCGCCAGCGGATTCCAGCTGCGCCTGACTCAGGGTTTCTCCCAGGCTCACCGTACCTTCGCCCAGCTTGTCGAGACGACCGACCACCTCACCGGTGTCCTCACCCAGCGCACTGCGCAAATTCTCGATCAGTTTGGCCATCGCGCCGGAGGACTCCAGCTGGGCCTGCTTGAGCTGCTGGCCCAGCGAGGTTTCGCCATCTGCGTCCGCGCCGATCAGGGCGTCGCGCAGATCGGTGACCGCGGTCGCGATCTGCGCGGTGAGCAGATCGCGATTGCCTTCCAGCGCCTGCGACAGGGCTTCGCGATTTTTCGCAAACACCTCGGCCAATCTTTCCCCCAGCTGGGAAGTCCCTTCGCTGAGCTTGTCCAGACGACCGAGCACGGTCCCGGCCTCTTCGCTGAGCACGCGACGCAGGCCTTCGATGACCTTGGCCATGGCCTCGGCCGATTCCGTATGCGCTTTTTGCAGCTGCTCGCTGAGGGAGGCCTGGGCGGAAGATTCCGGCCCGACCAGAGCATCGCGCAGATCGGTCACCGCGGTGGCGATTTGCGCCGCCAGCGCATCGCGATTGCCTTCCAGCGCCGCCGATAGCGCCTCGCGGTTCTTGGAGAAGACTTCGGACAGGCGCTCGCCCAGGCTGGACGTGCCTTCACCCAGTTTGTCCAGGCTGTCCAGCAGGGCATCCTTCTGCCCATCCATCGACTGACTCAGGACCGACTGCAAATCGGCCAGATCCGAACGCAGCAGGGCCTGAGTCGCGGCATCCGAGTCGGCAGCCTGCGCCAGGGCGCCCGCCACCGTGTCGATCGCGGCTTTCACCTCTTCGGTTTTCTGATTCGATTCTTCCTGCAAGGTGCGCAGACTGGCCAGCAGCGGCGACTTGTTCTCATCGTTGAGGCTGCTTTCGACCCCGCGCATGGCGCCGACCAGATCCCCCAGAGTCACCACCCCGCCGGGTGGAATTTCATGGATGGGGAAGAACATCACCCGCAGGCGCACCAGGATCCCGCCGAGAATCCCGGCCACCGAGGTCCAGAACGCCAGCTTGATGCCGCCGAACAGGGTCGGCAGGGTGCCGCCCACATCGCGCGGATCGAAGCTTGCGAGCCCTACGGTGATGCCCAGGAAAGTCCCGAAAATCCCGAGACTGGTGAGAATGGACGGGGCATTCATCACCACGTTCTGGCGGCGGGTGGCCAGCGCGAACAGGGTCATCACGGCGATGATCCCGATCGTCACATAGGTGATCAACAGAATTGTCGAAAGATTCATACAGCGGGCACTCCCCCAGGTGTATTTTTCGTCAGCCGAACAAGCACTGGCCGGCGCACAACAGCAGACCATGACCCTAGCACAGGGGCATGTCTACCTTAAGCCGGACGGCAATGCAATGCAGTTGGGGAACAGTGATGTGGCGGGCGCGCAGACGGCGGGCCAGCGCCAAGCGAGCGGCGCGCCTGCGCGCCGCACTGCAGCAATTTCGCGGCTCTTTTCAAGCATGCAAGACGCCCGGGTTCTGCTCCGCAGCGGCCACCTCGGACGGCGAACCTGCCTCCATCGGGCAGGCCCGCGGCGATGACGCTCAGGCCTGGATCAGGCCGCGCTCTTTCGCCATCGTCAAGGCGGCGTCTTCGATCATGTCTTCCTGACCACCGACCATCTTGCGACGCCCCAGATCCAGCAGGATCTCGCGCGCCGGAATGCCGTACTTCTTCTCCGCCCGCTGGGCGAACAGCAGGAAGGAGGAATAGACGCCGGCATAGCCCAGCGTCAGGGCATTGCGGTCGATGCGCACCTGGAAATCCATGATCGGGGTCACCAGATCCTCGGCCACATCGGAAATCTTGAACACGTCCACACCGGTCTTGATGCCCATGCGCTCGCACACGGCAACAAAGACTTCCATCGGTGTATTGCCGGCGCCGGCGCCCAGACCTCCACAGGCGGCATCGATGCGGCGCGCGCCGACTTCCACCGCGGCGATCGAATTGGCAATGCCCATCGCCAGATTGTGATGACCGTGAAAACCGATTTCGGTTTCCGGTTTGAGCTTGTCGCGCAGCAAGCCCACCCGCGCCCGAACATCATCCGGCAGCATGTAGCCGGCCGAGTCGGTGGCATAAATGCAATTGGCTCCATAGCTTTCCATCAGCAGGGCCTGCTCCAGCAACTGTTGCGGCTCGATCATGTGCGCCATCATCAGAAAGCCCACCGTGTCCATGCCCATCTTGCGGCCCAGATTGATGTGCTGCTCGGCAACATCGGCCTCGGTGCAGTGGGTGGCGACCCGAATCGTACTCACCCCGCAGTCATGCGCCATGCGCAGATGATCCACCGTGCCAATGCCCGGCAGCAGCAGGGCGGAAACCTTGGCCTGTTTCAGTCCGGGAATCACCGCCCGCAGATACTCCTCGTCCGTGGCCGCCGGAAAACCGTAGTTCACCGAAGCCCCGCCCAGGCCATCACCATGCGTCACCTCGATCAGCGGCACGCCGGCCTCATCCAGGCCGCGCGAGATGGTCTGCATCTGCTCGATCGTGATCTGATGCCGTTTGGGATGCATGCCGTCGCGCAGCGACATGTCATGCACTTTGATCTCTACACCTTTCAAATCCATTGCAATAGTCTCGTAATCAGGCGGCGGCGGGTTCGAAGCGCAGGCGCCCGGCCAGCATCTCTTCGGCGAACATTTCGGCGGTGCGGGCGGCCGAGGCGGTCATGATGTCCAGATTGCCGGCATATTTGGGCAGGAAATCGCCCAGACCTTCGACTTCCAGATACACCGTCACCCGGTTGTCCTCGAACACCGGACCGTTCTTCAGGGTGTAACCCGGCACGTATTTCTGCACCTCGGCAATCATTTCATGCACCGAGGCGGTGATCGCGGCCTGATCCGGGGCATCCTCGGTCAGGCAATGAATGGTGTCGCGCATGATCATCGGCGGCTCGGCCGGGTTGATCACGATGATCGCCTTGCCCTGCTTCGCGCCACCGACAGCGGCTACCGCGCCGGCTGTGGTGCGGGTGAACTCATCGATGTTCTTGCGCGTGCCGGGACCGACGGACCGGGACGATACGGTGGCGACGATCTCGCCATATTTCACCGCCTGCACCCGGGACACCGCATAAACCATTGGAATCGTGGCCTGACCGCCGCAGGTCACCATGTTGACGTTCGGCTCGCGCTTGCCCGCATGTTCCTTGAGATTGATCGGCGGCACGCAATAGGGCCCGATGGCCGCAGGGGTGAGATCGATCATCATCACCCCCAGGGCATTGAGCTTGTCGGAATTGGCCTTGTGCACGTAGGCGGAGGTCGCATCGAAAGCGATCTTCACATCGTCGGCCTGCACATGCGGCAGCAGGCCGTCGACTCCCTCGTGGGTGGTTTTCAGGCCCATCTCACGGGCCCGCGCCAGACCCTCGGAACCGGGCTCGATGCCCACCATCCAGACCGGCTCCAGCACGGTGGAGCGCAGCAATTTGTAGAGCAGATCGGTGCCGATGTTGCCGGGGCCGATAATCGCGCATTTGATTTTGGACATATTGGAACTCTTTAGGTTTGCACGCTGCGGATCACGGGGCGACGATCCGCCGCACGTGTATCACTCGGAAAAGCGGATCGCGGCGCTGCCGATACCGGCGATCTGCAGGGTGTAATGATCGCCCACGGCAATCGGCAACAAGGGCGCCAGCGAGCCGGACAGGATCAGTTCACCGGCCAGAAACGGGATGCCGAACTCACCCAGGGTATTCGCCAGCCAGGCCACAGCGGTGGCCGGATGCCCCTGCACGGCACTGCCCAGACCTTCGGCCACCTGCACGCCATTGCACTGCACCTGCATGCGCGCCGCCGCCAGATCGAGGCTGCGCGGGTCGACCTGCTCTTCGCCAACCACGAACACCCCGCAACTGGCGTTGTCGGCCACGGTATCCTGGATCTTGATTTTCCAGTCCCGAATCCGGGAATCGACGATTTCGAAACAGGCCGAGACCGAGGCGGTCGCATCCAGCACATCCTCGGCAGTGATGCCCGGCCCTTGCAGATCCTGTTTGAGACGAAAGGCGATCTCGCCCTCCGCGCGCGGCGCGATCAGCCGGTGCTGCGCCAGACTCACCTCGGCGCCATTGGCGACCTGCATCACGTCGGTGAGAAAGCCGAAATCCGGCTGATGCACCCCCAACATGTCCTGCACCGGCTTGCTGGTGACACCGATTTTCTTGCCGATCACCCGCTCGCCTTCGGCCTTGCGCCGCTCCAGCATGCGCAACGAGATGCGATACGCTTCTTCCAGGCTCAGATCCGGATGCCGAGCGGTCAGCGGCGCCAGCGGTTGCCGCGCCCGCAGGGCCGCGAACAATTCATCCCCCATGCCCTTGATCAGTTCGGGACACAGGCTCATGCCGAGTGCTCCAGGAAATCGATGCAGCTGCGGTTGAAATACTCACGGTGCTCGACCATCACCCAGTGACCACAACGATTGATCAGCACCATCTTGGAATCGGCAATGCCGGCGGCGATTTTCTGCGCTCCGGAAAGCGGATTGAACTGATCGTTCATGCCCCAGAAACCCAGGGTCGGACAGCGGATTTCGGCAAGGCGGCTTGCGTAGTTCGGCACCCGCATGGTCGCCAGCACGCAGCGCGGCTGGCTGGCACAGATCGCGACCCGCTCCGTCACCACGTCATCGGTGACCTGACCCGCATCGAAGAGCTGGAAACTGAGCAACTCGCGCATCGTGGTTTCGGTCAGGGGGCCGGCCGCAAACAATGGCATCATCCGCTTGATACCTTCCATCTGGAAATAGGCTTCGCGTTCCTCGACACCGCCCGGCGCCATCAGGATCAGCCGGCGGACTTCATCCGGATAGGCCAGGGCATAACCCAGCGCGATCGCGCCGCCCAGCGAATTGCCCAGCAGGGTCACCTGTTGCAATCCCAGCGCGCGAACAAAGGCGTGCATGGTGTCGATGAAAAAATCGTTGATGTACTCGACATCTTCCGGCTTGTCGGAAAGACCGTAGCCGGGCAGATCCGGCACGATGCAGCGATAACCGGCGGCGGCCAGTTCCGGATAGTTCAGCTTGAAATTGCTGTAACCGCTGGCGCCCGGGCCGCTGCCGTGGAAGAACACGACCGGTTCACCAGAGCCTTGCTCCTGATAATGGATTTTCAGGCCATTGGCTTCGATATACTGGGCTTCGGGGATCGGGGTCATAGGCTGAACGCACGCTGAAAAGGCGCACCGGCGCGGCGATGACCACGCGGCATGCAAAGACCTTCATTCTTCGCTGCAGCCCCGAAAACAGCTTCATCCGATCGGACTACGGCTGTTAAGGCTGGACGCACGCGCCCCATTCCGCGCTAATCTACACCGGTCCAAGTCAATGCTGCGCTCCATGAATCTGCTCAACGCCCTCGACGCCTCTTTCGTCCGGATGGAATCCAAACGGACGCCCATGCATGTGGCCGGCCTGATGATTTTCCAACTGCCTGCCGATGCACCACCCAACTACCTGAGCGAGCTGTTTGCCTTCATGCGCAGCCAGCCGGTCATCAAGCCGCCGTACAACTGGCGCCTGAAGCAGGGTCGCCAGGGCCGCCTGCTGCCGCAATGGGAAGTGGTCGAGGACATCGACATCGACTACCACCTGCGTCATTCCGCCCTGCCGCATCCCGGCGGCGAGCGGGAACTGGGCGTGCTGATCTCCCGGCTGCACTCGATTCCGATGGATCTGACCAAGCCACCATGGGAATGTCATCTGATCGAGGGCCTGGAGAACAACCGCTTCGCGATCTATTCGAAGAGCCATCATTGCGCGGTCGACGGCTTCTCCGCGATCAAGATGATCAACATGTGGCTGTCCAACAATCCGGATGAAGCCACCGGCGCCGGCCCCTGGGCGCTGGAAGACAACAAAGCCAAGCCGCCGAAAGATGCGCCCTCGCTGGTCAACCCCAATGAGATCATCAGCAATGCCCTGAAGCTCAGCGGCAAGAACCTGCAAGGGGCGATCAAGCTGATCGGCAAGATGCGGGAGATGACCCGCAGTTCGGACAATCCACACGGCGGCTTGCCGAATCCGATGAACATCCCGCGCACCCTGTACAACGGCCGCATCACCCAGCACCGGCGGGTCGCCACCCAGCGCCTGGACATGGCGCGGGTGCGCAAGATCAGCAAGGACACCGGATCCACCGTAAATGATGTCTGCCTCGCCCTGCTCGGCAGCGCGCTGCGGCGGCATCTGGAGGATCACGAGGCCCTGCCCGAAAGCAGCCTGTATGCCTCGGTGCCGATCGGCCTGCCGCATCTGAATGACAAGCCAGGCAATCGCGTGGTCGGCTTCGTCTGCCCGCTGGGCACGCATCTGGATGATCCGCTGGAGCGCCTGCGATACATCAATGCGACGACATCGGACACCAAGGAAAAGATGAAAACGCTGCCGGACGAGGCGCTGAATCAGTATTCCGTGATCGGCATCGGCCCGATGATGCTGGGACAGCTTGCCGGACTCAGCCGCACCTTACCGCCGATGTTCAATGTGACGGTCTCCAACGTGGTCGCCTCGCGTGTGCCGCTGTATTTCCGTGGCTCGGAACTGGAAGCCATCTACCCGGTTTCCCTGCTGTTTGACGGCCATACCCTGAACGTGACCATCGTCGGTTATCACGACAAGATCGCCTTCGGCATCGTCGGCTGCCGTGGCAGCATCCCGAATCTGCAGCGCATCGCCGTCTACATCGGTGACGCCCTGGAGGAAATGGAACAGCTGATGGCGCAGCCGCGCCCCAAACGCAAGACCGCTTCGGTGCGGCGCAAGAAAGTCTCCTGAACGCCCCATGTCAAACACCACCCCCGATCCACAGGTTGTCCTCATCACCGGCGGCAGCAAAGGCGTCGGCCGCGGGATCGCCGAATGCTTTCTCGCCAATGGCGCCACCGTCTACATCAATGCCCGGCAGGCGCCACCCAGCCCGGTCAGCGCCGGCGGCCGCGAGGCGATCTTCCTGCCCGGCGACATTCGCGAAAGCGAGGCCATCGCCCGCCTGATCCGCAGCATCATGGACGAGCAGGGCCGGCTTGATGTGGTGATCAACAATGCCGGCGGCGCGCCCTTTGCCCTCGCGGACAAGGCCTCACCGCGCTTCCACGAAGCCATCATCCGGCTGAACCTGCTGGCGCCGCTGAATCTGGCCCAGGCGGCCAACGCGATCATGCAGACCCAAGGCACCGGTGGCGTAATCATCAATATCGGCAGCGTCAGCGCGGACCGGCCCTCACCGGGCACCGCGGCCTATGGCGCGGCCAAGGCGGGGATCCTCAACCTGACCAAGACGCTGGCGGTGGAATGGGCACCCAAAGTACGGGTGGTGGCGGTCAGCCCCGGCCCGGTGCTGACCGAGCAGGCCCATCTGCATTTTGGCGACGCCGATGGGATTGCCGCCGTTGCTGGCACCATCCCGCTGCAGCGCCTGGCCACCGCAGCGGACATCGGCCAGGCCTGTGTCTGGCTGAGCTCGCCCGCTTCGGCCTATATTTCTGGCAGCAACCTGGTCCTGCACGGTGGCGGCGAACGTCCCGCATTCCTCGATCAGGCCAGCGTCAATCAAGACGAATCTAAGGAGGACGCCTGAGCATGCCGACCGATCAAATCCAGCGCCGCGCCGGCCTGCTGGCCGCTGCCCTGTTGCTCTGCGCCTGCGGCGCCAACCAGAGTAATCTGAGCCCCCAGACCACCCCCACGCCAGATGCCAATCCCCTGCAGAGCGACGCGGCGCGTCGTTGCCAGGACTACAACCCGCTGAAAAACCCCTATTTCGGCGACCTGCACGTGCACACGATCTACTCCCTGGACGCCAACACCCAGGGCACCATCATTCCCCCGCATGACGCCTACCGATTTGCGCGCGGCGAGAAACTGGGCATCCAGCCCTACAATGCCGAAGGCGTCGCCCTGCGCGAGGCTCAACTGGCACGCCCGCTGGATTTCGCCGCCGTGACCGACCACGCCGAATTGTTCGGCGAGGTGGAGATCTGCACCAACCCGGACTATCTCGAATACAACGCACCGGAATGTCAGTTCTATCGGCGCTCACCGAGCAATGCGTTCATTTTCTTCAATCTGGCCGCCGTCGGTCTGTTCGACGCCTCGCAAACGCCGGCCAGCGACCAGCCCTTTGCCAACCAGGCCCCGCTGGTCGGCAGCGATGGCAGCATCCCGCGCCTGCCCTATTGCGGCCCCAATGGCGCAACCTGCCTGGAGGCCGCCAAGACCCCCTGGCAGGACATCCAGATGGCCGCTGAAGCCCACTACGATCAGAGTTCAGAATGCCGTTTCACAAGCTTCGTCGCCTACGAATGGACCGGGGCGCCGATGTCCAACAATCTGCATCGCAACGTGATCTTCCGCAGCGGTGTCGTCCCCGAACTGCCACCGGCATATCAGGAGCATCCGGAACCGGAAAACCTCTGGGCGGTGCTGGACGAGCTCTGCAAACTAGAAGAGGGCTGCGATGTCCTGACCATTCCGCACAATTCCAATCTCAGCGCCGGCCTGATGTTTCAGGCCACCGACAAGAACGGCGACCCGTATGATCAGACCGTGGCCCAGGCGCGGCAGGACAACGAGCCCCTGGCCGAGATCTATCAGCACAAGGGCCAGAGCGAATGCCTGGGCACCAGCGGCGCCGGCATGCAGGACGAACTCTGCGGTTTCGAATTGCTGCCCTATAACAATCTGACCGGCGATCGTTTCGGCGGCCTCAACACCGGCCCGGCGCTGGAACAGGACTTCCTCCGCGAGGCCCTGAAAGAAGGTCTGCGGCTGCAGGGCGAGATCGGCGCCAACCCCTTCAAATACGGCCTGATCGGCAGTTCGGACACCCACCTTGGCACCCCGGGACTGGTGAACGAAGAGGGCTTCCCCGGCCATGGCGGCGCCGGCGCCGCCGCCACCGACGAAGTGCCCCCCGGCCTCACCGATCTGATCGAATACAGCCCAGGTGGGCTGGCCGTGGTCTGGGCCGAACAGAACACCCGCAGCGCCCTGTTCGAAGCGCTGCGACGTCGGGAAGTCTATGGCACCAGCGGCAGCCGCCCGATCGTGCGCAGCTTCGGCGGCTGGGATCTGCCCACCGACCTGTGTGACAGCGCTAAATTTGTCGAAACAGGCTACGCCTCTGGCGTGCCCATGGGCGGCGATCTGCCACCCGCGCCGGAGGCCGGCGGCCGGCCCAAGATGGCCATCTGGGCCCTGGCCGATCCCGGTGCGGGCAACGAGGCAGGAGGCGCCCTGCAACGCCTGCAGATCATCAAGGGCTGGACCGATAGCGATGGCAAGCATGAACTGGTCTACGACATTGCCGGCAATGCCGACAATGGCGCCGATGTGGACCTCAGCAACTGTGAACCCGTCGGCCCGGGCTTCAACCAGCTCTGTGGGGTCTGGGAAGACCCTGATTTCGACCCCGGCGAAGCCGCGTTCTACTATGGTCGCGTGGTGGAGAATCCCAGTTGCCGCTGGTCGACCCGGCAATGCCTGAAGGCCGGCATCAGTTGCGAAGATCCCGATGCCGTCCCCGAGGAATGGGCCAACTGCTGCAATACGGACTATCCCAAGACCGTGCAGGAACGCGCCTGGACCTCGCCGATCTGGTACAGCCCGCAGAGTTGAAGTCCAAGCGCACCAGCCCACTCGGCGCGGGTTCGCTGCCGGGCACGGGCACGCATGCCGGGCCCCGCGCCACCGCGCGGCGCCTCTGGCAGCAACCGCTGCTGCATTTCCTCCTGCTCGGCAGCCTGCTCTTTTTCGTCTCCGCACTGTGGCGGGATTGGGCGCAACGCCTGGTCGACTACCCCGAGCCGCAACGGATCGAGCAACTGCAGCGTGACTGGCTGGCGCAGCATGGCGGCAAACTGGAAGCCGCCCAACGCGAGGCGCTGATCCGCCAGGAAATCGATGAACGCATCCTGTTCGCCGAAGCCCTGCGCCTGCGCCTGCATCTGGGCGACCCGGTGGTGCTGCGACGCCTGCATCAGGACCTCGAATTCCTCGGCATCCGCACGCCGCCAGGCGAAGAAATTCGAACCGCTCTGGACATGCAGCTGTACCACGGCGACGAGTTGATCCGTCGGCGCCTGGTCGAACGCATGCGCAGCATCGGCAGCGGCCCCCTGCCTGAGCCGACCGAATCCGCACTGCGTGAACGCATGCAGGCGCAGCGCGAACGCTGGATGAGCGCGCCACGCATCAGCTTCGAGCAGTGCTTCTTGCGCCACGAGTCCGGCGTCGCCGAGCGGGCGGCGGCACTGCTGAAGAGTCTGCGGCAAAACCCGGCCGGCCCGCTGCCCCAGGGTGACCCCTTCCTGCACGGCGAACTTTTCCAGCGCCTGGACGAAGCACAGCTGAGCAAACGTTTCGGCGCGGCGTTCAGCCGTCAACTGCTCGCAGAAACACGCCACCGCGGCGACATCATCGGGCCGCTGGCCTCGCCTTACGGCCTGCATCTGCTGCGCGTTGTGGATCATGATCCACCACGCCCATTGCCGTTCGAGCACGTCCGGCCGCAACTCCTGCGCGAATGGCAGCAGGACATGGCCCAGGCCCATTTGCGACAGTGGATGGCCGCGCTACGCCTGCGCTACCGGGTCCGCCGATGAGCCGCCTGCTCCTGTTGGTGCTGCTCCTGGGCCATCTGCTGGCGACGCCGCCTGCCCATGCCCATGCCCTGTCTCCCGCCCTGCTGCAGATCGAGGCACTCTCCACCACGCACTATCAGATTCTCTGGCGCCATGACCTGCGCAGCCGCCTGCCGCCGCCCGGCTGGCCAACGGACTGCGAGGCCCGGACGCCGATTCAAACCCAGCAAGGCAGCGCCCTGGACCTGAGCTTCGAGCTGCATTGCGAACGCAGCCTGGCCGGCCGTCGGCTCGAATTCACCGGCCTAGCCCAGGCCCGAACCACCGTCGTCATGACCTACCAGCCCCCGGACGGCAGCCGCCAGCAGGCCCTGATCAGCGCCGGGCAAAGCAGCCATGTGCTGCCCGATGAGCGTCCCCGGCGACCGATCTGGCAACAGTACCTGCAGCTGGGTGCCGAGCACATCGCCCAGGGCGCCGACCATCTGCTGCTGGTGCTCGGGTTGTTCCTGCTGGCGCGTGGCAGCCGCCAACTGCTGGTGGCGATCAGCGCATTCACCCTGGGCCACAGTCTCAGCCTGATCCTGGCCACCTGGGGCCGCCTCAGCACGCCCTCAGCCGGCGTCGAGTTCGCCATCGCGCTGACCCTGCTCTATCTGGCCTGGGAGATGACTCGGCAGGGCCAGCCTGCCCGCCT
The DNA here is from genome assembly GCA_041619555.1 of Oceanococcus sp. Classification (GTDB taxonomy): domain Bacteria; phylum Pseudomonadota; class Gammaproteobacteria; order Nevskiales; family Oceanococcaceae; genus Oceanococcus. The sequence goes on along the minus strand of JBFKDQ010000036.1, from coordinate 23,754 downwards.
GCGCTGGCCGCTGATGAGCGCTTTCGGCCTGATCCATGGCCTCGGCTTTGCCGGCGCCCTCGGCCAGATCCGGCTGCCTGAGGAGCAGTTGCTGAGCGCTCTGCTCAGCTTCAATCTCGGCATCGAAGCTGGCCAGCTTGGCTTTGTCCTGTTGCTCGCGCTGCTGTTCGGCCTGCTGCGGCGACTGCAATCGGAGACCGCACAGCGCCTCAGCCAGCAGATCTGCATCTATCTGATCGGCAGCCTCGCCTGTTTCTGGCTGATCGAGCGTGGCCTGGCCGGCCTGTCTGGACTCGTTTAAAAACATCTGTATACATACATTTCTCCTGCAGGCTTGCGACCACAGAACCTCGATACCAATGGATGCACCAGGATAGAGACTGTTCTGCCCCCATTTAGTGCACGATCGTACGCCATAAATATTTCTTGCTGCGGCGCAACATATTGCTTATTATTTGACCACCCCCCCCCCCGCAACGAGTCATCCCCATGTCCCATCGCCTCATCCTGCCCAGCCTGGCCCTGCTCTTGAGCTTTGGCGCTTTTGCCGACCAACCTGCGCAGGCTGATCTGAGCGCTCCGGAAATCGCCGCCTGTATGCGCGGCAATCTGCCGTCTCAGCTTGCAGTCGAAGATTTCGTGCTCAGTTCGAAAAGCGCGAACGGCGCCGAAGAGGTCGTCAGCGGCCAGATCTATTATTCGCGCAAGAAAAGCGCAGAGGGCCTCGGCCCTGCCCGCGCGATGATGCGCCTGGAAAATCCGGCACCGCTGCGCAATGCCGCCTATCTGCTGATCGAAACCGACGACTACATGCGTGACGGCGTCTTCGTCTTTCTGCCCGCGCTCAACCGGGTTCGCCGGGTCGCCGGCACCCTGGCCGACGGCCAGCTGTTCGGCACCGACATCAGCTACTACGATTTCAAGCAGATCCGCAGCGCCTTTGCCGACATGGGACCCACCCTGCTGCACGCGACGCAGGAACGGGAGCACAAGACCTATCATCTGCGCCTGCATCCCGGATCCGCCGAAAACGCCCCGTACCAGCATGTTGACGCCACGATCGATGCGCGCAGTTGCCTGCCGCTGCGCGTGGAAATGTACGAGCATGGCCGTCTGGTCAAGGTTTTGAGCGTGTCCCGCGAGGCCATCCGGCGCGACCAGACTCGCTGGTACCCCGCCGAATTCAGCGTCCACGACCTGATCCGCAACAGCCACACCACATTGCGCACAACCGGATTCGACACCCAGACCGAACTGCCCGACAAACTGTTCAGTCCCAGCAGTTTCTACCGCGTGTTCTAAAAACCAATTGCGCGGATCTGCTCCGCGCGGACGAGGCCCCGGAACATGCCGGGGCCATAATCGGGGTTTCAACTCCGGACCGAAACCGCCGTGATCGGCCTTTCCGCCACCCTGCTTCAGGCCATCGAAGCCCTGTTATTCAGCCCCCGCGGCCGCCAGGCCTCGCTGATTCTGCTGGGCCTGTCCAGCGTATTCCTCGCCTGGCAGGCCAGCCTGCTGCGTTTTGATGCCAGCTTCGAAAAGCACATTCCGCTCGACCATCCGTCGATGCAGGTCCTGCGCCAGTATCACGGCGAATTTGGCGGCGCCAATACCGTCCTCATCGCCCTGATCCAGGACCGGGGCGACATCTACAATGCCGAGTTCCTGCGCGCCCTGCAGACCGCCACCACCGAACTGAACTTCATTCCCGGCATGGATCGCAGCCGGGTGGCATCGCTGTTCACCCGCAACATCAGCTTCATCGAGGTGGATGAAGAAGGATTTGCCGGCGACAACGTGGTGCCGCCGGACTACGCCCCGTCACCCGAAATGTTCGAATTGATCCGCCTGAACGTCGGCAAGGCCGGCCTGGTCGGCCACCTGGTGAGCCTGGATCAGCGCGGCGCCATGGTCAGCGGCGAGGTCCTGGAGCGCGACCCGATCAGCGGCCGCCCCGCCAAGCTGCTCGACATTGCCACCGAACTCGAGCGCCTGCGCCAAGGCCTGACCCAGCCCCAGCGCCATGAACTCGTCGCCCGCCGCGATCTGCCCGGCTTTCCGGCCGGTAGCGTCGTGCATCACCTCTACCAGCCCCCCGGAGTGCTGCATCGCTGGCAAAGCTATCCGGCCCGCAGCCTGCAGGAGGGCGGCCAGGCGCTCACCCTGCAGGTCTCCGGCCGCGACCTTGAACCACGCACGGTCCGCAATCCCGACTACCTGCCCGGACTTTCCGTCCACATCATCGGCTATACCAGTGTGGTCGGCGCGGTGGCCGCAGCCACCACTGAAGTGCTGGGCTTCTTTCTGCTGACCGTGGTCCTGAGCATGCTGGCGCTGCGCTGGTATCTGGGCAGCACCCGGCTCGCCCTGCTGCCGCTGGCCTGCGCGTTGCTGGCCGTGATCTGGGAGTTCGGCCTGCTGCGTCTGTGCGGCTTCGGCCTTGACCCCTTCGCGATCCTGGTGCCCTTCCTGGTCCTCGCGGTGTCCACGTCCCACGGCGTGCAGTACGTCAATCGCTGGGCGGATGAACTCTGCGACGGCGCCACGGCCCGGCAGGCCTCCGCCGCCAGTTTCCGGCGCCTGTTCGTTCCCGGGGTAATCGCGATCCTGACCAATATCGCCGGTTTCATGACCCTGGCCCTGATCCCCATCGACGCGCTCAGGGAAATGGCCATCAATGCCAGCCTCGGCATGATCGCGGTGCTGGCGGCGAACAAATGGCTGATGCCGATCTGGCTGGCGGCGCTGCCCCTGCACTCGCCGGATCAATTCCGGGCACGCCGCGCGCGCACCCAGGCCACCGGCGACCGCTGGTGGCGCCCTCTGTCACGGGTGACGGATCCCCCGCTGGCGGCCAGCCTGATCGCGCTGTCCGTCCTCGGATTCGGTCTGTGCCTGTGGCTGCAGCAGGATCGCATCATCGGCGATGCGCATACCGGAGTGCCGGAACTCCGACCGGATGCCACCTACAATCGCGACGTCATCGCGATCCAGAACCATTTCGCGCTTGGCACCGATGTCCTGAAAATCATCGCCGAGACACCGGCCGATGCCTGCATCGACTTCGAACCGCTGGCACAGGTCGACCGTTTCGCCTGGCGCATCCGCAACATCGACGGCGTCAGCGCGGTGATGAGCGCGACCGCGGTGGCCAAGCAGATCTATGCGGCGATGAACGAAAACAACCCCAATTTTCTGGTCCTGCCACGCAACCGCTACGCCCTGGTCCTGGCCACCACGCCGATCGAAAGCTCATCCGGCCTGCTCAATTATGCCTGCACCGCCATGCCGGTGATCGTATTCGCGCGGGATCACAAAGCCAGCACGATCCAGCGCATCGTGCAGGCGGCGCAGCAGGCCAATGCGGACAACGCGGCAGAGTTCTTCGCCCGACCGCGAGAGGCCGATCCCGCTTACTGCGCGCGCAAGACCGCACTGCGGCGCCAGCTTGGCCAGTTCGAACTGGCGCGCGCCCGGCAACTGGATGCAGCCCTGCAGCAAGGCCTGAGCGAGACCGAGGCGCGACAACAGGCACAGGCACAGAGTCTGCTGGCGCAGCGCGACAGGCGGCAGCAGGAACTTGATGCACTGATCCATTCCTGTCCGGTGAACTTCGCGCTGGCGACGGGCAATCTGGGTGTCATGGCCGCCACCAATGAAGTGGTGAAAGCCAAGGAATGGCCGGCGCTGGCCTGGGTCTACGCGGTCGTCTTCGTGCTTCTGGTGCTGTCCTACCGCTCCTGGCGCGCCTGCCTGATTATCGGGATTCCCCTGGCACTGGCCTCGCTGTTCGCCAACGCACTGATGGCGCAGCTGGGCATTGGCCTGAAAGTCTCCACCCTGCCGGTGGTGACCCTGGCCGTGGGCATCGGTGTGGACTACGGCATCTACATTTTCGACGTCCTGCAGCGCAAGCTGAAACAGCCCCACGCCACCCTGCGGCACGCCTATTTCGAAACCCTGCAGGAAACTGGCAAGGCGGTCCTGTTTACCGGCCTGGTACTGGCCGGCAGCGTCGCCACCTGGCTGGCCTCCGACCTGCAGTTCCAGCGCGACATGGGCCTGCTGCTAGCCTGCATGTTTTTGGCCAACATGCTCGGCGCGGTGGTGCTGGGCCCCGCCTATTGCCGCTTTCTGCTGCAGGCCGAGCGGCAAGCGCCCGCCGGCCGGGCGCGGACATGAGCCGTGATTTCGTCCGGGAGGCTACAATCCCCCGCGGAGTCAAACTATCCGCTGGCGCGCCAAGGATCGAGTTCGCCGGCCATGCATAAAACAGAACAGGGAGCCGCCGCACATCATGTCTAGCCTGCAAAAACACCTCTCGCGCCTGAGCGCCTCGATCACCCGGCCACTGCTGCTGGCTGCCGGCCTGAGCGTCATCGGCACCACCCAGGCCGGCGAACTCCGGGACGTGGTCCTGGTGGGCAGCAACTGGGATGGCACCGCCGAGATCTTTGACCCGCACACCTTCGAAACCCTGCGCACCATCAACATCGTGCCGGATCGCGACGAGCGCATGGCGGAAATCGAAGACTCCAGCCTGTTTCGCCGGCTTGCCTTCAAGTTCGTGCGCGAGGTTCCCGGCGAGGGCAATGACCAGCTGGTCGATGATCTGTTCACCACCCATGACGGCCGCACCGTGATCGCCTCGCGACCCAGCTTTGCCGATGTCGTGGCAATCGACATGGCCACCAATGCCATCGTCTGGCGCACCCCGATCGAGGGGGTGCGCGCGGATCATGCGGCGATATCACCGGATGGCAAAATCTTCCTGGTGTCCGCATCCAGCGCCCGCAAGGTCCATGCCATCGATACCGCCAGCGGCAAGATCGTCGGCGAGTTCGAATCCGGCGACCAGCCGCATGAAAACACCTATTCAGCTGATGGCAGCACGATTTATCACGCCAGCATCGGCCGGGTATTCTTTCCGACCACGGCGCGCTGGCTGGACTGGCTCAAAGGCGACCGCTGGCTGCAGATCGTCGATGCCAAAACCTACAAAGTGCTGAAACGCATCGATATCGGTGAAAAACTGGAAGAATTCGGTTTCCCCTGGATCGACTCGGCGGTGCGCCCGATGGCGGTGCCGGCCGATGGCAAGCATCTGTATCTGCAGGTGTCCTTCTTCCACGGCCTGTTCGAATACGATCTGGCCACCGACCGGATCACCCGCAAGCTGGACCTGCCGGTGCCACAGAAGATCAAGGACCTGCCCTACCGCAAATACCAGCTGAACTCGGCCCATCATGGCCTCGCGATCAATGCCGCCGGCACCAAGCTCTGCGCCGCCGCCACCATGTCCGGCTATGTGGCCATCATCGATCGCGCCAGCTTCGAGTACAAGACCGTCCAGCTGTCGGAAGAACCGCTGGGCTCCAAACCTTACTGGTCGACCGAAAGTCATGATGGCAAGTATTGCTATGTTTCGGTCAGCGAACAGGACCGCGTCTCGGTCATCTCCTTCGAGGAGGGTCGCGAAGTGGCCAGCGTGCCGGTGGGTGATCACCCGCAGCGGGTGCGTAACGGCAAGCTGTGGATCGAATAGTCCCGGCGACCGCACAAACCGGGCATGCGCCGGCTCCTCGTCGCAAGCCTTCTGGCCGGCCTGCTGCTGTGGCTGATCCAGCCGCAGCGCGGGCCCGGCACGGCTGAGCAGTCCATCCATGCCGCCATGACGAGAACCGAGGGCCGGCCGGAATCTTCTCAGGCACCGCCTTCGCGACAGCGGAACAGCGACCAGGATCTGCCACCAGCCGGCACCCGCTCGCTGTTCGACCATCACATCGAAACGCTGGGCAGCCTGCCCTACCCCTTTGCCGCCCTGCTCGAAAGTTTTGATCCAGCGGACCGCTGGAATGACGGCAGCGTAAGTCTGCTGATCCCGCATGGCCGCTCGCTAAGCAAGGCGCACACCGATTTTGCCCACCCCCGGGTGCTGGCGGCGGCGCAGAACCAGCCCCCCCATGCCGAACAGGTCCTGCCGCCGCTGTACGCCGGACGTCTGTTCCTGGGCTATACCGAAGCCGCCAGGGAGATCGAGGTGATCGCCTATAACGAGCTCGCCGGCCGCTTCGAATTTCAGCTCGTGCAGGACTATTGCGCCGGCTGCAGCCCGCGGGTGGTTTATGCCCGACGGGCGGTCTGCCTGGCCTGCCACCAGGCCGGCACACCCATTTTTTCGGTCCGCCCCTGGGCCGAAACCAATGCTTCGATGCCGGTGGCCCGCCGCATCGCCGCGGCGCGCGAGGTGCCCTGGCCAGAAGCCAGCACCACCGGCTACCACGGCGCGCCGCTATCCACCCAGTTGCTGATGCCGGAAACCTTCGATGAACTGGTGCGCAAAGCTGGCACGCTGAGTCTTGCGCAACGGCTCTGGATCGATGGCTGCGGCCTGCCGGGCCTGGAATGTCGCCGCCATGTGCTGGCCCAGGCCCTGTTTCTGCTGATGCGGCCGGGCGAATTCAACCCGGCCTCGGCCGCCAATGACGCGGTGCGCGCCATGCAGGAAAGATCCTGGCCCGCCGATGGCATCGCTGTGCCCAATGACTTCATCCCCAGCCGCGACCCGCTGGCGCAGACCGGGTTCTGGCAGGCCCCGGTGCAGAGACTGCGCGAGCTGTTCGGCCGCCTCGCGGGCGGGCCCCTGTCTGGCGCAAGGAGCACCGACGAACTGGAGCGCAAGCTGTCCGCCTTCGACCGGCTGCCCAAATTGCCAGCCGCCCAGGACCCGCTGACGTCCCGACCGGCCACTACCCACCTGAGCGCACACAGTCTCGCGGCGGTCCGTAGCCTGGCGCAATTTTTCGCACCGGATGACCGCCGGCGGCTGCTGCGCTGGACGGGGAACGCACCGGAAAAGATCACCGCGCCAATCCTGGCCGGAGAACTCGATCAGTTGCTGGGCGCCAAAGCCTTGAGCCGGGTTCAGGTACTCCAGGCGTTGGCCCTGCATCTGGGGCAGCCCGCCCCGGCCTATTGCTGCCTGGCCAATGCCGGGCTGGGCCGGCCGCAAACCACCAGCGACCAGCCCCTGCCCATCGCCCAGAATTCGGTGCTCGACCTGTTCCAGCGCTACTGCTTCGCCTGCCATCGAGGCAATCCGATTGGGCACCTGAATTTCATGGGCGCGGCAAGCCTGGCCGAACTGCGCACCGCAATCCAGGCGAAATGGCAGATTCGCGATCGGCTGGATTTCCAGCGCTACGAAAGCGGCGAACTGCGCAGCCAGCTGATGCCGCCGGCCGGCTCCCAGCAACGCACCTGGCTCGACGCCGCCCGCGCGCGGGGCAGCGATGATTTGCAGCGGATGCAAGAATTCATCCTGCCACCCAGAACGCCGTGAACCGCGGCGCAACGTGGCCCACCCATGCAGGCCACCCGATGCACAACAGGAATACAAAAAATGCGGGACGCACCACCATGGCGGTCACTATGAGCCTCAGCAACGACGCCGCACCCCGCTGATGGCCGATTACAGCTTGCGCGAAATCGACACCGAGCTCGACCTGCCCAAGGGCAGTGCGTTTCGCGCCTTCAAGCGACGGGCGGGCGACTGGCGTGAAGGTATTGAGTTCCGGCGCCTGGATGCCACGCATGATCGCGAGGAGATCGAGGCGCTACGGCAGGCACATCGCATCTACCCCAGCAGCATTCATGTGGTGCTGCTCAACGCGACCGCCGCCGGGCAGTTGCGCCAGGACCTGATGAGCAAGCTCTGATCAGACCGTGGATGCGGCAGCGCAGGTTGCCATCCGCCCTGCCCCAGACACCGGATGCTCAAGGCAACTGCTGTCCGTAGGCTTGAACCGCCCGACCGGCTTCAGCCCTGTTCCGGGCTCACCTGCACCTGCGCCTCACCGTCGTACGCGATGGTAATGGAGATCAGCAGCGGCTGGCAGCACACCTGGCAATCCTCCACCTGAATCTGATCGCCTGCCGTACCATCGATAAGCACGGTGATCGGCTCGCCGCAACAGGGACAGCTCAGCGGCCACTCCTGCAACAGAAAATGGGTCATGGCTGCAGTTTGCCAGCACGCCGGCCTCTTCGCAGCAGGAATGCCCTGGGCGCAGCCGAGCTCGATCAGGTAGCCTTGAGCAGTGCTGAGGACGCCCTGATCGAAGCACGATGAACTTTCCGGCAGCACGCCCCGAGAACACAAGTGGAGTGAGACATGTCAAAACGCGATGACCTGATTCAGAAATACATCAAAGACCTCGAAGAAAAATGTGGGGTCAAGCCCGATGTCGACCTGCTTACCAAGGTCACCATCGGTTGCGGCCCGTCGATTTACAATGCCGATGCCGCCACCGTATCCGCCAGCGACAAGAAGGAACTGGAAACGGTCAAGACCAATTTCCTGATCAAGAAACTGGGCCTGGCGGACGGACCGGAACTTGATGCGGCCATCGCGGCAGTGATCGAGCAATACGGCAAATCGGTACGGGCGAAATACCGGCCGGTCGTCTACTACCTGCTGGTGAAACACTTCAAGAAAGAAGCGATCTACGCCTGATCACGGGCTGAGTCCCGCTCTGGCAGACCGGCACCAAGTCCGGACCGCCAGAACGGGACTCAATCTCCGCCGCTTGGTTCCAGCGCCTGCCCAGACACCTGATGCAGCACCCGCTGCGGATAGGGAATCGTGATGCCAGCAGCGCGAAAGCGTGTCCAGATCGTGGCGAGAATCTGCGAGCGCACATCGGCGCGCCCGATACTGCCGCGGATATGCGTGTGAAATTGCAGTCGCAGGGTCATCGAGGAATCGGCAAACTCCCACAGCAGGACCTTGGGCGCAGGATTGTCCAGCACCGCCGGATGCTCGCGCAGGATGTCGGCCACCAGTGCCATTGCGGCATTCGGATCGTCATCGTAGCCGATGCCGACCAGTAGCAACGTGCGCATCACGTCATCGCCGTGGGTCCAGTTGATGAAAGGCTTGGTGATGACGGATGAATTGGGGATCACCACTTCCTGGTTATCCCAGGTCTTGACCGTCAGCGCGCGGATCCCGATGCGGGTGACCTCGCCTTCATACTGGTCGACATTGACGATGTCGCGGGTCTTCAGCGGCCGCTCCACCAGCAGCAACAGACCACTGATGAAATTCACCACGATCTGCTGCAGGCCGAAACCGATGCCGATGCCGAGGGCACCGGCGAACACGGTCAGCGCGGTCAGATCCAGGCCGATGGTTTTCAGCGCCACCAGCAGGCCGAAAACGATGACCAGATACTGGGTGAAGGTGGCCAGGCTCTCCCGTACCCCCAGATCGTTGATCCGGGCATAGGCGAAGCGATAGCTGACCTGCTTGCTCCAGTCACCGAACCAGAACACCAGGAAGACGATGGCCAAGGCAAGGATCAGATCGCCGACCTTGATCTGCGCCTCGCCCACCTTGAACAGCACCGCGCCCAGCATCCCCGGAATTTTGCCGACCAGCGGGGTCTGCGCGTTCCAGCCGAACAGTTGCACCAGCAGCACGCCGGCGCCGATGAGCAGCAGCAGAAGGCTCAGCCGGTACAGGGGCTGCAGCAGATAGCGACGATAGAAATCACCGCCATCTTCGCGCTGTGCCAGCCGCCCACTGAAGCGGGCCAGGCCATCGGCCAACACCCCGGCGATGAGCAGCACGCCCAGGGCCACGAGCACGAACCAGCCCAGACGGCCGGCGATGGCCCAGGACAGATTGACGTAGCCCGCCAGGCCCAGGCCGGCGCACAACAGCAATAACATCGGCAAGACCAGACTGGCGCTGGCCGCCAGCCGCCGTAGCGGCGAAACGCCCACGCTGGCCTGCGCGCCCTGGATCACCGCCCGCAGATGCAGGGCCGGCACCATCACGGCGATCAGGCACAGCATCGACAGCCGATCCAATGCATCGCGGACCGTCGGTGACAGCGCCACTTCCAATCCGATGACCAGCAGGGCGGCAAGCACCCCGGTGATCAGGATGACCCAGCGCAATTCGCGGAACAGGCGCAGCCGCGCCGGACTCGGCGCCTCCAGCAACAACAGTCGCGCCGCCAGCGTGGCGCCGTGGATCGCCGGCCAGAGCAGGAGCAGCACCAGCATCAGGGTCGTGGCGCTGGCCGGCAAGCCCAGCAGCAACGCGGTGCTGCCGAGCAGCAGCGCGGGCAAGGCGCGATAGGCGATGGCGGCGGTGACCTGTGCAGGAATCTGCATCAGCGGTGCATCCTGCGCCCGCACCACGACCCGCAGGGCCTGACGGCGCAGCAAGGCCATGACGCCAACCAGGCCCAGCCACCACATCAGCAGCCCCGCTTGCGCCAGCATGCCCAGATTCGTCCAGGCGCTGAGCCAGATCGAGGACACCCGGCCGAGCTGGGTGACCACCCGCCCCGGCAGCCGCGCCAGCCCGTCCAGGAGCAGCCGCCAGGCCTCCGCGTCCTGCGGCCAGGGTCGCCATTCCAGCAAGGCCGCCTGACTGCGCTGCGCGATCGTGCTCTGATACAGCGTCGCCGCGCGGTCACGCCGTTCCACCAGCGCAACCAGCGCCTTGTGCGTGGCATCAAGTTCGGCAATCAGCTCATCCAGGATCCGCAGGCGGCGCTTCAGGGTGCTGTCGTCACCGCTCGCAATCTCGCCCTGCTGCTCGGTCAGATCTCGCTGATCCACCAGGACATCCCGCTTGTTTGCCAGCAATTGCAGGTCAACCTGCAGCCGGCCCGCAAGCACCTCCAGATTGGCGGCGCCGCGGCGCAGGATCTGCGGCGCGATCGCACGCGAGGCGGCGAGCGACTCCAGGGCTTTGAGCAGTTCCTGATACTGGCCATGCGCAATGCGCAACTGGGCCAGCTCGGCGCGATCATCCGCCTGCTGGGCCTGCAACTCCAGCAAACGCACACGGGCCTTGCCGGCAGCACTGCTGCTATCGAGCCCGGCGGCTTCATTGCGCAGTTGCGCGGCAGCGGCAAGCTGGCGGTCGATGGCGGCCTGCGCCGCCGGCGCCACCGCCGGCAGACCGGCACCGGCTGCCAGCGCCGGCAGTTCGAAACGCGACTGCAGCAGGGCCTGAGCCTGTCGCATCAACTGCAAGCGGCGTTGAGCCAGCTGTTGCAGATCGTCCAGTACCGCGACCAATTCGTCCTGCAAGCCGGCGAGCTCCTTCTGGCGGGCCAGGGCCTGCTCCAGCGCCAGACGCCGATCAGCGTCCTGCTCTTCCGCAAGCTCGGCAGCCAGCGCGGCGATTTCACCCTGAATCTGCGTGCGCGCATTGCGCCGCGCCGCCAGACGCACCGCCAGGTTTTCGCTGCGCGCGCGGCGCGCCGCAATTTCCAGTCGTGCTTCTTCCAGCGCCGCGATATCGACCCGCACCGGCGACAAAGCGAATTCGTCGCTCCGCAGCTGGCCACGCTCGGCCTCGAAGCGGGCCTGCTCGCGCGCCCGCGTCGCCTGCAATTCCGTCAGGATGGTCTGCGCCCGCTGCAGCGCATCGTCAACGGCCTCCTGGGCCATGCCGGGTGGCCACCAGCAGGCGGCGAGCAGGACGAAACCAACAATCAGACTTCTCACATCACTGCCCCAGATAGCGCATCAGCAAGGGTTCCCAGCCCGCGCCCGCGCGAATGCCAAGCAACTCGCGGTTGAGCGGTTCGCGCAGGGCGCTGCCCGATGTCAACGCAATGGCATAGGCCGCCTCGGGTCGGGCCTGCGGCAGCAATTGCATCTGGCTGAGGCTCCGCACATGCAGCAGATGCCGCAGGACCGGAGTGTCGTACACCAGCGCATCGGCCTCGCCGGCCACCAGCCGGTTCAGCGCGACCTCCACATCAGGCTCAGCCTGATAATTCAGTCCGCGGCTGTCCAGCAGCTGCGCCGCGGTGGAATCGGCCACCGTCACCACCCGCAGGCGGTGCAGGTCGTCAAAGTCTCGAATGTGACCTTCCAGCGCCTGCTGGGTCAGGCTCGAGGTGATCGCCGCGGTAAAACTGGAGATGGTGATGATGCCGACAAACATCCAGATCACCGCCAGGCTCCGACCGGCAAAGCTGACCGGCGCCTTGTCGCCATAGCCCACCGTGGTCATGGTCACCGCCGACCACCAGAAACCATCTCCGATCCCGGCCCCCGGTTGCGGCGGAAACTGCGGATTGTGACGGCGCTCGAACAGCCAGATCAGAAATCCCACCACCAGCAGCAGCAGGCCCAGTGCCGCCAGCGCCGACCAGAACCCTGGCGACATCAGGGCTTTGGCGCTCTGCCACAGCGAGGGCGTGCTGCGCGGCGTCGCGATGGCCAGGCCCGCGTTGAAGAACGGGTGGGTGAAATCCACCGCAATTTCGCGTGGCCCGGTCACCGTCAGGGCACCGATCGCCGCATCGATCTGGCCGCTGGCCAGGGCCGCGAACATGGGCTCCAGACGGGGCTGGGCGACGAACACGTAATCCAGTTCCAGACGCGTGGCCATACGCTCCCACAGCTCCACGCTGATCCCGCTCCAGCTGCCATCTTCGCCACGCATCGCAAACGGCGGTGTTTCCCGCACGCCCACCTGCAGCGGCGCAGCCAGCGCGCCCCCCATCCAGGCCAGCAACAGGGCGGCCCATCCGATTGCCCATCGACTCATGAAGATTCCATACCCGCAGTGTCCGTAGCGCAGGATAGGCGGTTTGCCGCCCGCAGGTCATCACCACAGGCCGATACCGGCCGCGCCGGCAGGGCAGAAGGACGGCATCAGCCACAGCGCTTGCATTCGTACATTTCTGCCTATATATTAGTTTATTCTAATATTTAGAGTTCGACCAAACACTCGGGGCATGCCGGCGCAGCGCGCTGCCTGGCCGGCCCCACACCAGGAGATTGAATCATGACCATCGACCGCTGGGTTTTCCGCATCGCCGGCCTGTTCGTGCTGGTTTCACTGTTGCTCTCGCAGTTGCACAGCGCGCACTGGCTCTGGTTCACCGCCTTTGTCGGCGCCAACATGCTGCAGGCCTCGTTCACCGGTCTGTGCCCGCTCGCGGCCATCCTCGGCCGCCTCGGGGTCGCGCCGGGCGCCGCGTTCTGCGCAAGCGATGCACGGCGGTGATGCAAGCCAGCCGCTTTGGCGGCCATCATCACCATCCATAGACTGACCCACCGCTGGAGAAGCGCGCATGTCGATCAAGTTGCTGAGCCCTGCCCTGATCGCGGCCCTGCTGGCCGCCTGCTCCGAGACGGTCTCAGCGCCGGCGGAGGCCATACGGCAGCCACCTTCCGAGCCCCTGCCAACAGTCGCGCTGGCGCGCGAATCGATTGCGCGCGAGACCCGCTTCGATGGCGTGGTCGAGGCCCTGAGCCGCTCCACCGTCGCCGCCCAGACCGGCGGCAGGGTGATGGACCTGCCCTTCGACGTGGGCGACCAGGTCCCGCCAGGCGCAGCCATCGTGCGCCTGACCAGCAAGGAACAGGGCAGCCAGGTGGATGCTGCGGAAAGCGCCGTGGCCGAAGCCCGCGCCCGCCAGGCCGAGGCGCGCCAGAATCATCAGCGCGCCCAGGATCTGTACGCCCGGCAGCTGATCGCCAAAGCCGAGTTCGATCGCATCGCCGCCGATCTGCGTGCCGCGCAAGCGCGGCAGGATGCGGCCCAGGCCCGCCTGGAGCACGCCCGTGAAGCCCTGAATTACACCGTGGTCAGAGCCCCTTACGGCGGCCTGGTGCTGGCGCGCCATGTGCAGCTTGGCGAGACCGTCGCCCCCGGCACCCCCTTGATGACCGGCCTGTCACTGGATCAACTGCGCATCGTCGTTGCGGTACCGCAGCAACAGATCGGCCCGCTGCGCCAGCATCGCAAGGCTCGCATTCTGCTGCCCGATGGCTCGCAGATCACCACCACCGCGCTGCGCATTCCGCCGGCCGCCGATCCCGCCACCCACAGCTTCGCCGTACGCATCGATCTGCCTGGTGGTGATTTCGAGCTGTTTCCGGGCACCCTGGTGAAGGTCGCTTTTGTCAGCGGCGAGGACAGCGCCCTGCTGCTGCCGGCCTCGGCGCTGGTCCGCCGCGGCGAGTTGACCGGCGCCTACGTACTTGATCAGGCCGGACTGCTCAGCCTGCGCTATGTGCGCGTGGGTAGCCCGCTGGCCGATGGTCGCCTGCCGGTCGCCGCGGGCCTGGTCGACGGGGAACGCGTGGTCAGCGATCCGATCGCGGCGGCGCTCGCCTACAAACAGCAATATGCGGGGCCATCCGGCCATGAGTAAGCTCCAGGATCGCGGCCGACTGGGCCTTTCAGGACGTATTGCGGCGGGCTTTCAGGCCTCCGAAATCACCCCGCTGCTCGCCCTCAGCGGTTTGTTGCTCGGTCTCTTCGCGGTGCTGATGACAGCACGTGAGGAGGAACCGCAGATCAACGTCACCTTCGCCAATGTGTTCATTCCCTTCCCCGGCGCCTCGGCCCGGGAAGTCGAATCCATCGTCAGCACGCCGGCGGAACAGATCGTGTCCGAGATCGAAGGGGTCAAGCACATCTATTCGGCCTCCACACCCGGCATGGCGATCCTCACCGTGCAGTTCGTGGTCGGCGAGCCTCGTACCGATGCCATCGTGCGGCTGTACAACGCCTTCTTTTCCAATCAGGACTGGCGACCGCCCAATGCGGGCGTCGGCGCGCCGCTGATCCGGCCCATGGGCATCGATGACGTGCCCATCGTTGCCGCCACCCTGTGGAGCGCGGACCCGGCCATCAGCGCGGATGATCTGCTGCGCATCGCCCACACCATGGAAACCGAGTTGCAGCGCGTGCCCGGCGCCCGCGACATCGAGATTCTCGGCGGCCCCGACCGCGTAGTGCATGTGGAGTTCGACCCCCAGCGCCTCGCCGCGTACGGCCTGGCGCTGGGCGACCTGCGGCAGGCGCTGGCCGCCGCCAATGCTTCGGCCGATGCCGGCACGATGAGCATGAATGGCCAGGCGATCCAGGTACAGGCCGGGACCTTCCTGCTGCACCCCGAAGAGGTCGCCGATCTGGTGGTTGGCGTGCGCGATGATGCGCCGGTGCTGCTGCGTGACGTCGCCAGCGTGCGCCTCGGCCCGGATCAGCCCGGACAACTGGTCAGCTTCGGCACCGGCCCGGCGGGCGCACAACGCGGCCTGACCAGCATCGGCCGCTTTCCGGCCATTACCATCGCGGTCGCCAAAAAGCCGGGCGAAAACGCGGTCGAAGTGGCCAATGCGGTGATCCAGCGTTTCGAGCAGATGCGTGGGCTGTACTTTCCGGATGGCATCGAGGCCACGGTGACGCGCAATTACGGCGCCACCGCCCAGGACAAGGCCAACACCCTGATCAAGAAACTGCTGTTTGCCACCTTGTCGGTGGTGGTGCTGGTCTGGCTGGCGCTGGGCCGACGCGAGGCCATGGTGGTTGGCGCCGCGGTGGTCGTCACCCTGGCGCTGACCCTGTTCGCATCCTGGGCCTGGGGCTTCACCCTGAATCGGGTGTCCCTGTTCGCCCTGATCTTTTCCATCGGCATCCTGGTGGATGATGCCATCGTGGTGGTGGAAAACATCGCCCGCCACCGCCAGCTCGGCGGCAAGTCGCTCATCGAGGCGATCCCGGCGGCGGTGGATGAGGTGGGCGGGCCGACCATTCTCGCCACCCTGACCGTGGTCGCCGCACTGCTGCCGATGGCCTTTGTCAGCGGCCTGATGGGTCCGTACATGCGGCCCATTCCGATCAACGCCTCCACCGGCATGCTGATCTCGCTGGCGGTGGCCTTCATGTTCACCCCCTGGCTGTTCCGCAAACTGTTTGCCCGCCATCTCCCTGCGCATGCCGAAGCAAACGCCGGCGATGATCGACTGCATCGCGGCTTCGCGTCGATCATGACGCCATTTCTCAGGGGCCGCAGTGGCCGCGGCGCCCGGCTCGGCCTGCTGCTGAGCCTGATCCTGTTGATCGCCGGCTCGCTCGCCCTGGTCGGCGCCCGCCTGGTCATCATGAAGATGCTGCCTTTCGACAACAAGAGCGAATTCCAGGTCCTTGTCGACCTGCCTGAAGGCACCCCGCTGGAACAGACCCAGCGGGTCCTGCAGGCCCTGGCCGATGAGATCGAAACCGTCCCCGAAGTCACCGACTACCAGATCTACGCCGGCACCTCCGCCCCGATCAATTTCAATGGCCTGGTGCGCCAGTACTACCTGCGCCGTGAAGCCCACCAGGGCGACCTGCAGGTGAATCTGCTGGACAAGCACGCGCGTGAGCGCAAATCACATGAAATCGCCCTCGCCCTGCGCGCGCCACTGGTGGCAATCGGCGCGGCCTTCGGCGCCAGCGTGAAAATTGTCGAAGTGCCACCGGGCCCGCCGGTACTGGCCCCTCTGGTCGCGGAAATCTACGGCCTGGACGCAGATCGCCAGCGCGAGGTCGCCCGCGCGGTGCGGCAACAGTTCGCCGCCACCGCCGATGTGGTCGACATTGACGACACCCTGGAAGCGCCGCAACCCAAACTCGTCATCGCGGTTGATCGCGCCCGCGCCGCCCGCCTCGGCGTTTCCCAGCAGGCGGTCAGCAGCGCGGTGACCGCCGCGCTACAGGGCGAAGACATGTCCTATCTGCATGATCCGCAGGCGCGCACGCCGATCCCGATCCGGGTCGAACTGCCGGCCGCGGCACAAACCGAAATCGAGAGCATTCGCAGCCTGCGCCTGCGCGCCGCCGGCGGCGCCCTGGTGCCCTTATCCGAGGTCGCGGTCATTGAAACCAGCACGCGCGAGCAGACCATCTACCACAAGGATCTGCTGCCGGTGGTCTATGTCACCGGGGATGTCGCCGGCGCGACCGACAGCCCGATGTACGGCCTGCTGGACATTTCCGCGGCTCTGGAGTCCACGCCGATCGAAGGCGCGCCGATCCAGCAGTACTTCACCCGCACCCCGGACAACCCCTATGCCTGGAGCCTGAAATGGGACGGCGAATGGCAGGTGACCTTCGAGACCTTCCGCGACATGGGCATGGCCTATGCCGTGGGCCTGGTGCTGATCTATCTTCTGGTGGTGGGACAATTCAGGTCTTATGGCGTGCCGCTGATCATCATGGCCCCCATCCCGCTGACCCTGATCGGGATCCTGCCGGGCCATGCGCTGCTGGACCGTCAGTTCGGCGCACCGTCGATGATCGGCATGATCGCCCTGGCCGGCATCATCGTGCGCAACTCCATCCTGCTGGTGGATTTCATCCAGTTGCAGGTGCGCGAGGGCAAAGCGCTGCAGCAGGCGACCATCGATGCCGCCGCAGTGCGCGCACGTCCCATCATCCTGACGGCGCTCGCCGCGATGATGGGTGGCGTCTTCATCCTCGACGACCCGATCTTCGGTGGCCTGGCGGTTTCGCTGATCTTTGGCCTTCTGGTGTCCACCCTGCTGACCCTGGTGGTGATTCCGGTGGTTTACTACGCTTACCACTATCGAACCGCGGAAACCTGAAGCGGTCCTGCCGGCGGCCGGCCGACCCTCAACCGGGTCGGTTCATGGACCGCGCCATTGCAGTTCCGCCGTTCCCAGCCAGCCGCCGGCCACATCACCACCGGCCTCGAAATTCAGGCTCAGGTGTCGGCTGAAGGTGTAGGCCCAGCCAGCAAAATAAAGCCAGTGCGCGCGGGCCTCCAGGCGCGCAGAGAAATCCAGCACCAGCCCCGCATCACGCGGACCGGAGATGAGCGCGGCGGAATCGGCGAGCGGCCCGGCCGATTGCAACCAGCCCAGATCGCGCAGGCTGCCACGGATTTCCCCCATATGCAGATGGCTGGCGCCGAGCCACAGGTTCCAGCGCGACCCCAGCCTGCTTCCCAGGCGGGCAGCAAGCATGTGGGGCTCGAGAACGAAGCCCATATCCGCACCGGCATGCCCGTCGATCCGTGTCTTCGCCCCGGTCAGCCCCAGCCACCAGGCCCGGCCGCCATAGACCGCGGTGAACCCCAGAGTTTGCACGCCAAGCTCGAAGGGAAAACGAAACAGGTCCGTCTGCGCACGGTTGGCCACCTCGCCCGCGACCAGGCTGACGCCCCGGCCCCGACCCTGCATGTAAAACACGTTAAGCATGGGCAACAGCCAGGCGTCCAGGCGCAGGCTGGCAAGCCGATGCCGGTTGTCCGCCGCGGTGGCGGGCCGCAGGACCGGCGCCAGAAGCGAGGACAGGCCGGGCGGCAATGCGACCGCTTCCATGCCCTCGACACCCGAGCGCTCGAACTGCAAGGCGTGGATCACCGCATCCTGTTGCTGGGCATAGTAGCCCGGGGTCAGGCCAAAGGGTGCAGGCAAGGCTTCACCGACGAGATTTTCCCGCACCAGCGGATGCTGCCCGAATAATGGCAGGAGCGTGCCGGGGGTGAACACCTGCGACCAGTTCAGGGCCAGGCTCCAGGGTGACCAGCACAGCGCCACCACGGCCAGCAAAGGGCGTATCGCAAGCGGCACCATTCGGGTTCTCATGCCCCCAACCATGCCTGCGGATGGCTACGGCCCAGATGACGCAGATCAGATCCGCCCTTGACGCTTCTTTCACCGCGGCTGTGACTGAATCAGGCGTCACCAGCCGAGAGCCACCATGGCGTTGAGATTGGACCCTGCCCCCGACGGCATGAAAATCGGAGCGCGGCGCAGTACCCACTCCCGCCGGATCAACGCGTCGAATCCTGGCTGGCACCGCGATACGCAAATGTGCCATGTCAGCCTTCCGAGCACGCCCGGCCCTGTATGACTCATCGGCAAAACAGTCCTCTAGTTGTGCCGTTCCTGCGGGCCTACAAACACGGCCTGCTGCTGGCTTTTGCCCTCTCCCCACTGCCGCTGATCGCCTACCTGCAGATCTTTCAGTCTCCCGACCTGCTCTACCACGATCTGCTGGCACACGAAATCCTGATTGGCGCCGCCATCGGCCTGAGCATCGCGATGACCTATGTCGCCTATCGCTGCTACCTGGTCAGCGGTGAGCCGACCCTGCGCTGGCTCACCCTGGGATTGCTGGGCATGACGATCATCTACGCTCCGCACGGCATTCTGACCCGGCTGGCGACCGACAATCCGCCGGTTTTCCTGCTTTTCGGTCCGGCGTCCCGGTTTGCGATGGCAGCCTTGTGGCTCCTTGCTTTCGCCCAGATCTCGCGACCTGCTGACGAGCCTGCGGCGCGCAGCGGAAAATCCCTTTGGTGGCCCTGGCTGCTGGCCTTTGTGCTGTTCGATCTGCTGATTCTGTTCGTCGCCGTGGACCCGTCGATGCCACGCATGCAGGCCCGACTGGTGCTGGAGTCGAGCGCCGTGGCCCTCAATCTCGCCAGCCTGATCCTGCTGCTGCGCCACGCGCACCCCTCCCCGCTGCTGCAGTTCTTTGGCTTCAGCCTGTTTTTCTTCGTCCTGTCCTCGGCAAGTTTCTTTCTCGCCGCGCCCTGGAATCATCAATGGTGGCTGGCGCATGCGGTCTTTGCCGCCGGGTTTCTCACCATGAGCTTCGGTCTGGCGCGGGCCTTTCTGACCACCGGCAATCTTGTTGACGTCTTCAGCGAAGAACAGCTCATTCGTCGCCTGGAAATGTTGGCGACCACCGATGAACTGACCGGACTGCCGAACCGTCGGCGTTTCATGCACCGGTTCGCCGACGAACTGGAACGCCGAACGCCTACACCGTTCGCCGTGATCCTGATGGACCTGGACAATTTCAAGGTCATCAACGACAGTCTCGGCCACGAGGCCGGCGATGAACTCCTCAAGTGCATGAGCCAGCGCCTGCTGCATGTGCTGCGCCAGGAAGACACCCTGGCGCGCCTCGGCGGAGATGAATTTGCCTTGCTGGTCCCGGACGTGGCCGACGAAGCGCAAGCCGCCCATGCCGCGGAACGACTGCTGCAGGCGCTGCGCGAGCCGGTGCTGTTTCATGGCAAGCGCATCCAGCCCCAGGCCAGCATCGGCATTGCACTGTTTCCGGGCGACGGCAGGGACGCCACTTCCCTGCTCAAGGCGGCCGACGCGGCCATGTACGAATCCAAGGGCCAGGGTCGCCACCGCTACAGCTTTCACACCCCGGCCATGAACGCCCGCGCCACCGCCCGGCTGCAGACCGAACACCAGTTGCGCAGCGCACTGAGCCGCGGGCAATTCTGTTTGCACTACCAGCCTCAAGTGCATCTGCAAGAGGGACAGATCTGCGGCGCCGAAGCCCTGTTGCGCTGGAACCATCCCAAACGCGGCTGCATTTCCGCCGGCGAATTCATCGCCATCGCCGAGGAGTCCGGCATGATTCATGATCTTGGCGCCTGGGTGCTGCGCCAGGCCTGTGAGGACATTCAGTCCTGGGAAGATCACCTGCCGGATGACTTTCGCCTTGCAATCAATCTTTCGGGCCAGCAGCTCCTCGCCCCGGATGGCTTTGCCCGGATCATGAAAATCATCGCAAACTCCGGCATCGACCAGCGCCGGCTGGTGATCGAACTGGAGGTCACCGAAACCACGCTGATGCGCTCCCCCCTGGTTCTGACACTGCTGAGCGAGTTTCGCCAGCACGGCATCCAACTGGCACTGGATGATTTCGGCACCGGCTACTCGTCTCTGGCGCAGTTGCACGAACTGCCCGTCAATCGCCTGAAAATCGCCGGCGCTTTCATCCAGCGGATGAGCAGTGACAAGTCCAGCCGCAGCGTGGTCCGCACGATCGTGCAACTCGGCCACGACCTGGAACTTGCGGTGCTGGCCGAAGGTGTGGAAACCCCGGAGCAGGCGGAGCTCTTGCGTCAGTTCGGCTGCCACGAGGCGCAGGGTTTTCTGTTCTACCCCGCCCTGCCGTCACCGCAGTTGCTGGCGCTGATGCCGGCTTCGGACCGGACCGCGGAATTGCGGAATAGCTGAAGCCTGGTCATGCGCCGAGCCCTGCCCGGACCGAGGACCGACCAACCCACAGGCGCATCACATGGGGATATCATTGGGGCCGCAACGCAACCTGCACTGGTCGCTCTCCCCTCCGCCCGAGCCGCCTCATATTGAGCTTGCCTGACCTCCTGAATCGCAGTCGTCCTCGCCCTGGCATGGCCCGCCCTGCCCTGCGTCGATTCGGCATGCTGACGCTGTTTGCGGCAGCGCTGGCGCAGTTGTGGCTGCCCGTTCTGGGCACGCCCTGGCGCATGGTGCAGGCCGATGGCCAGTTTGTGGTCATGTGTACGGCGCAGGGCCTGCAGAAGATCTGGCGTGAACGCCTGGCCGCAGACGAGGAAAGCCCGCAGACCCAGTCATCCGCCTGCCCGATCTGCCTGCTCTCGCATGCGCCAGCCCTGCCTGTCACCGACCTGGCCCAGCTCTGGAGCGCCGCCCACGTGGCGGTGGCGGAGCAGCACCCGACCCGCACGCTCACCACTCGCTGGCGAGACGGCAGGCACATCCGCGCACCACCCTCGGCCTGATTGCAACAGGGGGAGTCCTGAGCCCGACACCGCGCCGGGCAGGCTGATCCGGTCCGACCCGGATTCGGTCCGCACTGCGGCCTGCAGCCACGCCGTGTCTTATCGCGCGCGGCCAGCAGCGGCTCTCGTCTTCCTCAGCCGGGCCGATTCCGGCACCGCCCCCATCGGCGGCATGGCCACATGGGTCTTTCCGATCCACGTCGGCACAGCACAATTCTCCGAGGATCATCTCCATGCAAACTCCCATCCGGGCGCCGTTGCCGCGCCCTGTCTCCATCCTGGCCCTGGCCAAAGCAATAGCCCTGGGCCTGTGCGCCGGCCCTGCCAGCGCCGATCCCACCATCCTGCCCGATCTCAGCATCCAGGGCAGCGCGGCGGAACTGGCCAACCCCTATCGTCTGCAAAACCAGCAAGTCGAGGTCGATACCGCCGAACTGCTGCGCCAGACCCCTGGCGGCGCGGTCAACCGCAACGGTCCGCTCAGCGGCATCGCGCAATACCGCGGCCTGTATGGCGATCGGGTCCATGTCAGCATCGATGGCATGAACATCGCTTCCGGCGGCCCCAACGCCATGGACCCGCCACTGAGCTACGCACCCGCGCCCTTGCTGCAGGCACTTGAACTGCGCCGCGGCATCGCACCGGTGAGCACGCCTGGCGAGAGCCTTGGCGGCGCGATCGTCGCGCGGCTGCGGCGGGCCGACCATGCCAGCGACCCCGACAGCCGGTTTGCCGGCTGGCTCAGTGCCGGCGGCCACAGCGTCGATCAATCCCGCACGCTCGCAGGTCTCATGAGCCTGGCCGACCCAAGGCGCAGCCTCTTCGTCGCCGCCAGCCGGCAGGAGGGCGCGGACACGCGCTTTGCCGACGGCCGGATCCTGCCCACGCGCTACGCCCGTGACTTCTATGCACTGGGCGCCAGTCAACGCGTCGGCGCGCAGGAGTTCAGCCTGGATCTGCGACGCAATTTCACCGAAGACGCGGGCACCCCGGCCCTGCCAATGGACATCCGCTTCATCGATGCAAGCCAGGGACGCCTGGGCTATCAGGGCCAGCTCGGCGGCCTGCCAATCGAAGCCTGGTTGAGCCGCAGCGCGGTCGATCACGAAATGAGCAACTTCCATTTGCGACCACCGATGGATCCCGAGATGCTGCGCTTTTCACGCGCCGGCAGCCAGACCCAGGCCTGGGGCCTAAACGCTGAACTCGCCATGTGGCAGGGCACGCTGGCCATTGGCATGGATGCACGGCAGGCCGATCATCATGCCGACATCGGCGACCCCGGCAATGCCATGTTTTTCGTGCGCAATTTCTCCAGCGTGGAACAGGATCTGTACGGCGCATTCGCCGAGTGGAGCGGCAAACTGGCGCCGCGCTGGATCCTGGTCTGGGGCCTGCGCTATCACCATGCCCGCAGCACTGCCGGCGAGGTCGATGGCAGCCCCGCGCGGATGATGGATGGGCCGCGCCAGCTGCGCGACCGCTTCAATGCCGCGCAAAGACCGCAGCGCGAAAACAATGTCGACTGGCTGGTGCAGCTCACCCACCAGGTGAACCCCCACCTCAGTCTGGAACTGGCGGCTGCACGCAAGAGCCGGGCACCGTCCTATCAGGAACGCTATCTGTGGCTGCCGCTGGAATCCACCGCAGGCCTGGCGGACCGCAAACGCTATGTCGGCCGCATCGATCTGCAGCCCGAGATCTCGCATCAGCTGGAACTGGGCCTGCAATGGCGCCAGAGCACGGCCTGGCTGGCCCCGCGTCTGTTCTGGCGTCACATCGACGACTACATCCAGGGCACACCGGCCACCGACGCCACCGTCATCCAGGTCAGCCGCGCCAATGGCGATCCCAGCCCGCTGCAGTTCAGCAATGTCAAAGCCGAGCTGTTCGGTGCCGATGTCGACATGGGCCTGATCTGGGCGCAACACTGGCATCTTGGCGCGGTGCTCAGTCTGGTACGCGGCGAGCGCCTGGATCTCGATGATCGGCTCTACCGGATCGCGCCCACGCAAGCCCTGCTCCGGCTGGATCATCGCCGTGAGCGCTGGTCAACCGGCTTCGAACTGCGGCTCAGCGCCGCCCAGAACAAGGTCTCGACCACCAATGCCGAACAGCCCACGCCCGGCCATGCGGTACTGAACCTGCGGGGCGAATTCAGGATCAGCCCGGTGCTTGATCTGCACCTGGGCCTGGACAATCTGCTGGACAAACGCACGAGCGAACATCTGGCCGGCTACAACCGGGCCATGGGCAGCGATGTTCCGGTGGGCGAGCGGCTGCCGGCCGCCGGGCGAGGAGGCTACGCCAGCATCCGCTGGCGCTGGTAGGCAGCATTCGGGCAGCGACCGTCGGCCGAACGGTCGCT
>JBFKDQ010000035.1:0-38609 GCA_041619555.1 Oceanococcus sp. | reverse complement strand
TGGCGAACGCATCAGCGTTAATCAGATCGATCGCTGGAACACGCTCACCCGAGTCGGGTCACTGGATATCCGGCTGCACGGTCTGGAATCGGTCCGGATTCACAGCAGCATGCGCCTGGAGGAACATCCCCAAGGCGCGGTAAATCGCATGGACTGGACCGTGGAGTGCGCCGTGCCGCTGATCGGCGGCAAGCTGGCCAACTTCCTGGGCCGCGATATCCAGCACAAATCAGCCCACGACCTGGAGGTCAGCACAAGCATTTTGGAAGACTACCGCTAGGCCAGAGGAGCGGGCGGCAGGCCCGTGTTGGTCCTGCCGACAGATCTGGCCGGTTTTGCGACATTGAGGGCCGCGGCCGAAACGAATTCATCGCGCTGACCGGGCCAATGCTGTGTTGCGCTGGACATTCGACCACCGTGGCTCGCACGTTCTTGATCCGGCGCACGGCATCACAGTTCGGGCCGAAGATCCGGGCGTGATGCCCCTCAAAACGCCGCTTGGACAGCAAGAAGGGCCGATTCTCGTCATTCATCGGCACCGCAAACCGCACCCAGCTCTGGTCAATAGCGCACGCTCCGATATTCGCCGTTGCGAATTTCGACCCGCAGGGCAATCGGCGAACTCATCCGAGCTTGCTCGACGGTCGCATACTCGACCAGAAATTCGCACCAGTAAGCATTCTTGGCGATCAGGCGGCACTTCTTGGTCCTGACCGCGAAGAGTTCGAGCGGACGAGCCCTGCGGATGCGTCCCAGACTTTCATGAATTTCGAGCACCCCGTCATGCTCCTCCACGTATTGTCGGACGACTGCCAGCGCCTGGGTCTCATCGGGTGGCGGAGCTTGGTTACATCCGGCCAGCAGCCCGACCGCAGCGCTCAGGCCAATCCAGAACAGGGCGAAATATTGCAGGCTTGAAAACATGGATCACGGGAATCGCATCTGCTGTCGATCATACATGGCCCGGCCTCTGGTCACCTAGGAGAGCGTCAATTGCATACGGGGGGTGAGCAGCAGACGGAAAAACAAGCTGCCTTTCAAAAAGGGGAATCTTGCCCATCATTGTTCGGTTGGCAAGCTGTCCACCACAGCAAGGCGAGCTCTTGACCCGCGATGCCGCCGTCCAAGGTGTGAGCGGAACGTGCGTGGACAGAGCCTCCGCGAGCGACGGGTCTCAGGTCAGCATCAGCTGGACCTGGATTTCACCGATGATGAAACCCAGGACGGCGCCGCAAGCCACCAGCTTCCATTCATCCTGTTTGAATGCGGGCCGCAATAGGCCCTCGAACTGCTCGGGCGTCAGTTCGTCCATGCGCGACACGATGGTGTTCTGCACGTCCAGTGCATCCATGGCGTATTTCTCCATGCCTCGGGAGGTTTCCGGGATCATCTCGATCACCTTGTCGACGATGAACTGCCGCATTTCCACATACCGCGCGCCGCCCATGGACATGACAACCAGCGGCTTGGCCAGACCGATCTGACCTTCCAGGCCCTCTCTCACGCTCTTCTCGATCTGCTCGATGACCCGATCGGCCAGCGGTCCGTTAAGCATTTCCTCCACGAGATTGGCCGGCGTCAGCAGTTGCTTGCTGATCAAGGCCGCATAATCCCGGGCGATCTCATCCTGCCGAATGAAGAAACGACCCTGGAGGGTGAAACCAAGAAAACGCTTTGGATACAGTGGCCTGAACAGCATCTGCAGGGCGATGTAATCGCTGACCAGCCCGATGAAGCCACCGGAGAGAGGGATGATCCAGGCCGCATGCCAGCCTATCCACAAACCGAGCTGAATAAAGCCAAGACTCAGACCGAACCAGAAACCGGCATTGCGAAAAAACACGAATTCGCGGGCGCCGATCTCCTTGAATACCCGGCTCAGCAAGGCCTTGTCCTTCACCAGATTGCTGACCAGCAGGTGCTGGATATCAATATACCGTTCGATGTCTGCTGCCATTTCGCGCCAGGCCTGCTCCGCGATATCGGGGATCTGCGACAGGAAACGGCTGATCATCGCCTTGCGCGCCCGCTCAGGCATGCTCAGCCAGACTCCCGGCATGTAGCGCTCGCCGATCTCGCGCACCAGGTCTTCGGCCGCAGCGTTGAGGGTGCCCTCGACCTCCTTGACCATACGCCGCGGATCCAGCCGCGCGATCAACTCCGCGGGCTTCAGGATGGTGCCGATCAGCAGGCTGGTCGCCACCGTGGCCATCTTCTCCGCATTTCTCGGGATCACGCCCTGCCAGCCCAGGTAGGGCGGTTTGCCGACGAACTCCGTCGGCTCGAACATCATCTCCAGCGCCAGCAGTTTGGTGACATAGCCGATGATCCCGGCGATGAACGGAATCGATAGATACAGCCAGAAATTCTCTTGTATCTCAGCAATGATGCTGGACCAGTCCACGAATACTCCCCTCCACCAGCCAAATTCGAAAAACCCCTGCAACCGGGTCTCCTCCCTGCCCGCCCGCTCGCCCACAGGTTCAAGCGGCATCGCTCCCGGCATGCAACTGCAGCAGCATGTGCATGCTAGTCACCGAGTGTCCATGCAGATTGACCGCAAGCGCAAGGGGCTTGATTTCAGGCGCAGCGCCTCTGCGCACCATCAAGGCTGCGCGCCGTTTGATGAATGACATCCTGCCCGAAATGACAATTCCGAACGAATGTTCGGTGCTAATTTGTGGCGACCACGCAATGCATCATGAGAGGTCGCTATGGGATTGGCCCACCGCAAGATTGACTACGAGGGGGTTGTCGTTCACCGCAACGTTGCCTTCGATCTGAATACCGACACCGTCCCGCGTTACTGGTTTGCCAATGATCCCTGGCTGACTCACTGGATGAACGCCATATTCGGCAGCGTGCCGGTCGGCGAGCGCTTTGTGATGAAGGCCACCCGCCAGCAACTGGACAAACTCAGCGATCCTTCGATCCACAAGGCTGCCATCGCTTTCATCAAGCAGGAAGGCAGCCATGCCAAGGCGCACGACGCCCTGAATGACGTGCTGACCATGCACGGGGTGCCGGTGAAACAGGCACAGACCCTGGTCAAGGCGATTTTCGATGCCTACGAGAATTACTTGCCTGACATCATGAAGTTTGCCTTTTCCGCCACCGGAGAGCACTTCACGGCCACGCTCTCGTCCGCGATGCTGGAGCAACCGGAGCTTTGGGACGATACGCCCGACGAGGTGGCCGCGCTGGCCTTCTGGCACTTCGTGGAAGAAATCGAGCACAAATCGGTGAGCTTCGATATTTACAAGAACTCCAGTGGCGATGGCGCGTATTCCTACGCGGTCCTGATGGCCACCCTGGCCCTGGGCATCAGCACGCTGACCGTGGCCACCCATCTGAGCTGGCTGTATCTGGTCTGGAAGGACCGCCAGATCACCAATGTCCGCTCGGCCCTCAAAGCAGCCAAAAGCCTGCTGTTCAAGCCGGGCCTGTTCACCCGCACCTTCGTTGTCGATGCCTTGCCGTTTCTGTCCCCCCGATTCCACCCCTGGGATCACGACAACCGGGAAATGATCAACGTGTGGAAACTCAGCTACGAGGAAACCGGCGACCCGGTGCAGGCCTACCGCGACTTCCGCGACTGGCATGCGTCCCGCAAGCACACGCCCAGCAAAGCCAGGAGCGCAGCATGATCGGCAAACGTAAAACCTATCTACCGTCACGTTCGGCCGCCGCCGTCGTCACCGGCGCGGCCAGCGGCATCGGTCGGGGCATGGCCTATGAGATCGTGCGTCGGGGCGGCTCGGTGATCTGCGCCGACATCGATGAACAGGGCGCGATGAGAACCGCGCAGGAGCTCTCGGAACTGGGCGAAGGGCGCGCCCTTGGCTACGCCTGTGACGTGCGTGATGCCAGTCAGATGGAAAAGCTGGCGGATGAGGCCGATGGCTTGCTGGGCCGCCCCGTCACGCTGGTGGTGAACAATGCCGGCGTCTGGGTGGGTGGCCGCATCGGCGAGGTCTCGCTGGAGGACTGGCGCTGGTGTCTGGATGTCAATCTCTGGGGCGTGATTCACGGCTGCCATTTCTTCGCCCCGAAATTGCGTGAGCTGGGCTACGGCGGCATCGTCAATGTGGCCTCGGTGGCCGGTTTTGCCGCGGTGCCCTCCTTTACCACCTATAACGTGACCAAATCGGCGGTGGTGTCGCTGTCGGAAACCCTGGCGGCCGAGCTGACCGGCACGCAAGTTCATGTGACCACACTATGCCCGAGCGCGGTCAAGACCAACATCATTGACAACGGCAAGCTGCCCAGCGGCACCGGCAGGTTCGCCAGCAACGTGATGGGCAAGTGGATGTTCTCGGAGACCCCCGATCAGGTCGCGCGGCAGACCCTTGATGCCCTGGACCGCAAGCAGCTGTACATCATGCCGCAGTTCGACAGTCGGCTGGTCTGGCGCCTCAAGCGCTATGCGCCCCGGCTGTATGCCAGGGCGGTCGGCGAAGTCTATCGGCTGAGCACCATCTGAATACCCCATGGAGGGCAAGCCCGTGAGTTCTATTCGAGCCAAAATCATCGATCTCGGCTTTCGTGCTCTGATGTTGCGCAAACTGGATACCCCGGAAAAATTTGTCGCCCATAGCCGCCTGCTGATCAATCTGGTCCGCCCACCGGCCCTGCTGCCGACCGGCGTTCGCATCCGCAAGACCACCATCGCCAACCTGCCGGCGGTCCCACCCGGCATTCCCAGTTACTGCATCAGTACAGAAAACCCAAGCGCCACGGTGCTGTATCTGCATGGCGGCGCTTTCGTCTGCGGCAAATTCCCGACCTATGCCGGTCTGTGCGGCCAGCTCGCAAAGCGGCTCAATGCCCGGGTTTACTGGCCGGATTACCGGATGGCCCCGGAGATGCCGTTTCCCGCCGCCACTGACGACGCCTTCAACGCCTACAGCGCGCTAGCCAGCGATTATCCTGATGATCCGCTGGCGATCATCGGCGACTCGGCCGGCGGCAACCTGACCCTGTCGACCCTGCTGCGTCTGCGTGACACGCTGGCGGCCGACCAGCATGAGCCGAGTCTGCGCATGCCCAGCTGCGCGGTTGGCCTGTCGCCGGCGGCCGATCTGGCGGCGACCACGCCTTCGCGTGAAGCCAATGCCAGGCAGGACTGCGTGCTGACCCCACAGATCATCCAGTACGCGGCCGACCTGTACTTGAACGGGCATGATCCGAGCGATCCGTATGCCTCGCCTGTGCACGGTGATTTTCACGGACTGCCGCCGCTGATGCTGACCGTGAGCGAAGGCGAAACCCTGCGCGACGACGTCTACCGCGTGGCCCATCGAGCCCGGCGTGACCGGGTGCCGGTAAAAATCCTCAGCCGCTGGGATGCCCCTCACGCCTGGCCGGTGTTGTACCACCTGCTGCCCGAAGCAAAGGCGGATATCGCAGAGGTGATCCGCTTCATGCGCCAGCATCTTGACAGCGCGACAGGCAATGGCCGATCACGGCCACCCTTGCGCCTGGCCCGGGCGAGCTGAGGCCGCAGAGATCTCCGAGCTGTCCGACATTGCACTATCTGCAGAGAACCAAGCATGAGCGTCCCAGAACCACAGATCAAAGAAGACATCGGCCCCGCCGCAGACCATCCCCGGGCGGCCACGGCCATACCAGATCACGAGGTGCTGATCGTCGGCGCCGGGATTTCCGGCATGGGTGCGGCGATCGAACTCAAGCGACGCGGCATCGACGATTTCGTGATCCTGGAACGCGCCCATGAGGTGGGCGGCACCTGGCGGGACAACACCTATCCCGGCATTGCGGTCGACATCACCTCTTTCGTCTATTCCTATTCCTTCGAGCAGGATCCCAACTGGTCGCGGATTTATGCGCCCGGCGCGGAGTTGCAAAACTACGCGCGCCGGGTGGCCTGCAAATACGGACTGTATCCCTCGATCCGATTCGGCGTCGGCGTCGAGGGCGCCGACTTTGACGAGCACCATGGGCTGTGGCGGATACAGACCAACCAGGGCCTGATCACCGCCCGTCATCTGGTCTCCGCGGTGGGCGGACTGGTCACCCCGAAGATGCCGGACATCAAGGGTTTGCAGGATTTTCAGGGCAAACTCATGCACACGGCCCGCTGGGACCACGACTACAACTTACGCGGCAAGCGGGTTGCGGTGATCGGGACCGGCGCCACCGGCGTGCAGGTCATTCCGGCCATCGCCGATGAGGTCGAACAGCTCAGCGTTTTCCAGCGCACGCCGATCTGGGTACTGCCCAAACCGGACGCGGAGCTGCCGGCCTGGCTGCGCACCCTGTTTCGCTGGTCCGGCCTGGCCCAGCGCGGCGTCCGCCTGAGCACCAGTGCCCTGACCGAAACGCTGATGGTGATCGCCACCATCTACTACAAGCGCTTCCCCGGCCTGATCCGGCGCTTCGAGAAAATGGGCATGGACAACCTGTGCAGACAGCTGCCGAAGCATCCCGAACTGCGCGAGAAACTGACCCCGCGATATGGCTTCGGCTGCAAGCGTCCGACTTTTTCCAACGAGTATTTCAAGACCTTCGCCCGGGATGACGTGGATCTGGTGACCGCGGGCATCGATTGCATCACGCCCACCGGCATCCGCACCCGGGATGGCCAAGAGCGGGAATTCGACGTGCTGGTCATGGCCACCGGCTTCAAGATGTTCGACAAGGACAACCTGCCCACCTACCCGGTGCGTGGCCGCAGCGGGGAAGACATCCGCCAGCACTGGCTGAACAACCGCTACAAGGCTTATGAAGGACTGACCGTGCCGGACTATCCGAACTTCTACATTTTCCTTGGTCCCTATGCGCTGACTGCAACCTCTTACTTCGTGATGGTCGAAGGCAATGCGGTGCACATGGCCCGATGCATCGAGGAAGCCCGCAGGCGAAACGCGAAAGTCGTGGAGGTGCGCCAGAAGGCCCACGACCGCTATTTCGATTTCATCCAGAAACGTCAGCGCAACACGGTTTTTCTCAACCACAACTGCGCCTCGGCCAATAGCTTCTATTTCGATCAACACGGCGACGCCCCCCTGGCCCGCCCTTCCACCTCAGCCGAGATGCTGCTGCGGGCCAGAACGCTGCCAATGCGGCATTATCGTTTCGAATGATCGCCGCACGACCGCGTGGTCCAATGGCAACGCGGTCCTCCGCCCGGCTTCGCAGCGCCCGAAAAACGGTTGCCACTGTCCGGCCAGGCAGCGGGCCCAAAACTCATGACAGGCCCCAATCCTGCCAAGATGCAGGGAACGATCAGAGCTCCATATGCCGCGTCACCAAGCCTTCCACCGGCCGCGGCAGGAAGGGCAACACCCGGTACAGCACGGCAGACTCGATGCCCACCGGCACCTGCTCCTGATTCCGCCTGATGGCGGTAACGATGGCCTTGGCAACCAGATCCGGCGAGTGGCCGAACTTCTCGAAGATGCGCGCGGTTTTCTGTAACTGCGCCTCGGTTCGGCCGTACATGCGCGTGTTGGTCTTGTACAAGGGCGTGTTGATCACACCCGGACAGATCACGCTGACACCCACGCCATGTTCTGCCCAGTCGGAACGCAGACAACGTGAGAACGCCACCACACCGGCCTTGGATGTGCAGTAGGCCGCGGCACTGCGACTCATCATATAGGCCGCGCCCGAGGCCACATTGACCACGTGCCCACGGCCCCGTTTGACCATTGCAGAGCCGAAAGCCCGGCAGCCATAGCTCACCCCGTTCAGGTTGATGCCGATCAGCCAGTTCCAGTCCTCCACCGACTGCTCAAGAAACGGGCCGCCGGCGCCAACCCCGGCGTTGTTGACCAGAATATCGACCGCCCCCCGTTCGACCTCCACCTGGTCGGCCAGGGCCTGCTGCGCTGCGGCGTCGGCGACATCGCAGCGGAATGCGGCGGCATCGCAGCCCTGCTCACGACAGGCCGCCGCCGTGTTTTCGGCCGCATCCTGATCGATATCCACACATATCACATCCGCCGCACCCTGGCGGGCGAAGCGTAGCGCCGTGGCGCGTCCAATTCCGCTGCCCGCTCCGGTCACTACGGCGCGCGCACCCGCTACTGAAATTCCTCTCACATCCCACCCCGTCACCAAGAATCGCTGCGCTTGCAGAAAAAATCGACTAAACCACCCCATACTGCGACGCCTGCCACTCCACCATATTGACATCAGGCGCAGACCGTTTGACTCTATGCGAACGGATGTCTGGGGGCTCATCCGCAAGCAAGCTACTGGCCGCATCCAGACAAAACATACAAGGATCAAGCAAGAGCTCGCCATGTCCAGCAAATACATTCCCAGCATCGTGCTCTCCGGCGCCGCCGATCTCATCCGCAAACACGGCGGCGACCCGATCATGCTGGCCCAGCAGGCGGGCCTGCCACCCGACAGCCTTCACGACGGCGATCTGCCGGTCGACATCGCCGCGGTGCTGGGGCTGTTTGATGCCTCGGCGGAACAATGCGAGTGCCGCAATTTCGGCATGCATCTGGCGGCGCGTAACGGCCTGGATATCTTCGGCCCGCTATGGGTCTTGCTGCGCAACGCGAAAACCGTACGCCAATTGCTGGTGGATCTTTGCGCCAACTACGACATCTACACCCGCGCCGCCACCCTGTCGCTGGAACCCAGCGGCGACGGCCAGTGCCTGTGCTGGGATACGGTGACGCGGTCCGGGATCAACACCACCCAGGGCGCCGAATACGGCTTCGCCCTCACCGTGTATGAACTGCGTAAATTCCGCAGCGACTTTACCCCGCTGGCCATGCAGTTCCGGCACGCTGCGCCCGCCGACATCGGAATGCATCGGGAACTTTTCGGCGCCTGCCTGAGCTTCAACCAGGACCGCAACGCCATGCATTTCTCAGTTCAGGATCTGGACATGTCTCTGGGTCAGGTCGACAGCCGCACACACGCCCTGATGCGTTCGGTGCTGCGCTGGGATACCGCGACGCAACAGACCGGCGTGGCCGAACGGATCGAGAACATGGTGCGCACCCTGCTGCCCTACAGCGCCTGCACGGTCGAAGAGGTGGCCAGAGCGATGGGCATGCGTCAGCGCACCCTGCAGGACCGCTTGCAGAAAAGCCAGACCAGCTTCAAGAAAATCAAGGATGCCGTTCGCTACGATCTGGCACTCAAGTACCTGAACAGTTCCAGTCTGAGCCTGGTGGAAATTTCCGAAATACTGGGTTACTCCGAACTCAGCGCCTTCAGTCGCTCCTTCAAACGCTGGCATGGCCAGCCCGCAAGTACGATCAGGCGGCAATCCATGGAGCCGGCCTGAAGCCAAGCCGGCTTGTCGCGCCTTCACGCCATGCCAGCCGGAAAATCACTGGCTTGCTCAGCCCCCTGGCACACCCTAGACTGCCGGCCGAGCCGTCGCCGATGAGTTGCCGAGCACCAAGAATGCGAAATCGATGAAGCCAAGAGCAGTGGGGAGGCCCAATACCGGGGACAATTTGCGCATCACCGATATTTCGAGCAACCATCTGAACCTGCTCACCTGGGCACTGGAACGACAGGGCAAAGATCCGCGGAACATCCTGGGCGAGATCGGCGTCAGCATTCCGGCCGAAAATGATCCCCTGGGGCGCATTCCGCTGGTGACCATGGTCAAGGCGCTGGAGCATATCCAGCAGGCCAGCGGCGATCCCTGTGCCGGCCTGAAGCTTTACGGCCACATGAAGCTGGCGCACCTCAATGTGCTCGGTTTCGCCCTGTCCTGCAGCAGCACCCTGCTGGATTTCTTCGAGCGGGCCCGCCGCTTCAGTCTTTACCTCAGTTCGGCTTTCATGATCGATTTTGCGGAGCAGGAGGATCACTTTCTGATCTCCGGTCGCTGGAGCCCGGACATTTACGACGAGCAAATCAGGCAGGTGCCAAATGCCCATCTGCTCCTGGAATGCGCCGGATATTCGGCTCTAAGCATGCTGCAGGAAGCCTACGGCGAGGCTCTGCCGCTGATCAGGCTGTTTCTGCCGGGGCAGCCGCACGAGCAGGTCGTGGAAGCCTTTGCCCAGGCAGCGAAATGCCCGATTGTGATTGGCGGCGATTATCTGGGCGCAGAACTGGCCAAGGATGTGTTCACCCGGCGCCTGCCTGGCGCCAACCCCCAACTCGCACGGGTGAATGACGAGCAGTTGATCGAGCATCTGGCCACGATCGAACAGACCGACCTCGTGCATCGCTGCGAGAAACTGATCCTTGATGGCATCAGCGCGGGCGGACACTACAGCCTCAAGGACGTAGCCAGGGCTTTAGGCATGAGCGAACGCGGACTCAAACAGAATCTTCGCGACCATGGCCAGAGCTTCAGCGGCATCGTCAGCCACATCAAAAAAACCCTCGCCATCCAGCATCTTCGCGAGGGCAAGAAGAACGTCAGCCAGATCGCCTACCTGCTGGGCTTTGACAGCCCCAGCAATTTCAGTCGCGCATTTCGCAGCTGGACCGGCTGCTCACCGCGGGATTACAAGCGCCACCAGTGACGGCGGCCGAAGTCTGATTGGGCCTGAACGGGGTGAGCGAGGATCGTCCTCCGCAAGGCCATACTCGGCGGATACCCGCACGCTGTGCTCCGGCGTGACTCAGGTACCAGCCAATTCCGTCCCCTGGGCGATCGCCGCATAATGCTGTTTGATCTTGTCTTCGGCGGCCGGGAAAATGTCGTTCCACAACAACAGCCCGAAGCTGTCCAGCGGACGCTGCAGCACGGGGATGCGCCCGGCCACCCGGTTGTACAGCCGAAAGCCCAGCTTGGTGAGCCTGAAAATCTGGCGGTAGACCGGCGAGGTGTCGGTCTGCATGGCATACAGACGGCGGAAGTCCTCATCGTAAATCTCGTTCCAGGACGCCATCATCAAGCCGTTGAGTACATGCTGAGCCAGCCTTGAGTGCGGAAACATCGCCTTTTCCAGGTGCAATTTGCTAATCATATTGAAGGCCGTCCTGGCCCATTCATGGCGACAGTCAATGTTCAGCGACATCAGGTAAGCGGAAAAGTACACCGCCGTGTCCTCGGCATCCGGGAACAGCAACTCCTCCGGCACGCCCTGCATGTAATTCAGATAGCTGGTGAACTGGAACAGCCCTTGCAGCTCACGCGCGCTGACGGGCAATTCCATATCTCTGGCGGCCATCAGGATCCCGGCCGCCATGGTGGTGACCACGATCGCCCCATCGGCCGCAGACAGCGGTGTACCGAGTTCATCTTCATACCAGCCGATGCGCGGTTTGAAATTCCAATTCGCCTGGTTGATGCCTTTGTTCATCACATTGCGAATCTGCGAATGGATGATGCGGATACGGCAATTCTCCCTGAAGGCCTGTGAGTACAGCTGCCCGGCCCCGGGCTGGGCCACCGCGGTAAACCATTTGAAGGTCTCCATGAAGCGCACCGCCAGCCGTTCATAGACCTGCGGTCGATCCGCGTTTTCCGCCAGGGTGAGCGGCTCGCCCCTGGGCTGATTGGTCATCAGGGCCGCGGCCGTGATGCCCAGCACGCCGGTCTGCAGCGCGGCGCCCGGAATGCCATAGGCAAAGAAGGTCACCGGATTCAGCCGGGTCAGGAAGACCTGGGCCCCCAATTCGATCAGATCGCGGTCAAAGCTGTCCGGAATATTGACCGCGTGATCCATGAACGCCACCAGTTCCTCGCAGGGATTTTTCACCGCTGCAATTCCGCTGGATACGGCGGTGGCGAAATCCGCCTTGGCCTTGGCATCCTGGCGCATGCGCCCGGCCAGACGATCGGACGGCTGATCGGCGATGTGCAGATTGCGGATCACCTTGTCCTGAAAGCCCGGTGTCTGCAGCAGGGCCCGCGCCTTATCGCGAACCTCCGCGCCGAAGCAATTTTCGACAACCCGGTCGTATGCGTGAGAATTGAAATCAAGCCGCTTGGGAATCTGTGGCCCGAGCGCCGATGAGCTGGATGGTGCCGCTGCCTGACGCATGCCAATACCTCGTTCGGAAAGAAGATCCACAGCCTCAAGGTAGCACCGGTCCAGGCCGCGAAAATGTCATTTGCGGCGCGATTCAATTCATCTGGCGCGCGCCCGGCGATGGCGCAGCACAACGGGACGCATGCCATGGGCCGCGAAGCACCAGCCCCTGGCTATCCCACCGGGAACCCGGCATCGACGAGCCGGGCGCCATGCAGGTAGAAAACCACCACCAGCGCGCCAATCAGGGCCACGGCAGCCTCAGCCGTCCAGCGCAAGACCGCCGGCGCGCTGCGCGCCTCCATGAAATACATCACGACCAGACGAACCTTGAAAAACACCACCAGCAACATGGCCACGCCACCGTGTGCCGGCGTCGTCAGGGCATGGCCGGAAACGGACATGGCGGCCAGGATCCAGGACAAGCTCGTTGCCGCCATCAGCAGCAACCAGA
Source organism: Oceanococcus sp. (assembly GCA_041619555.1). Taxonomy (GTDB): domain Bacteria; phylum Pseudomonadota; class Gammaproteobacteria; order Nevskiales; family Oceanococcaceae; genus Oceanococcus. The sequence goes on along the minus strand of JBFKDQ010000035.1, from coordinate 26,219 downwards.
TCAGGGTCGGACGGGTATACAGCAGATCCCGCATCACGGCAGCAGATACAACAGCGGGAACAGGATGATCCAGAGCAGATCCACCAGATGCCAGAAAGTTGCGCCGCTTTCCAGCGCGCCCAGGCGATGCGCGGCCGGCAGGCACGGCTTCACGACATGCAGCATGTAAGCGAGAACCCCCAGGCCGACGAGCAGATGGAAGAGGTGGATGCCGGTCAGCACGAAGTAAAACATGAAGAAGTCATTGCTCAGCGGCGTGATCCCTTGGCCGATCTTGAGGCCATACTCCAGCATCTTGATCAGGGCAAAGCCCAGCCCGCAGACCATCGCGCCCCGCAGCAATCTGGCCGCCACCGCCTCCCGCTGCCGGCGAACGGCCTGCAGCGCGCTGACCACGCACCAGGAACTGGTGAGCAGCAACAGGGTATTGAGCGCACCAAGATGGGCATCGAGCTGACCCTGGGAGAACTGATACAGACCCGGATCCTGACTGCGATAGGCCAGATAGGTGATGAAGAACACGCCGAACAGCAGCGCATCCCCCAGCACCAGGCCCCAGACCCCGACCTCACCGGGCAGGTGCGTATTGCGCGCTGCGGCGCCGCTGCGCTCAGCCATATCGCCATCCTGAAGGTCTTGCCGGGGCGCCGCCTCGACAATGGAGGGCAAGAGCTGCACCCGCCCCTCAGGCGGTCGCCATGTTGACGATGCGCGCACGGGTGTATTCAAGAAATCCTTCCCGCCCCCATTCGACGCCATTGCCGGACTGTTTGGTGGCCGGCAAGGGGATGTGCGGGCCGAAATTCAGATGCTGGTTGATCCACACCGTACCGCAATCGATACGTCGGGCAAGCTCGAGGGCGCGCCGCCGATCGGCGGACCACACCGAGGCGCCCAATCCATACTCGCCCTGGTTGATCTGCTCAATCACCGCATCGACATCATCAAAGGCCACCACCGGCAGCAAGGGTCCGAATTGCTCCTGCTGGACGAGTTCATGCTGGGCATCGAGGTCGCCGAGGATGGTGGGCTGCATGCAGTAGCCCCTGTCGCTGTGCTGTCCGCCAGCCAGAACGCTGGCACCGGCGCGCCGCGCGCTGTCCAGCAGGCCGATCAGACGTTGAAACTGCGCCGCATTCTGCACCGGACCGAACTGCGTGCCTTCGGCCAGACCATCGCCTACCACCGCCTTGTCGGCGAGGATTGCAAGCTCCTGGCACACGGCGGCATAGATCGGCCGCTGGACATACAGACGTTTGAGCGCGATGCAGACCTGCCCCGAATTGAAAAAGGCCGCATTGAACACGCCCTCGGCAACCGTCTTGGGATCGGCATCCTCCAGCACGATGCCCGGATCGTTACCACCCAGTTCCAGGTTCAGACGTTTGAGCGTCGCCGCAGCGCCGCCCATGATCGCCCGCCCCACCGGCGTCGATCCGGTGAAGGCAATCTGATCGATGCCGGGATGTGCGCTGATCAGCGGCCCCAGCGTATTGTCGTCGGCGAGAATATTCAGGACGCCCGCGGGAAACACATCCCTGACCAGTTCGCCCAGCTTCAGGGTTGTCAGCGGGGTCGTCGGCGCCGGCTTGATGATGACGGTATTGCCGGCCAGGATGGCCGGCACCAGTTTGTAGACGGCGATCAGCAACGGGAAATTCCAGGGACAGATGCCGGCAACCACTCCGATGGGCTCACGCAGCAGTTCGACCCGCACCCCATCGCCATCGGCGATGAGTTCAGGCTCCAGCGTCTGATCGGCAAAATAACGAGCGTAAATGGCGGCAAAAGCCACTTCTTCGCGCGCGCGTTCCAGCGGCTTGCCCTGTTCCAGGGTCAGCCATTGACCCAGCAGGTCGACATTGGCGTCCAGGATATCCGCCAGCTTCAGAACCGCCCCGCGGCGCAGCGCAAATGAGGTATTCCGCCACTCCTGAAAAGCTGCGCGGGCGGCTTCCACGCTGCGGTCCAGCACGGCCGGATCGGCCAGCGGACAGCGCGCGACGACGCTTTCGTCGTAGGGATTGATGACCTCGGCTTCAGCCGCCCCCTGGAGCAATTGCCCATTGGACAGCAGGTGGAATTCGGCGCTTGAATCGCTCATGGAGCCTCCGGCAGAAATTGACTGGAACGGTCTCGCGGTAGCCGCGTGCAGCCACACATGGACTTGCGCCACTAAGCTACCGCCCGGCCGACCTCGCTAGTAATCATTTCCTGCCGAAAACCATTCGCCTGCTGCAGGTACCCCTAAAGTCAGCGCCGGCTCTTGTATTCGCGCGGGGAAACGCCGGTCCAGCCACGGAAGGCACGACTGAAGTTGCTGGGGCTGTCGAAACCGAGCGCATAGGCGATCTGACCGACGTTCTTCTTGCCCTCTTCCAGATACTGCAGCGCCAAGGTCTTCTTGATCCGGCTTGCCAGGCCGCTGAAACTCTGGCCCTGAGCGCGCAGCTTGGCTTGCAGCACCCTTTCGCTCATGCCCAACCGGCTTGCCACCTGCTTCAGATTGTATTCGCCAATCGGCAGGCTCTCGACGATGAGTTGCTCGCAGCGATGTACGACATCGGTCTGATCGAAGCACGCCAGATGTTCGATGACCTTCTGGTCGTTCTCGCGCGCCAGTTGGGGATTCGCCCCGGGCAAGCCCAGGTTCATCACGTCCTTGTCGATATCGATGCCGATGAAATCGCGACCGATGATCACCGGGGCGTTTCCAGCCCTTTCGAACGCCGCCACGACGGCGGGATGCGGTCGCCCGGGCAGGTAGATCGCCCGGGCGGGCACCGGATCGCCATAGACTTCGTGCACGATGCCCAGCGACGAGTAGGCGAAACATTCCAGCAACAGCCCGGCATTGACCTCACATTCCAACTGCTCCTTGTACACCGCCGGGTTCCAGCCCCCGCGCACCTGGTAGCAGTCCTCGCGCTCCTCCACCTCCATCCTAAAGGCGGAGCCAATATAGGCACAAAAACGCTCGGCACGGCTGAAGAAATCCAGCAAGGTACTGCTGCAGGACAGCGCGAAGCCCAACACGTTCAGGTGGGTCAGCTTCAAATGCCGGTACAGTTCCAGACAGGCGCCAGGATCACCCAGCACCTGCTGAACATGTTCCAGGGTCCGGATGACCGAGACCAGGGGCACCCGATCCATCGGGCTGTTGGAAGTCGGCACGCTGACGCCGACATCGGCAAAAATCGCATTGGCATCCATGCCATGACGGGTGAGCACCCAGGCCAGCAGACTCAAGTGGTTGCTCGAAATATCCGTCAGACGGAGATTTTCGCTGGATGTCCCCTGCGCTCTTGCCAACCCGACCCTCCTCGCTTTCATCATCTTCACGCCGCCTTCCCCGGCAGATTCGGCCGCGCCAGTCTGGCAGGGGCGTAACCCGCAATCAAGGCACGATCATGGCCCCGAACACCCGGCAGACACGCGCCCGTGAATGACGTGTGATGACTGATGATGTGCGTGAAATGAAGCCTTCTCAATGTGCTCAGCCCCTACACTTTGCAGGCCTCTTGTACCCGGACGAGTCCAGCAATGAACGATCTGCACCTTCGCCTTTCCGCCTACTCCGGCATCGTCGCCGCGGTCGGAATCCTCATCGGATGGATTCTGCTGGCCGACTGGGTGCCGCCCACCGACCCGGCCGCATCAGCCGCCGAAATTGCGGCCTTTTATAACGAAAATACCAATCTCAAGCGCCTGGGCCTGCTGATCGCGATGTTCTCGACCATATTTCTGATGCCCTGGATGATCGCGATGTCCTACGTGATTCGGCACCGGATGAAGTTTCCGATCCTCGCCGACATTCAGCTGTGCACCGGTTTGATCGGCGTCGTGGCCACCTTCATCATGTGGATGTGCTGGGGCATGGCCGCGTTCCGCCCGGAGCGCGCGCCGGACCTGATCCTGGCCTTTCATGACTTCGGCTGGATCAATGCCACCTGGTTTTTTCCGGAAGCCACCCTGGAATCCATCGTGATCGCCATCGCGGTGCTGAGCTGCAAGGGGGAAAATGCCTTCTATCCACGCTGGTACGGCTACTTCATGATCTTCATTGCGATGCTGTCGATGTCCGCCGGACTCATCATCTTCTTCAAGAGCGGACCTTTCGCCTACAACGGACTGATCTCGTTCTGGCTGGTGTATGGCTGCCTGTTCCTGTTTTTCTTCACCGGCAGCGTGTTGTTGATCCGTGGCCTCTCGCGGCAGCCCCCACCGCAAGGCAAGCTGGCGGCGGCCACATCGACGGCCTGAACCCACGCAACAGCTGCTGATTCATGGCCCGCCATTACCTCGGTTTTGCCCCTTCGCCCCAGTTGCAGGACAGCGCCGAACAGATCCTGGGGCAAGCGCCGGAGGCCGGCGTCGACCCGGCGGAAATTCGACGCTTTTTTGACCTGTTCGTGCCGGAACTGGTCGCGGCCTACCTGCTGGCACCCAGCGAGGCGGTGGGTGTGCAGGGCTCGATGCACCGGCTCGTGGAAGGCGCCGCCAGTTCCATCGACCGGGCCTGGCTGTCCTTGCTGCATCGCATGATCGCCAAAGCTTCGCCCACCGCGATCCGCAACGCGCAGCACCTGATCGCCGAGGTTTACCCCTTGCCGCAGGCAGCAAGCGCGGTGTGTGGCACACCGCTGCCGGCCGAGTTCCAACAGGACTTGCGCAGCATCCTCAAGGTGCTGGAAATCGACGACCACCCGGGCCATCGTGAGCAATTGGCGCGGGCCATCGACCAGTTGGCCGACCTCATCGTGGATACGGTGATCATGCCCAGCATCCATGCCTTCGAACCGGGTTTCCTGCTGCGCAAGATCTGCGATGCGACCCGGGCCCTCTGCCGTTCGGCCAGCCATCAGGTGCTCGAGCGGGTGGTCAGGCGCCTGAACCAGGCACAGGCGCGGCGCCTGGATGATTTCCTGAGAGCTTCGCTGCACGCGCTCTGAACACCCTCGACCAGAAAAGCAAGGCGATCCCATCTCACCTGCGGGAAGCACTTGCATTCGCCGCCCGAACCTGATCGGACTGGCCGGTGCTCCCCAGCGCAAGGATATTGGACCCGACCAGCCATTGAGACGCCTGCCCCCCGAACTTCGTACTCGCTGCCCATGCCTGCCGCGTCAACTTGACCGCCCAGACTGAAAAATTAAAGAATCCGGGCAACTCTGATTGCATTGCAAGCGCGGCAACGCGGCTTCAGGTTGATTCCCAACTTCGCGGGTCGGGCGATTTCTGCGCGCCAAAACAAGTCGAATGCGGAAAATGTCAAATGATCATTTGCATCCGCACCTACCATAAGCGCACTTCATATAGAACACGGGCACTGACCCCGGCCCTGGGTCAACCGCCCAGGCGAAAAAACAGAAGATTCGGGTGAGGAGAAAAACGTGCGTTCGACAGTCAAACGCAGCTACGCAATGGCCCTGGCATTCGCCCTGTGCTCCTGGGGAACCCAGGCTGAAGACAGCCTGGATGACCTGTTCGGCGATTCTGATTTCGGCGCTGGCGAGGAAAGCCAGACATCTTCCGGCGCCGAGGAGACCAAAGCCAGTCCGGATGCGGATGAAAAAGACCGCTCCGAATCCGCGCGCGCGGAGGACGCCAGGATTTATCCGGATTCCATCGCTTTAGATGAAGAGCCAGTACCGGACAACTCGGAACGCAGCCGGCCTGCCAACCGCCTGGTTGAGGAAATTGTTGTCACCGCACAGAAGCGCGAGGAAAGCCTGAAAGACGTTCCGATTTCGGTCCAGGCCTTCAGTGATGAAAAGCTCGAGGCCATGGGCGTCACCAACCAGGATGACCTGCAGCAGCTCGTGCCCAGCCTGAATATCAGCAAGCTGCTGTCCTTCACCACCATCTACCTGCGCGGCATCGGCACCGATGCCTTCCTCACCGCAGACCCCAGCGTGGCCACCTACATTGACGGCATCTACTTCCCCTTCGCCATGGGCCTGGCCCAGGATTTCGGCGTGCTGGAACGCATCGAGGTGCTGAAAGGTCCGCAGGGGACGCTGTTCGGGCGCAACACCACCGGCGGTGCGCTGAATATCGTCACCCGCGATCCGGTGCTGGAAGAGTTCAGTGCCCAGCTCAATGTCACCAGCGCCAGCTATCCGGATCTGCACACCAAAGCCTACATCAATGTGCCGGTGGGTGAGGATTTCGCGTTCTCGGTCTCGCCGGTGTATGCGAAGACCGGCCACTACATCAAAAATGTCAATGAAAGCCAGCGCAAGCCTTTGCAAGACGATGTCAGCAAAGGCGCGCGTGTGAAGCTGAGATGGAACCCGGCAGAGTGGCTTGACATGACCGTCGGCGCCCTGGACATCGTCACCACCGCGCCGTCGCAGAGCCTGTTCCCGGTGTCCACCGCCACCGACCTGGCCGTATCCATGGGCGCGGATCGCAACCAGTATGTAAAGGGCAGCGATGAGGCCAACATGGATGGCTGCTGCGACAATGCAGCGGACAACCGGGTGTATTACGGGTCGGCCAAGTTCTACACCCCCTGGCTGGACATCAAGCTGCTGGCCTCGGACCAGTTCATCACCACCAGGACCCTGATCGATTTCGACGGCGGCAAGGATCCGATCGCCACCTTCTTTGCCGACCGCTTCAACGCGGACGTGAAGACCGCCGAATTGCAGTTCATCTCGAATGCGGATACCTGGGGCAGCGAGTGGATGCGCTGGATCGCGGGCGCCTACTACTTCGACGGGCTGGCCGGCTTCATGGAGCCGAACACCCGCCTGGAAGCCACCTTCAGGACCGATGCCTTCGATGCCGCCTTCGGGCCGGACAATCCCCTCTTGCCCGCCTTCCAGGACACCGGCCTGCTGCCCTTCGAATCCGGTGGCGCAGGCCAGCCTCCGCTGGGCCGGGTGTACGCGACCTTCCTGGTCGAGACCCAGTCCACCGCCGGTTTCCTGCAATCCACCTTCACGGCCACCGACTGGCTGGATGTCACGCTGGGCCTGCGTTACCAGGATGAAAGCCGCCACATGCTGGACTCGCAGCTGGGTACCGTGGTCGGTGACGAAATGGTGCCCGTGCAGGACCGCGAAACCGCGGAAAAGCAGGACGGTACCGTGGTCGGCCCGTTCCACGCGGAGCAGACCTGGAGCCCCAAGATCTCGCTGGAAACCCGTCCCTTCGGTGACGATACCCTGGTCTATCTGAACTACCAGACCGCCACCAAGAGCGGCACCTACAACGGCCTCGCGGTGGCCGGACCGGCCACCTTCGCCGAGCCGGAAACGGTCAAGGCCTGGGAACTGGGCGCCAAGGCCAGCTTCCTCTACGGCACGCTGCAGCTCAATGGTGCCATCTTCGATTACGACCTGGAAAACCTGCAGGTGCAGTTCGTCTCGCTGACCACCGGCGGCTCGGTGGCTTTCGAGAACGCCGAGGCGGCCAAGATTCGCGGCATGGATTTCGACTTCCTCTGGGTCATCGCGCCGCATCTGATCGACGGCCTGGTGCTGGCCGGCGGCGTGGGCTGGCTGGAGACGGCCGAGTACACGGCCTATCCCGACGCCCGGGGCTATACCGACAATTCCGGTCAGGCCCAGGAAGGGCAGGACTTCAGCGGCAATCGTATCGTCAAGACCCCGAAAATCTCCGGCAATCTGGCCCTGGCCAAGAGCTGGACCATCGGCAACGGGAACCTGGAAGCCGCGGTCAACATGTATTACACGGATGAATTCTTCAATGAACCCTCCAATCGCGAACTCACCGTGCAACCGGCCTACAAGCTCTGGGGCGCCCATGTGAGCTACCTGTATGAACCCTGGCAGCTACGGGTCAGCGCCTTCGGCGCCAATCTGACCGATCAATATCACACCCGCGGCATCCAGCCGACCGATTTCGGTGATCAACAGACCATCGGCACGCCGCGCACCTACGGCCTGCGCCTGGGCTGGGAGTTCTGAGCGGGGCGTTTTATGCCGGGCTGAACGGTGTCAGGTGATGGAAATCCTGGCGCCCTCACCCTCGCTGACGGGCACGAAACGCACCACACCCCGCTCGATCAGGATGCGCAGGCCGTCGCGAAACTCCTCGGCGCTCAATGCATCGCACTGCTGGAAAAGCTCTTCCACCAGCACGCTGGTCCTGTCGGCGGGCAATTTCTGGCTGATCAGATCCAGCGCGGCCAGTGCCGGGTCGATATGTCCATTGTCATGCATGCGCTGCTCCACCCTTTTGACCTGTTGCGCTCAGGGTAAGGGCTGTTGCCTGCGCGGTCGAGCGCTCATGACAACGGTGCGCCTCGACGCCGCCACCGCCACCGCCACCGCTGGAGGCTGTGTGCAATGACGACCGAACGGAATCATATTCCGCCCCAAATGAGCGTACTTCCGTCATGCGATTCGCTACCCTGATGACGGATTAGCGGCGGAGCGGGTCCACCTATTTCCGGAAATTCGAATTCATGTATCGCCTATTGCAGCGACTCAATGCCTGGTCGGTCCAGCACCCTTTCCTGATCATCGCGACATGGCTGTTGGCCGCCATCCTGGCCGGCACCAGCCTGACCCAGCTGAAGATGAACCCCACCGCCGATGCCTGGCTGAAGAAAGGCGATCATCGGCTGGACGGCCTCAAGCATTTCCGCTCGGAATTCGATGCCGGGCGCAATATCGTGATCATGCTGTCGACTGCATCCGGCGACATGTTCACCGCCGGACATCTGCAGGCACTGCGGGATATCCACGCCGGTCTGGCGCAGCTGCCCCATACGGTGCGGATCGACTCGCTGGTCAATGCCCCCTATTCCGTTGCCGATGGCGACGATCTGTCGGTGCATGAACTGCTCGGCCAGCACACGCCGCTGGATGAGGGACCTATCGGCGAGGTCCGTCGGCGGGCACTGGCCGACCAGCGCCTGGTGCACCGGCTGGTCAATGCGCAGGGCAGCGCGGCGGTCGCGGTCGCCACCTTCGTGCCCGACATCGACGCCGATATCGAGATGGCCCGGCAGGCTTACGCGCAGGCTCAGTCCCTGATCGCCACGGTTCAGGCCGACAACCCGGAACTGCATTTCGCCCTGTCGGGCAGCGTGGCGGCGATGGCCGCCTACTTCGACGCGGCCATGCATGATGCGATGGTCCTGCTCCCCCTGGCGCTGGCACTGGCGCTGCTGGCGATGCTGGGCTATCTGCGCTTCGAGTCGGGCGCCTGGCGCACCGCGGCGGTCTCGGTCGGTGCCGTATTGTTGCTGATCATCTGCGTGGTCACGATTCCGATGGCGCTGATGCCCTTGCTGGGCATCGAAGCGACCAACGTCGCGGTGGTGATTCCAGTCGCCATTCTCACCCTGGCGGTCGCCGACTGCCTGCACATCCTGATCACCTACTACCAGCAGCGGCCCGATGCCGCCCATCGCAACGCGGCCCTGCTCTCCAGCTTGCAGACCAATGCCGAAGCGGTCTGGATCACCAGCCTGACCACCGCATTGGGGTTTCTGACCCTGAATGTCAGCTGGGCCCTGCCGTATATCGTGATGGGCAATCTGGTCGCCCTGGGCGTATTCCTGGCCTGGCTGGCCACCAATACGCTGTTTCCCGCCCTGCTTTCGCTGGCCACCATGCAGGTTTCTGCGCAAAGCCATAGCGTGAAACCCATGCGCCGGCTCGCCCGCCAGGTGATCCGCCATCAACGCTGGATCCTGCTGGGCACCCTGGGCTCGCTGATCATCATGGCGATCGGCATCCCGCAGAACCGCATGAACGATGCCTGGCTGGAATACCTGCGGGAAGACACCCGCTTCGGCAGCGACATGAAGCGCCTGCAGGAGGAACTGGGTGGCATCGCCACCTACGAGTTCCTGCTCGACAGCGGCAGCCCCAATGGCATCTACGAGCCGGCCTTCCTGGCCAGCGTCGGGGCCTTCGCCGACTGGCTGGAAGCACAGCCCGAGGTCAGCTATGTGCAAGGCCTGCATACCACCATCAAACAGCTGAACGCGAACCTGCATGGCGCCGATCCCGACCACTACGCCCTGCCGAAGACACGCGACGAAGCGGCACAGTACCTGCTGCTGTACGAGCTGTCCCTGCCCTTCGGCGCCTCCCTGACCAATGAAGTCAATCTGGACAAGTCGGCGCTGCGCCTGGTCGCCGGTCTGGACAGCAGCGACACCATCACCATCCTGGGCCTGCGCGATCGCGCCCTGCACTGGTTCGATGCGCATGCTCCCGCGCTGAAATCCTCCGGCACCGGCGACAGCATCATCATCTCCGCCCTCTCGGTGCAACTCACCCAGAACATGATCATCAACACCATCATGGTGCTGCTGGCCATCACCGTGACCATTGCCCTGATGTTCCGCTCGCCGGGCTATGGTGTGCTCAGCCTGCTGGTGAACACGATGCCGATCCTGGTCTCCCTGGGCATCTGGGGCCTGCTGGTCGGCAACATGGGCATGGGCTCGTCCCTGGTGTTCTCGATGACCATCGGCATCATCGTCGATTACAGCGTGCATTTCCTGAGCAAATATCGCATCGCCAGACGGGAAAAAGCCCTGGACACCCATCAGGCCATCGAGTACAGCTTCAGCACCGTGGGCATCGCCCTGCTGGTCACCAGCGGCGTGCTGGTGCTGAATTTCGGCCTGCTCTGCCTGTCCGATCACAAGCTCAACATCTACATGGGCGGGCTGATCGCCATCACCATCGTCGTGGCCCTGCTCAGCCAGCTGTTCTTGCTGCCGGTGCTCCTGTTGCTGGCAGATCGCTACCGGCGGTGGCGCCTGCAGCCGGCGGTTTCTCCTGGCTGAGCGAAGCGACTCAGGCAGCCACCCGTCCAGCCTCAAGGCGCCGGGGCAACACGTCCCGACTGTACAGATCCTCGATGGTTTCGGCCCGGCGAATCAGCTCCGCCGTATCGCCATTGACCAGAACAGTGGCCGGGCGCGGCAATGCATTGAAGTTGCTGCTGGCGACTTCGAGATACGCGCCGGCATCGAGCAGCGCGATGGTGTCGCCGGGGGCGAGTTCCGGCACCTTGACGAAGGGCAGGATGCGGTCTCCGGCACAGGACTGCCCAACCACGTCGGCGAGTTGCACGGCGGGTGCATCAGTCTTGTTGGCGACAATGAAGTCGTTGAGGCTGAAATCCATGTTCACCGTGCTCATGAAGTACTGGCTGGTGTCCGTCAAAATCCAGTTCAGCGGCAGGGGCCGGCTCTGTCGCTTGACGCTCTTGACTCGGGTGAGGTGGATGCCGGCGTCGCCATAAAGCGCCCGGCCGGGCTCGACCTGCAGCGTGATGCCACCGGTATCCATGCCGTTCTCTTGCAGGGCCTTGCGCAGATGGGTGACAGTGATCCTGGCATAGTCCCGGATCGCAGGCGCAGGCCGGGTATTGGGTTTCTTCTGCGCCGCGTGCTTGAGATATTGGCCGAGCAGGAAGTAGCCGGGCTGCCGGCCCAGCAGCTTCACCACCAACTGCAGCGGCCAGCTGAGACAGGTCTTGACCACATCGGCACGCAGGCCGAGCTTGTTCATCGGGTCGCGATGGCTGGCGAAACCGCCACCGATGTCGATCTCCCGCGGCCGGTAACCGCCCCAGGCCCGTGACATTTCGGCGATGAGCCGACCGTATTCCGTCACCACACCGGTCCAGTACCACAGGCTGGCGTGGTGCCGCCCGCCGTGAAAGTGAAATCCGGTGAGTTCGACATGTTTCATCTTCAGCACATCGCGGCCCAGTTGGGCCAGATGCTCCTGCGGCACGCCGCTCTTGTAGATCTGGGTGCCCAGATCGATGGAGGCGAACTCTTGCGAAAAGTCGGTCAGCCGCCACAGCCCGGGGAAACTGGGCCGGACGCGGAAGCGGATGCGAGCCGTGGTATTCAGCTCGCCGGCGATCCGGTCGATGCGGGCCGGCTCATCCACATCCTCAACCGTGATCCGCACCCCGGCCTGGATGCACTGCCGCAACATCTCATCGCTCTTGCCCCCTCCATTGACTGAAACCAGCTCAGGATTGATGCCGGTGCGCAGCACACCATGCAGCTCCCCTGCTGAATAGATGTCCGCGCCCGCCCCTTCGTCGGTGAGAATCTGCCGGGTCGCCAGGATCCAGTTGGCCTTCATCGCCGGCAGGATCTGCACCGGGCCTTCGGTCCAGTAGTGGGAAAACGCGTCCCGGAACGCACGGTAATTGCCACGCAACTGCTGCTCGGACACCGCATACAGCGGGCTGCCGAACTGCTGGACCAGGGCCACGGCGTCGCAGTCCTCGATGAAAAGATGCCCGTTGCGGCGAGATAGGCAGCGATCGATTTTCGTAGTTGCTTTCATGAATGGCTCCGAGGATGGCTTGACGAACCGCAGGACTTCAGCCGACACCGCTTCACCAGCGCAGCAGCAGGCTGGCCGAGAAGCGCCGCTGCGGAATTTGCGCGGCGAAGTACGAATCGGCAAACACGTTGTGATCGGCGACAAAGGCCAGGGCCTTTTCATCGGCCAGGTTTTCACCACGCAGCGTGAAACCCCAGCGCTCGTGCAAGGGCCCGATATGGATGAAGCTGCCGAGCAGCAGATGGCCCGGCTGATGCGAATGGCTGTCCAGGTCGACTTCCAGGTATTGGTCGCCCCGGTAGCTGAAACCCATTCCAAATTGCATGCCCAGCGCCTTGCCCAGCGGCAGGCTGAGCACCGGATTCAGCGCGGCGGTGATCTTCGGCGCCTTGGGCAGGGTGCGGCCGGACAGATCCTGGCTACCGCTGCCGTCATCGCGCTCCGCCGCCACCGGCGCGTTCGGATAATGTCGGTATTCGGCCCGGGCAACGGCCACGGCCGCGTTCAGCGACAGCCATGGCCAGGGCGTCAGCCAGCTCAGGTCCACCTCGATGCCCTGCAGGCGCGCCTCCGCCGCATTGAACACATCAAAGCTGATGCCGTTGAAGCTGGTTACCTGCATGTTGTTCACATCGGTGTGATAGACGGTCGCATTCAGGCGCATTGCACCGCCGGCCAGCCGGGCCTTGAAGCCGATTTCAAAGTTATCGCCGCGTTCCGGCTCGAATTGCAGCTGGGTGCCTTCATCCAGGCCATCCCCCTCGCTCTGATCAGCAAAGGCGATCCCATTGAAGCCGCCGCTCTTGAAGCCGCGGGTCCAGCTGGCATAAGCCGACAGGTCATCATTGAAGTCATAGAGCAAGCCAAGCTTGGGTGAGACGTCCGCCTCCTGACGTGCCAGGTCACGGCTGAAATTCTCCGCACCGATCACCTGGGCGCTGATCGACAACTGCTCCGGCTGCGGCCGTGTGCTCACCCGCAACCGGGCATCCTTGCGGTCCCGGCCCAGCCGCAGACCGGCGATCAGCGCGCATTGCGGGCTCAGGGCCACGGTGGCCTGGCCGAATGCGGCCAGCGACAACGCGTCCTGCTCGAAATACTGACTGACCCCGTCGTCCAGCACCTCGCCGGGCAAGGGAAGTAGTGGCACCGGCAGGCCCTGCGGTGCACCCAGAGCCTCCATCCCTGCGGGGCTGGCGAAAAATTCCAGGATGTCGTCGCCCAGGGCCACATCGACCGTCATGTCGATGCCGGCACGAAAGACAAACAGGCCGCCGACGACATCGACATGGTGCCCGAAAAATTGCCGCCCGCCGGTCAGGCGCAATTCCAGCGACTCCTGCCCGATCTCCGGATCCGCCGCCACCCGCAGCAGGTCGGCGGCGCTGACATCAAAATCCATCAGCAAGGCGTTCTGCGAACCGGCCAGGCCACCGATCACGCTGAGTTGCAGCCAGTCATTGAGATCGTAGTCGACAATCAGGTGCGTGATCTGGGTCCGGCGCTCGACAAAGCCGGGCAGATCAAAGCCGTTGTGGGCGTCAAAGGGGTCGTCCTCGGCCTCGGGATCCTTGGAGCGAGCGTAGTCCAGCGCATCGGGATCCACATCGTAGAGCTGCCAGGGCGAGTAATTGACCGTGGTATCCGAAACTTGGATTCCGGCGCGCAAAGCCATCCGGTCGCTGACATCCCAGGCCAGGCGCAACCGGCCGGCGGCCTGGTCCGAGGCCAGTTCGCGACGCTGCAGGAAGCGGTTACGCACCTCGCCTGGGTCGTGCCAGCTGACCCCGGCCAGACGGGCGGAGAGGCTTGGGCTCAACGGCAGGTTCTGCGCCGCCTCAAGGCGCCGCATGCCGGCGCCGCCGGAGAGGATGGCCTGGCCCTCGTGCTGCAGCCCCGGCTCCTGCGTGGCAAAGATCAGCACGCCGGCGATGGTGTTCTTGCCGAACAGCGTACCCTGCGGCCCGCGCAGCACCTCGACCCGGCTCACATCGAACAGGCCATCGGGGATGAATTCGGTACGACTCAGCGGCACCTCGTCGAAGATGATCCCCACGGAGGGTTCCAGACCGATGTTGTAGGTATCCGTGGAAAACCCGCGAATTCCGATGGTTGGCGCCTGCGGATCGGTATCCAGTTCGACATTGGGCACGAAGTTCTCGATACCCTCGGCACCGAAAACCCCGGCCTTGTGCAGCTGCTCGGCCCCGACCACGCTCACCGCCACCGGGACTTCCTGCAGGGTCTGCTGCGTTTTCTGCGCGGTCACGACGATTTCCTCGAGCACGCGTGCGTGGCGCGCCACAGACGCGTCGCGGTCCGGCTCGGACAGTTCAATCACGGCGTCCAGCCCATCCACCTCCACGTCCTCCAGCGGCGCTTCGGCGGACACCAGCGCCGGTGTGGCGAGCACGATCAGCCTGGCCAGATTCAGTAACATCGAGCCGCACGACGTGGCCACAGCCCTGGCGTCGCGCGACCTGCGACTCGCCGCTGCACCCTGTTCCGCGCTCAAGCGCCACCCTCTCATCAGGACGTCCTCAGGCCGCAATGTCGGCAAACCAGAAGGCATGCTCGAGATTGCCCAGGATGGCCAGCTGGCGGCGGCCAATCGCCGAATACAGATCGAGATCGTTGCGCGACAGCAGCGCCTTGAGTGCGGTGTCCGCATCGCACCAGACCAGCTCGGCATCGGCCGGCTGCGGCGCCGGGCGGCTGGCGCTGACCCGGCCCCGGCGAAAGGCATAGCTGCGCGCCCACAGTCCATCGGCGGTACGGATCGTGATCACGCAATCGCGACCGCGCAAGGCACGACGAAATCGGGTGCTGAAAGCCGCTGCCGCACGCAGCTTCAGCCCCAGGATCAGCAACAGCAACTGGAACTTCACAGCCAGGGCCTCAGGTTTTCGATGCTGATCTCACCCGCCCGCACGCGCGGCACCACCTCGCGCAGCGCCGCGAGAAAGTTGTCCACCACCTCGTCCGTCACCGGATCGACGATCACCTTGAGCACCGGGGGCTGGAATCCCGGCAGGCAGTAGGCCTTGCGCTCGAACAGCCCGCCCGCCACGGCCAGCATGTCCATGCCCGGCTCGACTTCGAACACCAGCGGGGTCAGGTCGTTGTCCCAGCAGCGCAGACCTTCGATGGCATTGATGCCGTACCGGTAGCGCTGCCGGACCTCCAGCGCGCGGCGGGCCAGCGCGACATAGCCCTCCTCCCCCAGGCACTGCATCACGGCCCAGGCCGAAGCGATGGGGCCGGCCGAAGTGGAACCGGCGATGGCCTCGGTGACGTAGGGCCCGTCCGGCCAGTCGACGGCATCGTAAGCGTGATATTCCTCCAGTTCCTCGTTGCGGAAGGTGATCGACGACAGGGGCTTGCAGGAAAAGCCGTACTTGTGCAGGTCGGCGGAAATGGAGCAGACGCCGGGCAGCGCGAAGCCCCAGTCCGGCAAACTGTGACCGGCCTTGACCGCGAACGGGGCGAAGAAACCACCGAGACAGGCGTCCACATGCATCCAGATCCCGTGTTCCTGCGCCAGCGCGGCCAGGGCTTCGATGTCGTCGTACAGGCCATAGGGCCAGCACGGCGCCGATCCCGCAATCAGGATCGTATTCGGCGTGATCGCAGCAGCCATCGCCTGCACATCGGCGCGGTGATCCGGCCCCAGTGGAATGCGTTTCAGGCGGATGCCGGTGTAGTGGCACCATTTGCTGAACGCGGCATGAATGGAGTACGGCACGACGATTTCCGGCTCTCGAATCTGCGGCCTTTCCAGGCGCGCTCGCTGGTAGGCCGCATTGATCGCGCAGTAAAGGCTTTCCGAACCGCCCGAGGTCAGGCGCACGCGGCTGTCCTCGGGATAGTCGAGCATTTCCCGGATCATTCGCTTCACCTCGATGGCGATGCGGTGGGTGCCCGGCATCAGTTCCTTCATCACCATGTTCTTCTTGATGAACTTGGCATTGGCTGCGACCGCAATCCGGGCCGCGTCCTGATGGCTCATCAGCGTGGTCGCGTAGACCACCGAGTGACCGTGAGCTTCATCCACGTCCATCGCGCTGAAGGCATCCAGTTGCGCCATGACCTCGTCCTCGCGACGCCCGGTCTTGGGAAACACGTCGTGATCAAATGTGACGCCCTTGTCCGCACCGAAATAACCCATCGTCGACCCTCCTTGCTTCTATGCGCCGCTGGGCGCCGGATAATTATCATACTGCCGGTATGTTGCATACTGACAGTATGTTAGTCAAGCACGCATGCGAAAACTCTCCAGGGCGCAGGCCCGCAAGGCGCTCGCTGGCGGGCGATCGCTCGCATGGGGAAAAGACGGCATCCGGGTCCTCAGCCGCCCCGTTGCCGGGGCCGACTACATCGAAGTCAAGGGCGAGGCGCGCATCGCGGCCGGCATCGGCCAGGCCGGGCGGCTCAGGAGCTTCCGGGGGCTATGGCAGTTGACGCCGGACGCAGGTGGCTGCGAGATCCGCGACCGCATGCACATCGACCTGGACGGCTCGCCACCCACCGTGCTGGCCAAACCGGACGTTCCAAATACGCCGGTTAAAAGCCGGGCGAACATGCGCAGGATCATCCAGGACCGAAAATATCGGGATGCCTCCATGACCAAGCCGAGCGCCTCGCCCTCGCCAAAAGCCTGTGTCAAGCCCTGGCAAGCTGCCTGGCGCCGCATGGCGCGAAACCACGTCAGGCTTGCAGCCCATCCCTGTCCGGATCAGCGCGCAGCCTTGCACTGGCAAAGCACAGGTTCAAAATCCCCCACAACGGCAGGAACAGGCCCAGACACAGCAGCATCCAGGAAAAGGGGTGACCGAGCAGATACATGCCATTGCGCACGCTGTAGTTGAAATCGAGCACCCCGAGGAAGATCAGCGCCCCGCTGCAGGCGGACAGCAGCGCCAGCGACGCCACATGCCACGGTGTTCGCAACAAGCTGAAGGCGGACCAGAACAGCGCCATCGCCAAGATCGTGTCGGGCAGGGTGAAGCTGGATTCCCAGGCATAGTAGCCTTCGAAGTGGGCAATGCGCCGGGCCAGCTCATCCTTCGGAAAAATCAGCTCGGTATAGAAACCCACCCAGAACAGGATGATGGACACCGCCACCACAAGATTGGCGCGCATCAGCAGCCGCCAGCGCCGGTCCTGCAACTCGACCTGTCTCTGTCCCCTACCGAAATCGCCCATGGCCCATCCTCATGATTGAAGCGTCGAAAAGTCGCCAGAAAACTTTAACATACCATTAGTATGCTGCATCCTATTGGTATGTCAGTCAAATCAAAACGCGATCAACTCGCCGAGGAGACCCGCCTCGCCCTGCTCAAAGCCGCACGCCAACACTTCGTCGCGCAGGGGTACAGCGCGACCTCGCTCAACGACATCACGCGCAGCGCCGGGGTGACCAAAGGCGCGCTGTACCACCACTTCTCTGACGGCAAGCCGGCCTTGTTTCGCGCCGTGTACAGCGAGGTGGAACTGGAACTGGTCGCGCGCATCAGCGGATCCTTGCAATCGGACGGGGATGTCTGGCGCCTGATCGAGAAAAGCATCAGCAGCTTCGTCGACTACGCCGCGGGCCCGGATTACCGGCAGGTGGTGGTTCTTGACGGCCCTGCCGTGCTCGGCTTCCAGGCCATGCTGGACATGGACAAACACGGTGCCCTGCAACTGCTTGGCGGCATGTTCGACGCCCTGCAGGCCGGCGGCTGGCTGGAAATCGACCTGCCCCGCAAGCTGCTGGTCGAAATCTTTCGCGGCTCGCTGGGCCAGGTGGCCATCCATCTTTCCTCGGTCGACAAGGCGTCACTGGTCGAAGCCAAGACACAGGCCCGGGACACGCTCCTGCGGCTGCTGCGTGGCCTGGCGCCTCGTGACCTCGCCGCCGGCGACCACCCCTATGACCACGACACCGGACCCGCAAGCGGCTGAGGCTGCCTGCACCTGAGATCAGGCGACCAAGGCGGAGCACCAGTTGGCGCCTTGGGTGGACAGCGCAGGCGTGAATCAATCCGTTGCAGTCATCCCATTGCCACACAAGGCTCAGGGCGTATCCCGCATGCGGATCAGAAATGCGCGAAACAAACGCTCGGTGGCGTCCAGCGCCGCGTCCTGCAGGCGGTGCTCGCCGCTGACGAGATGCAGACTACAATCTGCTCTGCGGGCATATTCGATGGCCAGATCAGCGGGAATGATCTCGTCATTCCAGCCGTGCACCATCTCGACATGCCCGCAGGCTGGCAGGCGTTCGCTTTCGGGATAGGCCGGGAGCATGACCGCGGCGGCAAGCAGGAACAGGCCGCGGGGCGACAAGGCATGGGATGCGGCAATGCTTACATAGGCGCCCATGCTGGAGCCAACCAGGATGTAATTCTTGACGTCATCGTCTCTGACCGTGGCCACCAGTTTGTCGACCCGCGCCTGCGGATCGGTCATCCCGCGGTAGTCGATGCTGGCGAACTCGCAGCCCAGATCGCTCGCGGTCCGGGACAGGCGCTGAATTTTTGTCCCCCAGGGGCCGCTTTCCTGCCCGTGCGAGAAATAGATCTTGTCGCGCATCTGCTCTGCCATCTTAAAGCTCCGATGTGATTGCCTTGCCCGGCCCCTGACGCCCGGCTCTCGGAATCCATAATGGATGCGGAGCCGGTCCGGCATGCCAGGACAACAAGTCTGCCAGCCCATCGGCCGGACCCGTATGGCGAGCTTGCGCGCAAGGCGGGCGCCGTCGTTCTGACCCGCTGCGCCCGTACCCCTAGCTGGGCATGGTCATCGGGCCTGGCGCCTCGCCTTGCACCACCCCGTCAAACTGACGCAGATAGTCCAGGAACGATGGCGACACACCTTGAGCGCTCAGATGCTCAGGGCTGGCCGGCATCGGCGTTGGTTGGTAATTCGGGTCTTCCCGAAGTCGTTGGGGAAAGTCGTGATCCACGATCGCGGCGCGACCCAGGAAGATGAAATCCGCGCCCATGTCCAGGCATTGTCTGGCCTGGGCCGGTGTGCGTACCTTGCCAGCCACACCCAAGGCGGTGCCGTGACGGGGCAGATCGGCGAAGTAGGAAAAGAGTCCGGGCCCGTGTTCCTGCCCCTGAGGGTTCTTGAACACATCCCACAGCGACAGATCGAGGTAATCCAGATCCTCGCTGGCCATCAGCTCGCCACAGAGCTGTTGCATCTCGCCGAGTTCAACGCCGAAACGTTCAGGGGAAAGGCGCAGACCGAGTTGGAATTCGGCATTACAGCGTTGCCGTATGCCGGCGATGATGTGGCGGATGAGCCGGGCCCGATTCTCCAGGCTGCCGCCAAATTCATCCTCTCTCTGGTTGATGGTCGAGCTCAGAAACTGACCCAGCAGATAACCATGCGCCCCATGCAGCTCGACCCCGTCAAAACCGGCCTGCTCCGCGCGTTGCGCGGCCAGGACAAAGTCCTCAATGACGCGCTCGATCTCATCCAGCGTCATCGCGCGTGTGTCGTATTTCTCGTGCGCGGACGGACACATCGGGCGCGTGCCGGTCAGGTTTCGCGGCGAGCGCATGCCCGCATGATGCAGCTGCACCACCGCGCGGCTGTCGTGTTTGCGAATCCCCTGGGCCAGGCGGGAAAGACCTGGCAGATGGTGATCCGAAAAAATCCCCAGCTGACCGGCAAAACCCTGCCCGGCGGCCTGCACGTGCGCCGCGCAGGTCATCGTGAGAGCGAAGCCGCCCTGGGCGCGCATGAGCAGCCACCTGTATTCCTCTTCGGACAAGCTGCCGTCCGGATGGCTTTGCCCGTTCGTGAGCGGTGCCAGCGCAATGCGATGGGGCAAGGCTTTTCCGCGCGTGAGCGGCAGCGGTGTGAATAGGTCCATGGCGCGGTTCTGTATAGGTTTCATGCCTGTCGCATGATCAATGGGAGCTCATCGAAGCTCAGCCGGCGTCGCAATACCGATAGGGATTGGGTGTCGGCACCAGTTCCCCCGTGGCCTGCCCGCGGAGATCGCCATAGGCTTGACGGCTGCGCATCTGCTCGGCCATGAATTCACAGTAGCCCGCATCCTTGATCCTTGAGGGTGCGCCGAAGCCCAGGTGGGCGAGCGCTTCACTCACGACACCCTTGGTGGGATCCGTGCTGAGATCGCCCCAGGCCAGTTGCAGCCACGGCGCCCAGGGATTGATCGGCCAGGCGCTGATCGGCGGGACATCGACCGCCGGATCCGGCACCGTGTAATCGTCCGGCGTGTAATCCACATACGCGGCCTCCTCCAGAGCCCGACGAAGATCCCAGTTGCTGATCCTGAGATCCCCGTCCACCAGCATGGCCGGGGGCTGGCCCTGATCTCCCGGCTGGATGCCACCGTAGTGATTCAACCAGCGACGTGCCTCGAGCAGCACCTTGGAGGTCAAGCCGGCGGCCTGAGGGGTGGACAGGCTGGAGCCCGCGATGGTGAGCAGCTCGGATTCGCAATTCATGCAAAACGGGAGCGTATCGGTAAAGCCGGCGACAAAATCGGGCAGCAGGGCACCGGATGAAGATTGTCCGTTGACCTGGTCTTCAAACCCGGACACCCCAATCGTCCACCAGCTGCCGGCCCCACCCTGGTAGATCGATGGCACGACATAATTCCCTGCCGCCTGGAAGATCAGCTTGCCCAGCTCGACCACGCCCCGATAGGCGCCCGCGACGGTCGTGGGCAGGCCGTAGTTGTAGCTGTAACTGAGCATGTCCACTGCGGGGTGCTCAAGGGCATATTTAAGCTCGTGCGGCTCCGGTTCGGCGCAGGCTTCGACAAACAGCAATACGGCCTCGGGGTTGGCCTTGAGCATTGCCGCACTGGTGCCCGTCCCATGCGGATTCTTCTCGACCTGCGGCCGCAGCGGTCGCAGCGGCTCTTCACAGAAGGACACCGCCACGATGTTGCTGCCCTGGAACCAGTACGGGCGACCATGCTCCACGCGGTCCCAGAATGCGGCATCCGCAGCCATGTCGGCGTCGATATCACCGCTGCGGGTGAGTCGCACATGATCCTTCTCATCCACGTTCAGCTCGGCCAGAATCTCGGGCGTCACGCCGGACGGTACGGCATCCGGATAAATCGGGCTGCCGGCATAGAAGAAATCGTGATAGGGGTTGATCGCGGTATCCACAACCGCAACCACCACCCTCGGACTCCGGTCGCTGATCTCCGGCTCGTCATCTGCCCGGGGTGCAATGCCCCCATCGCCGCAACCCAGAAGCAGGGAAAATACCGGGACCAGCGATAAAGCCGTTGCGAATCTCATTTTGTCGCCACGCCACCGCCGGGGCCTGTCGGGCATCGTCAATTTGTGTTGAAAAACATCTGGATGTAGTGACTGAAGGCGGCTGTTGAAATGCACGTGAACGCTGATCTGTCGAATTTGAAGGGACGGATTACATCATGTGCAGTGGCTCTCGTCCAATCCCGCGCGAGGCCCTCAGGAAGCCCTCATCTGTTCCCAGATCAGACCTGCAAGGCCCGGACCAATTCTCCCGGGGCGAATTGGAACAGCTTCAACTAGCCCCGAAGGTCTGAGGGAAGATTGGCATTGAAAACGCGCTCAAGCCGCTGCTATTCTTAAGCGGACGCCGGCCCCTTAGGCTCGAAGATATACACAAATTCAGCACTTCCCAGCCCGCCATAGTGCTGCAGCGCCGTGCATGCACCATCCACCTGCCGGGCCTCGGCCTGATCGCGCAATTGCCAGACCAACGTGCTGGTCTGGACCAGGCCCGTCGCCCCCAGCGGGTGGCCCTTGGCCAGCATTTCGGCCTGGCACCCGAACATCACGATGGCCGGATCCATCCGGATCTCCTGTTCGGACCAGCCCAGCATGTCAGCGACCACGCCCATGAGCCGGACCACCGGGCTGACGCGACCCGGGAAGTCGGCGAGCAGACTGTCCGCGCCTTCAGGAAAGGAATCGCGATGCAACGGATTCACGCTGACGACACACGACCGCAGCGCGCCACACCGCCGATTGCCCGGCCGCCATCAGCGCTCTGCGCCGCTGGCGCCAGGCTGATGGGGCGCGCTGCCGGGCTGGCAGCGGGAATCCGCCTGTGGACCTCGACGCTGTCACCGCCCGTCGCCGGCTGCGGACCCGCAGCGATCCGCCGAATTGCCGCCGCACGTTCCGGTGTAAGCAGGGCGCAATGCTCGGCGAGCAATGCCCGGGCGCGAGGTAGCTGGCGCCGGTCATGCCAGCGCATGGCATGCGAAACCCGCAGGCACAGATCGCCATTCAGCGGCCTGGCCATTTCCTCGTGCAGCAGGGCCAGGGCCTGGTCCTCGTTACCCAGGATGTTGCCGCGCACCCAAAACTGACCACCTGTGCGCGTTGAAAAATGACCAGGGACGGGAGCTGACAATTGGGCTGTCAGCGGGCATGGATTGTAGCTTCAGCGCTTGACTTCTGCGACAGCACCCAGGCTGGAATCGGAGCTTGTCTTGTTGGCTTCTCTGACCCTGATGCGAGCCTTGGCCTCTGGCTGGAATGGCGGAATCGATACGACTTCCTGTTTCGATGATGCTGCAATGATGCGTGAGCCGGTCCAGCAGGGCCGTGGTCACCTTGGCGTCAGCGAAGACGCTGGCCCACTCGGCAAAGACCAGGTTGGTGGTGATGATCACGCTGGTGTGCTCGTAGAGCTTCGACCGCAGGTGAAACAGCAGTGCTCCGCCAGCCTGTGAGAATGGCAGGTAGCCCAGCTCATCGAGGATGACGAGATCCAGGTGCATCTGCTGATGAGCGAGCTTGCCGGCCTTGCCGGCGGCTTTCTCCTGCTCCAGGGTGTTGGCCAACTCGACAGTGGAATAGAAGCGCACGCGCTTGCCGTGCTGGGTGATGGCCGCCACGCCTAGCGCCGTGGCCAGATGCGTCTTGCCGGTGCCGCCGATCAGGACAATGAGCACATGCTCTGCACTGGACGCCCCGGACTGCAGCACCAGTTCCACCGCGACCAGCACGGCCTCCCCGCCTGGCGCCGCTCAGTCAGAGTCCCCGCCAAGCCGCTCCGTCAGGTTCTTGACGAATGTAAGATCCAGGACGTTGATTTCCTGTCCTTGGACGCGGAGGGTTATGAACTTAATATTCTGTAGGGACTCGATATCCTAAGACACCGTCGCCGCTTCATCCTCGCCGCAAACTGTAGCCTGCATTTCGAGAATATTACCCGGCACCTATCAGAGGCAGGTTATGAACTGCTCGCGAACTTCACGGGCTACAACCTAACGGACAACCCTCGCTGGGACGGGTCCCGCAACGACTATCTTTTCAACGCAATATCCTCGCTACGGCACCTGGAGAACCGAATACACCGCCAAGTGGTCAGAGACATCTGGCGCATCCACAACTTGCGATGCTATCGGAACCAGGCTCGAATCATCGCGCACCATGATCCAGTCGATCTTTCGATTCGGAGAGGCCGATGGAAAAGTTGGTGTCTCTGGACCGGCAAACCCGTCGAAAAAATGGCCCTCTAACAGACTCATCGTACGGCTTCCGACGACATCATTCAGGTCGCCTGCGAGAATGACATAGGGCGGAAACGTGGTCCCTGCGGGCGTCAAGGGTTCCTGTGCAAACAATTCCACAATCCTCGACGCTTGCCTGAACCGGTCGTCATCCGGACCCGGTTGTAAATGAGTTGATACCATCAGTACCTCTCCCAATCCGGGCACCTCGATCACTACCCACAGGGCCGTCCTGGCTTCGTTTTCGGCCGCATGCGGAAGCATTTCGTTTCCTGACAAAACGATCGGGAACTTGCTCAGGATCGCGACTCCATACTGGCCGCCGTCAAAATCGATCGCGCGCCCAAAGACATGAAACGGGATTCCGGACGCCGCTGCCAGTGCAGCCGTCTGGTCTTGACTCATGCTTCGATTCGTGAAGCGGTCAACCTCCTGAATCGCAACAATGTCCGGATTCAGACTGCCGATCACCTGAGCAGTGCGACCCAAGTCAACAACCCCGTCGGGGCCTTCTCCGTGATGGACGTTATACGTCATGACACTGATGGAGTACGGCTCTCGACCTCCGCGGCCACATCCAACCAAAAGCAGAAATAAGACGAAATATAAGCACTGCGATATCCGATTTTTCATCTGTTCGATAATCCCTGGCACGTTTTCGCCATTGCGACCGTAAGCTCCGCCGGCGCCTAGACAGTGAGATATTGAGCTTTCCGCCATCGTACCGTTTGTAGATGCAGGTAGGAACGTCACGATCCAAGGAGGCGCAGGTCGTTGCGATTTTCACGCCAAGCGATGTGGGCGCGTCGAAGCGGGATCCTTGTCGCAAGAAGGCATCTCTCATGCTGCCTGCTACATGTAAAAATTCACGTGGGGCGGGATGGCGGCGCACGACCTCAAGCGCATTCGGCCAACGGGAACCACTGGCACCACTAACAGGGTGGTGAAAATCGCTCGCCCACGAGCATGATTCCAGCCAGATTGTTGAGAATTCGACGGTCACAGCACCAGCCAGCCGAGACCTGGACCACGTTTGGGCCAAATCGCAGATTTCGGACCGATTGATCCTGTGTCATCTCGCACTCGCCTTTGGCGCCCAGCCCCACAGTGTGCTCATCCGCGTCAGCTTGTACGCCGCGAATGTCAGCAGGCTTTGGCTGGAGACTCGCGACAATCCCTTGAAGCGAGTCTTACGGAATCCACCGACGGTTTTGGCCCAGCCGAAACTTTCTTCGATCATCTTTCGGCACTTCAGGCTCATCGCGTAGGTGGCGTGGCGAGTGGTGCGGGCATCCAGCGCGCTGCCGGTTTTCTTGGCAGCGATAGGAGGCCGGATACCCTGGCTTCGAAGCTGACGCACAAAGGCTTTGGCGTCGTAACCCTTGTCGGCGGCGAGCGTTGATCCGGCACGTAGACCCTTGCGCCTGATCATCGTCACGGCCGCTTCACGTTCGGCTTTGCCGGTGGCGCGCGTCGTTTCCACATCCACGATCAATCCGTTGCGGTTTTCCATCAGGGTATGCGTCATGAAGCGCAGCTTGGCTTCTGCAAACTTCGCTTTCTTGTATAGACGCGAATCCGGATCGGTCGTGGATTCGTGCGTCTTGTTGGAGCGGGATACACCTTTGAAGTCGCCGGCCGACCTGCCTTTGCCTGGCCCCCTCGGGCCGTCTTTGGGCTTGAAGCTTTTGTGGGAGGCCCAGGCATCAATCAGCGTACCGTCTACGCTGAAATGCTCATTCGAGGTCAGTCGCTTCCATTCAGCCACCAGCACGATCCGGTCGAAAAATTCTCTCAGCACCGATTCGTTCAGCAGGCGCTCGCGGTTCTGGCTGAACGTCGTGCGATCCCAGACAGGATCATCAATATTCAGCCCGACGAACCATCGGAAAAGCAGATCAAAATCCAATCGCTCCATCAACGCCCGTTCGCTACGAATGCTGTACAGCACTTGCAGCAAGCAGGCCCGTAGCAGTCGCTCGGGTGGGATCGATGCCCGACCATGATCTGAATACAAGCCAGCAAACGTGCTGTCCATCGATCCAAGGATCGCATCGACCAGAGCACGAATCTTGCGAAGCGGATGCTTCTTCGGGATTCGTGACTCCAGGCTGACATCAGAAAACAGTCCAGCTTGCTGGAATTCTTCGCCTCTCACAGGGCTTTGACTCCGCTCATTCCCATGGGTATATGCTCACACATCAGCGGCGAGCTTGTCCGCGTTTTTCACCACCCTGCTATTCGGCTTACGGCACCAACTGCTGCTCGCAGGCGATCAGTTCGGGTTCGATGTATTCCGGCACACCGTCCGGCTTGGGGTTCACCTCGCAGCTGGCCGGAACGCGCCTGGCCGCGGTGAGAATGCCGTTCAGCAGATGCTGCTGATAGTCCGGCGTGGAATACAGATACGTTTC